>CAKOQK010000049.1 GCA_934101225.1 uncultured Bacilli bacterium | reverse complement strand
CATAATATTGGTTTTAAAATAGATGTTGATGGTGAAGTAGAATCATATGAATTTGAACAAGATGAATTTAACTGTCAAATATTTAAAAATGATTTTGTAATGATTACTAAACAAACAATAGATGGAACTAATTTTGTAGATATAGAAAAAGTGGAAAGTGATTTAGATGAATAAAGGTTTAGAGTTATATAAACATAATGAAGAAGCATATAGAAAAATAGATAATGCTTATCAAAGCGACGAAGATGTTGTCGGGATAGTTCATGCAACAGGTACTGGTAAAAGTTATCTTGCTTTAAATTTAGCATATCATAATCAAAATAAAAAAGTTGTATATATAGTTCCATCAAATGGAATAATTGAACATTTGGAAAACATTATTAAAGAATCCGGTTTAAATAAAGAAAAAGATTTTGCTAATGTTGAATTTAGAACCTATCAAAGTTTGATTAATTTATCACTTGAAGAGATGGAGAATATTAATTGTGATTTATTAATTTTAGATGAATTCCATCATTTAGGAGCACCAATATGGGGTGCTCGTACTAAAACATTTATTGAAACTCATTCTAACATTAAAATATTTGGAATGACTGCTTATACTATAAGAGATAGAAATACTTCATATGAAAGAGATATGGCAAATCCAAAAACTGATGAATTATTTTCTAATAAAATAATAAGTAGATATGACTTATGTGATGCCATAATTGATGGAATATTACCCCAAAATATAACTTATAAAACAAGTGTAATTGGGTTAGAAGAAATATTAAAAAAATTAGAGAATAAAACTAAATCGTTAGGTCTAGAAGAAGAAAACAAAAAAGAGTTAGAAGCAGCTAAAAAAAGAATAGCAGAAGCACCAAGCATTAACAAAATAATAAAAGAAACTGTTAAGGCAAATTCCAAATTAATATATTTTTGTCCACCATTTTCAGAAAAAGGTGTAAACGATATAGAAACTATTAAAAAAGAAGCAATGGAATGGTTTAAACAAATAACAGATGAAGAAAATATCGTTTTTTATAGAACAACAAGTGAGATGGGAACTGATGGAAAGAAAAATAGAGAAGCATTTTACCAAGATGTAGATTTAAGTGGTAATAATGTAAGTGATAAATTAAGAGTCATGTTTGCTATAAATCAATATAATGAAGGAATTCATGCTCCAAATGTTGATGGAGTAATTATGGGAAGAGGAACATCATCGGATATTGTTTTCTTTGAACAATTGGGTAGAGCTTTAGCCGTTAATCGAAATAATAATCCTGTAATTATTGATTTAGCCGGAAATTTTACTTATATGAATGAACTTGAAAATAACATTAAGGATAGAATTAAAGAACAAAGTCACAAAACAGGAAATACAATTGAAAGAAGAAATATCCCTGAAGTTAAATTTAACATTGAAATTCAAAATATAGATATATTTAATTTCTTAAGTAATTATTATAAAAGAATTAATCGAACTTGGATGTTTTATTATGAACTTGCTAAAAAATATTATGAAGCATATGGCGATTTAGAAATACTTCAAAAATTTAAAACTAATGATGGAGCTACTTATGATCCAAATGGTAAAATAAACTTAGGTCAATGGATAAGAAATCAAA
>CAKOQK010000048.1 GCA_934101225.1 uncultured Bacilli bacterium | reverse complement strand
CGGTAGAGCGCACGGCTGTTAACCGTTAGGTCGTAGGTTCGAGTCCTACATCGGGCGCCATTTAGATTATAACAAGCATTTGCTTGTTTTTTTTATTTTTAATTAATTTAAATTATGATAAGATATTGTTAAGGTGATTTTATATGTTTAGAATTATGACTTATGATGAAATGATTGAATTTTTAAATTCTTTAGATAAAAATGTAATAAAAGAGGAAAAAAGCATTGGATATTCTACCTATGGAGAACCAATAAGGCATTATAGTTATGGGCATGGGAATAAGCATGTAATTTTAAGTGCTGGTAAACACGCTTGTGAATTAATTACCAATGTATTTGTTCTTTTGTTTATGAAAAAATTATGTGATAAAGAAATATACATAGATGAAAATAAATATACAGTGCATTTCTTTCCTTTTGAAAATCCAGAAGGAACCATAATTGTTACTAGTGCCATTAGAGCATTGATTCCAAAGGAAAGTAATTATTTAACAGAACAATTAACTTGTTTAGAATATTATTTAAATAGTATCTTTGATGATATTAGTGTTAATAACTTTGGCGAAAAAGAAGATATGTTATCACTACTGATGTTTAAACATATAGATTATAGATGTATACCTGATAAATATTCAAAAATTAAAGAAAGTGTAAAAGAGATATTTAATAAAAATAATTTATGCTATGGCGTTTTATCTACATGGAGTAGTAATGCAAATGGGGTTGATTTAAACGCTAATATTGAATGTGGCGAATATTTAAAAAGATTTCTAGAAAATGGTAGTAATAACCCTAATAGTAGATTATGTAATATAGATTTGTTTAAACAAGGACCTTTAGGATGCCCTTCAAGATATAGAGATAGATTTGTAGAAGAGCCAGAAAATACAGCTTTAATTAATTATTATAAATATTTAAAAGAAAATTATGATGTTATTGGTTCATTTGTCTTTCATGCTTGTGGTGGTATTGTCTATTATTTAGATAAAATGAATGATATAAATCATTGGAATGAAAAATATGGTATTAGAGAGATTATGTATAATAGAAATGTTGCTAAATGTTATGGAAAGAATACAGAGTACAGGTTAATTAAACCAACTACTTATACTACTTTTTGTTCAAAAGTTAGAACTCTTATTCCAGGAAGTTTGGTTATTGAACTTTCAAGGGTAAGAAGTAATCCTTTGTCTCAATTTATTGATCTAGATTTAAGCGATTATATTGATGAAAATGTTAAGGGAGGTTTTTCTAGACTTAAAAAACATTTTTCTCATACAATTGATATTAATACAAAAGCTGTTTTAAATACTTTAGAGATAATGGACAAGGAATATGATAAATATAAATATGATATTCTTATTAATAAAGAAAATGAATTAAGTAAAAAATATAGATGTAATTTTGCTAAATATAATTCAAAATATACTGGTGAGGTAATACTGGAAGAAAAAACTTTAGAAAAAATATTAGAATTTATTAACTACACTAAGGAAAATAATATTGATTTAGAAATTGAAAGTGCTTATAGAAGTTATGATAAGCAAAAAATCATATATGAAGAAACATTAAAAGAAAAAGGTCTAGACTATGTTAATAAATATGTGGCTAAACCAGGTTATTCTGAACATCAAACTGGTTTAGCTGTTGATTTAGCAATTTTTAAAAATGGAGATTACTTAATAAATGATGATTTTATAAAAGAAAAAGATATTTGTAATTTTATTAAAGAAAATTGCTATAAATTTGGATTTATATTGAGATATCCTTTTGATAAGGAGAAAATAACTGGTTATAATTATGAGCCTTGGCATTTAAGATATGTTGGAAATGATCTTGCTTTATATTTAAAAGAAAATAATTTATCATTAGAAGATTATTATGAAGAAGAAAATAATAAAGATTTTAGTTTAGATGATAATAACGAAAAAATAACTTCACATTAGTTGTTAGTGTGAAGTTTTATTTTGAGATAAAAAACAATTCTCTTGATGAGAGTTAATTATGCCAACTGCTTGAAGATAAGAATATATTATAGTTGTACCAACAAATTTCATTCCTCTTTTGATTAAATCTTTAGAAATATCATCTGATAATTTAGATTTAGTGTCAGTACTATTATAATAAATATTACCTTTTGTAAACGTTAATAAGTAATTATAGAATGTTCCATATTCCTTAACTATTTGTTTAAATATTTTACTATTATTAATGCTTGCTTTTATCTTTAGTTTATTTCTAATAATATCTTTATTTTGAATTAACTCTTCAATTTTATTATCATCATAATTACATACTTTATTTATATTAAAATTATCATAGGCTTTTCTGAAGGCTTCTCTTTTATTTAATACACACTCCCATGATAAACCAGCTTGAAATGATTCAAGAATTAACATTTCATAAAGGTAGTTATCGCTTTGGTTAAGAATGCCCCATTCTTCATCATGATATTTTATATATAAGGGATTTTTTAAATTACACCAATTACATCTATTCATGTATATCCTTTTTAAATATTATTAATTAATAATTTGAAAATAACTTTTTTCTTTATTTAATTCTATATTTTTTAATTTAGCAAGTTCGTCAATTGTTACAAATGCATATCCTTCTTTTTCTAATTTTTCCATAGCAAGTAAAGTACCATCAACGGATGTTTCATAAAGATCATGTAGTAGTACAATAGATCCATCTTTAGCATTATCTACTATATAATTAG
>CAKOQK010000047.1 GCA_934101225.1 uncultured Bacilli bacterium | reverse complement strand
AGAAAATGAAGAAGATTATTTAACAGAGATTCAATTTCCTGTTAAGAAAAGATAAATACAAATTACAATTTATTAGTAAGATTAGTTTGAAATAAACTAGTCTTTTCTTATGAGTAAAAATATATATTTAATGTCTAGGATAGAAAATATTTCCATCCACGATGGAAGTTTTGTCCCACATAATATAATAATATAATATAAAGAATTAATATAACAAGAATATAAATAATAATTTAAATTAGTATAAATATTTATATTAAAAAACAAGTATTAAGTTGGTACTTTACTTGTTTTAAAAATATTTTTATATAGCTGTGTTCTATCTGGATTTCTTATATTTGATAAATTAATAGTGATTATTCCGAGTTCTAATTTGTTACTTTTAAACTTATCATTATCTTGTATAGGTATTATTCTTAATAACAATGATATGTGGCATAACATAAGCAACATTTGTACCTGTTACATTTTTAATTGAGCCATTATTTATAATTGGAGTAGTATTTGTAAATCTTCCAATTATTTCAATTTTTCTTTTTAATTTATCATTTATTTTTAATTCTTTTGTTTCTATATTTAACATAAAAAGGGCTCTTTTACATAACAAAAAAACTAACTATTTCTAGTTAGCATTTATTACTCTCAGAAGTTAATTTCCGAGCTTCCTATCAATTTGGAGCGAATAAACAACAAGTTACGAACCAAGTTCCCTTTCTAAAAATATTATATATGTATTGTTATTAAATTCCAATAGGCATATGGAAAAAAATACGTTTATATAGTATAATTTTTATAGTTTAAAATTAGTAAAAGTTAGGAAGTTATATATGAAAATAGGAATAGATATAGACAATGTAATATCAAATTTTAACGATACTTTATTAAATGAATATTTGCTACATGATAAAAAAATAAGAAATTCGGGTGTTATAAATAAAAATGCTGATTATATTAGAAAAGGAATGTTTGATTGGAATGAAGATGAAGAAACCAATTTTTATAAAAATAATATAGAAAGAATAGCAAAAAAATTAGGTGTTATTGAAGGAGCTAAAGAATATATAGATAAGCTTCATGATGATGGTCATGTTATTTGTATTATCACAGGAAGAAATAATGGAGAATATACAGAACCATATAATATGACAAAAAAGTGGCTTGATGAAAATAATATTTATTATGATAACTTGATTTTAACAGATGCCTATGATAAACACGCTAAAACTAAGCAATGTTTAGAGCATAATATTGATATTATGATTGATGACTCTGTTCGGATATGTAATGATTGTATTGAAAATGGAATAACAACAGTTTTAATGGATACACCTTATAACAAATCTTCTAATATCCAAAGAGTTAAAAGTTGGGAAGAATTTTATAGATATGTCTCAAATTATAAAAAAGATAAAATTAATATAATATTAGATACTGATACTTATAATGAATGTGATGATCAATTTGCATTATCATATTTAATAAAATCGAAAGACTTATTTAATATTGAAGCAATAACAGTTGCACCATATTCTCATACAAAAAGAGATGTAAAAGTAAGGAATAGCCAAGAGTTAAGTTATAATGAAATTTTAAAGATATGTAATTGGTTAAACTTTGATACAGATAATAAGGTGTTTAAAGGTTCAGTGGATTACATTCAAAACGGTTATGATGAAAAAAATGTTGCTGTAAATAAAATTATAGAAATAGCTTTAAAAAATAATAAAACTTATATATTAGGGATTGGCGCTATTACTAATATTGCTTTAGCAATAAAAAAAGAACCAAAAATAGTAAACAAAATAGAAATTATTTGGTTAGGTGGCAATGAACTTGGCTACAAAGATAACCTTGAATATAATTTTAGACAAGATGTTGAAGCTGTAAAAATAGTATTTGAATCAAAAGTGAAGTTAACTATACTTCCTTGTAAAAATGTTGTTTCAGAATTAAGAATTGATATTAATACTCTAAAAAAACATTTAGAGAACAAATCAGACTTATGTAATTATTTAATTGAAAGATTTTATAATGATGGATATCATGGTGTGCAAGAATCAAGAGTAATATGGGATATATCAGTAATAGCTTATATGATAAATAAAAATTGGTTTGAAACGGAACAAATAAGTTGTCCTAATATAAGAAAGGATACTTCTTATGAAGTAACGGACAATAGACATAATATTATTTTTGTTACTAAATTAGATAGAAATAAAATATATGATGATTTATTTAAAAAGTTAGGAGAATGAAGATGAAATTAACAAGTAAAGAAGCAAGAACATTATTAGAAACAGAAAGAAAAAACACAACAGATGATAGATGGATAGAACACTGTATATCTGTAGGTGATAGTGCTTTTAGAATTGCTAAAGCATTATGTGAAAAAGGAATAAATGTAGATATAGACAAAGCAACTACTCTAGGATATTTACATGATATTGGTAAGTATAATGGTGAGTCACATGGACATGTTATGAGGGGATATGAATACTTAAAAAACAAAGGATATGATGATGAATATGTAAATATATGCTTAACTCATTCATACTTAAATAATGATATAGTGTGTACTGCCGGAGGAGTTCCAAATCCAAATGATAATCCTTTTTTAACAAATTTTATAAAAAATCATGAATATACTATAGAGGAAAAGATAATAAATTTATGTGATTTGATGTGTCCACAAGGAAATAAAGTATTTACAATTGATAAAAGGTTAATCGATATAATGATTAGAAGAGGTGTGTATTCTAACACCCAGTATCATATTAAAGAAACATATAAATTAAAAGAATATTTTGATAATTTATTAGGATATAATTTGTATGACTTGTTTCCAGAAGTAAAAGAAAATTTATAAAATGAATTGGGAATTTCCCAT
>CAKOQK010000046.1 GCA_934101225.1 uncultured Bacilli bacterium | reverse complement strand
GGATATAATGCATATCCAATATTTGAATTAGATACCAACAGTTAATAGTAAATTTATTTTATAAAATAGCTAAGATATATGTTTATCTTAGCTATTTTTTATTTGTTTTCTTTTTTAATAAGTTTAGCATGAACCACTATTTTATCACTATTATTATAACAGGTTGATAAAGTAAGTATATTGTCAGTAGATGCAACATTTGTATTAAAGTTATGACTGCTTCTATCTTTAATCATATCTAAAAAGTTTTGATATTCTGTTTCATCATTAAAATTTGTTTGTAAGTAATCACTAGTAGTTGGTATGCGGTAAACACTAAATATTTGCCATAAACTATTTTCTGTTTCTGTAGATATTTTGATAACATAATTATTTGTATTGTTAAGCCATCCGTTATTTAAAACGTTTTTTAATGTTCCAAACATAGTTTTATCGGATCTTCCATGAGCATAGATAATAGTGTTTTTGTTATTAGTGCCGTTGTTTCTATAATCTAAAAACACCCATCCACCTCCGTTATAAGATTTATTAAAACTATGCGTTAGATAGTAGTCATTGTCACTACTTTGAACAAAAGGATAATTTATATTTGTACCATTTACCTTTAACCAACCAACAACATCTGGATTAGTTCTTTTTAAATCACTAAAATCAACATTTATCATATTCATATTTATATAATCCCAATAAGGATTTTCTTTTGGAACTTCTATTACTGGTTCTATTATTTCTGTGTTTTCTGTGTCTTGTATTTCTTCAACATTTATATTTTCTTGAATATTAGTTATTTCGTAATTTGTTTTATTTGAATCTATTTTCCATTTAATTATATTAAATATGGATATTAATAATGTTATAGTAGATGTAATAATTATTAGAATAAGTATTATATTTTTCCATTTGATTTTTATTTTTCTTCTTTTCATATATTTATTCCTTTACAATTGGATTAAAATTTTCAATTGATTCAATTAATTTAGGGTGTTTTATAACAAAATGTATAGTAGGATTAGAACTTTTTGAAATAATTACATAATTATTTTTAAGTAGTGATATAGTAATATTTTTAAACGTTTTTTCTTTTATATAATTTATCTCATAATTCTTTACGATTTTCATATATGATTTTGTTAATTTTAAATGTTCCATATATTCTTTGTAGGTATAGTTAATTTTTTTATTATAAAATAAATTATTTAATAGAAGGGAAGGTGAATCTTTTTTAAAATCATCCTCTTTAATTATATAGATATAATCATTAATTTTACTATTTTTGGTAATGTTTTTTATGTATTTTAGTTCATCATTTTTATATTTGATTATTTTATCAATATCTTGGGGATTTATTTTATTTCTTTTTAATATTTTAATAAGTAATTCATTAGAGATAGTAAATAGAGGTAGTGATGAAAGATATCTTGTTCTATCACATATTATGTTTTCATCTTTTCTTAAAAATAGTTCGTATTCTTTTGAATTGTTTTCTCTATATATTTCCATAAGTGGTTTAGCTTTTTTTAGAAGTAAGTCACTTTTTTCTTTATAATACTTAATTTCATTTTTGTTTGTGGTTAAGTAGTACATTCCTTTATTATGATGTCCTTTAATACACTCTCCAGTTAGTGCAACTGTTCCTGAAACATAATTGAAATGATTATATGTATTATTTTTATTATCTTTTAGATAGTAAGGAGAAATTTGTCCAGTCATATAAATTGGAATCCAACTTTCTAGTCCTAACATCATTTCATTAAATGGTCTATCTAAATTGTGGATAATGTTTAAGTGATGCCCTTTTTTTAAACACATTGCGATTGCAAACATCCATTTTTTGCCGAAATCAATATCTTCTGCCATGTCTTCCATAGGCATATCACTACACATGAAAATATCTTCTTTTGATTTAGAGAGAACAGTTGCTTTAAAAAAGTTTAATTCTCCTTTTTTCATTTCTTCTAATCCGTAATAGTGTTTAGTTTTAGCTTTATAAAATGGAATATTTGGAACTTTTAATTCATTAAACTTTATTACTTTTATATAGTCATCTAAATTGAATGAATCAAGATTATATAGAAAATCTGATGTTTGATTTTTAATAGATGTTGTTTCACTGGTTAACCAAGAAAATAAAGTATTGTAATAATTATTGACAGAAAGATCATTTTTTTTACATCCAATTATTGTTTGTAAATTGTATATATCTTCTGCACTTTTATACCTTGAAAAAATATATGAACATATTTTATTAGAAAACTCTATTGGATTAGATGGTTTAGCTTTACCATTTTTTATTCTTGAAATATGTGATGCATCAAATACAATATATTTTGCCATTTCATTTATATTTATATTAAGTGTATTTATTAATGTGTTTAAATTATTACTAAATGTTGTAAAATTAAAGTTATTATTCGCTAATGTAGTATTAAAATCTTTTTGAATTTTATCTAGCGAATATTGTTTTTGCTCATTTTCTTGGGCAATATTAAAAAGTGCTGTTGTTAATTTATTTAATTGTTCACTTTTCGTTAGAGGAGTTCTTTCACCACTACGATATCTACTTATGACAGATTCTGATAATCCTGATTTCGTAGATAATTTTTTAGAAGAACAATTTAATTCTTTTAGATATCTATTTAATATTTCATTAAATTTCATAGAATATCACTTCCTTAATTATTATTATACTATATTTTAATTTATGCTAAAATAACTTTCCATTAAAAACATTGATTTTTGTGGCAAGTTAGTTGCTCTTTGAATTGTTTCAAATTATAATTTTAAATATAAAGGAGGATTTGATATTATGAAACTTGATAAACTAAATATTTCTAAAAAAAATCTTATTATAATAGGTGTTGTTGTTTTTGCTATTATTGGAGGGACTATTTTACTTACTAAGGGTGGTAGTAAAGGTAAAGGAATACTATACAATCCAGATAAAAA
>CAKOQK010000045.1 GCA_934101225.1 uncultured Bacilli bacterium | reverse complement strand
AGTATTTTATGCTATTTTTTCTTATTTTGCAATACCTTTTTGCTCCTTTTTTTACTTTTTTACATTTTTTTATTTTTTAAAATAAAAAAGTTCCAACTTTGTTGGAACTTTTACATCTCATTTTCAAGCATTAAATATTTTTGATAATAATAATCAGCAGTCTTTTTATTAAATGGCCCTTCATTATTTTCTTTCATTTTTATAACACTTTTCATTTCATTTGTTAAAATAAAATCCAAATCCTCAGAATATTTCATTATTTTGCTATGATATCTATATTCGTTTCGATCTAATACCTTGTATTCTCCATCAGGAAAAACTTTTAAATCTAAGTCATAATCTATATACTTGAATATATTTCCATCAAGTATAATTGGACTTGCAATATCTACTTTGTAATATAAACCTATTTTTTTATACTGTGCTGTTATATGAAACCATCTTTTTTTGTATAAATATATTATTGCAGTTTCTTTTGTTTTATGGCTTCTACCATCTGATTCGGTAATATTAACCTTGTTATTGGCACAAATTATAAAATCTTTTGTTTCATCGATAAATATTATTTCATCCCAAGTTCTATGAATTTTACCATTATGTTTATAGCAATGCATTTGCATTTTGCTACCAGGTTTAAATTTCATAAATTCCTCTTTCATGGTTTTATTATAATGCAAAATAGGTTAAATTGCAATTTTTGATTTTAATATATTTAATTTTCATAATTTTTTTAATTTATGCAATTAAGTTTTCCTGTTTTAATATATTCTAGAGTAGCACCTCCTCCAGTGGATTTATAATCAAAGTTTTTGATATTAAATTTTTCAATGCTGGCTAAAGCATCCCCACCGCCTGCAATTTTTACAAATTCAGATTTGCAAATATTTTGAAGAATTTCTTTTGTTCCATTTGCAAATCTTTCATCTTCGTATAATCCCATTGTACCATTTATAAAAATTGTTCGAGCACTTTCTATTATTTTTGCATACTTGTTTATGGTTTTACTACCTATATCATATATAATACTATCATTGGTTAATTCATTAATGTCTTTCTCCATTACTTTATTATTTTCTTCAACGATTGTATCAACTGGCATAATTATTTTTTCAGAATATTGATTTAACAATTCCTTTAATTTTTCAATTTTATCATCATCTTTTAAACTTTTTCCAACATTGTTATTGCAGGCTAGAAAACTATTGCCTATGCCACCGCCAACTAAAAGGTAATCACATTTTGGCAGAATACCTTCTATTACATCTAATTTATCAGTTACCTTTGCTCCACCCATAATAATAACAAATGGATGAATTGGGTTAATAACTGGTTCAAGCCCTTTTAACTCAGATTCAATAAGAAAACCTATTCCACTTGGCAAATATTTTGCAATTCCATAATTTGATGCGTGCTTGCGATGAGTCATTCCAAAGGCATCATTTATAAATAAATCTCCCAAATTAGCCCAGTATTTAGCAAGTGTTTCATCACAATTACTTTCTTTTTTATTTGGTAAATCTTCATATCTTGTATTTTCAATTAGAAGGATATCACCATTTTTTAAATTATCTATATTATTTTCTAAAACACAGCCATGAGTTGCACTAGAAAAATAAACGTTTTCCTTATAAATATTTAATAATTCTTCATAAACAACATATAAACTATTTTTTATTTTATCTTCTTCGCTTTTAATTTTTCCCAAGTGAGATAAGATAATAACTTTACCACCTTGATCTTTTATATAATTAATTGTTTTTAAGGACGAATTTATTTTGTCTTTTGAGAGAATTTTCCCATCTTTTATAGGAACATTTAAATCTAATCTTAATAGCACCTTTTTATTATTAAAATCAAATTCGGTAATCTTTTTCATCAATATCCCATGCTCCCATCTAATGAATCATCATTTGTAATCCAATCTTCTACTTTATATATTGTGTATTTGTTATTTGGTTCTCTAACAATAACATTTTTTATACCACTATTTATTACTACTCTTTTGCACATCATACACGAAGTAGAGTTAGGTTCAATTTCTCCTGTTTTAGCATTAATTCCTACCATATATAAATCAGCATCAATTAATTCATTTCTTGATGCACTTATAATAGCGTTTTGCTCAGCATGAACACTGCGGCATAATTCATATCTTTCACCTCTGGGAATAGCTAATTTTTCACGATAACAAATTCCTAAATCATCGCAATTTTCTCTACCTCTTGGGGCACCATTATAGCCAGTTGATATTATTTCATCATTTTTTACAATAACACAGCCAAAATGTCTACGTAAACAGGTACTTCTTTGTGATACTGATGAAGCAATATCTAAATAATAATTTATTTTATCTTTTCTCATTTTATTATTACCTCTAATTTCTAACTAAATTATAAATTAAAAAAAGTAGAATTTCAATCTACTCTAAAATATCTTTTAATTCGATATTAAAATTATATAGTTCATATTTAATTAAAGCTTTGTTAATTAAACTAATCCAGTGAGGACTTGCAATTTTTGAACCATTTTCATATGTTGGGCAATACACCTTACCTATACTATATAAATTTGTTAAACCCTTAGCATAATAATTTCTAGACATCATTCTAACATAAGTTAAAACGCCTAGTTCAATATTATTATATTTTATTAAGCCTTTAGTGCTCATGCCTCCATAAATATTGTTTAGTCTTAACATATATTTTACTTTATAATAGCCACTTTCGGCAGCACCTATTCCAAGTAATAATTTTGAATCAACATTATCATAAATAGATGAAAAATAAATTATTAGATTTTCAACATATAGAGAGTCTCCAGTATATGGAACATATTTATTAGTTTTTTTTAGGCTTTTTTCTTTATTTAAATTATAAAAATATTCAATTAACCCATACTCAAATGAGTTATATTTAATTAATTCGTCTTTATTATTTTTGATATTACCTATATTGTACTCATTATATGTTTCATTATTAATTCCTTTTAAGTCGTTTAAAACATCTTCATAATTATAACCAAATATCTCACTAAAGAATTTGATTTCTTTTTCTTTTATATTTAATATATTAGATTCTTTTTTCTTTGTATTAGTTGTTTTTTTTTCATTATTTTCTTCAATTAATTTTCGATAATTGTTTCCAAGCTGAATGTTGTTCGAGGGTAACACCTCATCATTATTATTTATTTCTTCAGCTCTGGCATTAGCTACGCCAAATATGACGAAAACTATTAAAATAATTGCACAAACCACTATATTATGTATCTTCAAAGAAGATAATTTTTTATTCATTTTTGTTCCCCTCCTCAGACGAACGAGTTCTATTCTATCATATAATGGGATGTTTCGTCAAATTTTAATCAAAAGATGATAGTGTTTACAAAGTCAGGTAAACATGCAATTTTACGTATAGTCGTAAATTATTGTATAAAAAAAATGGTTAAACCTTAAAATTTTACTTTATAATTAAGTTGAAACAATAAATTAGAAAGTAGGTTAACCACATGAATATTATACCAATTTTTTATGATTTTACAAATAATTTTAATTAAAAAATATCTACAAATATCAATCCTGTATAATTTTCTAATTCAGATAATTTAATCTTATTTGATAAATTTTCTATAAATATTTCGTTAGAATAGTTAAAAGCAAGAAAATTAATATCATTAATAATAATTCTATGTAGCTCAATATAAGTTAAGTTCGTCTTGTCAATTTTTCTAATACTACCATTAATAATAGTTGGTTGTACTTTAGCGAATTCACATATAAATTTAATTTTCTTTTTTAGTGATTCTTCTAATGAAATTTCTTCTTTAATAATATTTACCATAGTTCCATCCTTTTTTTAAAGTAGGATAGTTTTTTAAAACACAAAAAAACTAATCCATTTCTAGATTAGTTATTTATCAAAACTCGAAAAGTTCGAGTTTACTATGGAGCCCTTGTGGTTCTGGTAAAACAACCATTAAAACAACAATTTATAGGTAATATCTACTAACTAAAATTAGTATAACATGGTTTTAGTAAAATTAACCAACATTTTAATATTTTAAGTAAATAAAATGATATAATAGGAACTGAAAGACAAATAGTAATTTGATAAAATGTTAAAACTCTTTGACAAACTTCCAAAAAACTTATGTAGATATGTTAAATGCTAATA
>CAKOQK010000044.1 GCA_934101225.1 uncultured Bacilli bacterium | reverse complement strand
ATTTAAAGAAAATGGCAATATGGAAATCAAAAAACAACAAAAATATAGCCAATAACACGATAATTAACATCAAAAATTCATTTTTGATGTTAATAAGTAAAATAAAAAGAGCATTATTTATTATAAATAATACCCTTTTGTCAACAGTCTGAAATATGTACATCACATACATATTTTATTTTTTATCAGTAGATCCAAATCCGCCTACTCTTTCACCTTCAGCACCATCATCATCTGTTAATAAATATTTTTGAAATATAGCTTGGCCAATTACGTCACCTTTATGAATAACTAAATCCTCATCCTTAAAATTCCAAAATTGAAAATAGAAATGTCCATCATTATCAATATTATTATAATAATCATGATCTACCACTCCAATAGAATTAGGTAATATAACTCCTTTTTTTGGTCCACTACTTCTATTAACAAGCATTATCCATTCATCTTCCATGCAATAAGCCTTTAGTCCCGTTGGAATAAGTGTAGGTTTGATACCAGGCTTATATGACGGAATAACAACATCTTCGGCTGCTTCCACGTCATATCCTGCGGAATATTTTGTTTTTCTAACTGGGATATTTATACCTTTATTTTCCCAACCTTTTGCTATTTTAAATCCTCTTTGTTTCATTTTACTCCTCTTCATACAACACTACTTTACCACTTTTAAGTGATTTATTAACATCTATTGCTCTTTGATTAGAAGATCCCATATATTTAAGTCTAGGATCTTTAAGTTCTTCTACAAACCTACCGTCAACAATAACATCAATATATTTTATACCTTCTTGTTTACTCAAATAATCTTCAAAATTATAACCACTCCAAGACCATATTGTCTTATTAGGTAATTCTTTTTTAAATCTTTTAACTAACTTAGTAGTTCCTTCTATATTATTTGGATGCCAAGGCTCACCTCCTAATATAGATAAGCCTTTAATATGATCCATTTTGCATAAATTTATTACTTCATCAATTACATTATCATTAAATTCTTTACCACCATCAAAATCCCATGTATCTTGATTAAAACAATTTTTGCAATGAAAGGCGCATCCTTGAAAGAATATTGAGACTCTAACACCTGGTCCATCAGCAATGTCCATCTTTCTTATTTTATTGTAACGCATCTTTATGCCTCTTTATTATCTAAATGAACTACTCTTTCTTTAATTTCCTGAGTTCTACCTTTATTCCAGAAATTAGTACCAATATAGCCACATGTTCTTCTGGCAACATTTAATTTATCATGGTCTCTATTTCCACAATTTGGACAATACCATTCTAATTTTTCATCTAAAAGTATTTCGCCAGTATAACCACATGCTTGGCAATAATCACTTTTTGTATTAAGTTCAGCATACATTATATTATCATAAATATATTTAATTACTTCCATAACAGCATCTAAATTATTAGTTAGATTAGCTGTTTCTACATAACTAATGGCACCACCTGGTGATAATTTTTGAAATTCACTTTCAAGTTGTAATTTACTAAATGCATCAATTTCTTCAAATACAGGTACATGATAAGAATTAGTAATATAATTACGATCAGTAATTCCTTTAATAACACCAAATCTATCTCTTAAGCATTTAGCAAATTTATATGTAGTAGATTCAATTGGAGTTCCATAAACAGAATAATCTATATTTTCCTCAGCTTTCCACTCACTACATTTATCTACCATATGTTTCATTACTTCTAAGCCAAATTCTTTACCTTTACCTCCATCAGTATGACTCTTGCCTGTCATATATTTAACACACTCATAAAGTCCGGCATATCCAAGTGAAATAGTAGAGTATCCACCATGTAATAATTCATGAATAGATTCTCCTTTACCAAGTCTTGCAAGTGCTCCATGTTGCCATAAAATAGGTGCTACATCAGAAGTTGCTTTTGATAATCTCTTATGTCTTATTTGTAACGCTCTATGACAAAGATCTAATCTTTCATCAAAGATTTTCCAGAAATTATCCATGTCTTTATCACTAGATAATGCAACATCAACTAAGTTAATTGTAACTACACCTTGATTAAATCTACCATAATATTTAGGTTTACCATCTTTATCTACATAAGGAGTTAAGAAAGAGCGACATCCCATACATGGATAACATTGTCCATTACCATTTTTATCAATTTTATTTTCTTTCATAATCTTTTCAGAAATATAATCAGGAACCATTCTCTTAGCAGTACATTCAGCAGCTAATTTAGTTAAATAATAATACTTACTTCCTTCTTTAATATTATCCTCTTCAAGAACATATAAAAGTTTAGGGAACGCTGGGGTAATATATACTCCTTTTTCATTTTTCATGCCAAGAATTCTTTGCTTTAATACTTCTTCAATAAGCATTGCAAGTTCTTCTTTATATTCATCTGTTTCTCCTAAGTACATACAAACACTTAAAAATGGTGCTTGACCGTTAGTTGTTGTCATTGAATTAATTTGATATTGAAAAGTTTGTACACCATCAGTTATTTCTTTAGCTAAATCTTCACTAACAAATTGTTTTATTTGATCTTTATTTAATCCTCTTGCTTTGTATTTTTTTTCATATGCTTCCTTACTTAATCTTACAAATGGTGCTAGATGAGTAAGTGTAATTGTACATCCACCATATTGACTAGAACTAACTGCAGTAATAATTTGAGTAGCAATAGTCATAGCTGTTAAAAATCTATGAGGTTTTTCAATCATAACACCATTAATATTTGTTCCATTTTGAAGCATATCTTCTAAATTAATTAAATCACAATTATGTAATGCATTTTGTGCAAAATAATCAGCATCATGAAAATGAATAATACCATCATCATGGGCTTGAACTATATCTTCTGGAAGTAAAAATCTTCTTGTAATATCTGTTGAAGTAATACCGGCTAAATAATCTCTTTGAGTAGTAACAATCTTAGCATTTTTATTAGAATTTTCAGTATTCCAATATTCACTTTCGCCATCAATTAATTCCTTAATAGCTAAATCAGTCGTATTACTTCTTCTTACTAATTCTCTAGTATATCTATAAGTGATATATTTCTTAGCAAGTTCATACTTTCCTTGAGCCATTAACTTCATTTCTATTATATCTTGAATATCTTCAACTAATATTCTTTTTTTACCTAATTTTTCAATATATTTTATTATATTTTTAATTTGGGTAGGAGATGCTTGATCTTCCTCTTCTACTTCATTATTTGCTTTCATTATAGCATTTTCTACTTTTTCTGGACACCAATCTACCATATGTCCATCACGTTTAATAACTTTCATTTACTTTACCTCTTTCCTACGTTAACTAAAAAAAGTATAGCATAAGAAATAAAACTATTTTGGTGCAATTGCACCAATTAATTAAATATGTTAAAATTTTTACAAAGAGGTGTAAACATGAATGATTTATTTAAAAATATACCAGAAAATGCTCAAAATAAAATTCTTGAATTATTAAAATCACACACATATTCCTTTTCAAGTAATATGGTAATTCCTAAGGATATTCTTTATACTAAATCTATTTTAATTGTTTTAGAAGGAACAATAGAAATTAATAAATTAGATTATAACGATAATGAGACTACTATTGATTTATTATCTAAAGATGATATTACAACAACATTTACATTACCGCTTTTAGATAATGACTATAATTTATATTTAAAAGAACAATCTAAAATTTTAGTATTAGACTTTAGTTATGTTATATCAAATGAGATAAATAACAAGTATTATAATCAGGTTCTTAAAAACTTACTAGATATTCTAAGTAAGAAAATGATAAATATAAATAATCGAATGGAAATTATGTCTAATAAAACTATACGTAATAAATTATTAACATATTTTAAACAGTTATCTAAAAAATATAATCGTGATGTAATTTATTTACCTTTTAATTTTACGTCACTGGCAAATTATTTATGTGTTGATAGATCAGCTATGAATAGAGAGTTAAAACATATGAAAGATGAAAATTTAATTGAAATAAAAGGAAAAAGAATTAAATTAAATTATTACGTAAACTAAAAGAGTGAATTTTTGTTTATTCACTCTCTTTTTTTGTTATAGTAACTTCTAGATTATTAGGAATATTTTGTTTATCATTAATATTTATTTTGATAACATCATTAGCACATATGCATGTTGCATAATTTTCAGTACATTTAACATCAAAATTTTCAAAACTATATCCTGTGTTATATTTGTTAATCTTAAGAATAATATTTTGACCATAACGATATTCTACTTCATTATTATTAGTTTCGTTATTATTTGCTGG
>CAKOQK010000043.1 GCA_934101225.1 uncultured Bacilli bacterium | reverse complement strand
GTATTACTCAGGAACATTTAGTTGTTATGGTGATTACCTTTTTTCAAACTTTAATGAAAGAAGGCGATAATATGAGCAAGAAAGATTGTTTAAATTTTATCTTACTTATAATTATAATATTGTTAATTGTAGTTATTTTATCTAAATAGCTATTAAAAACAAAAAAATCACCTCAACAGGGAGTTTTGGTGAATAAACTTTTTATAAGGTAATCATCTAACGTCCAAAATTAAATGTTCCTTTTTTTATTTTATGTAAGTCTTCCTTACATATTCATATTATCAAATTTTCCAAATTTATTCAAGCACAACAAATAGGGAGGCAGATAATTATGAACAAAAGAGATATATTAATTTTCTTTTTATTAATCTTTATCCTTCTTTTAATTATTCTATTATATATAGTATTAATATAAAGAAAATCACCTAACTCAGCAATGAATTAGGTGAGAACAATTTTTTGGTAATCACCCAACATGCGACATTGGATGTTCCTTTTTATTTTATGTAAGTTTTCCTTACGTATTCATATTATCAAATTTTATATATTTATGCAAGTATCTAATAGTGATAATTCGCAGCAAGAATTTTATAAAAATAGTTAGGCAACACTAACTATTTTAATTTGATAACTTCCAGTAGGAGATGAAATTTCTACTGTATCTCCTTCACTTTTATTAATAATTGCTTTCCCAATAGGTGATTCGTTAGAAATCTTATTTTCAAATGGATCGGCTTCCATTCTTCCTACGATATGATAAACTTCTTCTTCGTCATCATCAACATATTTAATTGTAACTGTTGAACCAACGTCAACTATATGAGAATTTTTCTTTTCAATAATAGTTGCATTAGCAAGCATAAATTCAAGTTCTTTAATTCTTCCCTCAACTTCAGCTTGTTCATTTCTTGCAGCATCATAGTCGGCATTTTCAGATAAGTCTCCTTGACTTCTAGCATCTTTAATTGCTTCGATAACCTTTGGTCTTCTTACATTTTTTAATTCATTTAATTCTTCTTCAAGTTCTAAAAAACCATCACTTGTTAATAATATATCTTTCTTTGACATTAATATCAAATCTCCTTCAAAATTTACAATAACAAGAATATACTACAAAATAGACTCTTTGTCAATTGTTTTTAATCTCATGATATCGTCTTTGCATAGAGGAATGTCTGTTTTAAATTTAACAATCATTTGAGCATGATTTGCTTCTTCTATTAAATTCATATCCTCATCATAAATATCTTCTATAGTATACTCAGTTTCCGCAAAATTAGGACTAATAAATTCAACTATAGTACCTTTTTTAAAATAATTTCTTTGTTCTAAGGTAATTAGCCCATTATCATTGCTTAATACTACTCCTAAAAAATCTTGGTTAGATACTTCTTTATTACCATTATAGTATTGATCTTTATAATTAGGTAATCCTTTAAAAAATTGGGGATTACTTTCTCTATTGGCACATCTATTTAATACCTTAAGGTAATAATTAATTGTTTTATCATTTATGCGATTATTTATAACATCATCTATAATTTTGCGATAGCTTGATAAAACAGTAGCAATATAATAAATACTACGCATTCTTCCTTCAATTTTAAAGGAATTAACACCAGCATCTATCATATCTTTAATGTAAATAGCCATATTTAAATCTTTAGGACACATTTGATAGTTTTCTCCTAATTCGTTACCATTTAAATCATCTATTGCAAAATTCCAACGACATATTTGAGCACAGCCTCCACGATTAGCATCTCTATTGGTTGCATAATTACTCATAATACATCTGCCACTAATTGAAGTACACATTGCACCATGAATAAATGCTTCTAAGTCTAAACCAGTATAATCTTTTATTTCTTTTATATCTTGTTCACTAGCTTCCCTAGCTAAAACTACTCTACTAGCTCCTAACTCTTTATAGAAAAGAGCAGTTTCTTTATTTAAAGTACTTGCTTGGGTTGAAACATGAAGTTCCATTTTTAGATTCAATTCTTTCCACAAACTCATTATATAAATATCACTTACAATAATTGCATCAACATTAACACTATCTAAAAATAATAGATATTCTTTTAATCCATCTATATTTTCATCATGCAAAACGATGTTTACTGTAACATATACTTTTTTATTTAAACTATGAGCAAACTTAGTAGCCTCTTTTATCTCTTCATTAGTAAAGTTTATGGCATTAGCTCTTAATGAATAATTTTTACCGCCTATATAAACTGCATCAGCACCATATCTTAAAGCAAACTTTAATCTTTCAAAATCACCCGCTGGGCTTAATAACTCTATCATTTTAAATCACTCACTTTATATACAGTTTTATTTTCATAGAACTTATTATCATAATCTATTGCTTTACCATTTAAAATGGCAATAACATCTTTAAAAGTTAATCCATTAGGATCGATATAATACATAAAAATTTTATCATCATTAATATTGTCTAACTCTGATATTAAATTAAAATATTTATTATAGAATAAAACTGTTCCGTATTCATTTTCTTTAGCTAAAAATTCTACAGCATCATTTTTTAAAACGGCAACATTTGTATATTCAGTTTTAAAAGTATCACTATAAAATTTTAATAAAGTTCTTCTTGAATACATAGCCATATTAAGTCCTAAAATAGGTAATATTACTTTTTTATTAACATTTTCTAAAACTATTTTTAATTCACTTTTTTCTAATTCATTAGCAAGCATGCAAGATATAATGTTATCCTTAGATAACCAGTAATTGATTGAATGATAATTAACTGCAAAATGGGCTTGATTCCAAATTAAATTTATATTAGTGTCTTTAAGCATTTGATATATAGCAATATCTTCATAAATTATTCCATTTACAAAACATAATTTAGGGATAATTAATTTAAAGTTATTACAATCTTTATTATCTAGAACTCTATTAACAAGTAGATAAACATTTATATTATATTTTTCTTTAATACTTTTTATCTCATCTAAATTAAATGTATTATAACCTATACTATAACATGATAAAGGAAAAAGAAAGTTTGTTATACCTTCTTTATAATAGTCTTCAATTTCTAATAAATTATTTATTCTTATTAATAGTTTATTTTTCATTATTCTTTTTAAAGCTTACTGATAAGCCATCTCCAATATCATAAAATTTAGTAACATAATCTTTATTATTATTTAAAAATTCAATATAATTTTCTATTTTAGTAACTATTCCTCTAACATTTTTACTTTTAATAGATGCTTTATCTTTAACTAAACCATGGAATTTTAAGTTATCAGTAATTATTACTCCACCTGGATTTAAATAATTACAAAATCTTTCAAAATATTTGATATATCCACCTTTAGCGGCATCAATAAAGATTAAATCATATTTACGTCCTGTTAAACTTACTTCTAATGCATCATTATAAACTATTTCTATTCTTTTATCTAAACCACAAGCATTAACATTTTTAACTGCTTCACGGTATCTTTTCTCGTCTTTTTCAATAGTTGTAATTTCTACTGTATCTGTTGCATTAGCCATAAGTATTGCTGAATAACCTATTGCTGTACCTATTTCTAAAACTGTTTTAACATTATTAAGTTTAATATATTTCATAATAAATTTAATAGAATCAAGTTCAATAATAGGAATATTATTTGCTTCAGCATATCTTTCCATTTCTAATATTGTCTCTCTCACAGGGAACACTTCCTTACGAACTAGATTATATCATAGGTTATTTAAAAAATGCAAAAAAATAAGAAAATAAGAAAAGGAACTATTTTGTAGTTCCATCATGATCAAAAGTTATTTTTTTAATTTTGGGTAGTGGTTGAATTTTACTAACTAATGTTTCATCATTTGTTCTTTCGGGATAATTTACTGCTGCAAATTTTATCGCATCTTCATTTGTTAGTTCATCCTCATTATATTTACTTTTTTCTTTTAAATTTTTAAGTTCTTCTTCTAAACATTTTATTTTTTCTTCTAATTTCTTTATTTCTTTAGGCAATTCTTTTATATTTAATCTATTTTCCTTATATGTTCCTAATAGAGAATATGATTTAAATTGATAAAGAATTATAATAGCGTTAACTGCAAATAATATTCCAAATAATGTTTTGTAAAAACTAACCTCACCTAATATATTTCGACCTATAAAAATAGTTATTAAAATCATAAATATGTTTTGGATAAAAAATCTATTTTTCCATTTAATGTTGTCTTTAGATTTTTTTAATTGTTCTTTAAACATACTTACATAATTATTTTCTCTCTCTATTTTATTTTGTAAAGATAAAATTTTAACTGTATCTTCATTTTCACTAGATTCTACTGTTTTTAATTCATTTTCATCTTGTACTACTATCCCAACTTTAGTTGTTTCATTTAAATATAATTC
>CAKOQK010000042.1 GCA_934101225.1 uncultured Bacilli bacterium | reverse complement strand
GCTCTTCAAAGTAAAACAAGCCAAAAATCTTTCGATTTATTAAAAAAATTACTTGAATTACCAAGATACAAAGATTTATATATTACAAATTCTGAATATATTTTAAATACTGAAACTCAGTTTGGTGCTACAACTTATTCTATTCAAAAAAATACTATTGTATCATTTAGAGGATCAGATGATTCCATGATAAGTTGGATTGAAAATTTAAAAATAGCTTATACTTATCCAACTATTACTCAGGAGCACGCAATTGATTATTTGAATAAGATAAAAGGAAATAATATCTTTGTTAATGGTCATTCCAAAGGAGGTAATTTAGCCATAGTTAGTGCTATGAAATGTAAGAATACTATATATAATAAAATTAAAAGAATAGATAATTTTGACGGACCTGGTTTAAGAAAAGAAGAATATTTATCCAAAAGATATAAAAAAATATTACCTAAATTACATAATTATTTACCAAGTGATTCTTTTGTAGGAAGTTTGCTTTATAACGATAATTATACTTATATTAAATCAAATGGAATGGGAATAAAAGTTCATTATCCATATTCATGGATTCTGTTTGGTGAAGAGTTCATAAAACAAAAGGCAAGTTCATTTTCATCTAAAATAAATGATATTACAACTAATGGATTTTCCAAAATAAATCAAAATGACCTTCAAAAAACATTTGATACAATTATAAATTATTTAGTTGATAATAAAAAAGCAAAATTGAATATTAAAGAAATTTATAACATAATTTTAAATATCAAAGATATTGATAAAACCACCAGGGATTATTTTATTAAAATTTTAACAATATTAGGAAATGAATTAGTAAGTCCAAAAAAAGAAAAGTAATAAAACTTAAATTTAATAAGTTAAATTACTTTTCTTTTTTAATTTATCTTTCTATAAAGTCCTATTGCTTTACCTAAAATAGTACAATTAGGTAAAATAATTGGCGCCATCGTATCATTTTCTGGTTGTAATCTAATATGGTCTTCTTCTTTAAAATATCTTTTTAAAGTTACTTCATTTTCTTCAGTCATTGCAACAACTATTTCACCATTTCTAGCAACTCTTTGTTTTTGCACAATAACTATATCTCCATCTAAAATCCCTGCATTTATCATACTTTCACCTGATACTTTAAGAGTAAAAATAGTCTCTTTAGGTGGTACTAACTCAACAGGTAATGAAAAATATTCATTCGGATTTTCTATAGCCTCAATTGGTGTTCCTGCTGTAACTTTTCCTAATAATGGCACCTTAACAACCTCTTCATTTTTAGGAACATATTCATTTTCACATAAAACTTCAATTGTTCTAAATTTTCCTTTACCTTTTCTAATAAATCCTTTTCCTTCCAACTGAGATAAATGAGAATGAACTGTCGCTGGGCTAGAAAGGCTTAATCCTTGACAAATTTCTCTAACAGTTGGTGCATATCCATGACTAACAACATATTTCTTTATATATTGAAGTACAACTTTTTGTTTTTTAGTTAATTTTTTTTCGTTCATAATTCCTCCTTACACGTGTATATTAACATACCAATTGTAAAAAGTCAAACAAATGTTTAAAATATTATTGACAAATACATTTGTTTGGTTTATATTAATATTGTTGGAAGGAGTGGTAGTAATGACTAACACATTAAAAGAATATAAAGGATTAATTATTTTTTATCTAATTGTATTAATAATTATTGTTGCAATTGGTTTTCGGAGTAAACAAATTGATAATTACTCTAAAAACATTAATATTATTACCACAATGGCTTAAAGTATGGTATAATCATTAACGAAGTTGGTGATATAAATGAATTATCCAAATATGGCAGATGCCAGAAAAAGAGGAAAAGAAAAAGTAAAATATTTATATGAGGATCGTAATTATAATGAAGTATTTAAAGGAAAAAAATATTTTATTAAAACTTATGGTTGTCAAATGAATGTTCACGATAGTGAAGAAATTAAAAAAATATTGGAAAATTTAGGTTATACCGAAATAGAAGAATATGAACAAGCTGATTTAATCATCTTAAATACTTGTGCTATAAGAGAAAATGCTCATGATAAAGTATTTGGCTTTTTAGGAAGATGTAAACATTTAAAGAAAACTAATAAAGATTTAATTATTGGTCTTTGTGGATGTATGGCTCAAGAAGAAAATGTTGTAAAAGAAATAAGAGAAAAACATAAATATATTGATATAGTTTTTGGTACTCATAATATGAATGAATTACCTGATATGTTAATGAATTTCTATGGTAAGCAATCAATTAATGTTTATAGCAAAGAAGGAGACGTAATTGAATTTGGTAATCTTTATAAAAGAGATTCTAAAATAACAGCATGGGTAAACATTATGTATGGCTGCGATAAATTTTGCACTTATTGTATAGTTCCTTATACTAGAGGAAAACAAAGAAGTCGTAAATCAGAAGATATTCTAAAAGAAGTTAAAGAACTAAAAGAACAAGGATATAAAGAGATAACTTTACTAGGTCAAAATGTTAATGCTTATGGTAAAGACCTAGAAGGTGAAATTGAATTTAGTAAATTACTTGAAAAGGTTAGTGATACAGGAATTGAAAGAATTAGATTTGTAACATCTCATCCTTGGGATTTTACTGATAAAATGATTGACGTTATAGCATCAAGAAAAAATATTATGCCATATATTCATTTACCATTACAAAGTGGATCAAATAAAATTTTAAAGTTAATGGGCAGAAGATATACTAAAGAGGAATATTTAGAACTATTTAATAAAATTCGTAACAAGGTTAAAAATGCCTCAATCACAACTGACATTATAGTTGCTTTCCCAGGCGAAACCGAAGAAGACTTTAATGATACATTAGATGTAGTTAATACTTGTAAATATGATGGCGCATTTACATTTATCTATTCTCCAAGAGAAAATACTCCTGCTGCAAAAATGAAAAATGATTTAACAGAAGAAGAAAAAGAAGATAGATTACATCGTTTAAATGAAATAGTTAATAAATATTCTAAAGAAAGTAACGAAAGAATGCTTAACACTATACAAAAAGTATTAGTTACTGGTGTATCTGAAAAGGATAGTAACAAAGTATGTGGATATACAGAAAATATGAAATTAGTTAATGTATTAGCACCAATGGATACTATCGGACAAATTATAAATGTTAAAATAACGGATGCTAAAAGTTTTAGTTTAGATGGAGAAATAATCGAAAACTAAATTAAAGCTTTTTACGCTGGAATAGCTCAATTAGGTAGAGCAACTGAATCGTAATCAGTAGGTTGGAGGTTCAATTCCTCTTTCTAGCACCATTAGAAAATCATCTCAAACATATTTGTTAAGTCTGAGAATAAATAGATAATCAGTTCTAAATTAGGATTGATTTTTTTCTTGTTTAGAAAAAGGTTATTCAAAGAAGAAATTAATTAAAATTGAATCATTAAGAAATAGATTAGAGTTTATATGGGAGTTTTGTGGTGTTAAATCCAATTATTAATTGTAATTTAAGAACTATTGATAAATGATAACATACTTATCTAGATAACACAGAATTTATAATTAAAGATATACCATTTCTAGTTTTTAAATATTTTATTAATATTTATTAAAAATTGTCTTAAACAAAAAAAATATGTTATAATAATTGAACAACGAAGGAGGAAATTAAAATTGGAAATAGCACAAATTAATGATAATCAAAATAAAATAAACACAAAAAAAGAATTATTTGAACTTTTAAAGAAATACAAAGGTATACTAACTGATTCTATGATTAGTTATTTGAATTCTTTAATTAATTTAGAATTTTCTGTAATTAAAGATTATATTGGGGATAATGATAGAGTTGCATTATCTGAATTAGAAGTTTACAAAAGAATAGCAATTTATAATATTTATAATAGAGCCTTAAAAATTATTAAAAATAATGCAGCAGAGCTTTCAATTTTTAGTAATAATGATGGCATTGAAGGATTAAATGTATATTCTTCTTTAGGTAAAAATAGAAACTGTACTCTATTTAACTTTAATTATCATAATGACCCTATGAATCTTAGTTCAAAAATACCAAGTGGTTATAAAACAATGAAGATAGGTAACATTTCTTTATTTCAAACAATCGAAAGTAAGGAACAAATGGAAGCAGAATTGATGAGAGTAATGAGTGAATTAGAAAGATTATATGCTAAAAAAAATCCATATCATTCTAGACTTAATACTATTGGTGGACCTGCTCAACTATGGGCTTTTGAACATACTCAAAAAATAAAAGCATATGAAGAAAAGTTTAATCAGTTAGATGCAAAAGAAGAATTAACTGATGAGGATAAAAAAGAAATAGAAATTACAAAAAAATTTCATGAACTATTATTAGAAGATTATGGTTTGACAAATAAAGATTTTGAAAATAATCAACAATTTTCAGGTTTTGGCAAAGAAAAAACAGAATTACAGAAAACTCTTGTTAGAAGAATGCCAAATATAAATATTGAAAACAATATTAAGTATATTTAAATAAGGAAAAATAAGGGCTAGTAGAGACTTGTTAATAGGATTTATTTTGCCCTTTTTCTATATATAGTAATGAGGTGGATATAAATAATGAAAGTTAGAACTACAAATGCTTTAATGAAATATTTAAGAGAAAAGCATAATATTTCTATTGAAGGTACTAAAGATAAAAAGAATTTAAGAAATATAGGTTATTATCATGGCTATAAGGGTTATAGATACATTAATAATCCACAAAATAGAATAAATTTATCTAGTTTTGATGAAATAGTTTCAATAGTTGATTTTGACTCTAAATTAAAAAGTTTATTATATCCACAAATAATGCAAATAGAAACTATTTCAAAAAATATTGTACTTCAAATATTAGTTGAAGAATATAAAACTGATGAATTTAATGTAATTTATGAAAATGGTATGACCGATTATAGAAATAGTAATACTAGTGAAGAATATAAAAAGAAAATGAAACAAAGATTATCAGTACAAAATAATATTTATTCTTCTTTATCTAGAAGTTATAATAATGAAAATAAAATTGTTAGTCATTTTTATTCAAAAGATAGACACGTTCCAATATGGGGTATATTTGAAATAATTACATTAGGAACGTTTGCAGATTTAATTAAGAGTTTAGAATTTAAAGTTAGAAATAAAATTGCTAAAGAAATGAATATAAATATTGCATTTGATACTAATGCTAAGTTTCCTGAAAAAATTATGTATTTAATTAAATCGTTAAGAAATTCAATTGCACATAATGATGTAGTTTTTGATGTAAGATTTAAAGATGGAAAAATTGATACTAAATTATGTAAATATCTAGAAAATGAAATCGGTTGTACAGGAATTGATTTTAATACAATTACTGATTATGTTCTTATAATTTCAGTGTTATTAAAAAAGTATGGAATTACTAAAACTGAAATTAATAAATTTGTAAATGATTATGAAAAAATTATTGAAGAATTTAGAAATAAAATTTTCATTAGTATTTATAATAAAATTATATATTCAGATACAAAGAATAAATTATCGGCTTTACGAAATTTCATAAAAAGTTGATCAAATTATTGCATAATTTTTGCAATTATGGTATATTATAAATATGAATGGCGATGGTGTATCTTCGGATCCCATCTGAGCAAGTTGGATGCGTCTGACCTGCTTTTTTGTTTTAAATAATGTAATATTATATATGAAATGTGCCTAGAAAACTTTAGAAGCTCTAGGTCTTTTTTATTTTTATAAAAATTAGTAAAAGTCATGGTATAATGATTATAGAATTAAATTGTTTATTTATTTGTTGTGATGGTTTCGGACTATTTTAACTATCGCACCATATTAATAATAAACTTGAACTTTTCGAGATAATATAAAAACTACCCTCAAATTAAATTGAAAGTAGTTTTATTCTTATAATTTTTTTGTATTTTTACTGCTATTTTGTTGAATTAATTGTTCTATTAATCTTGATATATATGCATCGTACCTTTCTTGAATATAATCTAAAGCTTGTTGTTCTTGTGCTGTAAAATTTTGACGAATACTATCTATATCCAAATTGCTAAAATCAAAATCTGGTGTAATACAATCAAAATAAGCTTTTTCAATATCATTATAACGAAGATAGTCTTTATGAGATGTATCAATCTTTATTCTATCAAAAAACGCTTTATTAGCTGCTCTTACAGCCTCCATTGAATCATATTCACTACCATCAATACTCCTAAATACATATCCTTTTCCAAAATTAGTTCGACTATCAATTTCATTTATATCATTATTATAAGTCATTTTTCTTATTTGAGACTCAGCCAAAGCAGCATATTGTGGCTTTAAAAAACCGTTTCTATCATACATTTTACTATCCATCTTTGTTTCTCCTAACACAATTATAATAATAACTAATAAATTAGTGCAAATTTTATTATAATATTTTACATTGAGTTAACAATCAAAATAAAAAATGCACAATAATTGTAAATATTGATTTTTAAAGTGTCAATTATTAAAATAGAAATACATAAAATAAAAAAATATTCTAAATAAAATTATTAAATAAAACATACATTAACTAAATAATGTTTTGATAATAAAATATAAAAGTACACAATTTCTAAGCATATTGTGTACTTTTATCATATATATCAAGTTTTTATTTATAATATTAATTAGTTAAAATAAAAATCCTTTATCTTTTTAAAGTTTTAGCCAATTTAACTTCATTTTAAAAATCAGTAATATCTTTAGATAATATTTTATCTTCAAATTTTATATTTTTCATAATATCATTAAAATCATCAATTGTTCCCATAAAATAATCATCTTGACTAAATTGAAAAGCTACCACTGGTTCATCACCAATAGAATAATATTCTTTTATACCTATTAATCTATTATTAGAAGTATCAAGCATTTTAATTCTATTAATATTATTTTCTCCATAAATTTCATCAAAAGAATATATATTTAAATAATTATCGCTATTTTGAAAATAATATCTTTCTTTACATTCAAATACTGGATAAACAAAATCTGGTATTAAACCAAAAATATTCATTGTACCAACTAATTTGTATTGCTCTAACATAATCACACCTCACATAATTTAATACTATCATATTTTAATAAATAATACTTTAATATTTATTTTTACGATAGTGTTTACAAAGTCGGGGAAACATGCAATTTTACGTATAGTCGTAAATTATTGTATAAAAAAAGTGGTTAAA
>CAKOQK010000041.1 GCA_934101225.1 uncultured Bacilli bacterium | reverse complement strand
TATCATTTAATGTGTATTTATACATATTTCCTCACTTATTATTCATCTATTATTTTGATATTCGCTCCTACTGTTGTTAGTTTGGTTACTATGTTTTCATAGCCTCTTAAAATATGTTCTATATTTGTTATGGTTGTTGTTCCTTTAGCAATCATTCCGGCAAGCAACATAGCAGCTCCAGCTCTAAGGTCAGTTGCTTCAACTGTTTCACCATGTAAACATGTTTTTCCATGAATCATGGCTACTTTACCATCTAAATCAATATTTGCTCCCATTTTATTTAAATATTTGATATGTCTCATTCTATTTTCATAGATTGTTTCTTCAAAGATACTTGTTCCTTCACACTGGGTTAATAGAGTACTCATTGGTTGACCTAAATCTGTTACAAAACCAGGATAAACTAAGGTTTTAATGTTAACTGGCTCTAGTTTATCTACCTTGTTAATGATTACATGATTATCTTTTACATTTAGTGATGCACCGGCTTCTTTAAGTTTAGATATTACACTTGTTAAATGTTCGGGGATGATTCCATCTATTTTTAAATTATTACCAAGAAGGGTTCCAATCATCATATAGGTTCCTGCTTCTATACGGTCAGGAATAACGGTTATTTCGCCATCATGTAGTTCATCTACACCTTCTATTGTGATAGTATCTGTTCCTAATCCAGTAATTTTAGCTCCCATACTATTTAGGAACTGGCCAATATTTATTATTTCTGGCTCTTTTGCTACATTGTGAATAACGGTGGTTCCTTTGGCTCTAACAGCAGAAAACATAATATTTATAGTTGCTCCTACTGAGGCAAACTCAAGAAATATATTATTACCAATTAATTCTTTGGCTTCTATAATATAATTTATATCATCTTCTACTGTTATGTTTGCTCCTAACTTTTCAAAACCAGCTGTATGGTAATTTATTGGACGAGCACCAATTGTACAACCACCTGGGTATGATACTTTAGCATAACCAAAACGAGATAATAAACATCCCATAAAATAGTATGATGCACGCATTTTAGATGCTATATCTTTAGGAATAAATTCATTATGAATGTTTGAATTATCAATATAAAGGGTATCTTTATCTAATTCAACTTTTGATCCTAATAATTTTAATATTTCTAATAATAATTTAACATCACTTATTTTAGGAACATTTTTTATTATACATTTTCCTTTTGTTAATACGGATGCAGGAATTAAAGCAACAACACTATTTTTGGCACCGCTTATTTTTATTGTACCAGATAATTCTTTCTGGCCTTCTATAATTAGTTTTTTCATATAAAAGTTACCTTTCTAAATATAATATAATATTTTAGTTTGTTTTAGTCAAATATCTAGGCAAATAATTTACAAATATTGACAATAGATATCAATATTAATAATATTATTCCTATAAGTGATGCTTTTTCTTTCCATACTTTTTGAGAATACTTTCCTAGAATTAATCCCATATAAGTAATTGTTCCAGCACATAACGAGAATATTATTGGTGGTATGATTATTTTATCAGTTAATGCTTTTAAGCCAATTCCTACTGAAAAACTATCAAGAGAAACTGAAAACGCATATAAAAAGATGCTTAATAATGTGTTTATTTTAGTTACTTTATCACTATTTCGATCTTTATACATAACAAACGCTAGATATAATAAGATAATGGTCATGATAATTTTAGGATTGATATTTATTACCGATAAAATTTGATTACCTAGAAATAAACCAATTAAGGGCATAACAAAGTGCATTATGCTAACTACAATGGGAATTAATATAAATCTATTTTTGGATAAATGGGTTGTTCCGATGGAGAGAGCAATGGAAAAGGCATCCATAGAAAGTGCTACTCCAATTAAAAAAATACTTAACAAAAGATCACCTAGTTAAGTATATTATTTAAACTTTTCAATTATACTTGAAATAAATAATTTGTATTCAACATCGTTTGTTGTTTCGTTATTTTCAAGTAAACATAAGGGCGGAAATAAGGTACACCACCAATTTTTTCCTAGACCATTACCAATTGTTATTACCAATGAGTTATAAACTCCTGCTTCATAAACTACTCCTTTATATGTTTTACTTGGAAAATAGTTTAAACCATAATCTAATTTGTAATTATCATTTTTTAAAAATTCATGAATTTGATTGTTGATAAAGTCTAGGTTATCAACAATTATTTTATCTACTTCTTCAGTTGTGGTGGCATCTTTAGTTAATTCTATAAGAACTTTCTCAATGTGATCTTTTAGTTCTAGTTTGGTTTCTACATCTAATTCACTATCTGATGATGCAATTACTCTAAATCTAATTGAGTCAGTTGGTATTATTACTTCATTTTGATTTTTATTTTTTATTAAGGTTAAACTTAAAATTATTATTGATAAATATATTAAAGTATTTTTCATTAAAAAATTACCCTTTCTAAAATAATATTGGGTAATCTTTTTATTTTTTATTCACTATATATAAAAGCATAACGGGTTTTACCTGCTAAATCTTTTTCAATAACTATATTATCATTTGGAAAATACTTCTTACATAGTGTGTGCATATCATCTTTATGATCTTCATCTATTTCAAAAGCAATAAGATGTTTTTTGGTAATTTTTTCTTTAGCCATTTTTAATATTTGTTCATAATAAATTAATGGATTTATATTAGAAACAAAGATTGCTTCTTTTGGCTCGTAAAGAATATTTTGATTATAATTAGAATCTTCTTCTATGTAAGGAGGATTACTTATTACAATACTTATATTTTCAGGTAATTCATAATTAAAAATATCTTGATTTTGAAAATCTACGTTTACATTATTTAATTTAGAATTTTCTATAGCGACTTTTAGGGCTTCTTTACTTTTATCAATTGCTGTAACATTTAAAGAAGAGATTTCTTTTTTTAAAGTTATTGCTATAACACCAGAACCAGTTCCTAAATCAATTAAATTGGAATTTTCTAAATTTAGACTTTTAATTAATTTAATAGTTTTTTCAATTAAAGTTTCTGTTTCAAATCTAGGAATTAAAACATTTTCATTTACTTTAAAGGGATAACCATAAAATGATACGTCTCCTATTAAATAGGCAATTGGATAGCCTTCATCTATTTTAGCAATAACTTCTTCTAAGTTATCATATTTTTGACATAGTAAATTCCAATCTAAGTTGCTGATATTTTCAGGTTTATTCCTCACCTTGCATTTTCCTTCTTTGATCTTCTGTTATTAAGGCTTCTATAATTGGATCTAAGTTTCCTTCCATTACACGATCTAGTTCCATAAGACTAAAGTTAATACGATGATCGGTTACACGATTTTGTGGATAATTGTAGGTTCTTATTTTTTCTGAACGATCGCCTGATCCAATCATACTCTTACGAGCTGTACCTGTCTCATTATTTTGTTTTTGCATTTCGGCATCATATAATCTAGATTTTAAGACAACCATAGCTCTTTCTTTATTCTTTATTTGACTTCTTTCATTTTGACAAGTTACAACAATACCAGTTGGAATATGAGTTACACGAACAGCTGAGTCAGTGGTATTTACTCCTTGTCCACCTTTACCACTTGAACGATAAACATCAACACGAACATCTTCTGGTTTTATCTCAATATCAACATCTTCAACTTCAGGCATTACTAAAACAGTTGCAGTAGATGTATGAATACGTCCGGCTGTCTCTGTTTCAGGAACTCTTTGAACACGGTGAACTCCGCTTTCAAATTTTAATTTAGAATATACATTATCACCTTTAATTGAACATTCAATTGTTGAAAATCCGCCAGAATCTCCTTCAACAGCATGAGTTGCTTCTAATTTCCAACCAACTTTTTCTGCATATTTTGAATACATTCTAAATAAGTCACCAGCAAAAATATTGGCTTCATCACCACCTGCTGCTCCTCTGATTTCCATAATAATATCTTTACCATCATTTTCATCTTTAGGTAAAAGTAGTATTTCAATTTCTTTAGTTAAAGAGGCAAGTTTATCCTTTTTTTCATCTAGTTCAATTGATGCTATTTCATGCATTTCAGGGTCCATTACTAGTTCCTTTAAGCCTTCTATTTCAGAAACTAAATCTTTATATTCGGCATATTTATTTACTGCTTCTTCTATGCCACCTTTTTCTTTTGATAATTTCTTTTGCTTATTAAAATCTGATAATACTTCTGGTTTTAATAATTCTTCATTTATTTCATTATATCTATTAGTTAATAGTTCTAATCTATCTATCATTGTTATCCTCCTTTATATAAGAAAAAAGAATTAGTTACATCATATCAGAATCTAAATCGTCACTATCTTCATCAATGATTACTAAATCTTGTAAATCGTTATCGGTATCATCTTCTGGATTTGAATCATCATCATAATTATCTTCTGAATTTTCTTCTTCAATATCTTCTTCGTTTTCAATTAACATATCTTCGTCTTCATCTTCATCAACAATCATTTTAGTACTATGATTAATCTTTAAATCTACAAATCCGTTATCTATCATAGTTAATCTTTTATCGGTAATTATTAATTCAAAAAATTCTTCGATATCATCTTCAAAAGTTGATTCTGGTAAATCCATAGCTTTAATTACTTCTTTAAATAAATCCTGAATTTTAATTTTTTTATTTGTATCTTTTAATATTAAGTAGGCTACATCATTATATGATAAAGTATCTTTTTCTTCATCAGTTAATTTAATCATTATAAATCCTCTTTCCTAAACCATTATATGTGTTATTTATAAATATGATAATGGCTTTTTTTAACACTTATGATTTTATCATAATATCGTAGGTTGTCAATAGAAAACTTTATTAAGACGTATATAACGTAAAATAAAAAATAAGTAAGCATTTAATTTTCTTACTTATTTTTTATTTTTATCTTGTAAAATTTGGTTTTGTATCATGTTTAAATTCTGGAAGAACACTGACTGTTTGTAAATATTCATGAATACTTTTTAAACTATCAGCATTTAATTGTCCTTTTTCAACGTGATCTATTAGTGTAGATACACCTTGTCTTAAAATTTCAAATTCTTCAACTGTTATTGTTGTTTTCATTGTAATCCCCCTTACGGGTTAGTATTATAGCATATTGCAAGAATAAATGCAACCATTTATTTGTTAGTGATAGTGTTTATTTAATTCTCAAAGTAAATGCACGTTTTTTTAAAAGCGTGTTTTTAGTTTGAGAATAAGTACGTGCTTTTAGTTTGAGACTTATAATTACTACAATTACGACGTGTTTTTACTTTGAGAAGTCACCTACATAGGTAATTAAATGTTATTAATTAAGATAAATGAAAATAGTTTAGTTTAATTCTTTATTATAGAATAAGAATATACCTGATGTATTAGTTATTATGATAAAACATAATGAATAACATAATATTGAATATGAATTAGTATCAATATCACGATTACGAGACTTTTGAAAAGCTTCTCCTGTTGGTAAAATATTTACTATAATTTCATAAATTGTTCTTTTATTTCCATTGATATACATTGGATTTTCAGTATCGATAACTTCTATACCAGCATCATTGATATAAATACCATCATCACTATGGATATATTTTTGCTCAGATAATACACTTAGTAATACAAAACTTATTATTATAAGAATAAATGAGTTTAAAACATTTAATACTGGGCTAACTATATCGTTATTAATAGTCATGGTAATAAATACGGAAATAGAAGTGTAAGATAAAATTATTAAAAGTAAAATTATAATATTTATTAAAAATTCAAAATTGAAAGTTAAATTTTTGAATAAGAATATACCTGATAAACATATTATTAGTACATAAATTAAATAAATTGTTAAAATTATTAAATATGTTGATATTAAATTACTACTATATATTTTTAAACGACTATGACCAACTATAATTTTGTTTTTTATAGAACCATTAGAATAATCAAAACCTAGTAATGTACTTATTAATATAGAAGATACTATTATAAATACAGGTAGATAATTAAATATTAAACTGTTTATATTAACAATACTTAAAAAATCATGGTATACATTATAATTGTCTCTTATATAATAAATTGCAACTATAACACTTAATATGCTAGCTATCCAAATAAATTTGTTTTTTTTCATTTTATAAAAATTGGCTTTTAAAAGATTAGTCATTTTCTTTTCCTCCAATTAAATTGAGATAATAATTTTCTAAAGTATCTTCATTTTCTTTAAAACTTTTAACAATACAATTTAATTTAGATAATTCTATTATTATGGTTGATATATTTATGTCAGTTAACATTTGAAAACAATTATTGTTAAGGTTTTGGTAACGAATATTTTTACTTTTAAAATATTTTTCTGCTATTTCAGGATTATCTACAATAATTTTAATTTGATTATGTTTATTACTATTAAATTCTTCCGCACTTATCTCTTTAATAATTTGTCCTTTATTAATAAAGCCATAGTCGGTAGCTATTTTAGATAATTCATCTAAATAATGACTTGAAATTAAAAATGTTATTCCTTGCTCTTTATTTAATTTTTGAATTAATTTCCTAATGTCAATAATTCCTTCAGGATCTAAGCCATTTATTGGTTCATCTAAAATTATAAATTTTGGGTTTGAACAAAGCGCAACAGCTATTCCCAATCTTTGCCTCATTCCTAAAGAGAAGTTTTTTACTTGTTTTTTATTAGTATTACTTAATCCGACAAGTTCTAACAAATTATTTACGTTATTAAATTGATGAATTCCTACTAATTTTAACTGTTCTATAAGATTTTCTTTTGCTGTCATATTTTCTATCAATGAAGGTCTTTCAATAATTGCTCCGACATCTTTTCTTAATTCTGTAATCTTTTTAGTTTTAGATGAAATATTAAACAATTCATAATAACCACTAGTAGGTGACTGCAAACCAGTTATTATTCTAATAAGAGTTGTTTTTCCAGCTCCATTTCTACCAACAAGTCCATATATTGCACCTTTTTTAATCGTCATATTTAAATTATTAAGAACTTTATGATGATGATACTTTTTATTTAAATTATTTATTTTTAGAATATTATCCATAATAAATATCCTTTCTTATGATAAGAATATCATACTAAATAAATAAAGTATATTGTTAAATTATTTAAAAAATACATTAAAAATAGATTTCTAATATATTATCAATTTTTTCTTCACTTTCAATAGAATAAATTATTCTTAGATATTCATCATTTTTTAAAATACTTTTAGTTTCTAATAGTAGATTTAAACTATAGTTATGTTCTTTTAACTCTATATT
>CAKOQK010000040.1 GCA_934101225.1 uncultured Bacilli bacterium | reverse complement strand
TTACTTTATTGCAAAGAGTGTGGTAATAAGCTAACGGTTAGTTATAGAGAAAAACGCAATTACTGGTCTATAAATTGTAATAAATATTCTAGAAGTCCAAGGCAAAGATTATGTGAACCACACTTTTTAGAATATAATAGTTTTGAAAAAATAATTTTAAATCAAATCAAAAAAACTTGTAAAAAGTATATAGAAAAAGTTGATATTGATAGTTTAGTATCTAATGTGAAAAGTGAGAAGGATAACAAGGAAAATTTGATTATAGAAAAACAAAAACTAGAAAATAATATCAAAGAACTACAACTAAAAATAGATGCATTATATGAAGACAAATATATTGGGATAATCTCAGTTGATACTTATACAAGACTATCCTCTAACACAGAAAATTTAATAAGAACATATAATTCTAGAATAAAAGAATTAGAAAATTCCATTAATGAAGTTCCTAAAAAATATAATGATGAAGAAACAAAACAAAAAATCAAAGAACTAATTAGTATGAAAAAACCTACTAGAGAATTATTATTCATACTAATAGACAAAATAATTGTTGATAAAGACAAAAATGTAAAAATAATCTATAAGTTTAGTGTATAAAATTATGATTTAGACTTGATACTATCATAAATAAATGGAATTAATATAACAGTTGATAAGAAATCATAAATTTGTGTAATTTCATCAGAAAATAATTCTGAATTTATAATTATTATGATATGTACAATGGAAAATGCAATAATGATTGAAATATTAGTAATTTTTCTAATTATTTTATTACTATTGTTATTAATATTACATATAGTATTAATTAAGTTATTTTTAAATAATAGTAAGAACTTGTAAAGTTTTAATATAATAATACAGACTAAATTATAAATAATAGTTGGAATACTTAATAAAAAATATAAAATGGTATCAATGTATAAAGTAAGTTTAGAATTATATTTTCTATAAAAGTGAAAACTATAATCTTTAAGTTTATAAAATTTATCATCCATTCTATTATCTTTAATTTTAAATGGTTTTAAAATGCTAATGTTGGATAATAATATTGTTATATTATTTAGAAATAAGAAAACAAATAGAATAATTCTCATTATTAAGTAAATTATTAATAATATTTCTTTTAAATTATGGTTTAGTGAGGCCAAAGATTTATAGTAAACTGGAACAGCAGCAGAAGAAAAGAATATAACAAAAATATTCATTGATAGTAGTTTATAAAATTTATTATCTGTTGATAAAGGTTGCTCTTTCTTATAAATATCAAATATATTTTTTATTAAAAGAATTGCAGGGATAATTAAATATATGATTATATTAATAAAATTGTTAAACTTTATATATAATGTAATTATGGTAAATATCACTGCTATAATCATTGATTTCATTTTTATTTTATTAATTTTGTCTGATAACAATATATTTTTAGATTCATTCTTTTGCTCCTTTAAGTCTATTATTATTGTTAATACAAAATTTATAAGAAGCAAAAAGATAATAGAATAGTCAAAAATAGTGTTATTTAAAATAAATTTTAACATAAAACACCTCCGTAAATTAGTTATATATTTTACCATTTATTGTAAATATTAGCAATAATTATAAGGTAATTTATAATGCCTACATTCTACGACTTCGGGGGTGGCGATAGTCAAAGTGTAACGAATGTATAACAATTAAAGCTAAATAAATATAGAAAGAAATGGAGAACTGTTATGAATATTAGTTACACTAAGAACGGTGATTATTTATTACCAAATTTGAGATTAAAAGATAAAGAAAGATTTAATATAGGAAAGTATGGATTACTTAAATTAGAGTATTTAAAGAAGAATAAAAGAGGATTATATATTGAACTGCTTATGAAAGATAAGTTGAATAAATATTTGCATGATATTGATATTACTCTTATGGAGAAAGAACAATGTTTAATTAAAGAACTTGCTGAAAAAGAAAATATTAATGAAGAATTAAAAATTAGTATTCAAATGTTATGGATTGGTAAAATGAATAATATAAAAAACAGAGCAGAAGAAATTATTTTAAAGGAGTATATCTGTGTGTGATATAACTGATAAAGAATTTGAAGAAAAATATTTGCCTTTCTATAACAATGTTAATGATTATTTAAATAATTATGTTATTCCAGATTTAGTAGCATTTTATTTAGCAAACGGATATAGTAGACATTGTTTATCAGATTGTCCTTTAAGGAATCATATTAACTCTGCGATAGATGCATTTAATTGTAGATGTGATATGAATAAACTTATATCTAGAGTAAAAGAAATATTAAAAATTAAATATAATTTAGTAGTAAAAAATGCAAATCCTTTAAGATTAAAAAGATATTATTAAAGAAATTAACACTATCAGAAATGGTAGTGTTTTTAGTTTGTAGGAGTATGTTTATTGTCTAGCCAGCACTGAATTTGTACTCCTGTACGAAATTCCAATGTAGGAAATGTCCCAAACCCTAATAATCATTTGAGTTGAAAATTTATGGTGTAAACTTGCGAAAAGAGATAAGTATGTCATTGACATACTTATCTCTTTTTGATATAATTATTAAGATGGAAGTGGTCAAATGAATACAAAAGTTAAAAGATTTTCTGTTAGATTAAAAAATGAGGAATTAATAAAATTTGTTAATTTTCAAAGTAACTTGAATGATACTATTACATATTTAATTGAAAAAGAAATTGCTGAAAATGGTATTAGAAATTTACAAGGTATTATTCCGTATAGTAGGAGTAAAGAATATTTTGAAAAAATAAAGGAGGTAAAAAACAATGAGTGAAGAGTTATTGCAAAGAGATTTAATTGATAACCCAGAAAAAATTGGAAATTGGAATTTCTATAATATTGGTGCTACAACTATTAAAAATTTAAGGCAAAGTAGAATTATTAATGATTTTGATTATGATAGTATTGATAAAAGAAAACCGGATGGACTGATTGTATATAATAAAAATGTACTAGTTACAATTGAAAATAAAAAACCTTCAGAATTTAATACTGATGAAAAAAAACAAAAAGCTATTAAACAAGCTGTAGAAGTAGCAAAAGTTTTAAAATCAAAATTAGCAGTAATTACTGATACTACTGAAACAATATGGGTTAATGCTTTTACTGGTGATAAAATTATAGATGAAAATGGTAAAGAATTAAATATAATCTTTAGTCCTAAAGATCCTGAATTACCAAAGTTAATAGAAAAAATATTAGATTCTATTGACGAGACAAATTCACAGTTGAATGTGCCATCTTTAAAAAATCCTACTCCTTTGGCTAAACAAATTTGGCAAGATATATGGACTGTTAGTGGAGCAACTCCAGAGAATTGTTTATATACATTTGTTGAAATATTTATTTTTAAATATTTGTCGGATTTAGAAATATTAAAAGGAAATTGTAATTTTTATTCTTTGATAGATATGTATAAAAATAATACTGATAATGATGTGTTAGAATATTATGCTAAAATTGTTAGACCTAGAATCAAAGAATTGTTTCCTAAAAATTTGAAGGATAATACTACTATTATCAATGGAACCATTTTTGTTAGTAAGGATGATAAAGCGATTGAAGGATATAGCGGAGTTTTCAAGAAAATTTTAAATAGGTTTCTTGACTATGGGAGATTAGAAAAAATTGATTATGATTTTAAAAGTAAATTGTTTGAAAGTTTTTTGAAAGAAAGTATTAGTAAAAAAAATTGGGGCCAATTCTTCACTCCGTTAAAAGTAGTTAAACCAATGGTTAAAATGGCTGATATACATACTGATATGAAAATTTGTGATCCTGCATGTGGTGTTGGGAAATTCTTACTTGAAGCTGTATTGCCTCATCTAAAAAATTATTATCCTGTTAGTAATGGTAAATTAAATGAAAAAATAACACTTCATGGCTTTGATAAAGGTTTTGATAAGGAAGAACAAAGAACTATAATCCTTGCAAAAGCGAACATGCTAATATATTTCTCTGATATTATTAAAGATCACAGTGAAATAACTACTCAATTTGCAAAAGTATTTAATGAAACTTTTGAATTAAAGACAAATTCAATATTGGGTACTTTACGTGATCCTATTAGGGATGAATACGATTTGATTTTAACAAATCCTCCATATGTTACGAGTGGAAGTAGTAATTTAAAAGATGAAATAAAAAAAGACTTCGAATTAGAAAGTTATTATAAAGTTAATGCATTGGGTGTAGAAGGTTTATTTATGGAATGGATAATAAATGCTTTAAAACCTGGAGGAAAAGCATTTGTGGTTATACCTGATGGAATTCTTAATAGGAAAAATGATACAGATTTAAGAAAATTTATATTAAAAACATGTTATTTAGATGCGTTAATATCTTTGCCAATAAATACATTTTTTACTACAAATAAAAAAACTTATATTATTGCGCTTACTAAGAAATTTAATACAAATGAAGAACAAGATTTTCCAGTATTTTCATACTTAGTAAGTGATATTGGGGAAACTTTAGATATGTATAGATTTGATACTGGCGAAAACCAACTGGAAGAGGCTGTTGAATTATTTAATGTATATAGAAGTTCAAAATTTAGATTTAATACTAACGACAAAAGATGTAAGTTGTTTCCAATTGAAAAGTTCGAACTATCAGTTGAAGATAATTGGATAATAGATAAATGGTGGACAGATGATGAAAAAATTGAGTTAGGAATTTTGGACAAAAGTACAACTATTACCCCAGCAGAATTTTCGGAGTATATAGGTGATATATCAAATGATTTATTAGAATATAAAGTTTTATTTGAAAGTTTAGCAGAAAAAAAAAAGAATAATATAGAATTTAAACAGTATAAATTATGTGATTTATTTGATTTTGATAAGGGAAAATCTAAATATACTAAAAAATATGGTAATGAAAATAAAGGTGAATATCCTGTTTATTCTGCATCCAATATTGCTCCGCTAACTTATATTAACACTTGTGATTATGATGGAAGATATTTAACATGGGCGACAAATGGATTTGCTGGTTATATGAAAGTTATTGATGGTAGATTTTCTATTAATGGTGATAGAGGAATTATGATACCTAAGAGAAATGATATTAACATTGATTATATAAGATATATTCTTCAACCTGAATTAAGAAAATTAGCTAAAGGAAGAAAAGGTGAAAAAGGAGAGGACGAATTTACCAAATTGTATATATCTATGATTGATAAATTAGATATATTGATGCCTGTTATACAAAATACAGATAAGTTTTCTTTGGAATATCAAATTGATTACGTTGAAAAAAAGTCTGCTGAAGATGAGTTTTCAGATTATATATCAAAAAAACAAATAGAAATAAAAGAATTTAATATTGAAGAAATTAGTTTTGAAAAAAGTATTAAATTAAAAATTTGTGATTTATTTGAAATAAAAAAAGGAAAAAGTATATATACTAATAAATATTTTCATGAAAATAAAGGAAAATATCCTGTGTATTCTTCACAAACATTTCAAGATGGAGAGATTGCTAAAATTAATTCTTATGATTTTGATTCTAAATGTTTAACGTGGACTACTGATGGAATTTATGCAGGTACATTATTTTTGAGAAATGGTAAGTTTAGTATGACAACTCATTGTGGTGCATTGATACTTAAAGAAAAGTATAGAGAAGATATTTCTTTAGAATATGTATATGCATATTTATATAATAGAATAAAAAAATATGCTAAAGGTGTCCAAAACAAAAGAGTTACAGTTGATATTATAAAAAATATAGAAGTTGAAGTACCTATAAATAATGATAATGGTTTTGATAAAGAACAACAATTTTATTTTTCTCAAATGTTTGAACAATTTCAACAATCAAAACAAGATATAGTAAATAAATTACAAATAACTTCATCAAAAATAATTGATTGGAATTAGATTATATATTTATTGAATAATGGGAGTACAGAAATGTACTCCTTTTGCATGTTTTGTACAATTTCTTTTTATTTTAATTTGTTATAAGATGAAAACACCTAGGGAAAATAAGTTTAAAAGTGCACTTTTATTATCTCAAGATATATCTTATATATTGATTATTATGGATAAAGAAGAATTCATAAATGTATTTATTTTAAAATCCGTATTAAGAGATAATAGATTAACATTTTTAGAAAGATTATTATTAATTCATATAATAAGTCTTTGTAAGAAAAATGGTTATTGTTGGGCTACTAATAGATATTTTTGTGATATTTATAATGTAACACAAGTAACTATATCAAAAAGTATAAGTAATTTAGCCACCTTTGGTTATATTAAGACTGAATATGATAATAAAGGTACAAATAATTCTAAGCGTATAATTAAATTATCAGAGGTCTTAAATTTAAAAATAAAAAGTATTAAAGATAATTTTAATACTAGCTATAAACAAAACTTTAAACAATATAATAATAAATTAAATAAAAAAGAAGATAGTATTTATTATAAAGATGAAGATGGTAATGAATACTGGCATGGTAAGTTAATACCTAAAAATGAGGCAACTATTGAAGAACAAGAAGAATTAAAAAAATTATTAAGTGATATATACGAGGAGGAATAAGAAATAAAATGAAAAAGACACTCATAAAATTTTATGAGGTGGCTTATGTTTAAAATTACGGAAACTTTTAAAAAGGATGATAATGCTCTTAATTTGGTGGATTTGTTAAATAAATATATAAAAAGTGTACTAATTAAAAATTAGCACATTCGAGAGTTTGAAAATAAAGTATTATACTTTAAATGGCTTTGATTGTTATACAAAAAAGAAAGGAGTAATAAATGTATAACGGATTGATACAAATGCCAAATAATATTTATAGAGCTGTCATATATATAAGATTATCTGAAGCAGATGAAGGAAAATCTTATGAATCAGAAAGTGAAAGTATTACTAATCAAAGAAATTTATTAATGAATTTTGTAAAAGAAAAAGGATTTATATTTGTTGGAGAATATGTTGATGACGGATATTCTGGTACTAATTTTGAAAGACCTGGATTTACTAAAATGATTGAAGACATTAAAAACAAAATGGCTAATTTGGTTATAGTAAAAGATTTATCAAGATTAGGTAGAGACCATGTTATGACAGGATATTATATTGAAAACTTTTTTCCGGAAAACAATATAAGATTTATATCATTACAAGAAAACTATGATAGTGCAATTAATCAAGCAAGTAATGATTCATCAACATTTATAATTGCTTGTAATGATTATTATAGTAGACAAAATTCTATTAAAATTAGAAGTGTTTTAAATGATAAAAGAAAGAAGGGTAAGTTTATTGGAAGTAATCCAAGTTATGGTTATATGAAAGATCCAGAAGAAAAAGGGCATTTAATACCAGATCCAGAATATGCGCCAGTAGTAAAAAAAATATTTGAAATGGCTGCTAATGGTGTAGGATTATCTGATATAACTTCATATTTAAATGATAATAAAATTAAAACACCAAGTAGTTTAAAACGAAAAAATCCTAATTCTAAAATGAGATATAATGAACAATGGACTACATCATCAGTTAAAAAAATCTTAAAGAATAGAATGTATACAGGTGATATGGTTCAAAGTACACAAACCAAAGTAAATTATAAATCTAAAAAGAAAAAAGCTCTTCCAAAAAGCAATTGGGATATAGTTCCTGGAACACATGAACC
>CAKOQK010000039.1 GCA_934101225.1 uncultured Bacilli bacterium | reverse complement strand
ATAAGTGTTAAAATATAGTTGTTACAGATTTAAGTGGGCTTTATATCCCACTTTTATTAATATTTAGGAGGCATATGAAAGAAAAGTTAGATATTATTAAAAAAGAGATTACAGAGCCAATGAATAAGATGGATATTATTGTTGATTCAATTGATTTTGTTAATGAGAATAATTATTATTTCTTAAAAATAGTGTTAGATAAAGTTAACGGAATTGATTTAGATACAATAGTTGAAGCAACAAACATTATAAATCCGATAATTGATAAGTTGGATTTAATAGAAGAAGAATATGTACTTGATATATCAAGTAAAGAAAGAGGATAGTTATGGACGGAAAAGAATTTATTAAAGCCTTAAAAAATATGGCAAAAGATTTAGTTATTGATGAAGATTATATTTTTGCAAGTATGGAACAAGCATTAATTACAGCATATAAAAAGAATTTTCATTCTAAAAGTAATGTTAAAGTAGAAATTAATAAAGATACTGGTGATATTAAAGTTTATACATATTATGTAGTAGTAGATGATTATATTGATGGACCAGAAATTGTTGATGAAGAAGGAAATATTACTTATGGAGAACCGGAAATTCCAGAGGATGCTCAAATGCTTTTAGAAGATGCTAAGAAAATTGATCCAGATGTACAAGTTGGAGAAACAATTAAACAAGAAGTTACTCCTAAAGATTTTGGAAGGGTTGCAGTTTCTACTGCTAAACAAGTGTTAACTCAAAAAATAAGAGAAGCAGAACGTACTTCAATTGTTAATGAATATATTGGAAAACAAGATGAAATAATGGTTGGTATGCTTGCGATGGAAGATAATAAAAACTATTATGTTGATTTAGGACGTGCTAGAGGAGTGTTACCAAAAAGTGAAATGATTCCTGGAGAAACAGTTAAGATGGGATCTTCAATTAGAGTTTATTTAACAAAAGTAGAAGAAAGTACTAAGGGACCACTTATTCTTTGTTCAAGAAAAAATACTAATTTTGTTAAAAGATTATTTGAGGTTGAGATTCCAGAACTTGCCGATGGAACTTTGGTTTTATATAATGTTGCTAGAGAACCTGGTGTTAGAAGTAAAGTTGCTGTTTATAGTACCGTTAATAATATCGATGCTATTGGAACATGTATTGGTGAAAAAGGAACTCGTATTGCAAATATCTTAAAGGAATTAAATGGCGAAAAAGTAGATTTAATTAAATATGATGAAGATGATGCTACATTTATTGCTAATGCACTTAGTCCTGCTAAAGATGTTATTGTAAACATTATAGATAACACTAAAAATAGAGAAGCACTTGCAATTGTAAATAATGAAAACTTATCTCTTGCTATTGGTAAGAAAGGTATAAATATTAAACTTGCTAGTAGATTAACAAAATATCGTATAAATGTTAAAACATTAGACCAAGTTAATGCTGAGGGAAATGAAAACTAAGAAAGTACCAATGCGTATGTGTGTTCTTACTCATGAAAAATTACCTAAGAAAGAACTACTTAGAATTGTCGTTAGTGATGATAAAATAGTAGGAGATTTAACAGGTAAATTAAATGGTAAAGGATGCTATTTAAAAAAAGATAAAGAAATTATTGAAGAAGCAAGAAAGAAAAAAGTTTTAAACCATATTTTTAATATGGATGTAAGTGATGATGTATACGAGACTTTAAAAGAATTAGTATAAGAAAGGAATGATACTTATATGACTATAAAAGAATATGCTAGTGAAATGGGATTTACAGTCCAAGAAGTACTTAACAAATGTCGTGATTTAGGCTATAAAGCAACTGATGGAAACTTTATGTTAGATGACGATGCAATTATTATGCTTGATAACTCAATGAATTTAATTAGTACTGATAGTGATGCTTCATTTGAAGAAATAGATGCTTTAGATGATGCGGTTGATGAATTACTTGGAGATGATCACGAATATAGTGAAAAAAATCAAAAATTAAAGAAAAAGAATAATAAAGTTAATAAAGATAATTTAGAATATTTAAATAAAAAGAAAGATATGTATAAAAATAAATCTAAATTAGAAAGTAATAAAAAAGATGAGAATATTATTCTTTATAAAGAAGGAGATACAGTTGCAGATATTGCTACTAAATTAGGTAAGAGTAATAATGAAATTATTATGAAATTAATGAGTTTAGGAACAATGCTTAATTTAAATCAAAGTATTGATTTTGAAACAGCTGAAATTTTAGCTCTTGATTATGGAAAGACTTTAAAAAGGGAAGAAACAAGAGATATTACTAATTTTGAAGAATATGAAATTGTTGATAATCCGGATGATTTAATTAATAGACCTCCAGTTATAACTGTTATGGGACATGTTGATCATGGTAAAACAACTCTTTTAGACTATATTAGATCAAGTAATGTTGCTGAAGGAGAAGCAGGTGGTATAACTCAAGCAATCGGTGCTTATCAAATTGATTATAATGGAAGTAAAATAACATTTATTGATACTCCAGGACATGCCGCATTTACTGAAATGAGAGCAAGAGGAGCAAGTATTACTGATATCGTAATTATTGTTGTTGCTGCTGATGATGGGGTTATGCCTCAAACTAAAGAAGCAGTAGATCATGCTTTATCTGCAAACGTTCCTATTGTTGTTGCTGTTAATAAAATGGATAAACCAGATGCTAACCCAGAAAGAATTATGGAAGAAATGGCAGCTTTAAATATTACTCCTGAAGCATGGGGTGGAACTGTTCCTTTTGTAAATATTTCTGCTAAAACTGGTATGGGCGTTGATAAACTACTTGAAACAGTACTTGCTATTGCTGAAGTAAGTGAACTTAAAGCAAATCCAAATAGATATGCAATTGGTACAGTTATTGAATCAAGAATAGATAAAAATATGGGAGGAGTAGCAAGTTTACTTATCCAAAATGGTACTTTAAGATTAGGAGATCCAATTGTTGTAGGTACTACTCATGGTCGTATTAGAACTCTTCGTAATGACAAGGGTGAAAATATTTTAACTGCTGGACCAAGTACTCCTGTTGAAATAACTGGTCTTGCAAGTAATCCTTCAGCGGGAGATAAATTCATGGCCTTTGAATCTGAAAAACAAGCTAGAGAAATTGCTGAAGCTAGAGAAATTGCCTTTAAAAATAAAAATAATAAAAAAGAAGTAATTAGCTTTGATGATTTATTTAATAAGATTAAATCAGGTGTTAAAGAAATTAATGTTGTTCTAAAATGTGATGTCAGAGGTTCTGAAGAAGCAGTTAAAAACTCTTTAGAAAAAATTGATGTTGAAGGCGTTAAAATTAAAGTAATTAGAAGTGGTATTGGAACAATTACTGAAAGTGATATAGTTCTTGCCAATGCTTCTAATGCGATTGTTATTGGTTTTAATGTAGTTCCATCTGCTATTACTAAAGAAGTTGCTAAAAGATATGATGTTGAAATTAGATTATATCAAATTATCTATAAATTAGTTGAAGAAATGGAATCAGCTATGAAAGGTATGTTAGAACCTGAATACGAAGAAAAAACTATTGGCAATGCTGAAATTAAAAAATTATTTAAATTTAGTAAAGTTGGTACAATTGCTGGATGTATTGTAACTAATGGTGTTATTAAGAATAAATCTAAAGTAAGAGTTATTCGTGATGGTGTAATAATTTATGATGGTACAATTTCATCAGTTCAAAGAGAAAAAGATACTGTTAAAGAAGTTAAAAGTGGTTATGAATGTGGTATTACAATCGAAAACTTTAATGATTTAAAAGAAGGAGATTGTTTTGAAACATATGAAATGATTGAGGTAAAAAGAAAATGAGTAAAATTAAATTAGAAAGAATTGCATCTTCAATTTTAAGAGAATTATCTTCTATTATTTATGAAGAGGTTCATAATGAGATAATTAAAAGTGTAACTATTACTGAAGTTAGAGTTACTAATGATTTATCAATGTGTAAAGTTTTCTATACTTTTTATGGAGATTATGAAAAACAAGAAGTTCAAGCAGAACTAACTAACGCATCTTCATTTTTAAGAACTGAACTTGCTAAAAGAATTGATATAAGAAATACTCCTGAAATTAGATTTGTCTATGATGAATCTACTGAGTATGGAGAACATATTGATGAAATAATTGAGGAAATTCACGCTGAAGCAAATGAATAATGGTTTGCTAGTTGTAAATAAACCAAAAGGTATGACATCAAGAGATGTTGTAAATAAGGTTTGTCGTAAATTTAATACTAAAAGTGTAGGACATATAGGTACTCTCGATCCCTTAGCGGAGGGAGTACTTGTTTGTTTAATAGGTAAATATACTAAACTTGCTAATATCTTAACTAACCATGATAAAGAATATATTGCATCTTTTAAATTAGGTATTTTAACTGATACTTTAGATATAACTGGAAATATTTTAAAAGAAGGTAAAAAAGATTTTAGTAAAGATGAAATAATTAATGCTTTAAATCATTTTAAAGGAACATATAATCAAGAAGTTCCTATTTATAGCGCTGTTAAAGTTAATGGTAAAAAGTTATATGAATATGCAAGAAATAATATTGATGTTAAGTTACCTAGTAAAATAGTAAATATTTATGATATTGAACTTATAGATATTAAGGACGATATTATTACTATTAAATGTAAGGTATCTAAAGGAACTTATATTAGATCTTTAATTAGAGATATAGGTGCATTTTTAGATACATATGCAATAATGACTAGTTTAGTTAGAACAATACTTGGTGATTTTAATATTGATGAAGCATATACTTTGGAAGATATTGAAAATAATAATTATAAATTATTAAAATTAAATGATTTTTTAGATGTTGTTACTAAGAAAATTGATAATGAAGAAGATTATAAGCATATTAAAAATGGCAATGTGATGAACATAAATACAAACAAATATATCTTATTTACTTATGAAGATGAAGATGTTGCATTATATGAACCATTTGATAATAAAATTAAACCATTAATAATGTTTTAAAAGATTCATGGGTTAACCATGAGTTTTTTTAAATTTACTAGATTAATTAAAATTATAAAACAACTTAATCTATTTTTTATCTTGACATTGTTTTCCTTTTCCATTAAATTAAATATACGTCTTTATTTCTATAATAGCTAAATAAAATCAATTAAAGGAGAGAGAATGAATGAATTAATTAAACAAGAAAAAATAGAAAATTTAATTTATGAAATAAGAGGAAAACAGGTAATGTTAGATTCTGATTTAGCAAGATTATATGAATGTGCGAATGGTACTAAAGACATAAATAAAGCAGTTAAAAGAAATATAAATAGATTTCCAGATGACTTTTATTTTCAATTAACTGATGAAGAAAAAAATAATTTGTGGTTCCAAATTGGAACCACAAAAAAGAAATCTAGAATCAATCCACATGTATTTACTGAAGAGGGAGTAGCCATGCTATCATCCGTATTAAGAACTGATATATCGACTAAAATGAGTGTAAGAATAATTCGTGCATTTGTTTATATGAGAAAATACATATCAAATGACTTAATAAGAAATAATGATATTTTAGTTAATCATGAAAATAGAATTTTAAAATTAGAAGAATCTTTTAATAAGTTATCAAGCAAAAAAAATTCTATAATTTTTGAAGATAAAATTTATGATGCTTATTCAATTTTACTTGATATATTTAATAATGCGGAAAAAGAAATAATAATTATTGATAATTTTGCAAATAAAGAATTATTAGACACTTTAAAAAATATTGATAAAAATATAATTATTATATCTAAGAATATAGATAATATTTTAATAAGTAAATATTGTAAACAATATAAAAATATAAAATTTATTAATAATAATTCTTTTCACGATAGATATATAATTTTAGATAAAAAAGAAGTATATGTAAGTGGAATGTCTTTAAAAGATATAGGTAAAAAATATAGCTACATATATAAAATGAATGAGCCATTATTTATTAATGAGTTAATTAAAAGAATTGATAAAATAATAGATAAATAAATTGAATAACTATATTATTTATAGTAATATAATACATAAGATTTAGAAGGAGAATATTTAATGCAAACAAATAAAGAAGAAAGAATTCTAAATTATTATGTTATATGTAATAAATTAAAAGATGTTATTAGAACTGGTTGGAAAACATGGAATGTTAAAAGGGAAAGACTAGAAAGTGTTGCTGAACATGTTTTTGGTGTTCAGATGTTAGCAATTGCTATGAAGAGTGAATATAGTTATGATATTGACATAATGAAAGTTATTTTTATGCTTGCAATCCATGAATTAGGTGAAACAGTTATAGGTGATTTAACTCAATTTGACATATCTAAAGAAGATAAAGAAAGAATAGAGCATGAAGCTGTTTCTAAAATATTATGTGGAATACTTGATGGAAAAGAAATTGAAAATTTATTTCTAGAATTTGATTCACATAGAACAAAAGAAGCAATGTTTGCTTATATGTGTGATAAATTAGAATGTGATTTACAATGCAAGTTATACGATGAAGAAGGATGTGTAGATTTAAATAAGCAAGATGGAAATAACACATTAAATAATAAAATAGTTCATGATTTGCTTGCATTAGGTGCATCTTGGTCAGAAATGTGGTTAAAGTTTGGACAACAAATCTATCCATACGATGATAATTTTAGAAGTATTTCTAGTTATGCAATAGCTCATAAATTAGAAGAAAAGTCTATTAATATATTAATAGTAGAAGATGATGATTATAAATATAAAAATATAGTTAGAGATTTAAAAGCAGTAGTTGAAGATTTGGATATATTTAGATTAAATAATTGTATGGATGCACTAGCATATTTTAGAACGTTAAAAAATAGTGATAAAAAATATGATTTATTAATTACAGATAATTATATGCCACTTCGTAGTGATACATTTGATTTATCACCATACGCTAGCTATATAATTAGTACTTTTAGAAATAAAGTAAGTAAAGAAATCCCTGTATGTATTTGTTCAGGTGATGAATTTGATGATGTTTGCGATTATAATTACTTTGCACTATATGAGCCGACTAAAAGTTTACAAGAGGATTTTACTAAAATAATTGGTGATATTAATTCTAAAAATAATAATTTAAAAGTAGAAAAAGTTTTAAAATATTATATCTTATGTAATAAATTAAAAAATATTATTAGAACCGGTTGGAAAAAATGTGGTGTTAAAAGAGAAAGACTAGAAAGTGTTGCTGAACATATTTATGGTGTTCAAATGTTAGCTATCGCTATGAAAAGTGAATACGGGTATGATATAGATATAATGAAAGTTATTTTTATGCTTGCAATCCATGAATTAGGTGAAACAGTTATTGGTGATTATGATGAAAATGATATTTCTAAAAGAGAAAAGGAAAGAAAAGAGCATGAAGCAGTACATATTATATTAAAAGATATATTAGATGGTGAAATAATCGAAAAATTATTTATAGAATTTGATTCACATTTAACAAAAGAATCTATGTTTGCTTATATGTGTGATAAATTAGAAGGGGATTTACAATGCAAGTTATACGATGAAGAAGGATGTGTAGACTTAAGTGATTTAGAAGGAAAACATTTTAGAAATCCTCAAAGAGTAGCAAAATTGCATAGTCAAGGTATATCCTGGTCACAAATATGGATGCAAAATTCTTTAAATAGTTATCCTTATGATGATAACTTTAGAAGTCTTTCTAACTATGCTCAAAAACATAAAATAAAAAAATAGAATTAAATATGTTGTAGATAATTAAAATATTTTCTATAATATATTTAGAATTGCTGATTTAGTATAGTGG
>CAKOQK010000038.1 GCA_934101225.1 uncultured Bacilli bacterium | reverse complement strand
GATTTATTTATTATTAAATTAACTTAATTATATTGTACTTTTTTAGGTACTAATCCCCAACATATTCTACACTAACTCTTTAAATCATTCATTACATTAATTTATCATATAAATTTTTTAATTCTTCATTACTTATCATACAAAATTTCTTATTTAATATTTCAGCATTTATATTTAATTTACTTATATTTTCCTTACTTTCTCTTTTAGTTAATCCTTTAACTATTATTAAAGATTCCATTAATGCATTTTTAACTAATTTATCATTTAATCTATACATATTCCTAAATATAATATCTTTTTCATTTAATTTATCTTTAAATGTTAGTTTAATTAAAGAAGATACTACTCTAGGCTTTGGATTAAAACTATCAGGATAAATATCAAAATATTTATATGTATCAAAATAAATATTAGTTAATAAACTTAAGTTAGTTATTTTATTATTAATTACATTATCACAATAATTCTTTCCCATTATCATATATAATTCATTAAAATCTTCGTGTATTATTTTATAAATAAATGGTTCAATAATACTATAAGGAAGTGATGTTATTATTTTATCTACTTTAGGAAAAGGTACATCTAAGCAACTACCATATGTAACATCAATATTTTTTATCTTATCTAAATATGGTTTTAAACGATTATCTTTTTCAATTACATACATTTTTTTAACTTTAGGTGCAATTAATTTAGTTAAGGTTCCAACACCAGGCCCAATTTCTAAAACTACATCATCTTTATTTAAATTACAAGCTTTAATAAAATTATTAATTACATCTTTATCTATTAAAAAATGTTGATCTAATTCATCAGGATTATTTATAAACATCTTTATCCTTCTTTCCTAATAGTATTTTAACAGATAAATAATGTAATATCTATTCTATTTAATATCTTTGTCAACATTTAAAATTATTCCAACACTTATCATACTAACAAGTAAAGAAGAACCTCCATAACTAATAAAAGGAAGTGTAACCCCAGTTACTGGCACAAGTCCAATGACAACACAAATATTTAAAATTGTTTGAAGCATTATTCCAATTATTAATCCAAATGATAAATATTTAGCAAATAAATTATTACTATTAAAACTAATTTTTAATGAACTACTAAATAATACTAAAAATAGAATTGATAAAATTATTATTCCAAGTATTCCAAGTTCTTCTGAAATAATAGCAAAAATAAAATCAGTTTGTGGTTCAGGTAAATAAAAATGCTTTTGAATCGAATTACCAAGTCCCCTTCCAAATAAACCAGACGGACTAATTGCATATAAACTTTGAATTATTTGAAAACCTGAACCAAGTGGATCTACCCAAGGATTTATAAAAGAAACTATTCTAGCCATTCGGTATGGTGCCATAATAATTAATCCAACTATTCCCGCAATTCCTAACACTATTAAATACCCAAAAAAAGATAATTTAATATTAGATGCAAATAACATTACAAATAAAGTAGCAACTATTACCATACCTGTACCAAAATCTGGTTCTAACATAATAAGTCCAAAAAACAAAAATATTATTAGTAATATAGGAAATACACCTTTTTTTATTGATTTAACCTCTTTTTCATTATTTGCTAAATATTTAGAAACAAATATAATTAAAGATATTTTAGCAATTTCCGATGGTTGAAAGCCAAAAGATCCAATTCCAAACCAACTTCTTGATCCATTTCTAACCTGTCCTATTCCTGGAATTAAAACTAACACCAATAAAATCAAAGACAATAAAAGTATTTTATTACTATATTTTAAATATAATTTATAATCTATTTTAGATACTACAAACATTGCTATTAAACCTACAATAAAAAACAAGCCTTGATGTTTTAAATAATATAATGAATCATTAAATTTATATAAAGCCCATATATTTGATGAAGAATATACCATAAGAAGACCAAATAAACAAATTAATAAACAAGATATAATTATACGATATTTATATTTAATTGCTATCACCCTATAATAATTATATTTTTAACTAAAGAAAAAAACACATTCATTGATGTTGTTATTATCATATTCTTTTAGTTTAGTTATTTTTAATCCTTAAGGCAAAAAATATAACTTTTTTTCAATTATTTAACTTATTTTTATATAACCTTTACTTGCTAAATAAATTAATAAAGCTATAATATCAACATCATCTGCTCTTCTCTTATATATATATTATATTTCTAAACTATTTAAATTTTCTGGTGGATAAAATTCTAAAGTTTCTATAGGCTTGTCTTGTTTTCCATAAATATACCATATTATTAATGAAATAATTAAATGTAATAAAGGGATTAAGTAAAATAATAAATCTTTGACAATAAAATTATTATTTGAATTTATAGTTAACGCTAAAGTATTTATTGGTTTAAAAATTAAAAATGTAAACACTATATATTTATTATGTTATATTTCATTTCAATTCCTTTCCATAACATTATTGTTCAATTTTTATAATATTAAATTCATAATCAAAAGTACCTTTTTTTACCTCAAAAGTAACTTTATAATCATTTCCTACAATTAAGTTATTTGGATTAGAAGGATTCTTTTGATTCATTTCATATTCAGTATTTAATTTATTTTTAAAAGTATATGTAATATATGAGTATGTCTCTCCTTGACTATAGCCAACACCTAAATTTCCAATTCTAACTAATGTTAAAGATTCTGTATGTGTTCCTTCAGAATATAAACCTAATTTATCTCTAAGTTCATTTTCAGTTATTGTATTATCAATTTCTTCATCATTTAATTTAGAATAGATTTTAAAATCTACAATAAATTTGTTTTCTCCACTTTGAGAATAATAAATATTAACATTTATATAATCTTTATAATCATTTAATACACGTAATAAATCATCATTATTTGTTTTTAAATTATAGTCAATATCTTTATTATCTTCATTAATTGAGATTATACATTTTCCATCAATACAAGAATATCCAGTAATATCTACATTTTCTACTAATGTACTATTATTTGTATCAACAGTAGTATTCCAATCTTTTAAATTAGGAATTTTAATAATTTGCCCTAGTATGGTGCTTATGTTAAAGAAAGCCATAATCAAGGTAATTATGATAGCAATAAATATCTCTGTTATTATCCCTAAAAAAAGATATCCAAGACTAGTCCCACCTTTGTTAGCACAAATACTTTTTAATTCATCAATATTTTTCGATAGATTTTTACTTTTAATATTATTTATTTTTTTATTAGCATATTTTACATATATATCATTTACAAAAATACCTACTAATAAAAAAGTAATTAAGTTAAACAATGAACTTTTAATAACATTAAGAATAATTAAATTAATTAAAAATACAATAGTAGCATAACCAAACATCTTTCGGTAAAACATATAAAAAGCACCAAAAAACATCCCAGCAAAATTAAATTTCTTAGTAGTTATTTTTTCATAATTTTTACCAATATAAGTTTTAAGTAATTCTTTATTTTCTTCTTCACTAGAAGTTCCAAAATTTATATTATTTGATACAGGTTGTTCACTAGAAATATCATTTTGTAAATTATTAGTTGTATTAATTTCTACATTATTTTTTTCTTCAAAATTGCCAGTCGTAGTTTGTAAATTTTCATTTGCTACTGGAACTTGAATTATTTGTTCCTGTATATTTAAAGAGTCTCCTTGCATATTATTTATTTCAGTACTATTTACGTTATTATTAATATTTTGATTATTATCCTGACTCAATGAATTTGATACGTCTGTACTATTAAAATCAGATAATACTTCTATTTCTTCTTCACTATTATTATTTGAACCAAATGCAATATCAAAATCTGATAATGTTTCTAAATTATTTTTATTATTATCTTCCATATAACTTTAACTCCACACTTTCTACTATAAAAAGTATAACATATAATTTTTTTAATTACACAAAAAAATATCTGTTTCCAGACATTTTAATTCTATAACCAAACTCCATATATTACACCAATCATAGCAAGTAAGAAACCTACAGTCCAAAATAACTTAACAATATCTATTTCTTCCCATCCTAATTCTTCAAAATGATGATGTAATGGCGCTTTCTTAAATACTTTTTTATGGAATTTTCTAATCGCAATAATTTGAATTAAACTTGATAAAGTTTCAACTACAAATACCCCACCTATTAATATTAGTGATATTTCATGTCTTGTTAAAATTGCAATAGTTGCTAGAGCTGCTCCTAGTGCAAGTGATCCAGTATCACCCATAAACACCCTAGCAGGATATGAATTAAATACTAAGAATCCCATTATTGCACCGGTTAATACAAATGAGAAAATTGCTAAATCTTGATAACCTGTAAGCCAAGTAGTTCCCCAAGTAATAACACCATATGCTAAAAATGTTATAACAGATAAACCACCAGCCAGTCCATCTAATCCATCAGTAATATTAACCGCATTACTTGTTCCAACTAACACAAGTAAAATAAATAATCCATAAGCCCATCCTAAATTAATAGATGTATGTAAAAAAGTAATTTCAATTGTAGGATTCCCACCATTTTTTCTAAATATTACATAGAAAATAATTGCAATTATAGTTTGAAATAATAATTTAACTAAAGTAGGAATTCCTTTATTATTATGATACTTAACTTTCAAAAAATCATCTACAAAACCAAGTAATGCATATGATAAGAAAGTAATTATTAATATTATTAAATTATAACTATATTCTATACTTCCTCTTAAATAAAGAACTATCATAATAATTAATGTTGTTAATATAAAGATAATACCTCCCATTGTAGGAGTACCCTCTTTTTTTAAATGTCTTTCATTAATAGTATGACTAACACTTTGTCCTATATGAAATTTTTTTAATAAAGGTATTGTAATAACAGATATTATAAGTGATAATACAAAACCTAACATTAAACCTAATAACGATTTTGCTAGTATTAACATAAACTCTACACCTCTTTTGTTAATTATAACCACAATAAATTAATTTAGTAAATATTAGTTTACATGACTATACTATTAATTAACAAATTATTTACCATTTAATTATATTCATTTAATTATTTTTTATTTATTTACATTATTATAACTTTGATCAATTAAAGAATAAATTATTTCATTATCTAATGTATTATCTAAAATAATACTTATCCAACTTTTTTTATTCATATGATATGCCCTATAAAATCCATCCATTTTAATTAATTCTTTGATCATTGTTTCATCTAACTTTAAATTAATAACTTCTATTATCTCTTGTTTATATTTTGAATCTAATTTATCTTTTGATACACTAAGAATTATCCCAAACCACTTTTTATTATATTTATTTCTAAATACTCCATTACCACTACTTTCTTTCCATAAAAACTCGGGATTAACTTTATATTTTCTTTTAATATAACTAGTTATCTCATTAGATTGTTTAAATACAAATAAAGATTCCTTAGTACATTTAACTTTAATATCTTTAAGTATATTAATATATTCTTCTTTAATTTTATTATTAAAACTTAAATTAGAATCTACATTTAAATTAAGATACTCATCATTAAATATTAAGTCATATATTTTTCCTATAACATTATTATTTTCTATCTTAATACATATCTTATAATTATTATCTAAAATATATTTTTCATAATAATAAATATTATTTTCTTTTTTAAATCCGTAATTTAATAATTTAGAATAATCAAATACACATTTTTTAAATAATTCATATTCCATAACTATTTCACTTTTTTATTTTTATTTATAAATGTTGATATAATAGCGTTAACTAGTGACATTAATTTAGCACGATCTTCTTTAGATAAACTTTTAGATTTTAATAAAATCTTAGGTAAAAGAATGGGATATTTTTTTAAAAGATCATATGTGCTTTCTATTTTTGATGAATCGATTATTTCGTATAATGCATCTACTACAATTTTTCTTTCTTCTTTAGTTGTGTTATTTAAATATTCTCTAATTGCTTTATCTAGTTTTTCACTACGATTAATTTTAACGTTAGAAAGTATTAAATTATCTTTAAAAACTTCCCATGAAAATATATCATGTTCAAGTATAAAGGTTTGATTACTTTTAACTATTGTTGTTTTTTCGTTATGATTAAATAAATTTCCTATTATTGAATCTTGTGGTAAGTAAGTTTCCATTTTAGCTATTATTTTTGGATTTTCATATTTTATATATATACTTTCACTAAGGCCAGGACCGTCATAATTATAGACTTTAATTATTCTTTTTTGAACTTTTTTGGGGGCAGTTAGTGCAGAGTATATTGCAATATTTCCACCTTTAGAGTGCCCACCAATACGTATTTTCTTATTCCAATATTTCTTAGCAATTTGTTTTAAATAGTCAGCGCCTAATTTTTGGCATGGAACTTCTTCCATAAAGGCCATATTAAAGTCTTCTTTCCATCCATATATATTTTCATCAGTTCCTACAAAAGATACATATAAATCTTTTTTTGAAGTATGAATAACTATTGCTCCAAATTGTTGTTCTAGCTTTTTACTGTTATTTCTTACATAATTGGTAACTTTTAAATTTTTAAATCTTTCGCTTTGACCTAATAATGTAATCATTTCTTTATCACCATTAAATAAGAATGTATCATTATCAAATTTAGCCATTTTTTTAGCAATTGATTCTATTGTTTCAACATTATCCATTTTAATTTTATGAAATATTAAATATGAAAATCTAGCAAGAATTAAGCTATCTAATTCATTAAATTTAAATTTAGAAGAAAATTTTAAATCTCCTCTCCATTTTATATAATCATTAATATTAGACATTACTATTCCTCCGTAACAAACTTATCATAGCAAAAAATAAATAAATTTACAAATATCAAAAATAATAAAAGAAATACCAATCAATTTTAGTATTTCTTACAAGCTAAGTATTTTGCATTTAATTTGATATAAGTGTTATTTTGGCATAACCATTGCCTTCTTTAGCGCAATTACTTGTTGGATTCTCACTATGGCAGGTTGTTGAAATAGTTTTAGTTGATGTTTCTGATGATTCAGTACAATTATAACAATACATTGCCTTATTTGTTAGTAGAGTGTTTCCAATATAGGAAGAACCGCCTCCGCCACCAGCACTCCAACTTGATCCAGCACCTCCAGCTCCTCCGCCATAGTAACCACCTCCGCCATGGCCTCCATATTTACTTGTACTAACGCCGCCTTGACCAAATGCACCATTTGAAGCAGGATAATTGGTACTTGTGTATGCTACACCACCATTTGTTTGAGATCCTCCAGTTGCATAATTATACGTAGAATCTGTAGTTATAGATGATGCTCCACCTATTATACCACCAGCGTTTCCACCAAAAGCACCAGTTTTCCAGCTATCACCTCCACCGCCGCCACCAGAAATAATTAAAATATTAGTTAAACTACTTGATAAGTTGAATAATTGACCAGTTTTTGTTGCAATATGAGTTGCGCCACCACCAGAACCTCCTACACGGTCTGAATTTGTTCCTCCATTGTAACCATTTTGACCGCCAATATAGATATATATTTTTTGATCTTTTTGTAGTATGACTTGACCATGACTATAGGCTCCTAAGCCACCATTTATTGTTCCTTGTGCACCCCAAGTTTCTATTTTATATGTTCCTGTTTTTGGTGCTGTAAATGTATAATATGGTTCTGAATTTACTTCAGTTGGTTCTAAATAATCATAACCAATTGCTATATTATTTAGTTTATCTTCATAATTTATAACTACTTCACCATTAAATGTGGCTCCTTTTTCACTGTCTTGATTTTTTCCTGTATCGGGAAATTGAATTTTTAAATTAAAGGTTATTGTTTGATTACTTGTGTTTGCTTTAAATTCTCCTGTTACTAGTTCTAAGTAACTTTCAGTATTATTTTTAATAAAGGTTCCACTGGTGTATCCTGTTTCAGAGGTATTTCCAGGTATTGTTTGATTTGTTGTTCCAATTAAATTACTTGTGATATTTGAGTTTGCACTCGTTCTCTTTAAATAATAATGTAACTGACCATAGCTAAAACCACTAGTATATTTTAATCCTACTTTATATGGCATGGTAAGCCCACTAGTTGTATTTGTTCCAGTTAATGTAAAGGTCTTATCAATTATTATCCTATTACTTGGCTGAATATCTTTACTTGATAATAATTTACTTGATCCATCGGCATAATTTATTGTCATTTTACCACTAGTTGCTGATATTAAAGACGTACTTTCTTTATTATTACTGGCACTAAAAAAAGCATATGTTATTCCTGAGAATATCACTAGGAGCATTATTATTGTTCCTACCATAACATACACTTTTATTTGTTCTTCCTTATTATACATGTAAATCACCTTTATCCTAGTGAAATTATATAATAATACCCCCCCGTGTCAATTTACACTTGATTTACAT
>CAKOQK010000037.1 GCA_934101225.1 uncultured Bacilli bacterium | reverse complement strand
TATACATGTAAATCACCTTTATCCTAGTGAAATTATATAATAATACCCCCCCGTGTCAATTTACACTTGATTTACATTCATGCATTATAACAAATTTACTATCTGGATCTTCTTGAACGTAATTCACTTGTTGGCTGTTGCATTTTTTTAAGTTCTATTTTTTTAATTTCTTGCACTAAAAGCCTAATATTTCGCATGTAATAATTAAGTTCAGTTTTAGTAAAATAATCCGCATATAAATTAAATATCATGTTACTTAAATTATTTAATTCAATTAAAATAAGAGTTCCATCAGTATCAGTTCCTTCATTATCAATAAAAATTAATATTTTAGAAACTAATTTAGAAAAATCAAAATTAATATTAGATTTTATGAATATTTTAATTATTCTTTCATCTACGATAGATACTTCTATATTATTTAAAGTTAAAGGATAACTAAAGAAATCAAATGATTCTTTAAATTTATATTTTTTCTTATTTTTATATAACTTGTACATAATTTAATCCCCCATTAAATCATTTCTTTTTTCCCTTGTTATTCTTATTTTCTCACTTTTACGATATTCATCTATTTTTTGATGATTGCCAGAAAGTAAAATGCTTGGAACTTTCATTCCTCTATATTCTTCTGGTTTGGTATAAGTTGGATAATCTAGTAAATTATCATTAAAACTTTCACTTTCTAAGCTTTCTTTATTGATAACTCCACTAATTAATCTCACAATAGAATCAGTTATCATCATAGCAGGTAGTTCACCACCTGTTAAGACAAAATCACCAATACTGATTACTTCATCGGCTAAGAGTTTTATTCTTTCATCAAAACCTTCATAATGACCGCAAATTATTATTAAATGTTTTTTTGCACTTAATTCTTTAGCTTTAGCTTGCTTATAAGTTGCACCAGTAGGATCCATAATAATTATATAAGAATCCTCAGTTTTAATAGCATCTATCGCTTCATAAATAGGCTCGCATCTTAAAACCATTCCTGCTCCTCCACCATATGGAGTATCATCAACCATTTTATTATTTAATGGTGAATAATCACGAAAATTAATTATTTCTATTTCTACTTTTTTATCATTAATAGCTCTTTTAATAATAGATTCAGTTAGAAAACCATCAAACATATTAGGAAATAAACTTAATATACTGATTTTCATAACACTAACCCACTTACATCTTTAACATAAATCTTTTTATTTAATTTATCTATTTTTTCATAAAAACCTTTAAGTGGAATATAAAATTTATTATTTACTTTAATTAATGGATTTATTTTATTATCATCATAATTAGTTATTATACCTATTTCCTTATTATTAGATATTACTTTATAATCAATTAACTCACTTATTAAATATTCTTCATCGAGCAAGTTTAAATCTTCTTTAGCAAAATACACATCATTACCAATTAAATATTCTATATCATTAATATCTTTGATATTATTAAGTTCTACTAAATAATTATTTTTATGAAAACGAACACCGGTTATTTCATAGCTTCTATCTTTAATTATAAGATGGTTATGAATTTTAAATACTCTATCTGGCATTTCAAACTTAGACACTATTTTAAGTTCACCTTTAATTCCAAATGTATTAACTATTTTACCTATATAAATTTTTTCCAACTTAATCACCTACTTGTTATTCCAATATAATTATCTATTATTAAAGAATCAAACATATTATTATAAGTTTTTAACCTGTTTTTATTATTAACGTAATAGCCAATAACAATATTTTCTTCTCTTAATTTATTTAATTTTATTTTATCATAATATTCAATATTGTAACTTTTAAAGTCTGATTTAATAAAATAGAATCCTAGATTAAAGCCTTTATGTTTGGTTATAACTTCTCCTACGATATAATTTTCACGATGTTTATTTAACCACATTATTATTTTGATATCAGTTGATAATAGAGCAAATTTACCAGAATAATTATCTAATAAATTAAATAATTCTTCATTTTTAGTATGTATTTTCAAACTTAAAATAATAGGAATATCTTTTGTTAATTCCAAGACTTCAGATAGTTTAGGAATATGATAAAAAGATAAATATGATATTTCATCATAAGTCATATCTTTAATATTATCTTTTTGATTTTGAATTCTGGTTAAACAATCATTTTCACAAATAATTAATTCTTTATCTTTGGTTTCACATACGGTTAAATAGATGGCTTTATTTTTACGGATTGCTACTTTTATTGCCTCTAAAGTATTTTCATAAATATTTTTATTATCATAAATTCCTTTATAAACAAAGTAACGAGATTTTAAAAACGATAGATCTTTCATCTTTTACCACCAAGTTCATACATTAGGATGCTAGCAGATACCCCGGCATTTAAGCTTTCACACAAAGGATTCATAGGAAGTTTTAAATTTTGATCAGCAAGGGCTTTAACACTATCTTTAACACCACTAGCTTCTGAGCCAATAATTATAGCATGCTTATTATATTCTTTTTGAGGACTAACTCCAGTAACTACATCAGTTGAATAAATTTTATAATCATTATTTTTTAAGATATAAATATATTTTTCAATATCATCTATTATTATGTTTATGTTAAAAAGCATTCCTTCACTTGATCTTATAACTTTTCCGTTATATACATCAACACACTCTTTTGATAAAATAATTGTTTGATAATTAAATGCAACTGCTGAACGAATTATTGTACCTAAATTTCCAGGATCTTTTATGTTATCTAACATGACTACATTTCCAACTATTTCGTTATTATTTTCAATTTTACAAACTGCTAATTCCTTAGGACTACTTGTTTGATCAGATAATTTTTTCATAACTTTTTCAGATACGTAAGTAGCATCAAAGCCATAGGTATTTGGTGTTCCTTCAAGCAAAAATAATTCTAAAACTAAGTTCTTTTTTAAGGCCTCTTCAACTAAATGTTTTCCTACGGCAAGAAACTTATTATTAATTTTACGATATTTTTTATCATGCAATTTAGCAATTTCTTTTACTCTTTCATTATTTACTGATTCAATCATTTATTATTTAACTCCTTTCTTGCTTGTTTGTAATAGGGATAATATTTAGATACTTCATTCCAAAATGCAGGTGAATGATCCATATGTTTAAAGTGACATAGTTCATGAACAATTACATAATCTATTAAATTAACATCTTTAGTAATTAGTTCGGTATTTAAAGTTACAGTCATGCTACTTTTATTACATACTCCCCATCTAGTTTTCATTTTACGAACTCTTAAAGTAAACTTAGGCAAATCATCAAACATATTCATTATTCGTTCTAATCTAGTTCTAAATACATCATAACATAGACTGTATATGTAATTTACAGCATCTTCTTCACTTTTAGCATAAATATAATTATTATCTATAAATGTTTTATCACTTTCTATTAGAGATAATTCATCACCTAAATACATTATTTTATTAGGTATTAATTTATTTGCTTTAAGTTTATTATTAGCCTTAATTATAAAGGCTTTATTATCATTTATTATTTTTAATATTTCTTTATTAGTTGTATAAAAGTTAGCTGATACCTCTATTTTATTTTCTTCTTTTACTCTTAAGTATAAGTTTTTAATTCTTTTACGATTAACAATTATTTCGAATTCTTCATTATCAATTATAATTTTATTATTCATCATCGCCACTACGATTAGTAAATTTAAAGATTATAGGGGTGCCAGTAAAATCAAAGTTTTCTCTAATTTGATTTTCTAAATATCTTTCATAACTAAAGTGTACTAGAGTTTTATTGTTAACGGAAAATTCAAATTTAGGTGGCTTTGTTCCTGTTTGATGAACAAAGTATATTTTTAAACGTTTTCCTTTATATGAAGGTGGTTCATGTATTAGAACTGCTTCTCTTATTACATCATTTAAAACACTAGTTTTAACACTTCTAGTTAAGCCTTCATATGCTTTAATTACTTCTGGCATTAATGTATGAATTCGTGATTTTGTTTTACTTGATAAAAATACAATAGGGGCATATGGAGCAAATTGGAAATTGTTTCTAATTAATTTTGTCCATGTTTTAATTGCTTCACCTTTATTATCTATTAGGTCCCATTTATTTACACATATTACAAGTGCTTTACCTGCATCAATAGCGTATGATGCAATATGTTTATCATGTTCAATTATTCCTTCTTCAGCGTTTAAAACAAGAACACAGACATCTGATCTTTCAATTGCTTTAAGACTTCTAAGCAAACTGTATTTTTCAATATTTTCATAAATCTTACCTTTTTTACGCATACCAGCTGTATCAATTACGATATAATCATTTTTTTCATATGTAAAACGAGAATCAATAGCATCGCGAGTAGTTCCAGCAACGTTTGAGACTATTGAACGTTCTTCATTTAATAAGGCATTTACTAAACTACTTTTTCCAACATTTGGTCTTCCAATAAGGGAAAATTTTAAAGTAGCATCATCTTCTTCGGTTGTATAGGGATTAAAATCTTTTGTAATCGCATTTAATAACTCTTTAATTCCTTTATTATGTTCAGCTGATACAGGATAGTAAGCATCAAAGCCAAGTTCATAATAATTATAAACATTGTTATTCATATGTTTTTCATCTAATTTATTTACAGCAACTATTACTTCTTTATTACTCTTTTTAAGAAGACTAGATATTAATAAATCATTACTTGTTAAATCTTCTTTACCATCTATTACAAATACGATTAAATCTGATTCATCAATGGCAAGTTCGGCTTGCATTTTAATATTTTCATTAAATGTTGCTTTTTCTAAATCAATTCCACCGGTATCTATTAAATTAAAACTTTTATCTTCATAGTTTACTATTCCATAAATACGATCTCTAGTAACACCGGCTTGATCATCAATTATAGATTTTTTTTCATTTATTAATCTATTAAATAATGAACTCTTTCCGGTATTTGGTCTTCCAATTAAGGATACTGTTTTTCGCATAATTAATCACTTCTTTTTCTAATCCATATATTATCATAAAATAGGCAAAATAAAAAGTAAGTTTTGTTTGCTTACTTTGAATTTAATTGTTTAACTTTATTTGAATTACTATTAATGTGCAAAGATATAGACTTGCCTGCTTCTAATATTTTATTAATTTGTTCCTTTAATAGTTTATAATCCATAGAATCATATAATTTAGAATCAGTAATAACTTGGTTAATTCTATCTTTAACAATTAAGTTTAAAATTTCTTGGCTAATTCCTTTGTAAGAACCTAAACCTAAAATATTTAATGATTCTTCAATATTGTTATCGCTAACTTTTTGAATACAATTAACATTTTGAAATAAATCTTTAATCATATATTTATTAAGATATTCATACATTTCAGTTTTATTAAAATCTCCATAATAATTATGATTTCTATCAAGAAATCTTATACCTGAAACCAATCCATATTTGGAAATTAAAAGTCCTTTTCTATCATCTATTAGCCATTTAACTGGTGATACTTCTACCCAAACATAATCACCATCTCTATATTCAACACCATTTGAAAGCATGAATTTAAAAATAAAAGAAGAGTTAACTTTTATACGAATATATCCCTTTCCTTGATATTCGTATTCTTCATAGGTTACAGGTTTAAATCCTGTATCATAGTCATCATATTTTACAGAGTCAAATGTGTAACTTCTTCCTGTCTTATTCAATCCTCTATTATATTCTGACTCTAATATATTTTGAATTCTTGCATCAGCAGCATTTTGAGGATATTCTCCGAATTCAACCTCTTCCGTTCCATTGTATCCCTTCACTCTGTTCGGGGAGATTTGGGAAAAGATTACAGAAGATTGCAAAACTGGACGAACAGCATTATCGCGTTTATACCTGTATGAGGTGACCCTATTACCAAAATGATTGACCACGCGGACATCATTATCGCCATCATCAGATCTAGTCCAAAACCAACTAGTTCTACCAGTTAAAGATCTATCTTCATCTATAGTATCTTTACGTAAATAACTGCCAGTTAAAATACATAAATCTGTAATTGCAGCTTTTGTTCCATATTTGCTAATTACTTCTAATTGAGATTCACTATTATTTCCCCATATTTGTCCTTCACTAAGTAAAGTTAATTCGAAATTTTTATTCATAATATTTCACCTTTCCCCTTCAAATTAAACATATTATAGCATATAAACACTAAAAAAGCAAACATTTTTTCTTGTTTGCTTACTTTGAATTTAATTGTTTAACTTTATTTGAAATTTTATTAACGTGCAACGATATAGACTTTCCTGCTTCCAATATTTTATTAATTTGTTCCTTTAATAGTTTATAATCCATAGAATCATATAATTTAGAATCAGTAATAACTTGGTTAATTCTATCTTTAACAATTAAGTTTAAAATTTCTTGGCTAATTCCTTTACAAGAACCTAAACCTAAAATATTTAATGATTCTTCAATATTGTTATCACTAACTTTTTGAATATAATAAACATTTTGAAATAAATCTTTAATCATATATTTATTAAGATATTCATACATTTCAGTTTTATTAAAATCTCCATTATATTCATGATTTGTATCAAGAAATCTTATACCTGAAACCAATCCATATTTGGAAATTAAAAGTCCTTTTCTATCATCTATTAGCCATTTAACTGGTGATACTTCTATCCAAACATAATCACCATTTTTATATTCAACACCATTTGAAAGCATGAATTTACCGCAACCATAACTAGAGTTAGCTTTTATACGAATATATTTCTTTCCTTGATATTCGTATTCTTCATAGGTTACGGGTTTAAATCCTGTGTTATCGTAATAATCTTTTACAGAATCAAATGTGTAACTTCTTCCTGTCTTATTCATTCCTCTATTATATGCTGTCTCTAGTATATTTTGCATTATTGAATCAGCAGCATTTTGAGGATATTCTCCGAATTCAACCTCTTCTGTTCCATTGTATCCCCTCACTCTATTTTGGGAGATTTTGGAAAAGAATACAGAAGATTGCAATGCTGGTCGAACAGCACCATAGCGTACAAATCTAATTAAGCCGGCCCTATCGCCATCATCATCGACCTTGAGGACATCACTATCGCCATCATCAGATCTAGTCCAAAACCAACTAGTTCTACCATTTAAAGATCTATCTTCATCTATAGTATCTTTACATGAACAACTGCCAGTTAAAATACATAAATCTGTAATTGCAGCTTTTGTTCCATATTTGTTAATTACTTCTAATTGAGGTTCACTATTATTTCCCCAAATTTGTCCTTCACTAAGTAACGTTAATTCGAAATTTTTATTCATAATATTTCACCTTTCCCCTTCAAATTACGTATATTATAGCATATAAGCACTAAAAAAGCAAACATTTTTTCTTGTTTGCTTACTTTGAATTTAATTGTTTAACTTTATTTGAAATTTTATTAACGTGCAACGATATAGACTTTCCTGCTTCCAATATTTTATTAATTTGTTCCTTTAATAGTTTATAATCCATAGAATCATATAATTTAGAATCAGTAATAACTTGGTTAATTCTATCTTTAACAATTAAGTTTAAAATTTCTTGGCTAATTCCTTTACAAGAACCTAAACCTAAAATATTTAATGATTCTTCAATATTGTTATCACTAACTTTTTGTTTACAATTAATATTTTGAAATAAATCTTTAATCATATATTTATTAAGGTATTCATACATTTCAGTTTTACTAAAATTACCTTTATAATCAGTTTTTTTATCAAGAAATCTTATACCAGAAACTAATCCATATTTGGAAATTAATCGCTTGTTTTCATCATTTATTAACCATTTGACTGGTGCTACTTCTACCCAAACATAATCACCATTTCTATATTCAACACCATTTGAAAGCATGAATTTACCGCAACCATAACTAGAGTTAGCTTTTATACGAATATATTTCTTTCCTTGATATTCGTATTCTTCATAGGTTACGGGTTTAAATCCTGTGTTATCGTAATAATCTTTTACAGAATCAAATGTGTAACTTCTTCCTGTCTTATTCATTCCTCTATTATATGCTGTCTCTAGTATATTTTGCATTATTGAATCAGCAGCATTTTGAGGATATTCTCCGAATTCAACCTCTTCTGTTCCATTGTATCCCCTCACTCTATTTTGGGAGATTTGGGAAAAGAATACAGAAGATTGCAATGCTGGTCGAACAGCACCATAGCATACACACCTATATAAGTAGTCCCTATCACCATAATTATCGACCACGCGGACATCATTATTGCCATCATCAGATCTAGTCCAAAACCAACCGGTTCTACCTTTTAAAGAACTATCTTCATCTATAGTATTTTTACATAAATAACTACCTATTAAAATACATAAATCTGTAATTGCAGTTTTTGTTCCATATTTGCTAATTACATCTAATTGTCTTTCTTTATTATTGCCCCAAATTTGTCCTTCACTAAGTAAGGTTAATTCAAAATCTTTATTCATAGTATCCTCCTAAATTAAGTAATACTATAACATATCCAATATATAAAAGCAAATTTTTTAAATACGATTTTTTTTAAAATAATTATGTAAATTTAATTTTCAAAGTAAATGAACATTATTCTAACCAGTTCAATAAAATCCATAGTATAATTTTTTAAAATCTTGTTCAACCCTTCTTCAATAAATTGTTTTCTTAAATTAAGATAACTTGATAATTCGTTTATATTATCGATAATTATTT
>CAKOQK010000036.1 GCA_934101225.1 uncultured Bacilli bacterium | reverse complement strand
TGACAGTTAAATTCATCTTGTTCAAATTCATATGATTCTACTTCACCATCAACATCTATTTTAAAACCAATATTATGACTATCCATAACACCTAATAAATTATTATTTTCATTATATTCTAAAGGAATATATACTTCCTTAACAACTCCATATAATCTTTCCATGATATCACTCATTTCTTTCTTAATTTTAACATAAATATGAAAATAAAAAAAGGTAATCAATAACGATTATCTTTACAACAACCTAACAAGATTATCTTTAATACTAATTATTGTTTGGTAATTTCTTTATCCATTCATAAAGTTCTTTACACTTATCATCAAGTTCTTTTAAAACATCAAGCATATTTAAATGTTTATTATTTTTATCATAATAACTAGTTTTACATTCAAGTAAAGTTCTTGGATAATCAAACCCTTCATTTACTTCTATATCAAACCCATTAGGTAAATTATCAAAATCATATTTATCATTAAATAAAATATAAGTTATTGTACTATCTAATTCCTTCCAATAATCAAAATTATTTTCCTTTATTTTTTTAATAATAATTCTTTCATTATTTTGATATTCTTCTAAGTTTTTAATATCCTCATCAAAATATTCGTAAAATTCAATTTTATAATGGCCTGAACAACTTGCAAATGTTTTATATCCCTTTTTATTTAACAAAGCAACCGCAGGAGCAATCATTTTATCACAAACAAACACTTTAGGATGATCTTCAGCATAAGTATAAACTTCAAATGTTTCCTTATCTATAATACTATTTTTATCCATAATATAAATCGCCTTCCTATATAAAATTATAACATAATAAATTCCTACTCTAAATTAATACCTTTATTTAATAATTTATTTAATAATTTATTTCCCATAAAATGTAATGCACTATCAATAAATACTCGTAAAAATACATATAAATACAACATTTTTCTTAGTAACATATATTTACCTTTTAAATCATATGCCCTATCATAATTATTAAAGAATAATGATAATTCTGGATTATTTTTACCAATAATACTAAATATAGATATTATTAATAAAATTGTTAAAAAATAAGTCACAACACTAAAAGTAACTGATTTAGATTTTTATTATTATTCCATTTACTTCCTAAAGTAGTACCAAAATATCCCGAATATTCTAAAGGTATATATACTTCTTTAACTACATCATATAATCTTTCCATGATGCCACTCATTTCTTTTTTAATTTTAACATAAATATAAAAAAAGGTAATCTTAATGGATTATCTCTTTACCAATCTTTTTCCTTTATTTTTATTATACATATATTCATCTATCGAAACTTGATGTTTTATATCTTTAACATCATCAACCAATTGTAGCTTATTAAATAAACGCATAAACATAACATTAAAAGGAGAATAATAACTACCAGAATTACAAAATTTAATTGTTACTCTTCCAATATTTGAACTTCCATTTATAAATCCTGATAATTTAGATTTAGGTATAAATTCAAGTTCGAATTCATCATCTATTTTTCTTATCTTTAAAATATTAGCATTATCGTGATTAAATTCATCACTACACCAAGTAATAGCCTTATTTTCTATATCGTACAATTCAGAATAATGATAAAAATCATATTTAAAAGCTTCCTCATGATATATTTTATTATATTTTTCGGCCTCATAATTATTAAAAATATCGTCTAAAGTGCAAACATTTACATTTTCTATATCCGCAAATAAATCTTGAAATATTGAATATACTGCTCCATTTTCTCTAGTGATAGTAAAAAACATATTTTTAATTAATTTACTATCATCCGTTATTGTCCAGTACAAATCGCCATTTCCATAAATCGACATAATAAGCCTAACATTTCCATCAATTAATGTGATGTCTTTAAATCCATTATTAATTCCACTAATAACAATTTTCATTTTAAACCTCCAAACATACAATATAATACCGCAAAATAACACTTAACACAAAATTATTTTCATATTTGTCATAATATTAATATGAAACACTTTGTTATTTATGTAATTTATCATTTTCTAACTCATTTAACATTTTTTCTTTTATTTTATCAATATCAGTAAAAAATAAATTTGTTCCTTGTTTTTTCATAGCAAGTAATGAATTGAAGTTATATAAAATTTCATTTTTAAGGTTATCTGCAACTCTAACTGGTGCACCATTTTCGGTATGAATATGATCAATATATTTTTCTAAAGTAGGAAATGCATTTTGAATTAATATAACAGATTTTTTATTAGCAATTTCACTTATCATTATAGATTTACAACTACCATATTTCTTTATTTTCTTTTCAATAATTGGCTTATATTTAAATATTTTACTACTTAAAGGTATAAACCATAAAATATCGCCATCTTTAATAGTAAAATAGGTTGGTCTAGCCTTCCCATTTTCATGATTAATCATCAATCCCTTGTCATTTATTTTATCAAAAAAAGTATCTTTAATATGATAAATATATCCCGTTTTAATTTCCAAAACAATCACCCTTTCAATGAGAATATATCATAAACCAAAATAAAACTCCATCATTATTGATGAAGCTTTACACATTTTCGAGTGGAATCATTTATAACCCGCACCATCCATAAGCGGCTAACATTTCGCGATTGGAATCATTTATAACCCGCACCATCCATAAGCGGCTAACATTTTCTTCGAGTACTATCTCAAGTACATAAAAAGTATACTATAATTTTAACGAAAAGTCAAATAACTCTAGTAACATACATTATATTATATGTTCTTTTTCTAAAATTAAACATAAAGACTTTCTATTCACATTTATATGGTGATTCAGCATAGTTATCTTTGATTTTATAATTTATAAATTAATTTTCTCTTTTCAAAACCAACTGTTTTGTTTTCATATAATCATCTTTTTTAATATCTTTTTCCGTATATCTTTTTTCTTCAAATTCAATCATCTCAATATCGCCATCTTTATTAACATACATATTAATAAAATAAGCCCCCATCGTATTTTCCAATCCCTGTCTAATTGCAAAGTTAGTTTTCGCTGTTAAACAAGGAATTAAGAACGCAATCACATTACGATATGCCATCATATGACTTTGATGAAAATGACCACTACCAATAATATTAGGTTTAGTACCAGGCTCCATTTTATCAATATACTTTTGCATTTTATAAGATAAGCTAGAAGAGCATCCTCCGCCTGGATGGAACATTTCCTCACTTGTTTTAATACTTTCTTTAGGATTAAATATTCCTTTATCATCACCTAAGAAATGCATATCAGGTCTTTTTTCTTCAATAGCTTCACCCATAAATACCCCACCATTTTTACAATGAGTTTGATCATGAGTTCCCGTTATAAAATATGTATCTATCCCATCAACTTTAGGGTAATAATTAGTAATATAATCAAGTTGTCTTGAAGCACCTAACCTAAATAAAGCATATTGATGTTCAGGTCTATTATGATAATCACCATCAAGTACATCTCCAAAATGCAACACTGTATCTATTCCTCTATCATAAGCTTCCTTATAAACTTTATTAAGTAAATTTAGTTGTTGAGCCTCATTGCATAAATGAGTATCAGATATCCATAACTGTCTAATTTTCTTTAATTCACTCATATTAGGTTTAATAGATTTATTATTCTTATTTTTACTTTTCTTAACAACAACTTTATTATCAACTATATTTATGTCATATCCTCTAGTGTTAAGTTCTTCAATAACACCACCTAATTTTAAAGAAGATATTCCTAACTTTTTAGCTAATTCATCTAAACTTTGTCCATTTTTTAACATATCAAATATTTTATCTTTATCATCTTTTACATTTACTTCTGGAACACTTATTGTAGTATGATCAAGTAATTCTAACTTCTTAAAAGTTCGATAATCATCTTTAATAGTTTTATAATATGGAATATACATTTGACTTGTTCCTTGTAAATTTCCTTTTTTATCTTTATCTAAAGTAACTATCCAACTTCCTATCGTATTATATACGGGCGTATTAGCATCTTTCATTTCATCAGTTGTTGCTGTAACAGTTGGCACCTGATAACTTCTAACACCTCTTCTTAAAAATGAATCACAAGCAGCAAAATGACTAGTAACTAAAATATCTGTTTTATCCTCATTTCTAAGTGAAGATATCTTTTGTTGTGGTTTATAACTTATAGTATATGGAACATTTCCACTAGAATGATGTAAATATAATGAAATATTTCCACTTCTCTTATCATCACATATAAATGAGACTTTCTTTCGTTTAGGGCCTAGATAAATCATATCATCTCTACGATCAGAAATTAACTTACCAATATCAACCTTATCAATGCCTCTTAAGAAACTTAAATCATGCTCACCAGTTATAAAATAAGTAGTAATTCCTTTAACTCTAGGAAAACAAGATGCCACATACTCTGCTTGATCCTTATAACCATCTTTATGAAGAGTACTATTATAAATACTTTTTACCCCTCTATAAACGCCTTCTACAACATCACCTGTTAAGAATACATATTTAACTCCCATTTCTTTAGCTTTTAAATACATATCATTTAAAATAGTTGTTTGTTGATAAATACTTCCAAATCTCGTATCAGATATTAACATAATTCTTAACTGTTCACTATTATCTACAATATTATAAGATAAATCATTAATTAATTGTTCATGCCCAAAATTGCGTATTAAAGTAACCATTGTATCTAAATCATCTTCATTATTTTTTGCTGATGTATTTAAAGTAACAATATTATTTCCTCTTCTTTTAAGTTCATGAATTAATATAAACATATCATCTCTATTTATATTATAAGACTTACATAAATCTTCCAAAATACATTCTTGTGCTAAAGTATCAAACTGTAACATATCAGCATATTCTTTTAAATTTTCTTCAGTTATTACTTTAATATCTTCAGATTCTTTAATTAAATTATCCTCTCCTATAAATAATTGTCCATCAATTTTAATATCTTTTTTCTTAGTCATTTCTAGCCTACCTCCAACTAGTATAAGTATATTATTTGAAAATTTAAAAATCAATAAATAAGTTAATAAATATTAAACTATTTAAAAAATCATACATTTGTTATTTTTTATTAAGTATGAAATTCCTGTTATATAAAAAAGAGTTAGAAAACTTCTAACTCAATGTATTAATTCATTTTTTTATAAATAATTACTGAAGCTCCGACAATTCCAACAATTGATAAAAACCCGATTGATAAATAAATCATAACATTATCTCCTGTTTTAGGATTATCTATATCTGAAGCAAATGATTTTTCTGTTGCTACTATTCCATATTCACTTAAATGTGTTGTTTCAAATACTATGTATTCATCTTCAATTATTGCTGGTAAAGTTTCTTGTATTTGGTTATCTTTAATATAAACAACTTCATATTTTTTATAACCTTTTAAATCTTCCGGTAAAGCAATTTTTATTTTCATTTTAGTATCAGTAATTTTAACTATATGTCCATTTTCTAATACATTAATATCAACTACATATTTAACATTTTTATCAGCAAGTTCTTTTTTTACTTCAACTTTTTTAGTTTCCAAAACATAATCTTTACTAATTTCTTTAGCAAATATGATACTAGCCTTTACTTCATCATCATTTTTGATTTCATTGTTTTTAGTCCAAGAAGCATATAAAGTAATATTTTTATATCTTTCATAGCCGTTTTCTTCTTTTATTCTAGTATCTTTTTCAAATTCTTTATCTGTTTTTTCATCTATATCCCAAAATCTCCAGTAAACATAATTATAATTTTTTCCACTTCCATCTTTTTTAGTATTCCAACCATTAAAGGTATAACCATCTCTTACTGGAATATATGGTAAAAGTGACATGGTTGTTCCTGAATTTCCTCCACCTATATAGTCATAACTATTAAATTCTTTGTCATCAATTTTACCACCATTAGCATTTAATTTTAGTACAATTCCATCACCTTTAAATGTGTTTTGAGTATATGTAGCAGTTATTTCTATACAATCGCGATTAGCAAAATAACTAGAATCAATAGAAGTCACAATTTTTCCATCTAACTCCCAACCATTAAATGTAAATCCTTCTCTTACAGGAATATATTTTGTTAAATCAACTGTTTTAAATTCAGTACTTTTGCTTGTTATTCTTATGATTTTTTCACCGTCTATTGTTCCTGCAAAGCCATCAAGTGTTATATAATATGTGCCTGTCCCTTGTAATGGCTTCTCAGAAAATCTTGCATAAAGAGTCAAACTATTTGTGTAAGATTGTCCTGCAAATTCACTACTCCAGCTAAAATCAGTCATTGCTATATCATCACTAACTTTTTCACCACCTGCTTTTTCCCAATGTGAGAATTCTGTTCTACCATTAAAAAGTGCAACATCTTTTGTTAATTCAGATAATTTAACTGTAGTTTCTCCTTCTGTGACATTGAATTTTATAATCTTATATTCTTTGCCATCAATACTTGCATTTTCTGCTGTACTCGTTAGTATTAATGTATATTTACCATCATCACTTATTGTTAAAGCATTAACTGAAGTTATTCCTAAAATACTAACTACTGCTATTAACATCATAAATAATATCTTTTTTAAATTCATTTCTTTCTCCTCCTAATTTTCTTATTTTTAAATCATTACAATTATTATATTATTTTCTCTATTTTTCGCTCCTCCCATTATTCCTCATATCTAACCTCATTCATATAATTAAATCCACTTAAGTAATAATCATCTGAATATTCTCTTACTCTATTTTCCATAACATCATTTATAGGTATAAGTGTATAATCTTTTAATATTACATATTTATATGTAAATGTTAATATTTCATCATAATATTTAGTTAACATATTAATTTTTACAGTAGTAATAATTCTTTTATTTAAATCATTATCAAAGTAACTCATTAATTCATAAAAAGCTTTATCTGTTTTAACTATTCTTTCATTATATATTCTAATTACTTTTTCCCCTTCATAATTACCACTTATTTTTTGGGTAGTTGCATATTTATCATTTCCATAGTTTTTACTATATAAAATATTATCCTTTACATAAGCATATTCGGACATAAAATCATAATCAATCTTTTTTCCAAGAAATTCTGTTGAGTATTTCCATTTAAGATAATCACTTAAATTATAATTAGCATTTAAATACATATCATAACTATCTGTAACTTTATTATCGGTATTATCATCATGTAAGGTATATATTATATCATTATAATCGTAAAATTTTATGTCTGCTCCTGAGTTTGGAGCAATATTCATAACTTTAATATTTTTGTCTATATCATATACTTTTTTATAAACAAACTCTCCATTATCTAACTTTTGTGGATTAAATATATATATAGAATTATTAGCTATAAATGAGTATTTACTAAATGATGTATCTTCAGTTAATATTTCTCCACCATTTAGTTTTTGATATTCTTTATCTGGATATTTTTTCTTAAGTGCATCCAATATTGAGTTTGCCTCTGGTGGTGTATGATCATTTAATTCCTGTTTTCCATTTTTAATAATGGCTATAGAAATAATACTTATTAACACGATAGATACAATAACAACATAAATTATTTTTTTATTTTTCATATCACACCTATTTTTCTATATATCCACTTGTTTTTTGTGTGTACATATCATTAGTTATAGCTTTATATCTTTCCCCATCATAATCATCTGTAAATCCATTATATGCTTTATATATTTCATTAGTTTCCGTATCATATACTCTTTCATAACCAAGAGTTGCATCACTTTGTTTTTGACTCATAATATCAAAAGACTTATTTCGCTTATTCCAAGAATCCATTATTCCATCACTTATTTGATTACCTATTGCTCTAATTTGTTGGAAGTTTTTCATGACTGAGTCTTGTTGTTGATTAAATCCATTTATAAATGTGTCAGTAAAATTAAGTGAAGAACAAATAGTATTTAACGTATCTTGCCAATCTATAAATTTGTCTTTAGAAGCAGTAATAAAAATAGTATCATAAACATTTAAATATTGTATATCTATTTTTTTGCCCGAAATTATATTTTCTGACACATAATAAGAACCCACATCATACACATAAGCCGTAAATATTCCTTCGCCTTCTTTACCATTTGCATCTTTAAATGTTGCCCTTAACATATCTCCACCTAAACTGCCTTTGCCTAAATTATCAATTACTGTAAATTCAGTTAATGTTGGAAATGTAAATGTACTAGTATTATTTAAAGTACCTAAGTCATTAAATATTTTATAAAAACCTAAAGTATCTTTAGTAGCTATTACACTAGTTTTAGCAAACATATTATTAGGATAATATTTTTGTTGCCATCTTTTCGCATCTTCTGATTTGTTATAACCTTCAGTTTTCATATTAAAGAAAAACTGATAATTAGGATTTTCTGGATTATATACTTTAATTGTATAATGTATATAATCACCTAATGTATCAACTTTCCATCCCTTAGGTCTTTTAATAGAAAACTCATTGGTTGAATAATCTTCTAGTTCTATTTTGCTAGCTTCTGACTTAACTATTTTTATATTTTTATCAGGATTATAAAATAAACCTTTATTGCTACCTTTGTTGACTATAAAAACACATCCTATAGCAAAAATAACAACAATACCAATCATAATAAGATTTTTTTTAGAAATATTTAGTTTTCCAATCTTCATAAATTCTTCCTCCTATCTTTATCACACCTATTTTTCTATATATCCACCTGTTTTTTTTGAATACATATCATCAGTTATAGGCTTATATCTTTCTCCATCATAATCATCAGTAAATCCATTGTATG
>CAKOQK010000035.1 GCA_934101225.1 uncultured Bacilli bacterium | reverse complement strand
GTATTGATATGTCAAATAAGATTAAAATGTATAAAAAAAATAGATATTTCTATCTATTATTACTCATATTGGTAGCGGCGGAGAGATTTGAACTCCCGACCTGCCGGGTATGAACCGGATGCTCTAGCCAACTGAGCTACACCGCCATTTCCAAAGCACAAAGATATCTTACCAAAAAGTTTAACTTTGTGCAATAGTTTTTATTCATCTTGTTTAATAAATTCGTTAATTTTATCACTTGATATAAATTCATAGGTATCATCTTCAAAAGTCACTTTAATACTTAATCCAATGGCATAACTATATTTATTATAAATGATTATTATTTCTTTATCTTTAATACTTTTATCTAATTTAATATTTATGGTACTATATTTTTCAATTATACCATTAAATTCAGCACTTTCTTCATCATATGCTTTATCAAATTTATATGTATAGGTTTTATTCCAATTACTATTTTCATTTGATAAGTGATCTACATTTAAATCAGTTGCTTTAACTTCTTTATAAGAATAGCCTTCTTCTACTATTAAATTTACTGTCTTTTCTATTTTGTTACCAGCATTATCACTTACAACTATAGCTATTTTATAATTACCAGCTTTACTACTTAATTCAGCATCATTAGCATCTTTAAATAATGTTGTACAAGGAAGTGATAAATCATCACAACTATTAACAAAGTCAAAAGCACCATAGCTTTCTCCAACTCCAACTTTTAAATCTTTTACACTAACAATCGGTTTTCTTGTATCCTTAACATATATTTTTCCTCTTTTTACATCTTGTCCCTTAATTACAGCATAAGAGTATTCTCCAGTCTTAGTTGTCTTGCCATTTTCATCAACTACAACACTGCTTAAATCTAATTTATAAGAATTATAATTTTCACATTTAATATAATCTTCTATTTCTTCACTTAATTTATCGCCTAGTTCAACTGTTACATCATTTATTTTTAAATAATTCTTTTTATAATAATTTTTATATACATAATATAGGCCAAAACCAAATAAAATCAAAACTAATATTAGAATGATAACATTTCTTTTATAATTATCTTCTATATAAAAATCTTCATCCATTAAATCCACCTCGCAAAATAAATATTTCTAGTATATCCTACTTCATAACTATCATAAAATCCGAGTATTGCTTCAATTGTTTTTTTTATAAAATTATCACTAGTCTTAACTCTTATATTCATAACATCTTTTTGTAATTGTTTTCTAAACATATAATCTTCAATATATTTATTTAAAACATAATCTATTTTTTCTAAAGAATCAACTTCATCTTTATTATTTAAATCTACTTCAAAAACAAACTTACGATATATATCAATTAGTCTAGCACTTATTGTATCATCTTCAAAAAAAGAAAAGTTATTAATATTATAAAAATTAGGACAGTGTTCTAAAATCAATTTATTATTCATATTTTATATCCTTCTCTATCCTAATTAATTATATCACTATAAACACTTATCTTTCAACCATTTTATCAATTGTTTTAGCACATAAACTTCCTATTAATATTGCACCTATTCCAGCAAGTTCAGGATAATACATATATAAAATAAAGGTAATTATGCCTATTAATATAGCATAGATTATTTTACCTAATTTAGTATAAGGACTTGTTTTCATATCACTTGCAATAAATACATAGGAAAATAATACACTATTAGAAAATAAACTATCTAATATTAATATAATATTATTTTTATATAAACCATAACCTAATATTAAAATAAAATAAGTTATAAAAGCATATAGGGGTATTTCTTTTTTATAATAATCTTGACTAAATAAAATTATAATACTTATAACAAGTAAAATTACATTAGTAGTATTAATGCCTCCACTTCCTTTACCCATAAAGTAATCTAAAGGAGTTAAATGTAAGTTATTAGTACTTTCGTATATATTTAAGAAACTAAAGTTACCTTTTAAATTCATAATTAGTATTATTAATAAAGCCATTAAGCATACAATATTTACATTAGTTTTCTTCAAAATTAAACTTAAAAATGAACAGATAAACATAACTAATAAGAAAATATATATTGGTGTATTAATACTTATTATACTAGCTAAAATAAGACCATAATAAGGATAATTACTCATAGTAAGATAAGATAAAATCTTTCTTTTTTTATGTTTAATATAATTATCAACTATAAAGGGAACAATCATTCCAATAACTAAACCTAAAATATCAAAGATTAAAGGTTTAAATAGTCCAAAAATATTTACTAGTCCTAAGGTATATAACTTAATTCCATTTTTATAAAATCCACTAATTAGTAAAGGCAATATTGCTAATAAATTTATAATATTAATTTTTTTTATTGTTAATTTAGAATCAATATATTTATTCATTATTTACCTCCTATTAGCAGGACAAACGTAGTGACATAGTCCACATTTTATACATTTATCCATTTTATATCCAGTCCTTGGATTTGCTCCTACTGGGCAGTGTTTAACACATAAGCCACAATTTAAACATTTAGTTTCTTTATCTGTTATAGCACTTGTAATAAAAACACTTCTTACCTCTTCTGTAATAATTGTATCTAAACTATTTAATTCATACCCTGATAATAAACCATTAACTACTAAGTGATAATCATCATCTATTATTTTAAAATTATTATCAATTATCTCTTTAATATTTGTTCCTAATTTAACTTTTAATACAACTGATTTATTTATCTTATTACCAGAAAATGTAACATATTTATAACATAGTGGTTTACCCTTTCTTAAAATATTTAAAATATTTAAAATATCACTAACATCTAAAAATATTGTTTTTTCTTTTCCCATTAGTTCTTTAGATAAGATTTGCTTATTACCAACAGGATATAAATCAGGCATTAATTTTAATTGAATATTTGGATATGTTCCTATTAAGTTTAGAAGTGATAATACATTATCGGAATCATTATCTTTAATAGCAAGAATACATTTCTTTATATCAAGTATTTTAACAATTGCATCTATGGTATCAAGAATATCATCAGCATAACTATTTATTAGTTTACTTAAAACCATTTCATATATTTCATAATCGATAGCTGATACTATTAAATTATTAGAATTAAAGTCTTCATTTATATTAGTATATTTTCTAATTAAATTTACAAATTCTTCTTTAGCTATATTATCAATTTTTCTTTTAGATTTTATTAACTTTCCATCTTCTCTAAAGTTATTTTCAACAACAATGCATTTTGTTAAATTTTTATTAACATACATATTTTTTAATCCAATTATCTTACCAGAAACACTGCTTAAAGAAACAATTCCATCCTTCTCACATAAAATGGTGTCTAAATTTATTTCATCATGATTTCTAACCAAAATATTAGTTCCATCTTCAATTGGAACGTAGATATAATCTGGATTTAAATAAGTTTTTATTTCTTTATTATATTTAATGTTTTCATCTTTATCTATTTTAACAAGACGCATATTAATCACTACCTCTACTATAAGTATAGCATTATTGCTATTAAAATTAAATTATTTATTGTTATTTAACGTTTCATAGTATGTTACTATTTCTTTATCATAATAAGTAATTACTCCACTAGGTAAAATTAACATTCTATCGATATTTAAACTATCAACAAACTCTAAATTATGAGATACTACTAACATTGTTCCTTCATAATCTTTAAAGATATCAGCTATTTTTAACTGAGTCATAGGATCTAAATGGTTAGTTGGTTCATCAAGTAATAACGTGTTTGCCCCACTAAGCGCTATTTTAGCAAGTCCTACTCTTGATCTTTCTCCCGGTGATAAGACACCTGCAAGTTTATTAATATCCTCTCCTGAAAACAAGAAATTACCTAAATATCTTCTAATCTCATAATCAGCAAGTCCATAATTATTAAAATTATTTAAAATCGTTTTAGAGTTATCAATTATTTCATGTTCTTGAGCATAATATCCAATTAAAGTTTTATCATTAATTTTAATTTCACCATCTATTGGTTTTAATGAACCCATAATTAATCTTAAAAGTGTTGTTTTACCAATTCCATTTTCCCCAACGATAAGAATTTTTTCTCCTCTTTGAATCGTAAATGATAAATCATTATATAATAAATTATTTTCATCATAACCAAATTTTAAATGATTAATTTCAATGGGAATACTAGTACTTGGATAATTAATTTTAATTTTAAATTTAGTTACTTTTTGTTTCTTTTCTGCTTCTACTTTAACTTGTTTTAACTTTTCTAACTTTTTAATCCTATCTTTGGCTATATTAGCTTGTTTTTCAGTTCCATGAATATATTTAGCAATTATTTTCTTTAGTTTTTCTTCTTCATCACTTTGTTTAGCAATTAATCTTTCTTTTGCTTTATCTTTTTCTTCTTTTATTTTTAAATATTTTTCATAATTACCATTAAATATTTCAAAATTATGTTTTATTTTATCAACATATAATGTTTTAGTAGTTACTTCATTTAAGAAAGATGTATCATGAGATATTACTAAAATCATTCCATTATATTGTTTTAAATATTCAATTATAAAATCTTTAGTATCTAAATCTAAATGATTAGTTGGTTCATCTAAAAGAAGAATATGAGCTTTTGAATATAACAAACGGGCAAACGCAATTTTAGATTTTTGACCACCTGAGATATCTTTTAACTTTAAATCTAACATATTAGAATCAATATTCATTCCACTTATTATTTTTAGTAAAATATTTTCATAATTATATTGATCATAATAATCTAGTTCATTATTTATTTTATTAATCTTTTTGGCAATTATTTTATATTCTTTATCATCAGCTGTAATCATCTTTTCATAAAGGGTTGTAAGTTCATCTTCTAACTTTTTGATTGGTCTACCTTCTAATAAATATTCGAATACAGTTAAATCACCATTTTCTGGCGTTTTAATAACTTGAGGCAAATAACCTATTTTATATTCAGTTGGAATAATCATTTTACCATTATCAAGAGGAATCTCACCTAATATCACTCTAAATAGTGTTGTTTTACCGGCTCCATTAACTCCTACTATACCAACTTTATCATTTGAATTAAAACTAATACTTGCGTTATCATAAACAACTTGAGTGCCAAAATTAAGATATATATTTTCAAATCGCATTAGTTATTTACCTCCTTTAATTAATCAATAATAAAAGTATATCATAAAAATAAAAGAAATATTATTAGTTATCTTGTAACTTTAATATTTCTTCTTTACTTAACTCAGTTATTTTTGATATATCTTCGATTGACATATCCTTTTCTAACAATTTTTTTAAAACCTTCTGCATGACCTTCATTATATCCTTCAGATATACCTTCCTCTTTCGCAAATTTAAGATCAGTTTTTCTCATACTTTCTTCCATTGCCTTTTTATTATAATATATTAAATTAGATGTATCTTCTGAATATTCTTTCATAATTTTGGCAGCCTCCTTTAAATCTTCATAATCTCCTGCTAATTCTTCTCTCATATTTTACATCTATCGATACTAGCAAACTGTCTTGTCCAGTCATCTATATCCTCATTATACGGATTTTCAAACAATTTATCAAATCCTATATGAATTATAGTAAATGCTTCTGGATGTATACCTCCATTTAAATTATTCTTTAAATTATAAACATTTATTATTCCTCCCATAAATTTTCTTGAATATAAATCGATATTAACTTGAATCACATTTACCGAATTTAATTCATCACCAATTCTTTCTTGACTTAATATCAATCTATAAATATATTGGATATTTTTTATTAAAGTACTTTTATTTAAACTTGTATTTACTTCTATATTTACATATGTATTATTAGCAAATTTAAATAATGTATCCGTTGTCATCTTTTTATCATTAAATTTTAAATTAGGTAATGTAGTGTCAGTAAAATCTAATTGTTCTAAAGTTATATTTGCATATTTAGACTCTATAGTTAATAAATTAATTATAATGTTAGAATCAAACTTACATAAATGTTTAAAGCTCTATCTTCTATAAACGATATTTGGAAATTTTTTTCTTAATTATTTCACCTGGTGGTTTTATAATAAGACTATTTTTAATTTCATTAATTCTAGTAGCATAAACTGTTTTATCATTAAAATACGTTTTCAACTTACGACTTTCATTTCCACATTTTTCATTAAATATAAAATTTTAATATTTTAGCTAAATACTTTAAAAATAATTTTAAATTAAACATATAATTCCTTCTCCTTCCATATATATTTTTTCGTACGTACTAAAAACACCTAACTAAGTGTTTCTATAATATATATTGTAAAGAGTAACCTAATTTACTTGTTTTTTTATTATAGTTGTACACTTACTTGACACTATTAAGTTTTTTTAAATTTGGAGAAAATAAAAAAGACAACTTTCTCAAGTCATCTTTCTAAAAACTAGTTTTCTTTAAGAAAATCTAATGCTTTACGCATTTTTAAATCATAACCAATAACTTCACTATCACCAATATGAGTAGTAATTTCTTCTTCAGTTGTTCCATACATTTCAGCAAGTCTCTTAACCTCTGCTTTTATTTCATCATCAGTTACAGTTAAATTTTCTTTTTCAATTACACCTTCAAGTAAGTATCTAGTTTTAATTCTAGCAACTGCTTGTGGTTCAATATTTTTCTTTAAAGTATCTAAATTTCCTTTAGTAAATTCTAAGTATTGTTCTAAACTAATACCTTGCATTGATAATTCTCTTCTATAGTCATCAATCATACGTTCTTTTTCGTCTTCAATGATTTCAGGATTTATTTCTACTTCTAAATTTTCAACTGCTTTACCAATTAATTCATCTAAGTATTTATTATCAGCATCTTCTTCTTTATGAGCAAGTAAATCTGCTTTAACTTTTTCTTTTAGACCAGCTTCATCTTTAACGTCTTCATATCCTAAATCTTTAAAGAATTCTTCATTAATTTCAGGTAACACTCTTTTTTTGATTAAATTTAATTTAACTTTAAATAATACATCTTTACCCTTTAAATTCTCAACATAATCATCTGGGAATTTTAAGTTAAGTTCTTTTTCTTCTCCAACTTTCATTCCAATAACACCATCTTCAAATCCTGGAATAAATGTGTTTGTACCTAATTCTAAAGGATAATTAGCACCAGTACCGCCATCTAATTTTTCTCCATCAACAAAGCCTTCGAAATCGATTACAGCAGTATCTCCTTTTAATACTTCTCCTTCAGTTTCTTCAACTACATCAGCATAATGAGATCTTAAATGTTCAATTTCATGATTTATCTCTTCTTCAGTAACTTCTACTTTTTCTTTTTTTACACCTAATTTAGTATATTTTCCAAGTTTAACTTCTGGTTTTTCAATAATAGTAAATTTATAAGTAATACCCTTTTCATCTACAGCAGTAATATCTACTTTACCAGGACAAACAGGATGTAATTTATTTTCTTCTAAAACACTCTTATATGCTTCATCTATAGCCATTTCACTAGCTTCCATATATAAAGATTCAATACCAAATTTCTTTATAAATACTTCTTTAGGACAATTTCCTTTTCTAAAACCATCTACTTGAGTATCTTTAGATTTTTTCTTAAATGCTTTATCTAATAATTCTTCCCACTTTTTTCCTTCAACTTTAAATTCTATTTCTTTAACGTTTTTCATACTCTTTCCTTTCCTTCTTAACACAAAATATTATATCTAAGTTTATTGTATTTATCAAGCAAAAACCATGTATATTTCAACATAGTTTTTAATTATACTCTCATTAATTCTTCTTCTTTTGCTTTTGCTTTTTCATCAATTATTTTATTATATTTATTAATTAAATCTTGAATCTCTTCATAATAAGAATTTTCTTCATCTTCAGGTAATTCCTGTTTTTTAACATTGTTACGAGCATCTTCTCTAGCGTTTCTTAAGGCTACTTTGCCATCTTCTGCTAAAGCTTTAACTTGCTTTACATAATCTTTTCTTTTTTCTTCAGTAAGTTCCGGTACAGTCATTATAACCATTTCTCCATTATTAGTAGGTGTAATACCTAAATTTGCTTCGTTAATTGCTCTTTCTATATCTTTAAGACAAGATCTATCAAAAGGTTTAATAAATAATTGTCTTGCTTCAGGTACAGTTATATTAGCTAAACTTTGAATGGAAGTAGGAACGCCATAATAATCTACCATAACACCACTAACCATTGAAGGATTAGCACGTCCTGCTCTAACATTATTAAATCTACTTTCCATATTTTCAATAGCTTTCATCATTCTAAGTTCAGTTTCTTCTAAAATATCCATAAATTAAATTTCTCTCTTTCTAACAATAATATATATTAAATTTTAACTTAAAGCAAGAATTAATATTGCTAAAGTTAGTCCCAAAAGTAATGATACCTCTAAAATAACAGTTGTAAGAATGACACCATTACTATTTATCTGATGCTTTTGTTCCAACTTGCGAACTTTTTCATGTCCTTCTACTTGAGCTTTATGTTCTTCATTTAAAGCCGGATTATTTCTTTCTTCATTTATTTTATCATAATCACTAACTATATCCATACCTATTAAATTTATCCTTAAATAATTTGTATATAAATCCAAAAAATATTGTTCATCAGTAGTAATAACTTCATCACGCATTCTACTAATTAACCATTTTGCATAATCATTTAATTCATTTTGCATATTTTCCGTAATATATTCATTCTTAATAATTTTTTGAAAAATTTTAAAAGCATTTTCGTAAGTCATATTATCTTTTCCTCCTATTATTATATGTTATTCTAGCATAACCGTTGCCAGCTTTGGCACATTTACTTATTGCATCTGCAGAATAACCATTTGGACAATTTTCTTTATCAGTTTCATCACTACTTCCAATTGTATTTATAGTATAAGTATTTTCATCAGTAGATTCAGTACAATCATAGCAGTACATTTTCTTATTAGATAGTTCTGATGAACCAATATAAGATGAACCTCCTGAGCCTCCGGCAACATTTGCTCCGGAGCCACCTCCATAAAGGCCTCCACCGCCGCCAGAACAAGGTTTCTTATCAGCATCACAACTGGCACCTTTTCCAAATGAGCCAAGATAATCACCGATGCTACCTGAAGAATCTTGCATTCCACCAGTACTAAGAAGTGGATCATTAACAATACTCTTAACAGTTGTTGTTGCACTAACACCAATGTACCCACCACCGGATCCTCCCTGACCATAATTTTGATTATTTTTATTATTAGCTGCGTTATTTTGATATGCACTACCACCGCCACCTGATACATAATACGATGTAGAACCATAACCAGAACCTCCACCATTAAATCCACCAGCATATATTTTTGCTTGTTTACTAGTTGCACTTGTTCCTTTACTACCTACAACTACAAATATGTTATCTCCTTTATGTAAACTAATTGTACCAATACTATAAGCTCCATATCCTCCTGGATAATCTGTTTCACTTTTACCATATCCCCCTTGTGCTCCCCAAACTTCTAATTCATATTCTCCTGTATAAGGTACACTAAATATTTGATTTTTACCAGTATCATCAAAATAAAATGTTTCACTTTTATCTGGAATATCATTATCAATTTTAATTTCATTATCATTATATGCTTCATACTTAGCAAAATAATAATGATCATCTCTATTTATCTTAACAATCGTTATACAAGGAACTTGATTACTATCATCACACTTAGAAGTATCATTTTTATTTTCAATACTTCTTAAATAATTAATTGTTGTACCATCATAAC
>CAKOQK010000034.1 GCA_934101225.1 uncultured Bacilli bacterium | reverse complement strand
TTGTTAAAGATGGTTATGTATTTATAAGTCCTAAATATTTATATTTGATTAATGAGATATTAATAAAGATTTTGTAGATAAATGATTATATTGGAAAAATAGTTTATATTAAAGATATTGTATAAGTAAGATTCAATATTAAATTAGATTATCATTCTTGGTTTATCAATTCAAGAAATGACTATAAAAAAAGAGTTAGTGGATAATGAATTATTGATTCAGATAAGATTAAGTTGGAATATTATCTCAAAAAAATTTGCAATTTTTAATAAAAATTCGTATTACTTCTTGAAAAGAATCTAAAAATTTGATAACATGAATGTGTAAGAAAAACTTACATAAAATAAAAAGGAACACTTAATTTAGAGCGTTAAGTGATTACCTTAATAGTTAAGATCACCAAAACCTCCTGTGTTTATGGTGTTTTTATTTTAACACATTCATTTTAATAATGATGTATAATAAAATAAAAATAATAATAAATAAATTAAATATTATAAAATATAATAATCTTTTATTCACATTAATCACCTCTTTCTTTAAAAAAGTAGAAGCAATCACCTAAACAATTAAATGTTCCTTAGATATTAGAATATCAAATAACCAAATGATAAGCAAGTAAAATATCACGAAAATTCATATAAATAATATTTTTACATCTTGAAAAGAATCTAAAAATTTGGTAATATGAATATGTAAGGAAGCCTTACATAAAATAAAAAAGGAACACCTAATTTAGAACGTTAAGTGATTACCTTATGATTTTGTAATTCACCAAAACCTCCTGTGTTTATGGTGTTTTTATTTTAACACATTCATTTTAATAATAATGTATAATAAAATAAAAATAATAATAAATAAATTAAATATTATAAAATATAATAATCTTTTATTCACATTAACCACCTCTTTCTTTAAAAAAGTAGAAGCAATCACCTAAACAATTAAATGTCCCTTAGGTATTAGAATATCAAATAACCAAATGATAAGCAAGTAAAGCATCACGAAAATTCATATAAATGAAAATGAATTCATATAATGTATAAAAAATAGGTATTTGTTTTTCTAAAAATATATGATAAACTTATATATAGTAAAGAGGTATTTAAATGAAAATTAAAAAAATTTTGATTGGGAGTTTGGTAAGTTTAATAGGTACAATATCAGTTGATGCTGCATCATTAGAAGTTACTGGTGTATCAACGTTAAAAACAAATGAGACCGGTAAATATGAGATAAAACTTAGTGATGTTGGTAGTGATGAATTTGATCAAGTTGAATTTGAATTAAACTACGATTCAGGTATTCTTAAATTTGCTGGAAGTACAAGCAATGATTATTCTACAACTGAAACTTATTCAGGAAATAAAGGATTTATAGTATCTAGTACCAACCTAAAAGATGGAATAATTGGTTCATTTTCAGTTACTAACCTAAGTGAAAATAGTACAACAACTTCTTTTGTAATTAAAAATATTAAATTTAAGAAAGGCGCTAACGAGGTTACAAATGGTGTAGATTACTCAAAAACCTTGACATTAAGACAAGGTGTAACAACTACAACAACCAAACCTAAAAATACAAGTGCTAAAGTTACAAGCATGAGTTTTAAAAATTCAACTATGAAACCAGCGTTTAATTCTAATACTCATGAATATAAATTATATACTAAAGACACAATAAGACAAGTAACACTTGTGTATAATACTGAACAAACAGGCGTAAAATTAACAAGTGAGTGTACACTGGGATGCACTGTATCAAGTTCTTCAGATACAATTATTCAAACTATTCAAGGCAAGAATGAAGTAATATTTAAATTTACGAGTGAAGATGAAAAATCAACTGAAGAGTATAAATTTATAATTTATCGTGGAGAAACTACTGATGGATCAAATAAGCTAGCTAGTTTAAGTGTTAAAGATTATAATATAAATGAAAAATTTGATGAAAATACATTAGATTACACACTAAGTGTTCCTTTTGAGATAGAAAAGCTAGATATAAACGCTACTGCTGCTGATGAAAATGCTAAAGTTGAAATAAAGGGTGCTGATAACTTAAAGGTTGGAGAAAATATAGTAACTATAACTATTACACCTACTGATGAAGAAAGTGAAGTAAAAATTTATAATATTACAGTACTTAGAGAAGAATACATTAGCGAAGATCCTACAACAACTACGTTTATTCCAGGTGCTATTGATAAAAATAATAAAAATTCAAATATAGTTTTAATTATTTTACTTGTACTTGGAGGCATAACAATTATAGGTGTTGCTGCTTACTTTATCTTCTTTTATAAAAAGAAAAAGGAAAAAGTTAATATACCTAAAAAAACTGAAAGTAAAGAAAATATAGATGAAGCTAAAACTCAAGATGAGATGCCTAAAATAAAAGAAAAAAGTGCAATAGATGAAGCATTTGAAGAAAAAGAACCAACATCAATTGAAGATGCTTTAGATGATTTAATGAAAACTAAAGAAATAATAGATGATAATAATAATGAATCACTTTAATAAAATATATTAAGGTGATTTTTTATGTTTATAGCGCATCGTGGTTTATATGATGACAATATTAAAGAAAATACGATTAAGGCCTTTGATAATGCTTTTAATAATGGTTATCAAGGCATTGAATTTGATGTAAGACTAACTAAAGATAAAATTCCGGTGATACTACATGATTCTTTTTTATCAAGAGTATACGGAATAAAAGGATTATTAAAAGATTTTACTTATCAAGAATTATTAGATAAAAACATACATATTCCTAAACTAGAAGATGTAATTAATAGATACCAAAATAAGGTTATGATTATTGAATTAAAAGAAAAGATTGATATAACTAAATATTTAGAAAATTCCAAAAATGATTATTATATTTCTTCTTTTAATTATGATTATGTTGCTTATTTAAAGAAAAGTAGTAATTATAAGTTAGGAGTAATTAATTATGTATTAAATAGTGGAGTTGATTATAGTAAGTTAGATTTTATCATGATTTTAGATACTATTTATAATCAAAAGTTATTTAAGTTTAAGGAATTAGAAATAGTAATTTATGGTGTTGTTGGTAAAATTAATGATTATAATAAAGAGTTAAAGTATATAGTATAAGTATTGATAAGAAAAAATGTTTGCTTTTATGTAAAAAATATGCTAGACTAATTGCTAATGAAGGGGAATAAATGTATGTTTTGGGGTAATTTATTTAAAAAGAAAAATCATAATAAAAGTATAGTTAATAACATTTATTTTAAAATACCATCATTTGAAGAATTAACTACTGAAGAACAAGAATATGTTAATAAATTAAAAGAAGAATATATAAAATTTTATGAAAATGAAGATGAATATACTAAATTGGATGAAGAATTAATTAATGAAATAAAAATGTATCAAGATTTAGCTTTAAATGTAATGCATAAAGATCATTTAGGCAACATTGTTGATTCTATTATAGATAGTAAAAAGCTAGTATATTATTCTCATAAAATAGCTGAAATAAACGATATTTTAAAGTATAAAACTATTGTATTAAAAGAATTAAGAAAAGATAAAAAGTATCTAACTAAATACATGGGATTATATTTCTTAGGAAGAAGAAAGATAAATATATTAAAAGCAATTGATTATCAAACAAATATAATGACTAATTTAGTAACTATATCAGAACAAAAAATATATGAATATGGTGCTTGTGCAATTGCAAGTTATCCCAAAGTTATAGATGAAAATACTATAGAAGAGTTAAATTTAAGATATATCGAAGCAGAGAAAGATTATAAATATTTATTTAACACTTCAATTAATTTAGATGATAATTTATCAAGTATAGATAAAATAACATATATGGAAATACTTATAAATAGATTTATATATGAAAATAAAGATTTAATTGATAAGTTAAAAGAACAATTAGAAATAATTGCGAGTAGCGAGATAAACGATAAGAATATGCAACAAGAAATAATAGATAATTTAATGAAAATTAAAATGTATTACAACATATTTAATAAGTATGGTAGAAATAAAATAACTAAAGAGGATTTTGATGATTTATATCAAATAATATTTAATGTATATACCTATTTTCCATTTGAATGTGAGTTTAGTAATTATTATAATTCATTAGAAGATGTGAATGAAAAAGAAGCATATAGAAATATTATTGGTTATAAGGTTGAAATGTTCAATAATTGTGAATCAACAATATTTAATGATAAAAAAATCTCAACAACTGCAATAAAATCAGTACATCAAATTTTGACCATGCCAAGTAAAGATGATAATGAAAATGGTGATAATAAAGAAGATTTACAATACGAAAGCATTATCAATAAATATTTAGATTTATTACTATCACTTGAGTATAAAGATGGACTAAATATTTATTTTGATCATCACAAAAATGATGAAATATATGTTCCTAGTATGAGGTGTAAATTAAAACTTTTTGAATATTATAAATTATTAATGGGAATTAAGAAAAATAAACGTAATGAGCTAATATGTGATCTACAGGCTATGTTAAAAAAACCAGAAACATTATATTTTATAAAATTATTTAAGTCTTTGTATGATGTTGATTTTAATGTATTTCCAGATGGAATAAAGCATTTTAAAACAATTTTTGAAAATTATTCTTTTAATAATAATTTACCAGTACAATTTTCTTGCCACGATTTCTTATTGGATAAATTTGTTAAATGTTCTTGTCCATTATTAATTCCTACTAATAAAGACTTTACTCTTTATATTAAGGATGATTATGTGCAAAGAAAAATTACAAATAATGATAAAAAAGATGCTTTAGAAAGAACAAAAATTTTATTACCAACTAACCCTATAAGAATAAAATTATGTGATAAAGGTTACCATCAAAAACATTTAAAATATTTATCAAGAACTCCGAATAACGATGATTGGTCATACCCATTTACAGCTTGTTATGCTGAGGATACTTTAACAAATTTAGGTAAAATTTTTGTTTTAGATGAAAAAATATTAAACTATGATCAAATAAAAATGCAAAAATATTTATATGATGTATTTTTACCAATAAAAGATATGTTTGATTTTGACGATAGTTGGAAGGAAATGATTGAAAATTGTACTAATACTAATTTAATTTATATTTGGAGTTATTTCTTTGAAAATTTAAGTATTGGTAATAATTTTGGAGTAATAGGTAACATATCATATAAAATGCCTAAATCTGATGGAGACGTATATGATGAAGATGTAGTATATAAATTATCAATTAGGGCACTGACTAATTCATTGTTAAATTACAAGAGATTAAGAGAAGAAAATAATAAAGTAAAAATTAAAAATATTTAGAGTTAAAAAAGCAAAAAAGCAAAGGCAAAAAAATGTTTGCTTTTATGTAAAGAATATGCTGTAATATGCGTAGTTTGAAGGGAAAATGGTGAAATATTATGAATAAAAATGTTATTTCATTAAATGAAACTACAGGTATTGTTACTAATGGAGATATAAAAGTAGTTAGTATAAATGGCTCAAATGAAGACATGAATAATATTTTAAAAAAAGAAAATAAATTAGAATATGTCATGGAAAGAATTAATAAATTAAAAAAATGTAAGCGAAATGTTAATAATCATATTAAAAATAAATATTGGATGACTGGTGTGTATATGTTTTTAACAGGTATTCAATTAGCGGCTGCATTTACTATTAAATATTCACATCCAATATTATGGGCAGTTTTAATTATTACAGGAGTTATTGTAACTCCAATTAAATGTATCTCTGATAATATTGACGCTGGTCGTTTTTATGATTTATACAAAATTCGTGATGAAAAGATACCTAAAAAAATAAGAGAATCAAAAGCAAAAGAAAGACAAATTGCTCAAGAAATAAGTGAAATGAAAGAAAAGATTGGTTACGTAGAAACTGATTTAACTACTTCACATCAATATTCCTTTGACGTACCTATGTCAAAAAGTGAAACAGGTGGATATTATAATACACCTAACGCAAACGCTAAAGTTTTAAAATTAGTAGATAATCATATGGCTAATCAAAATAAAGATACTAAAAAAAGATAATAAAATAAAAATACACTGATAAACTTAATTTATCGGTGCTTTTTTTAATGAATATAATAAATTTGTATAGACCGACTTTAATTAAACTAATTGTGTTTCATTTTTAATCTTATTTTGTTATAATTAATCTGTTGAGTGGTGGTAGTATGTTAGATAATACATCTTTATTTGACCAAAGAAAAATTGAAAGTGCTTTGGTTAGTAAAACTTTTTTTGAAGTATTTGAAGCTCTAGAAGAAAGTGGTTATAATCCGGTAAATCAAATAACTGGCTATTTAGTTACTGACGATCCAATGTTTATAACAAATTATAAAAAAGCAAGAGATAAAATAGTTAAGATTGAAAAGGTTAAATTAATATCTTTACTAGTGGAGAATTATTTTATAAAATGAGAACACTTGGAATGGATTTAGGAACTAAAACCTTAGGTCTTGCAATATCAGATAAACAAGGCATTATAGCATCACCTTATAAATTGATTAAATATAATAATATAGAAGATGCTGTTAATGAAGTTTTAGCAATAATTGAAAAAGAAAAGATAGAAAATTTAGTATTGGGATTACCTAAAAATATGAACAATTCACTTGGTTTTGCAAGTGAAAGAAGTTTAAATTTTAAGAAATTATTAGAAGAAAAAACTAACTTAAAGATTGAATTAATAGATGAAAGATTATCAACAGTTGAAGCAGAAAGAGTATTACTTGATTATGATATGTCAAGAAAGAAAAGAAAAGAACATATTGATAATACAGCTGCTGCTATCATATTAGATACATATTTAAGAAGGGAAGAGAAAAAATGAATAACGCAAATGGAACATTTACAATTAAAAATAATAAAGGAGAAGAATTAACATGTAATGTTTTATTTACATTTGATTCTGATGAATTTAAAAAAAGTTATATAATTTTTACAGATAATACTTTAGATGCAAATGGTAAAATAAAAGTGTATGCAAACACGTATGATCCAAGTGGAAAAGATATAAATTTAGGACAAATTGAAACAGATAAAGAGTGGGAAGTAATTGAAGGATTATTATCTTCATTACAGGAAAAAATAGGTGAAGAAAGTGGAGAAGAAAGTAAATAAGGAAAATACTGATAAAAGTAAAAAAATAGGAATCAATAAAATAATATTAGTTATTTGTGCAATTGTGATAGTTGTGCTTGTCTCATTTATTGTAGCAAGTGATTATTATTTATCTCCAGTAGATAAGAAAAGTGATGAAATAATCAAATTTGAGATTAAAAATAATACCGGTAAAAATAAAATTGCTGATGATTTAGAAAATGCTGGATTAATTAAAAATGCAACTGTATTTAAAATATATATTAAATTAAATAAAAATAAAGAACTATATGCTGGAACTTATAATTTATCTAAAAGCATGAGTGTTAATGAGATAATAGATACTCTTCATAAAAATAAATCACTAGAAACAGAAGTGATTCAGGTAACTTTTATCGAAGGTAAAAGACTTGCAGATTATGCAAAAGTTATTGAAACAAAATTTAATTACAAAGCAAGTGATGTTATAGCCGTTGCTGATAGTGATGAATTTGTTAATAAAATGATTAGTACATACGATTTTATTACCGATGAAGTTAAACAAGATGGAATATATCATCCTTTAGAAGGATATTTATTTGCTGATACATATGATTTTAAAAAGAATTCTACTATTGAAGAAATATTAAATAAGATGATTTATACAATGGGTAAAAAGTTAGAAGTATATAAAGATGATATCAATGTAAGCAAATTAAGCATTCATGAATTACTTACACTTGCTTCAATAGTTGAATTAGAGGGTGCTAATTCTGATGATAGGGCAGGCGTTGCAGGAGTATTCTATAATAGAATAGAAGCCGGATGGACACTTGGATCTGATGCTACAACTTATTATGCAGTTAATAAAGATTTTTCAAGAGATTTAACTAATAACAATTTAAAATCATGTAATAAATATAATACACGAAGTGAAAATACTTGTTCATTTACTGGCTTACCAATCGGACCTATTGATAGTCCTTCGCTAAACTCAATAAATGCAGTTATGGAGCCAGAAGAACATGATTATTATTATTTTGTAGCTGATAAGAATAAAAAAACATATTTTGCATCTACTTATAAGGAACATACACAAATTGTTGCTAAGTTAAGAAAAGATGGATTGTGGTATGAATATTAGAAAAGTATATTAAGTTATACTTTTTTGCGTTATAATTTGACTTTTTCAAGTTTGTAATGTAACATATATTCCTATGAAAGAAGAATTATATATGGATTCAAAAGCGTTAAATGAAACAACTAATATTGGAAATTTATATGATGATAAAGAAAGAAGTCATTTAATAGAGAATAAAAAAAGTATTTATCATATATTAGAAGTAACTCAAAAAGAAAATGAGTTAGAAGTTGAACAACATAAATTAAGTGATAATATTGATGATTTGGATTTAGTTAATAACAATATAAAAAATAAATATATTAGTTTAATAATAAGTATTATTTCTGAATTTTGTTTATTATTAGTTTTTAATACATTAGTTACACCAAATAATATATTTTCAATTACAATAGTTGGTATAATACTTACTTCAATTAATATACTTGTTACAACATTAAATGAAATTTCTCATAAATCATTTAAAGAAAATTATCGATTAAAAAATGAGGTATTTCCTAATTTAATTAAAAATAATAAAGACAAAATTAATAGTTTGCAAAAGGAAATAGATGAAATAAAAAAACAATCTTTATTACAAAAAGATAATAAAGTAAATGCTAGTGGAATTGATTTACCAAAAATAATTGATTCCGATAGTAAAGAAGATAAAAAGATTGATAGAGAATTAAGTAGTATTAAAATTAAAAATTATGATTTTAATATAAATTAAAGAAAGAGGAAAATAATATGAATAAAGAATTATATTTAAATGAAACAACACATGTTGGATTAGTAGAAGATGATGAAAAGAAATTAAAAAGAGTAGAATCTAGTGAAAATGAAGATACAGTTAAAATTTTATCTTTACAAAATAAAATAGAGAGAGAAAACAAATATTTAACAATGTTTAAAGAACAATTAGAGATATCTAAAGAAAATATTAAATGGAAAAAGAGATTTTGGGGAGTAAATGTATTTATAATTTTAACAAGTATTTTTATGAATCTAGGTATATTAGCTGAAGTTAGTTTACTAAAAGGATTAATTATATATTTAGGATCATCAAGCATAATTACAATGTTTATTCAATTAATATCATACCGTATGTTTGGAACAATTGCAGAAAATAAATTTAATATAAAAGAATTGCCTAAAGGAATAGAAAAATCAGAAGATAAAATTAAAAGTTTAGAAGAAGAACTTAAGAATTTAAAAGAAAAAAGTAACTATAATGAGGATGAACTAACAAATGAAGATGTGATAAAAATTGCAACAGTAAATTATCCTGAAAGAACAAATAATGAAACATTAGTTAGCGATATTCAAATACCAGCCAAAATTAAAAAAATAACTTTTAATTATAATGGAACTACAAAATAGTTCCTTTTCTTATTTTTTATATCGCATAGGTCTTATTAATATAAATTTTAATATAGATAATTTGCATCAGATGTTAGTGTAGAATATGTTGGGGATTAGTACCTAAAAAAGTACAATATAATTAAGTTAATTTAATAATAAATAAATCA
>CAKOQK010000033.1 GCA_934101225.1 uncultured Bacilli bacterium | reverse complement strand
TTGGAATAATAAGAAAATAAGTTATCTCGCAATTTAATTTTACTATATTTTTTTTAAAATAAAAAGACCATTAACAACAATTTCTTTTGTCAACAGCCTGAAATATGTATGTGATGTACATATTTTTTTATATTATATATATAATAATTAAACTAATTATAGCTATAAGAACAACTAAACATAGTTTATTTTTCTAATTTAATTTGATAGAATTATTAAAGAAATGAAGGTGTTAATGTGAAAGTATTAGTTACTGGTTCAAGTAGGGGATTAGGTGCTGAAATTATTAAAGTATTTGCTACTAATGGAGTAAATGTAATAATTAATTATAATCATAGTGAAAAAGAGGCATATAAACTTGCTGATAGTATTACTAATGTAAATGTCGAGGTAATTAAATGTGATATATCTAATGAAGATGAAGTAAAAGATATGTTTAATAAAATAGATCATTTAGATTATTTAATTAATAATGCTGCTATTAGTGATGATAAAGATTTAAAAGATAAAAGTGCATTAGAATTTAATCGTATATTACATACTAATTTAACAGGTACTTTTTTAGTTACTAAATATGCCATAGATAAAATGGATAAAGGAAGTATCGTTAATATTTCAAGTACTAATGCTATAAATACATACTATCCTGAATCAATAGATTATGATGCTTCAAAAGCAGGAATTATCTCATTAACCCATAACTTTTCTAAATATTTACCTGATTTTAATATCAACTGTGTTTGCCCAGATTGGATAGATACTGATATTACTAATTTAATGGATGAAGAATATAAGAAAAATATTAAATTTATTAAAAAAGAAGATTTAGCTAAGTTAATATATAAAGTATGTACAAATAAAGAATTAAAAGATCAAATTATTAAAGTGAGTGGTGAAGATGCTAGATAAATATATAGATATAATAAATAAAAATATAGAAAATGAATTAAAAGAAATAGATAAAATAGTTTATAATAACTCCAAAAAAATATTAGATGCTTTTCATAAAGAAAAAATATTAACAACTGATTTTAATTCATCAACCGGTTATGGTTATAATGATATTGGAAGAGATAAAGTAGAAAAAGTTTTTGCTGATTATTTTGGATGTGAATCGGCTTTAGTTAGATGTCAATTTGTTAGTGGAACTCATGCCTTATCAACCGCCTTTTTTGGTATTTTAAGACCAGGTGATACATTGTTATCAATCTCTGGCTTACCATATGACACATTACATGAAGTAATTGGAATTAAAGATAATCCTAGTTCTTTAAAGGCATTTGGTATTAATTTTAAATATATTGATTTAGTTAATAATGATTTCGATTATGATAAAATTAAAGATAGTTTAAATGTTAAAATGGTCCATATTCAAAGATCAATTGGCTATAGTTTAAGAGATACTTTAAGTATAGATAAAATAGAGAAGGTTATTAAGTTTATTAGAAGTATTAATAAAGATGTAATAATTATGGTTGATAACTGTTATTGTGAAATGTGTTCATATAAAGAACCTACCGAAGTTGGAGCAGATTTAGTTGTTGGATCTTTAATTAAGAATTTAGGTGGAGGAATTGCTAATAACGGGGGATATATTTGTGGTAACAGTGATTTAGTTAATTTATGCAGTGAAAGATTAACATCTCCTGGCTTAGGTGCAGAAGTAGGACCATCACTTAATCAAACAAGAAACTTTATGCTTGGAATATATGAAGCTCCAATGGTTGTTGGTAATGCCTTAAAAACTAAGGTATTTGCTAGAGAACTATTAAAATTATTAGGTTGTGATATGATTAACAATGAACTTAATGATATAGTTTTAGGAATCGTATTTAATGATAGAGAAAAATTAATTAATTTCGTTAAAGGAATTCAAATGGGAAGTGCAATAGATTCATGCTATTTACCAGTTCCAACTGACATGCCAGGATATGATAATCAAATTATTATGGCTAGTGGTTCATTTACGGAAGGATCTAGTATAGAACTTTCTTGTGATGCTCCAATAAGAAAGCCTTTTGTTGCATATTTACAAGGTGCACTTACATTTGAATATGGTAAATTAGGAATTATTAAAGCAGTAGAGAATATATTTAGTGAGGAAGATATAAATGGTAGATAAAATAGTTAATTTTATAATAGGAATATTTGGTGCTAGTTCTGGGGCAATGATAGGAAAATATATAACCGTGTTTGTTATTTCTTTAATGCCAATTTTAGAACTTAGAGGTGGCTTAATAGCAGCAAGTTTATTAAAAATTCCTCCAATACCAGCTTACATAATTTCAATAATTGGTAATCTAATTCCCATCCCTTTAATTTTATGGTTTTTAGATTCGGCATTCGCGTTTATGAAGAAACATAAGATATTAGTTAAATTTATTGATTTTTGTGAAAGAAAAGGTAATGAAAAAAAAGGCCAAATTGAAAAATTAGGTTTTTGGGGCTTAGTCTTATTTGTTGGAGTACCACTTCCAGGAACAGGTGCATGGACAGGATGTTTAATTGCAACATTGCTAAGAATGAATAAGAAAAAAGCTTTCTTAGCTGCTATTTTAGGAGTTATTATGGCAAGCATAATTATGATGATTGTAAGTTATGGAGTAATAGGTAACTTAATCTAAAAAAAGGTTTACAAAATTGTAAGCCTTTTATTTATGAACTAAAACGTGATCTCCAGCTTTTAAATAATTATCTAAAACTTTAACATCTTCGAGTCTCATATTTACACATCCATGTGATCCATTAGTTAAATAAATGTCTCCACCAAATTTACTACGCCATCTAGCATCATGGAATCCTTCGCCATCTGAATTAAATGATATAAAAATATCAGCAGGTGCATCGCCCATTAATTTTGTATCATATGCCTTACCATTAATCTCAGTATATCCTTTATTTGTACCTTTAGTTGTTCCATAAGTGGGAATTCCCGTTACACAATCGGCTATAAGAACTAATTCACCTTGATAATAACAATATACTTTTTGCATACTAATATCTACCTCAGCATATGTTTCAGGTAATTGCTTTAATAAATTAAAATATGTATATCCAAAATAACCATCAGTAGTAAAACATTCAACTTTATTTTCAAATATCTTAGTAATAGTTAATTTATCATACTTTTCCACTGTATATATTATATTGCCGTTATCGTCAAATAATGCTAGATCATCAGTTGCAAATGAAGGAATAAATACTTGAGTGAAACTAGGAACAGTTATTTCAGGTATAGTTTCCTCAACTATAGTTGTTTCAGTAGGTATAATTTCACTTTCTGTGGATATTGTTGTTTCAGTAGATATAGTTTCACTTTCTGTGGATATTGTTGTTTCAGTAGATATAGTTTCATTTTCTGCGGATATTATTGTTTTAGTAGGTACAATTGCACTTAATGTTTCATTAAAAACTTCTTCATCATTTAAAGTAGTATTTAAGTTAAAATCATTTAAATAATTATTTCTTATATGTTCTCCTAATTTATAACAACCTTTATAACCGCCAATTAATCCAGAAATAGCTAGTGCATATGCTATTATTCTTTTTTTATTCATTTATAATAATCCCCCTTAGTTGCATCATATTATAGCAAATAAATGTTTGGAAGTCAATTGTTATAATAACTTTTAAATAGGGATAATTTTTTAGCATCACTGTCAGTTATATTATGATTAGATAATAAATCATTTAAAGATATTTTATAAGATATAGCATTATTGATGTCGTCAATTATTTTAGCCCTAGAACTTGAAAGAGATTCCTTTTTATATAAATTGTAAAGCATTAGGTCTTTTAAAGTTGATTCTACATATGTATTAACTTTGTTAAGTAAACTTATTTTAATTTTTTTATTGGAATAAAAAACATATCTTAAATATTTTAAGCCTGTTAATAAATCACCTAATCTTAAAATAGTTTCTTGTTCATTTTGATTAAAGTAATCACTTGCTAAAAGTTCTACAAAAATAGGAAGTAATTCATTATATATATAGGATCTTCTCTAATGTACTGTGTATGAGTTATTTCATGGGCATAAACAGTTTCTAATAAATTGCACGAAGTTAAATGGATACTATTTACAACGGGAATTAAAATATTATTAAATTGTGATTCGTAATATTTAATATAACTTTTATATTTAATTCCTTTACTATCAAATATAGTAGCTGGGATTTCAAATGGAGAAAAAGTATCTATATTATTTCTTTTGCCTTTAAATATAGATAAATTATGAGGATAATAATAAACATTTTTTATATTAAATATATATTCGTACATAGATCTAACATTATCTAGTTTTGTATTAATATCTGATGGATTTAATTTAGAATTAGTATCAATAATATAATATAAATAATTATCTATTTTGTCATAATCACTTCTAAGATTAATGTAATTTATAATATTATTTAAATTAGCATCAAACATTTCAAAATCTAACATATAATCACTTTCCCTTGATTAAAAGGTATGTTATCACAAGAAAGAAATAATTACAATTTATTTGTTTTTAGAAAATATTTTAGATATAAGAAATAATATTAAAATAGAAAATAAGATAATACCATAATATTTAGTTATATATTCAATATAAATATAGTTGTTTAATAATACGTTATTAAGAATAAATGTTATTAATAATAGGGTAATAATTAATATTTTTTTATTAGAAACTCTTTTTATGTTATAGGTTGCCATAGAGGATAAAATAAATGAACAAAATAACCATAAATAAGACAAGATATTTTGGATATTTTCGATAAAACCTAAAAGTGATATTTCTTTAAATACCATATATTCAGGGTAACGGTATAATTTAGCTAAATTTGTTCCTAAATTACCAATAATGATAACAAAAATTATTAATACAAGTATTGATGATAAAAGATATGATTTGTAATTATAATTTTCTTTAAACTTAGGAAATAAGATAAATGGGGTAGTGCTTATAAAAGCATAGGTTAAACTACATTTGATGATATCGTAAATATTTGAAGTTAGTAGTGGAATAAATTCATCTATGTTAATTTTAGGTGCAAGTGCAGTTAAAGGAATTAAGTAAATTAAAGTATAAATAAATGAAATTATTAAAGATGTTTTTAATATAGTGTTTATTCCTTTATTAGATATATAATATATTAATATTATTAAAGGAATAAATACAATTATATCGGGAGTTCTATTTAAGTAGATAGAAGATATTAGTTTAGTAATTAAAAATAAATTTAAAGTTAGTAAAATAGTGCTATATATATAAACAAATATTTTATTGTCTTTTTCTGGTAATTTAGTGAAAATATAATTTATAAGTAATCCAATAGCTGTTCCTAGAATGATAGATATCCATGAATCACTTCCGATTGAATTAATAATTTTGCTTATACCTATTCCTAGAAATAAAGATATACTAGATAAACATAAGGCTGAGTTATATTCTAATTTATTATATTTCATTTTTTTTAGCTCCTATATTTTCAAAGGTTGTTTCTTCACGATCTAAAATAACTTTTATGTCTAAATTATAATCTAATTCTTTTATACTATCTAATTTATTTTTAGTTTTATTGTAAATTATTTTTTTAAAACCTAGAGCATCAATATTATTACTTTTAAGAATATTTAGAAAAGATGTTGTTTCATTATATACTGAGTCTTTAGTTAAAGTAATTAATTCTTCAATGTTATCTTTATTTAAATTTATATTATCTATTTCATTAAAGTTACCATTAATATCTATAGTTATATTTATATTGTTATTTTCATATTTATATTTAGTATTAACATCTTTAATTCTATATATAAGATTTCCTCCATTATAATTTATTTTAAATAAAGAGTATTTGGTAGTATTGTTAAGTAAGTTATAAATTTTAATATAATCGTTGTTTATTATTACTGAATCTTTATTATGATTAAATATAATAGCATCATTTAAGGTAAATTCATTATTTACAATTTTTCCAAATGGTAAAATCATATCTTTATATTCACTAAGATAAGTTTTAATAAATTTATTATATTTAATATCAATTGTGTTGTTGTAATCATTAGTAATAGTATCCTTTATATATGCACCTGCTATTTTATTTTTTTCTTTAATTAATTTAGTTATTTCTTTTATATCATCATTTGATACTATAATATTAAAGTTATTACCAATGTAGTTTTCTCTGGCTATATAATCTAGTGTTGTTTCTAATTTTTGATTTAGAACATTTTCGGTAAGTATTATAGTATCCACGTCTACTAGATATAAGAATTTGTTTATAGTTAAACCAATATTTTCAAAAGTATTATCAAGTGTTATTCCTTGATTAGTATAAATTCTTGATGCATTAGGGTTATCTTTTTCATTTTCTCTTATTTCAACTGTTAATATATATTTATTATCTTGATAATCGATATGGACTAAAGAAACAACAGCTATGTCATTAAGACTTAGATAGTTAAAACAACCGGTGGTTAAAAATAAAGTAATTATAATTAAAAATATTTTTTTCATATTATCTTTGCTTTCTAATATTATTTGTTAAATATTTAGATCTTTTAGTATTATTTTTTTGTTTTATAGCGATTAGGGTTTCTTTTAAATAATTAAAATTAAATGGGGCAGCAGGGAAACTGTATGATAAATTGAATGAATAATTACTTGTTAAATTTATTATTAATAGAATCAATGAGATAGCTACACCATATAAACCATAAAGTGATGCCATAAATAAACTTAGAAATCGCCATGATCTAAGGGCTGAATTAAGTTCAATATTATTAAATACCATACTACTTATAAATGTTAAGGCAATAGTTATAATCATGATAGGACTTACAATACTGGCGTTAACTGCTGCTTCTCCTATTATTAAAGCCCCTAAAATAGATATGGCTGATCCGTAACTTGAGGGAAATCTAATATCACTTTCTCTTAATATCTCACATATTAGAATCATTATGAGGGCTTCAATGGTAGTTGGAAAGGGAACACCTTCTCTTTGAGTAATAAAGCTTATTAATAATTTAGAGGGGATTGTTTCTTGATTATAGTTGGCAATTGCTACATAATATGCTGGTGTTAGTACGGTTATGAAAAGACAAAGTAATCTTAAAATTTTAGAAAAGTTAGCATTATTTGCATATATATAATTATCAGAAATAGGATTAATAAAGTCGGCTAGAACTGCTGGTACTATTATAGCGAATGGAGAAGTGTCAACGACTATAACTATTTTTCCTTCTAAAAGAGCATGAGCAACTGAATTGGGTTTTTCGGTTAGTTTTACTTTAGGAAATAGGTTAGATGATTCGTTAATTATATATTTTTTTAATTCGCCGGCATCTATTATTCCGTCAATATTTATACTTTTTAAAATATCATTACATTTGTTAATATATTCTTCTTTTGTTATTCCTTCTATATATAATAAGCCGGTTTTAGTATCTGTATATTTGCCGATATTATATTCTTTTATTTTAAGTTCTTTTGATTTAATTCTTCGTTTTATTAACCCAATATTTTTTTGATAATTTTCAACAAATGCATCTTTTGGACCATATAGTTCTGGTTCTATCTCAGGGGTATTAATACTTCTATCTAAATTAGCTTTAGTTTCTAATGCAAATATTTTATTTCTATAAATTAAAATAGAGAATCCATTAAACAAATATTTATCTATTTCATCTTTATTAATTTTAACTAAATTAGGTGTTGCTAATATATTATTAATATTTCTTTTCTTAACTGGATTAGTTATATTTTTTAATATAAAGTTATTAATTTGTTCACTACTACAAATAGTTTCTACATAAAAAATATAGATACTAGATAATTTATATTTAATTTTTCTTAATTTTAAATCAGGAACATCTTTATAGTTATTTTTAATTTCATTTATTAACATATTATCACTCATTTTATTATGGTTAATAAAAAAGAAAACTTACCAATTTATGGCAAGTTATTTAAAATATTGTCTTATTAATGATAAACTTTTATAATTATCTTCTTTTATATCATTTCTATTAAGAAATTCTCTAACACTTAATTTATTATCAAAACAATCTTGAATTCCATCTATAATTTGAGCTTTCTTACTTGATAATTGTTCATTAGTATAAATAAAGTAGAGCATAAAAGCTTTTAATGTAGATTCAGTATATTTAATGGCATCATATTTATTAGCAATTAATAATTCATCATGAGGAAAACGCACATAATCACAATCAATAAATTCTAAATTATTTAATACATTATTTAATCTTAAATATTTCCTTAAATTAAATTCATCAAAATAATTTGCAAACATTAACTCTATAAAAATCGGAATCATTTCATCATTAGGACTATTTAAAAATGTTTGCTGAGTATGCGTTATTTCATGAATATATGAACCTAATACAATTTTAGTTAGTACTAAACTTAATTTTTTAACATATCTTATATTATTCTTTTTATAAGGAATTATACCTCCATCTACACTAGAAGATATTTTGTCATAATATTTACTAGAAGTAATAACATAATCATAAAAACTTACAGGCACATCAAAAGGAGAAATCATTCCTAATTCGTCTATTTTTTTATTTCTAAAATATTTAGACATAGGTAATCTTTGTGGATAATAAACTATATCTTTTACTTTAAAATAATCTTCATAAAATTCTTTTACTTTAATTAAATCTTGTTTATTAAAATTTGTATCTATTTTTAATAGGTTACGAATATTTTTAACTAAGCTATAATCATCTCTTGATTTTATATAATCACAACAATCTTTTATAAATGTACTTTGTAAATAAAATACTTCTAATTTTTCAAATTCATTATTCATATTCTTTTTCCCTTTTCGTATATAATATGTTAAATTGAATAAAAAATCAATAAAAAATACTTCATAAAAATTTTCATCTGTTCGCTTGTTTTATAAATTTATTTGTTATATAATTTTTAACAGGAATATTTGATGTGAGTGTCGTCCTCCAATCTTGAGAAAGAAAGGAGGTAGATAAAGATGAAAATTAAGACTTTTATAATAAAAGTTCTAAAGCTCATTGCTATCATTTTGTTACTTTCCACCTTATTGGTGTTAGCAATAAAAAAATAGACACTCATCAGCATTGATAGAGTGTCAACCAATATATTTAGAGGCGACATTTACTTGCAAAATCAAATATTCCTCTTTTTTATTTTATGTAAGTTTTCCTTACGTATTCATAATAGCATAAATTCATTTATTTATCAAATTATTTTGTTATAGGGATAGTGTTTATAAAATTGGTAAAAAATATAATTGTACAATTAATCTTGATTTATATAAAAAATCAGTCATATTTTAGACTGAAAATATATTTAAAGTTCGAATTATTCGAACAAATCTTTTAATGGTGCGCCCAAAGGGAGTCGAACCCCTAACCTTTAGATCCGTAGTCTAACGCTCTATCCAATTGAGCTATGAGCGCAAATAAATAATTGCAAACATAATATATCACAAAAATTTAAAAAAATAAAGTGTTTTTGATTGCATAATTATTGATATGTGATATGCTTATTATAGGGTGGATAAAGAATGAAGATAGAAGCAATTAATATATTATTTGAAAATGGAGATGTTATTTCTTTAAATCAAGAAGAATGTGAAAATTTCTATATTTCTAATGTAAAAAGTGATGGAGAAGAGATTCCTTATGAACCTACTGTAATTAAAAATAAATTATATGCTAACCTATGTTTAATTAAGCTAAATAAAGATATATTAGATACATTTAAAAAGAAAAGATTACAATATAAAAAGGATATAGTTGAAATTCAAGTTATATTTGGAAATAAATGTGCCAGGTTTGATATTGCTTCTAACGCTAATCCTTTTGATGTAACTTATAATAACGATTTAGAATATATATATGAAGATGATAAATCATTTGGTCTTTTAATGAGCGAATATAATATAAAATATAAAGA
>CAKOQK010000032.1 GCA_934101225.1 uncultured Bacilli bacterium | reverse complement strand
ACTTTAATAACTTTACGTAAACCAATTGCACAAAATAAAATAATATATTAAAATTTAAATAAGTAAGGATTGATAATATATGAATAAAAACAACAAAAAAATAATTTTATTTTTATCAATTTCAATTGTAATAATGACTACGTTATTTATTTCAATTGCTTATTCTTATTTTGTTGCTAAAATAAAAAATAATGAATCTAAATCTACTATATCTGTAGCTGGTGGAGAAATGATAATTAATTATCAAGACAATACTGGTGTAATTACTGCATCAAAAATAATTCCATCTTGGACAACTACAAAAAAATTTACTGTTTCAGGTAAAAATGATACAAAAATAAATGATGTTACAACTGATAATAATATGTATTACAAAATAGTTCTTGTAATAGATAATAATACTTTTAGTAAAGGTGCTTTAACATATAGTTTAAAACAAGACTCTTCTTCATCAACTAACGGACAGATGGCAACAAATGCATCAGGCACAATAAATCAAAGCGGAAAACAATATCTAGGTCATGGTTACATTTCAACAACATCTACCTTTGTAAATCACATATATAATTTAACTATTTCATTTCCTGATACTGGAAAAGATCAATCAATAGATAACGCTAAATCATTTGCAGGTCATGTAACTATTGAACAAAATAATGTACCAACTCCAACCACATTTGCCGAAGACTCATGGAGTACAATAGCAGCCGTGGTTAAAGATGGACAGTTAGATGCTTATTCAGTTGGAGATGAAAAAGAAGTAGAAATAGGTGGAAAAAGTTATACAGTGCGCGTTGCAAATAACACAACACCTGCTGAATGTAGTGGAAATGATTTTTCACAAACAGCCTGTGGATTTGTAGTTGAGTTTGTTGATATAATTGAAAATAGAACAACTGGACTAACTAATGAAAATACTAAAACATATGTCGATAGCGAAATCAGAACATATTTAAATAATGCCTTTTATAATAAATTGCCATCAGATTTGCGAGATAATATAATTACAACAAATATTATAGCTGTTACAGCAAAAATTAACGGTGGAAGTCCTGTCGGCTATGTTTTTACCGCAACAGCAAGCGATAAGATATTTTTAATAAATGAAACAGAAATAGATGGCGAAGATATTATAGCAAATCGTTATAATACATCAACTAGACAACTAGATTATTATTCAACTCAAAATTATAATAGTTCCTCAAATAAATCATGTGCCATTAAAAAATATAATAATACTGCTTCTAATTGGTGGCTTCGTGATAGAATAGTTCTTTTATCTGGTAATGGGCTTGATTTAAATATATATGATTCTACAGGTACAATTGGGTATATGATTAATTTAAATAATAGTTACGGAATAGCACCAGCGTTCCGAATTGGATAAAAAATATAATAATCTATATAGAAAGGACATACTATGAATAAAATAAAAAAATATGAAATGCCAATGTTAATATCTATTTTTCTTTTAGTGTTTATTGCACTAATAAGTGTCTCATATGCCTATTTTAAGGCTAGAATAAATAACATAGAATCAGCATCAACCATTGCGTTTACCTCTGGAGAAATGACAATAAATTATGAAAATAATTCAGCGGTATTAACAGGAACTAATATTATACCCGGTTGGAGTACGACTAAAAAATTTACATTAAAAGGAAAAAATGATTCAAAACCAACCGATACACAACCAGATAACAACATGTACTATAAAATAGGTATAGCCGTTGATATTAATACATTTACACAAGATGCAATAACATATAAGTTAGAAAAAGATAGTACATCATCAACTAATGGTAAAATGGCTGATGCAACATATGGAATTGTTCCTCAAACAGGAACTAAATACATTGGAAAAGGATACTTTGCTACTACATCTACTTATGTAAATCACATTTATAAGTTGACTATATCTTTCCCAGATAATGGTGAAAATCAATCATACGATAATGATAAGAAGTTTGCCGCTCATGTTGTAATAGAAAAATCAACAAGTTCAGAAGATATAAACGTAACAATCACTCCTAAGATAACGGATTATATAACAAAATTATATAATATGGACGCATCAGACAATGGCCTAGAACAAGATGATACAATTGATAAAAATATAAGATACGTAGGAGCAAGTCCAAAAAATTATCTTAATTTTAATAACGAAACATGGAGAATAATCGGAGTATTTAACGATATTACAACTATAGATGAACAAGGAAATGAAAAAAAAGAGTCACTTGTAAAAATAGTAAGAGATAAATCATTAGGCACATATTCATGGGATAGTTCATCATCATCAGTAAATAATGGTTTTGGTGTTAATGAATGGAGTCAAGCAAATTTAATGACTGAATTAAATACAGATTATATAGATACAAGTAAAGCAAGTGGAACAACAAATTGGGATAATGGCCAAGGTAATGCTAAAACAAAGCCATATGATTATAGTAATAATATAAAAAGTGGTGAAATAGATAAAATAGCCAAAGCAAGCTGGAATACAAATAGAAATAAAACAGGATCAGGTGCATTAGATTCATATAATCAAGAAAGAAGTACAAACTTAATTAGTACACCAAGTGATAATGTTCCAAGAACAAATACATGGGATGGAAAGGTTGCTTTAATATATTCAAGTGATTATGGTTATGCATCAACAAATGAATCATGTAGAGATAATATGAATTCAAAAACAAATGATATATATAATTGTACAAATGATAATTGGTTATATAAAGAAGATTCCTATTACTATTGGACATTGTCGCCTTACTCTGGTGACTCGGCTGGCGTGTTCCATGTGAATGGGGTCGGTTCTGTCTCTTACGGCCACGCGTATGGTACCGGCGGTGTTTTTCCGGCCGTTTTCTTGAAATCTGATATCTTGATAACTAGTGGAACTGGTGAAAAATCAAATTCTTACCGTCTTGGATAAGGTGCTGCGAAGCAGGGCGTGCTTTTGGCGGATAGGGACCAGCCAGGCACGAATAGAGAATAAGGTCAATTAACATCAAAAAAACAAGTAAATTTAAATCATATGTGTAATAAATATATATAGAGGAGGAAAAATATTTCCTCCTTTTAGAAAGGAATAAAATATATTGCAAAATTAAAAACAATCAATGATTTATAAAAAATAAATTATAATTTTAAATTTTGAGTTCCGGTAAAATTTGTTGATAACTAAAAAAGATGAAAAAATTATAGATTCTTCATCTTTTTGCTTTAAAAATAAGGTAAACAAGTCCAAAATTTAGTATAATTTAATTATAGACTAAAATTAGTACTAAACAAAATAATTGGAGGTGTCTACATGAATAATTTTACTACAAATACATATGAAATGAAAAGAGAAATTTTAAATTTTTCAAAAAAGTTTCAAAAGGATTAACAAAGCCAGAAGAAAAGTTTGTACAAGATATAGAATACGGGATAGCAGCAAGTGGAAGTTGTCTCGTTTCAAATATAGCTCGAAGTTTAAATGAGAATATAAAACTTAAAAATACTATAGAAAGATTATGCGATAATTTAAATTATTTTGATAATATAGAGGAAGTATATAATAACTATATAAATACTATTAGTGATATCTACGGAGATGAACCAGTTGCTTTATTTGATGATTCTGATATATCTAAAATATACGGAAAAAAATTTGAGGATCTTGATGATGTAATTGATGCATCTAGTTTAGATAAGAAGATTACAAAAGGATATCACGTTTGTGAACCTGTAATTTTAACTAAAAAAGAAAAACAACCAGTAAGTGTATATAGCAAAATATATTCATGTAAAAGCAAAGAATTTAAAAGCATGAATGAATATACAATGAAAAGTATAGATGCAGTAAAAAATGTATTAGGAAGAAAATTTACTGGAGTTTTTGATAGAGGTTATAATGATAATAAAATAATCAACTATATGAATGACAATTATTTTATTATAAGAATGAATGATCGAAGAGTTTTCTTATTTAAAGGAAAAAAGAAAAATGCATATGAAGAAGTCCTAAAAAGAAAAGGTAAAATAAGAATGACTTTATGATTTGATGATAATGAAGAACATGAAGTATATATATCACACACCAAAGTTACACTGCCATATAATAAGAAAGATTATGAATTAGTATTTTGTTATGGACTAAGTGAAGAAAGACCTTTAATACTTTTTACAAATAGAGAAATACATAATAAAGAAGATGTAATAAAAGTAGTAAGATTGTATTTTTCAAGATGGCGTATAGAAGAATATTAAAGGGAATAAATAATCTTAATTTATTTTTAACAATACATTTAGGACACATAAGTCTATTAGCAGAAGAAGTAAATAAAAAACTGCTAAGTATAAAAATAGTAGAATCAAGTAAATCATTAAGAGGAAAGATCATAGTATGGATGAGTCAGTTTGCAAGAGGAAAAAAATATAATAGCATATGCACATACGGGTATTAAAAAGTGGCAAGAAATAGAGATAAGAGAAAAATATAAACAATTATGTCTTAAACTATAAATAAATTAAAAACTTAAAACTATAAAAATGAACATCTAACGTTGTTCAATATTCGCGTGAAACAAAATTTAAATTTTTTGTAAAAAATTAGATTTAACAAATAATATTAAATAAATTATTAAAAATGTAGTTTATTTTTTGTAAAATACCGCAACTCAAAAAAATATTCACTTGAAAAACCCCTATATTTATGGTAAATTATTAACTGACAAGGAGAAATATATGGAAACAGCGTTATTAATTATATCAATATTACTTATCGCAATTGTCTTATTACAAAGTAATAAAGCATCAGATGCTAGTCAAATAATTACAGGTGGAAATAGTGAATTATTTTCTAATCAAAAAGAAAGAGGAGCTGAGCTTCTAATTAGTCGAATCACATTCGTACTAGGCATGGCCTTCTTTGTACTATCATTTGTAATTTACATGATATAATTATTAAGGGTACCTATTTGACAGGTACTCTTTTATTATTGCCAAAATTATGATATATTTATAAAGAATAAATAGGAGAAACAATTATGAAAGAAGAAATAATTAAAAAATTAAAAAGTAAATATGATGCTTTAAGTTTATTAGAAATTAATGATCTATTAGGTTTAGAAAGTCCTGAAGAATTAAAAGAATTAGAGCTTACTCTTGATGAATTAGTTAAAGAATACGTTATTTATAAAACTAAAAAAGATAAATATATTTTATATGATAATAATCCCGGAGTTAAAGCAGGTAAAATAAGCATTAATAAAATGGGAAACGGTTTTCTTCTGTTAGAAGGCGACGATTTATACATTAATTACCACAACTTAAATAACGCTGTTGATGGTGATACCGTCTTAGTTGAAGTTATACTTTATAATGGTAAAAAAGAAGGCAAAGTAATTCGCGTCTTAGAACGTGATACTAAAAATATTATTGGAACAATTATTTTCAAAAAGAATAAACCATTCTTAGAACTAGATGAAAAAAAGAAAAAATTAACTGTTGAAATAGATCCTAATACTTTATCAGGATGTGTTGAAGGAACTAAAGTTGTTGTTAATTTAGTAAAAGAAACTAAAAAAAATTATTACATTGGTAAAATAGTTAAAGTACTAGGACATAAAGATGATCCCGGAGTAGATATTGCATCTATTGCTTATAAATATAAAATATATGAAGAATTTTCTAAAGAAGCCATGGATATGGCTAATAACTTGCCAACTGAAGTAGAACCAAAGGATTTAGTAGGTCGTAACGATTTAACTAATGAAATGATTTTTACAATTGATGGTGATGATACTAAAGATATTGATGATGCCATAAGTTTCAGTAAACATGATGGAATTTACACATTAGGAGTTCATATTGCCGATGTATCATACTATGTAACTAAAGATAGTCCTTTAGATAAAGATGCCTTTACAAGAGGAACAAGTTCATATTTAGCGTACTCAGTTATACCAATGCTTCCTCACGTATTATCAAACGGAATCTGTTCATTAAATGAAGGAGTAGTACGTCTTACTCAGTCTTGTGTAATGGATATTGATTCTAATGGTAACATTATTAAATATGATATATTCCCATCATATATTAAATCGAGTAAAAAAATGACCTATAAAAAAGTTAATGATATTTTAATGAGAGATATAGTTGATCCAGAATATGTTAAATTTGCTGATACTTTAAAAGGAATGAATGAACTAGCCCATATTCTAAGAAAACATAAAGAAAAAAGAGGCTACATCGACTTTGATTTAGATGAACCTAAAATAATATGTGATAAAGATGGAAAATGCATTGATGTTGTAGTTTATGATCGTGAAGATGGTGAAAAATTAATCGAAGATTTCATGATTGCTGCTAACGAAACAGTTGCAACTCATATTTATAATATGGATTTACCATTTATCTATCGTGTCCATGGTGAACCTAAAAAAGAAAAAATAGATTCATTCATTCATCTAGTTAGTTCTATGGGATACAAATTAGTTGGTAAATTTAATGACATTAAACCAATAACTATGCAAAAAATCTTAAATCAATTAAAAGATGTTCCTGAAATAGATACTTTATCTAATATTTTATTAAGAAGCATGCAAAAGGCTGTTTATCAAAAAGATAATATTGGACACTTTGGCCTAGGAAGCACGTGTTATACCCACTTTACTAGTCCAATAAGAAGATATCCTGATTTAATGGTTCATCGTTTATTAAGAGAATACCTATATAATGGTAATATCAACAATCAAGTTATTAACTACTGGGAATCAAATTTAGATTATATCGCTAATAATTGTAGTTTACGTGAACAAGCAGCTGTTGAAGCTGAACGTGAAGTTGATGACATGAAAGAAGCAGAATACATGGAAAGTCATATTGGAGAAATATTTGAAGGCCAAATTAGTGGTGTAACAAGTTTTGGTATGTTTGTAGAGCTTCCAAATATGATTGAAGGATTAGTTCATACTAACACCTTAGAAGGAGATTATTTTAATTACATACCTGAATTATTTGCCCTAGTTGGTCAAAATACTAAAAAAACCTATAGACTTGGCGATAAAGTTAGAGTAAAATGTATTGCAGCAAGCAAAGAAGCAAAAACAATTGACTTCATAATACTGGATGGTGACAAAAAGAAAAATGAAAAACAAAAAAGCGTACTTTGATTATTATATTGAAAAAGAAATAGAAGCAGGTATCGTATTAACTGGTACAGAAATAAAATCAGTTCGTAATGGTTCTACTAACTTAAAAGATTCATATGCCAAAATTAAAAAAGATGAAATCTATATTATTAACATGTTTATAGCTAAATATGATAATGGTTCATACAATAATCAAGATGAAAGAAGAACTAGAAAACTTCTTTTACATAAAAAAGAAATTAAAAGATTAGAAGAATATTCTAATAAAGAAGGCTATACCTTAATACCTTTAGAACTATACTTTAAAAATAATAAAGCCAAAATTAAATTAGGTGTTGCTAAAGGTAAACATAACTATGATAAAAGACAAGCAATTAAAGAAAGAGAATTATTAAGAGAAGCTAAAAACATTAATAATTATTAACTAAAATTAGTTAAAAATAGTAATTGACAAACAATCAAATAAAAATTATAATGTAACTTATAAAGCAATTGATGAAGACGATAAATAATTATTTTTTAAAGAGAAATTGTATTTTGGTGTGAGCAATGAAAAAATAATATTTATAGATCACTTCTGATGCGATTTAGGGATAAGCTAAATACGTTAACTGCGTTAAAGTTTAAAGTGTATGAATACGTTCATAAAATAGGATGGTACCACGGATAAAATCGTTCCTATATTATGGACGTTTTTTATTTAGGAGGGAGATTTAAAATGAAAAATTTTAAAGAATTAGACAAAAGAAAAGTTGAAGAAGTAGAAGAAAGTATCTTACAAGGATGGAAAAAAGAAGATATTTTAAATGAAACAATTGAAAACCGCAAAAATGGTAAAACATGGGTATTCTATGATGGACCTATTTATGCTAATGCTAAACCAGGAATTCATCATGTACTTGCTAAAACTATCAAAGATTCATTTTGTAAATATCATACAATGAAAGGTGAAAGAGTATTAAGAAAAATTGGTCTTGATACTCATGGACTTCCAATTGAAGTAAATGTTGAAAAGAAATTAGGTTTTAAAACTAAAGCCGATATCGAAGCATTCGGAGTTGAAAATTTCTGCCGTGAATGTAATAAAGCAACTGCTTTAAATATAGATGAAATAAATGCTGTCACTGATAAAATGGGACAATTTATTGATTGCAAGCACCCATATGTAACCTGTTCAAATGAATACATTGAATCTGAATGGTGGATAATCAAAGAAATGGATAAAAAAGGATTATTATATCATGGAAATAAAGTCTTATGGTATTGTCCTAGATGTGGAACAGAATTATCTCAAAATGAAGTATCTCAAGGCTATGAAGAAACAAGTGTAAACACAGTAATTGTTCCTTTAAAAAGAGTTGATGCCGATGAATATTTCCTAGCATGGACAACAACACCTTGGACTTTACTAGCAAACGTTGCAATCTGTGTTAATCCAAATTTAACATATGTAAAAGTTTTATCTCAAGGATATAAATTTATTCTAGCAGAATCACTAGCAAATAAGGTATTAGGTGATGATTATGAAGTTTTAGAAACATATAAAGGTTCCGATTTAGTAGGTATCAAATATGAACAATTAATGCCATTTGTTAAAGTAGAAGGAAAATGTCATGAAGTAATTGCCGATGATTATGTAACAGCTGAAGATGGTACTGGTGTTGTTCATATCGCTCCAGCCTATGGTGAAGATGATAACCGTGTTTGTCGTGAAAATGGTATTGGTTTTGTAAATCCAGTTGGTTTAGACGGATGTTATACCGAAGGACCTTGGAAAGGAACACTAGTAACAGATCCAAATCTAGAAATTGAGATAATTAAATGGTTAAAAGAAAATGATAAATTATTTAAAAAGATTAAAATAACTCATGACTATCCTCATTGTTGGAGATGTCATTCACCACTTATTTGTTATCCAAAACCAGCTTGGTATATTAAAACAACAGCTTATAAAGATAAAATTATTGAAGAAAACAAAAAGATTAATTGGTATCCTGACTATGTTGGAACAAAACGTTTTGCAAACTGGCTTGAAAATATGATTGACTGGGGAATTTCAAGAAATAGATATTGGGGTTGTCCACTTCCAGTATGGACTTGTTCTTGTGGTCATAAACACGTTATCGGTTCATTAGATGAATTACAAAGCTTAGTAATAGAAGACGTAGATGTAAGAAAAATCGAATTACATCGTCCTTACGTTGATGATTTACATATTAAATGTCCTGAGTGTGGTAAAACAATGGAAAGAGTTAAAGATGTCTTAGACGTTTGGTTCGATTCAGGATCTATGCCATATGCTCAATTCCACTATCCATTTGAAAACAAAGAATTATTTGAAAATCAATTTCCAGCTGATTTTATCGCTGAAGGACTTGATCAAACTCGTGGATGGTTCTATGTACTTCTTGTAATCTCAACAATTATTTCTGGTAAATCAAGCTTTAAAAACGTAGTTGTAAACGACATGGTACTTGATGGATTCGGCAAAAAAATGAGTAAATCAACTGGAAATGTAGTTGATCCAATTAAAGAACTTTCTGAATATGGAGCTGATATTGTAAGATGGTATATGTTATCTGCATCCCCAGTATGGACTCCTTTAAAATATGATTCAAAAGGTTGTAAAGAAGTACATTCTAAATTCTTTAATCCATTTAAAAATACTTATACATTCTTCCAAACATATGCCAATATTGACGGAATTGATACCGACACATGCTTTGTTGAATATAAAGATCGTGAAGAAATAGATAAATGGCTATTATCAAAATATAATAAACTTGTTAAAAACGTTACAGATGCATATGAAGCTTATGATTTAAATCAAGTAGTTAAACAAGTTACCTCATTTGTATCTGATGATTTATCAAATTGGTATATTAGAAGAAATAGAAATAGATTCTGGAGTAGTGAGTTAGACAATTCTAAAAAAGCTGTATACATTACCACTTACGAAGTACTAACTGGTTTATGTAAATTATGTGCTCCAATTATTCCTTATGTAACAGAAGAAATATATAGAAACCTAACAGGCGAAAAATCTGTTCATTTAAGTGATTTTCCTAAATGCGATGAATCATTAATTAATGAAGAAATAGAAGTTAAAATGGATTTAGTTAGAGACCTAATCTCAACCGGAAGATTCGTTCGTGAAGAAACAAAAATAAAAGTACGTCAACCAATAAGTGAAGCCTTAATTGATGGAAAATATGAAAATATATTAGGAGATTTAGTAAGTTTAATTAATGAAGAACTAAATGTTAAAAAAGTAACATTTGTAGATGACCTATCTAAATATATGAACTTTACAATTAAACCTAACTTTAAAGTATGTGGCTCAATGTTTGGACCAAAAATGGGATTATATAGTGAAGCATTAAAAAATCTAAGTATTGAAGATGAAGAAGCCTTACTTAAAGAAGAGACTATCACAATAGATTTTGATGGCGAAAGACTTGATATAACTCCTAACATGGTAGATGTAAGAATAGAAGCCAAAGATGGATTTAATGTAGGTATGGAAAATAATAAATTTATTATCTTAAATACAGAATTAACTCGTGAACTTTTACTTGAAGGACTTGCTCGTGAATTTGTATCTAAAGTACAAAATTTAAGAAAAACAAGTGGTTTAAATATTGAAGATAGAATTAAACTATATTATCATGGAGATAATGAAGTTAACGATGCCTTAACAATGTTTAAAGATTATGTTAAAGAAGAAACCTTAGCAACAACATATGAAGAAAAAGAAGTAGGCGAGGCAATCGAAATTAATGGACATCACGTAACTATATTAATAGAAAAGGGTGAATAATTCTTTTCTATTTTCTTTTTCGACAAATTATTCTTAATTTATATTATATTCTATAAGTGTGATAGGAAAGGAATAGATTTATGATTGGAAAAGTAAAATGGTTTAATAATAACCTAGGATATGGATTTATTGAATGTAAAGGATTAAGTGATATATTTATTCACTATTCTAATATTCAAATGAAAGGTTATAAAACTTTAAAAGAAGGTGATACTGTAAATTTTAAACTTATTGAAACATCTAAGGGATTACAAGCAGAAAATGTAAGTTTAGCGTTAACTGTAAATGCGTAAAATATTGTAATTTAGCACTTGATATAAAAAGTGCTTTTTTAATTAAATTATTCACTTTACACTAACGTATCTATCAAAAGTAGTTTTTTAAACATATTTATGGTAAAATGTAAATAGGGAGAGTGATAAATAATATGGAAATTAATATTAGAGGAGATAAGTTAAAAGTTACCGATGCAATCAGAAATCATATTACTGAAAAATTAGGTAAACTTGATAAATACTTTGGTGAAGATGCACACATAAGATGCAGTGTTGTTATCAAAGTTAAAGATAAAGACCAAATTATCGAAGTAACTATTCCGACTGACAAATTTACATTAAGAGCAGAAGAAAAACATGCTGATCTATATGCTGCAACTGATTTAGTTGTTGATAAATTAGAAGGTCAAATAAGAAAACATAAAGCAAAATTAAAAAAATATAAAACATTTGCCCCAGTTTTAAGTGATCCAACTGACATAGTTGATGAACCAGAAGAAAAGATTGTAAAAAGAAAAATTTTAGAAATTAAACCAATGGACGAAGAAGAAGCTATTTTACAAATGGAACTAATTGATCATGATTTCTTTGTATTTAACAATATTAATGAAGGATGTATCTCTGTTTTATATAAACGAAAAGATGGTGCTTACGGAATAATTGATACAAAATAAAAATGGAGAGTGTAAAAAACTTTGTGTAAAGATACCAATCTATGGTAATAAGACTTTTTTAGAGGTTGATAAATTCAATCTC
>CAKOQK010000031.1 GCA_934101225.1 uncultured Bacilli bacterium | reverse complement strand
GCAAGATACAAATTATAAAAAAACTAGATTTTATGGTATCTAGCAACAAGTTTTATTTAACAACTGTCAAACTAGGGCATTATATCCAAATAACCTGCATACTTTTGTAATCATTTTATTTACTAAAATTAAAAAACTTGTTTTCATATTCATTACCTCTAAAAATAGTATAACATTTTCTTTGAAATATATAAATAATTATAGTATAATTCATAATAGAAAGAGAAATAGTTATGAGAAAGATTTTTAGTAGCTTAGATATTGGATCAAATACGATAAAAATAATTGTAGGTGAGTTTATAAATAATAAACTCAATATTTTAAGTGCCACAAAAGTTACTTGTAGAGGATATAAAAATAACTATATAATTAATAAAGAAATATTAGTAGAAGAACTTAAGAATGCTTTAAATAAAATAGAAGAAGATTTAAATATAAAATTAAGAAAAGTTATACTAAATGTTCCAACTGATTCTTTAGAATTTCAATTAACAGATGGTAGAGTAGATACTCTCGATGGAACAGTAACTAGTAACGATATAGTAAGACTTTTACAAGATGTAAGTAAAAATAAAATAGATCCAAGAAATGAACTTATTTGTACTTTACCAATTATCTTTAAAGTAGATGATGAAGAAACTTATAAACCATTTGGCAAACATGGAAATATTTTATCCGTAAAAAGTATATTAGTTTCAACTGATAAAAAAACAGTTTATGACTTAGCTAGTGTAATTGCTAGTTGTAATTTAGATATAATTGATATTACAACAACTGGTCTAGTAGATTATTATAATTTTAAGAATCCAGAGTTAGATAAGAAAAATATTGCTATTGTTAATTTAGGATATACTACTACAAATATAAGTATTTTTTCTAAAGGAATATTTATTAATAATAAAGTTATTGAAGATGGTGGATTTTATATAGATAAAGAGATAGCTACTAAATATAACTTAAAAAGAAATGAAACAGAGTATTTAAAAGAAAAACTTGCTCTAGCCGTAATAAATAACGCTGATGAAAAAGAAAAAATTAAATTAGTTAATAAAGATGGAGTGGAAATAGAGATAAATCAATATGAATTAACTAGTTTAGTAAGTGAAAAAATGGATAATCTTCTTAAAGTTATAAAAAAGAACATTAACCTCTTAACAAAAAAAGAAATTAGTTATATAATTATAACAGGCGGTTTATCTGAAATTAAGGATATTAACCTCTTAATAAATAATGTATTTAATAAAAATGGTAAAATAGGTAAGATTAATAATTTAGGAGCAAGAGATAATTCTTATAGTGTTGCTCTTGGAATGCTTAAATATTTTAATGGTAAACTAATGCTTAGAAATAAAGATTTTACTAGTTTTAGTGAAGAAGAAATTGATGCTATGTGTACAGTAAATGAAAAGGATACATCAAAGAATTCACTTATTTCTAAAGTTGTAGGATACTTTTTTGATGATTAATAAAGGAGAGTAATTATGTTTGGATTAGAAATGGATCAAATTGCAAAGATAAAAGTAATTGGTGTTGGTGGTGGTGGAAACAACGCTGTTAATAGAATGATTGAATCAGGAGTTAAAGGTGTTGAATTTATTGTTGCTAATACAGATTTACAAGTATTAAATGCTTCTAAGGCTAGTAATAAATTACAAATTGGTAAAACAATTACTAATGGATTAGGGGCTGGTGCTAACCCTGAGGTTGGTAGAGAAGCTGCTATTGAAAGTAAAGATGAAATTAAAGAAGCTCTAAAAGGAGCAGACATGGTGTTTGTAACTTGTGGTATGGGTGGTGGAACTGGAACGGGTGCTGCCCCTGTAATTGCGGAAATTGCTCAAGAATTAGGTGCTTTAACAATTGGAATAGTAACAAAACCTTTTAGATTTGAAGGAAGAAGAAGAATGGAACATGCTATTTTAGGTATTGATGAACTTAAAAAACATGTTGATACATTAATTGTTATTCCAAATGATAGATTAAGAGATATTATTGATAAATCAACTCCAATGTTAGAAGCATTTAAAGAAGTTGATAATGTATTACATCGTGGTGTTCAATCAATAAGTGATTTAATCGCTGTATCTGGTTTAGTAAACTTAGACTTTGCCGATGTAAAAACAGTTATGGAAAAACGTGGTAGCGCACTAATAGGTATTGGTTTAGGTGTTGGTGAAAATAGAGCTATTGAAGCTGCAAAACAAGCAGTGTCATCACCACTTTTAGAAACAAGTATTGTAGGTGCAAAAGACGCTATTATAAATGTTACAGGTGGAACAAGCTTAACTTTATTTGAAGCAGAAGATGCTGCTGAAGTAGTAAGACAAAGTGCTAATAACGATATTAATATTATCTTTGGTGCAGTTATTAATGAAAATTTAAATGATGAAGTAATTGTTACTGTTATTGCGACAGGTTTTGAAGATGATGATAATAAACCTGAAGAAAAAACTGAAGAACCAAAGAAAAGATTCTTAGATGATGACAATGATTATGACATTCCACCATTTTTAAGAGATAGAGATAATTTTTAAGAAAATAAAAAGAATTTAAAGCAATTTAGATTCTTTTTTTAATTATATTTTAAAATATATTTTAATTACTTATCATGACAATGTAATTAATTGTATATACAATGTATTGAAATATCATAAAAAATAATATATAATTATCTTAGAAAAGAGGAAAAATATGGAATCAATGACTATTAATGTAAGAGTAAATGCTGATGACAAAAAGATTTTTGAACAATTTTGTGAAAATGTTGGGATGAATGTATCAACAGCAGTTAATATGTTCATTAAATCTGTAATTAGAGAACAAAAATTACCATTTGAAGTTAAATCAGATATTTCTAATGAAATTATATATCAAAAGTTAAAAGAAGCAGAAAAAGAAATGAAAAACACAAAAAAAAGATATTCTATAAGTGAAATTGAAGAAAGTATGAATAACATTATAAACGAGAGGTAAATATGTATAAATTAGAAATTTTACCTGTTGCCAAAAAAGACATGGATAACATAATATACTATGTTTCACATAATTTAAAAAATAATAAGGCTTCAAACAAATTGATGAAAAATTTTATAAATGCTACAAAAAAAATTTTGTTATTCCCCTATGGAGCACCAGAATATTATACAAATAAAAAACAAAAATTGGAAAATACATATAGATGTTTAAAAATTCAAAATTTTTTAATGTTTTATTTAATAAATGAACAAGATAAATTAATTACTATTGTAAGAGTTCTATATAATAAGATGAATATATATAACATATTAGAATAAAAGATAATAAATGAAATAAGTTATTATCTTTTTTAATATAATACTTAATCTTTCATATATTTTATTATGAAACTAAGAAAACAAATTGATAATAAGAGAATAATTATATACATATTACTTATAATATTCTTATTAACATATACAATGTTAGATACGATTGGTAAAAAAAGTTCTGATAATATTATTAAAATATCTGAAACACTTATAAATGATCTAATTATTGATATAGTTAATTCAAGTATTAAAAATGAAATATTAAAAAAATATAATATAAATGATTTAATTGAGTTTAATTATAATGAACAAAAAGAAATAGAAAGCATCAATTATAACGTAGAAAATACTTATGATCTATTATTAGAGATTAAAAATAATGTTATAAATACTATATCTAATTCTAATGAATATAAATACTATTATAAATATACAGTTTCTAATAATAATATCATAATAGAAGTACCATTTTATAACTATACATCTAATATTTATATAACAAATATAGGACCTAAAGTTAAATCAAGAATTAATTTTTTAAAGACAATTGATAGTTCTGTTAAAACTAATGTTAATACCTATGGAATAAATACTATAAAATTAGATATGTATGTAAATTTTAAAGTTATAAGTAACATTATTGTACCTTATAATAATAAAGAAATAGAAAATAACTTTGATATTTTAATTGCTAGTAAAGTTATAAATGGGAAAATACCTACATATTATGGAAGTAATTTTAAAACTCAAAGTGATATCTTTAATTTATCTTAAAAGTATGATATATTATTTTTATAGTAAGAAGGTGAGTAAAGGTGAATCAAATGTTTATAAATGAAGCTATAACCAATGGATTAAATGCTTATATAAATAAAATAAGTGATAAACCTTATTCAAGTAGTCATTACTATGAGTTAACAATAATAGAATTATTAGTTAAAATATATGATCGAATTAATATCATAGTTCCTTATAAAACTAAGTATGAAAGAACATTTATTACTAATTTACAAGTTTATGGATTATCAAGTGAAGATACAAATAAATTTATAAATGCTTTAAATGATTATAATAGTTGGTTACAAGGTGCTAAAGGTACATATACTGATTCAGTTATTACAATTCATGAAATATTAATAAAGATGATATTACTTAAGAATTTATATAAAGGATTAAGTAAAGAAGAAATTGAATATTATGATTATTATTTAAGTGTTAAAGAAATAAGACTTAAAAAAATATTAGATTTAGCAACTAATAATATTGATGATGCTATAAATTTATGGGTTATTAAAAGAAATATTTATTTATATAAACATGATTATGTATTTGAAGAAATAGAACCTGATTTATTAACTAAAACTTTATATGAAAAACATGGACTTTCACTTAATGAAGTTAAACAATTATCTAATTTAAAAGTAAATGAAATAAACAGTATGATTATTACAGAGGAAGAAAATAATGAAAAAATACATAATTTGAATCCATTTAAATTGGTTTTATCTAGTGGAAATGGTATAGTAGATACATTGGTACTTTTTAGTATCGTTTTAACAGAAATATTTATTGGCTTTTTAATAGCGATATTGGGGTGATTTAGTTGAAAAATTATACATTTAATAAAAATACTTATACATTAATTAAAGATTATAAAAATGGATTTGATGAGGAAGTAGTTAAAGAAAAACTAACTGATTATTTTGATAATTTTGACTATGTTGTAGGTGATTGGGCTTATAGTAAATTAAGATTAAAAGGATTTTATGACTCTAAAAATAAATTAGTTAAAGATTATAATAACTATAATAATTTAAATAAGTATTTAAAAGATAATTGTGCAGTTGATGCAAAATATTTTGTTATTAAAAAAATTAGTTGATATACTAATTTTTTTGTGGTAGTATTTTATTAGAATAGTGAGGAATTTTATGAATACTAATATTGAATTAAAAAGGGTAAATGGAGAAGTAATAAAAGCAGAGCTAATTAGTTATTTCGAATATGTTCCGAATAGTAAAAAATATGTATTTTATACTTTAAATGAAAAAGTAGAAAATGATTTAGTAAAAATGTATGTATCTGAAGTATCAAATGGAAATGCTCTATCAGATATGATGAGCGATGAAGAATGGACTAATATCAAAGGCATTATGAAATCTATTCTTACATCTAATAATAATGAAAAAATTAAATATTTAAATTGGGAGGCTTAATAATGGCAATAACAATACAAAATGAATCGAAGAAAATAGCGCTTACTGCAGAACAATTAAGTTCATTAAGTGCGACTTATAAAGAATTTATGGCAAAGCAAAATGCAAATGTTGCACCTGTAAATAATGGTACAAATGTAGATGCTGTAGAACAAATTGTTAATCAAAGTTCACCAGTAGTACAACAAGAAGAGTCATTAATTAGCGATGCTCCAATAAATCAAACAACAGTTGATACTCCTACAGTAACACCAACTGTAGAAAATCCAAGTGTTGTAATACCAGAAGGACCAGAAGTTCAACAATCAGTTGAAGTCCCAACCGAAAATGTTGTTGCAAGCCAACCAATTATTGAACAAACCCAACCAGTTCAAGAAGTTACAAATAATGCATCTCAAGAAGTTAACTTAGAAGAGTTAAAAAAACAACTATTAGAAGATTATTATGATTTACAACTTCACGTTCAAGAAGTTGGCGTTAAATTAGAAGAAATGCTAGAAAAGATAAAAAATCTACCTTTAACAAAAGAACAAAATATAACTAATACCCTATCAGAAACTATTACAAATAAACCAGTTCAAGAAAAAACTGAACAAGTTTTCCAAACACCAGCACCAATTCAAGAACAACCACCTATGGAAAACATGTTTAACAATAAACCAGAAGAGTCATTAGTTCAAAATCCAGTCCAAAATCCAATACCAGAAAATGTGAATATATTTGATCAAGGCGTAAATATATTTGATCAAGCTCCCAGTAACGGAGGACAATTAAAAATGTAAAATTAAGTCTATGTTTAGACTTTTTTTATTTATTAAATCATATAATCTAGTATGGAAAATATATTAAATTATTATTATGATATAAACGTTATAGATATAAAAAAATATGATTATTATTATCTTATTACAAGTGATGATGAAGAAAAGTATTTATTTAATGAAATAATAAATATAGATGAACTAAAAGAAATAATAGATTATTTAAATAACACTAATATGTTATATCATTTATTAATGCTTACAAAAGAACAAAATATAACAATAACTTATAATGATAAAGAATATGCTTTATTTAAAGTAAGAGATAATGATAACTTAAATATATTTAGTTTTTCTAATTTAATTACTAACGGAAAATGTATTTGGGGTACATTATGGTCTAATAGAGTAGATTATTATTTAGAACAATTAAAAGAAGTAGTTGATATAAATGAAATTAAATATGCAATGGATTACTATATATCTTTAGCTGAAATAGCAATATCTTATTTTAATACTTTAGAAGAAATTTATAAAAGTACTGAATTAACTTATACAATATCTCATCATATTACTAGTTCACCTCCATCTAAATATGAATTATATAACCCATCTAATATGTGTAAAGATTTAATAGTTAGAGATGTTGCAGAATATATTAAATCATCTTTTTTTGAAGATATTTTAACCAATAATGAAATACTTAATTTAATTGATAGAATAAATTTAAATGAACAATTAGCTAATTATTTATTAGTAAGATTAATATATCCATCTTATATGTTTAAGATTTATGATAAATATATAGAAACAAAAGAAATAGATCGTAAATTTTATGAATACATGAAAAAAAGTAGGGAATATGAACACCTACTAGCAAATATATATAATAAATTAAAACTTAAATTTCCTATTAAAGCCTATATATACTTCTTTAAAGATCAATATTAATTACATCTTTAACTTCAGGAACTTCTTCTTTAATAGTTCTAAGAACAAAATCAGTTATGGTATCATCTTTATAACCACACTCAGCACATGCTCCATGTAATTTAATATATACAATATTATCTTTTAAACTAACAAATTCTATATCTCCACCATCACTATTTAAGTATGGTTTAATAATATTAATTGTTTCTTTTATTTTTTCTTCCATATATAACACCCACTTGAGATTATATCACATTTTATTTATAATAATAAGAAGAAGGAAAGATATTTATGTATAAAGTAGGAGAAATAATAGAAGTTGAAGTAACTGGAATAGAAAGTTATGGTATCTTTGTTAAAGCTGATAATGATTATAATGGTTTAATTCATATATCAGAGATAGATAATAATTATATAAAAGATATAAATAAGTATGTTAAATTAGGAGATAATATTTATACCAATGTAATTGGAGTGGATGATGCAACCAAACATTTAAAATTATCTATCAAGAACATGAATTATAATGATAATAATCATGGTAAGAGAACAATAAAAGAAAATATAAACGGTTTTTTACCTCTTCATAATAAGTTAGATGAAATGATACAAGAAACCTTAAAAGATATGAAAAAATAAATTCTAAAGATTAATTTTCTTTAGAATTTTTATATTCATTTTAAATAAAATTTGATATACTCATATTAGAGTAGGAGAAAGATATATGAATAAAAAAGGATTTACATTAGTAGAAGTAATAGTCTCACTTGCACTATTGTCATTAATAGGAGTAGCAGTAGGAATATCATTAAATAAAATATTTAAAAATCAAGAAATAAAAAGTTATAATGAATATGTAGAAAAAGTAAAATCTAGTGCTATATTATATGCTAATAATACAGTAGATATCATAAATGATTTAAATAGTAATTATTCATATAAGGTAGTAACAATAAAAGAGTTAGTTGATAAAGGATACATAAATAAAAACTTAACAAATCCCGAAACTAAAGAAAAAATAAATCAAGATGATTCAGTTAGAATATACTACAATGAAGATTATGAAATGATAATTGATTATCCTTATACTAATCAAAATGATGCTTATTTATTTGTAACAAATTATAGTACAACTTATCAAAGTAAAGAACCCGAAATATGTTATCAAGGAATAAATACTCCATCTTTCCAAATAGTAACTCCAAATGGAAAACCATTGAATATTAAACTTGTTGAAAATAAAAATATAAAAGCGTATTTAGAAGACGGATCTCCATGCTATGATGCAGAAGATGCAGAACATATTAAATTAAATATAGATACAAGTAAAATTGTTACATATAAAATAAGATACGAATATACCATAGATGGGACAGATGTTAATAAATCTACAAACAAGAGAATAGCTGAAAGAACATTAACAATAAAGCCATCAAAACCAACAATAACAGAATTTAATATTACATATAAAAATGCCATAAATGATAATAACTTTGATTCTAATGATGCTAAATTAAACTTACAAGCATCAGATGAAAAAGGATTAAATTTAAAATATTGTTTAGTAGCAACAGGAATAAATGAAACACCAAACGTAACAAGTTGTAACGGAACAAGCGATACTATACAAGAAAACACATGGATAAATGAGAATAGTAACACAATTGAAAAACAAAATGATGATATTAATATTAAAGATTTATTTGCTTTAGCCGAAAAAGAAAATAAATTAAAAATATCCGTATTTGTAAAAAATGACTTCGAAGAATATAATTCTATGTCAAATCAAAAAAAAGAAGATGGTAAAGAAATTATTTATATTATAAGAAATAAATTAACATTAATATATTCTTATGGATCCAAAACTCCAAGTTATGATAATAAAGAATATAATTTAAAAATTGGAACAAATATTACTGATATTTTAAAAGATGCAGAAGTTAAAAATGATTTATATGCTTTTGAAGGATGGTATACTGACAAAAATGGAGGTGGTACATCTTCAGATAAATATTCAAAATATCCAAAGATATATGATGATTTAACTTTTTATGCTAAATGGTATGAATATTGTAAAGAAAAAGTACAAGTTAAGGAAGGAAGCTGCTCTTGCACAACTAAAAAGAAAACAATAAAGTATAAAGATAGATATTATGACCATACTTGTCCTGATGAAAAAGTAAGTTGCACACCAACAAATTGTTCAAGTGGAAGTGGAGGATCCGGTTGTTATGAGAAACCTATATGTACTGGTGCTGGTTATTATGGACAAGAAGCATGCAATAATTTTTGTCCTAATACATATTATGCTAACAATGGTTGGAATGGACCGGGATGCTACCGAACCATTTGTTAGTGAAAATAAAGATATTCACTAACTAAAGGCTGAGTATTAACAAGATCTATATATGTTATATGTTTAGTTACTATTTACAGCCTAGAAAAACACTCTAATTAATGTTGATAACCCATAAAAATGCCTAATAAAGGCTTTTTTATGTGGATAAGTGACTGAAAGTTGTGGATAAACTCCCTAGATTTTATGGGCTTTTTTCGGCATAATTGTTATTGTACAGAGAGTTGTTAGGTATGTCTAAATATGAAAAATTATTTGAAAAAGATTATCAAGAATTATTAAAAAAATACGATTTAAAAAATGATGAAAACAAACAATTAAGATATGAATATAATCTTTTACAAAGAAAATATGTAACCAAAGAAAGACAATTAGATATTGCTATCAATGATGCTAAGACAATAATGCAGCCATTATTAGGTGAAAAAGATAAAATAATTAATAATAGGGATAAAAAAATAAGTGAACTTGAAGAATAAATTGTGATACTTAAAGGTCTACTTTCAACTGATGGAACTAATTCAGGACTGCCTACTAGTCAAACTCTAATCAATAAAAAGAAAGTAATTCCTAATACAAGACAAAAATCAAATAAATCAAAAGGTGGACAAATTGGTCATAAAAAACATAAACTAGAAAAATTTAATGATGAAGAAATTACTGATAATGTCGATCATACTCTAGAAGTTTGCCCATGTTGTCATGGAAAATTAAAAGAAATAGGTGAAATTTGTAAGGATGAATTAAGTTATAGATTTGTTCCAATAAAAAGAAGAAATCATTTTATTAAATATGAATGCACTGAATGTCATAAAGAAGTACATCAATCAATACCAAATTATTTAAAAGAAGAAAATCAGTATGGTGCTGAAGTTAAATCAGTTGCTCTTACTTTAGCAAATGAAGGTAATGTACCAATGAATAAAATAAGATATGAATATACCATTGATGGCACAGATGTTAGAACTTCATCAAATAAAAAGATAGCTGAAAGAACAATAAATGTAAAACCAAGTAAACCTGATATCAAAAATTTTAATGTAACTTACCAAATAGAAAATATAGGAAATCCTGCTTTTGATGTTTATAAAGCAAAATTAAATTTACAAGCATCAGATGAAGAATGATTAAGTTTAAAATACTGCTTGGTAGCAACAGCTCCAGATAAAGAACCAAACATGACAAGTTGTAATGGAACAAACGATGCTATACAAGAAAACACATGGATAAATGAGGACAGTAATGAAATAAATTTAAATTATTATGATATTAATATAGAAGAAATGTTTTTTTTAGCAAAAAAAGAAAATAAATTAAAAATATCCGTATTTGTAAAAAATGACTTCGAAGAATACAATGGTAAAGAAAATCAAGCCATAAATAGAAAAGGAACAACAATATACTTATTAAGTAATATATTAATATTAAATTTAATGACTAATGAGGCATTTACTGAAAACACAAAATTTTATAAGAATATTAATGCAAGTGGAGTCATGAGTAACGAAATTGGTAAAAGGGTAGTTATTGATGATTTAGATAAAAATACAAATTTTCAACAAGCTATAAAATCATATTTTGGTCAAACTATAAGTCCTTTTACTAAGTCGTATTATTTTGATTCATGGTATTATGAAACATCATTAACGAATAAAGTAAATAATACTGATATAATAAAAAATGTAGTAAATGTATATGCTAAATGGGTTAAAGATACAACACCACCAACATGTAGAATAAATGCTAAAGATCCTCTAACGGTAACAGTAAGCGATAATTCACAAAAAGCAATTGGAAATTGGACAAGACTAAATGAAAATTTAAGTTCTGGCACCCATGTTTATTCAATAACAGATTATGCTGGTAATATGTCTACATGTTCTATTAGTATTAAAGAAACAACTGACACTATAGATCCATACGGCAAACCAAATACAGATTGGTGTTCCGAATATAAATACTCGACAAAAGCTGAATGTTGGTCACATGTTTCTGATAGAGGAGAAGAAGTTTGGGCTGGATGCGAATACAATGGAAGCATGTATAGAGTGTGTCAATATTCATGCCGTAAAAAACATAGTTATTCATGTAGTTCTGGTTATAAAAAAATTAATGATTCATGGTGTTATAAATAAAATTAGTTGTTCAAACAACAAATAATATTGGAAATAATTTTTATTTCCTTTTTTTATTATATAAAAAAGTACTCTATATAATTTTATAAAGTACCTTTTATAAACAAAATATTTATTTATTTTTACTATTTTTTTCTATTAAACATCGGAACAAATAATAATAAAATAATTGAACTTAAAAGCGTTACTATAAAGTTACTTGTTAGTATATTTAAAAATTCATTTATAACTATTTTATTACTAATTAAATATGGAACATTATAAATTGTTGTAAATATCATTTGATCTAATATAAATCCAATTAATATAGATAATAAAAATGATATTAAATAACCAACATTTTCATAACTAACTTCATAAGTTACAAAAAATATGTAATGTGTAAAATAATAAACTATTAAATATACAACTAATTTATAAATATCAGGATAATATAAATTGTAATTATTAATTGTATATATATTTGGTGTAAAAACATTCTTAATTGAATTAATTAATTCATTTGAACTATTAAATTGACACATAATAGTAACTAATACAAAAAATAATATTATATATTTAATTGAGGAAATTAAGTATCTTTTACAATCTTTTATTTTATTTCTTTCAATCATAATTGAACTAATAAAAAATGTTAAAGAATATAGTACAACTCCAATTGATATTGTCGCGTTATTATATATGTTTATATTTATATTATTAAATAAATAACTTAGTAACATTAATATAAATAATATTAATGCATAATTATAATTTTTCTTTTCACTTTTTTCTTTCATCATATCCCTCATATTCTAAAATAATCTTATCATATTAATTAATAAAATTACAGTAAATAAGAGTAAATAATTTTAATTATTCAAAATTAGGTAAAATACATAAAAAATAATTTTATCTAATTTTTTT
>CAKOQK010000030.1 GCA_934101225.1 uncultured Bacilli bacterium | reverse complement strand
TATATAATCAAAATCTTAATAACTATCTTATCATTTTTAATAGTTTCAAATATCGTTAAAAATAGTAAAAGTTTAATAAATGAATTACCATGGATTATCTTAATTTTAATTTCTCCTATTGCCGGAACGTTTATCTATATTCTAGTTTATCACAGTGTTAATAAAAGCAAACTCCTTAAACACATTCAAAAAGAAATAAAAGAAGCCGATAAATATTATCAAAAAGATAAAGATATTACCAAAGAAATCAATGAACAACAAAAAGATATTTTAAAATATCTAAACAATTATTTAAATTATCCTGTTTCTAAAAACAATCAAGTTAAATACTACAAAAATGGAGAAGAATTTTTCCCTGATTATCTAAAAGATTTAAAATCAGCTAAAAAATATATCTTCTTAGAATACTTTATTATTTCCAATGAAGGAACAATGTGGACTCAAATATTAAATATTTTAAAAGAGAAAGCCAATAGTGGAGTAGAAGTAAGAGTAATGTATGATGATATGGGATGTTTGCCATTATTACCCGAAAACTATCAAAAATATTTAGAATCATTAAATATTAAATGTGTTGTATTTAATAAACTTAAGATGTTTAAAGGAATATTTATGAATAATAGAGATCATCGTAAAATAACTGTTATTGATGGTAATATAGCATATACTGGAGGATTAAATTTATCTGATGAATATATTAATAAAAAAATTAAATATGGCTATTGGAAAGATAATGCAATAAAGTTGCAAGGTAATTCCGTATGGAACTTAACAATTATGTTTCTATCTTTATGGAATTCTTATAAAAAAGAAGATAAAGATTATCTAAAATTTAAAACACCAGACAATTTAAAGACTAAACCAAATGGCTATTTATCAGCTTATGCATCAGTTCCTATAAATGGTGTTTTAGAAGGAGAAGATGTTTATCTAAATATTATCAACAAAGCAACCAAATATGTTTATATAATAACACCATATCTAATTATTGATACTGACATGATAAATTCATTTATTTTAGCTTCTAAAAGAGGAGTAGACGTAAGAATAGTAATTCCTGGTATCCCTGATAAAAAGATAGTTTATGATCTAACCATGTCATATGTTAAAAATCTAGTAGATGCAGGCATTAAAGTCTATACTTATACACCTGGATTTATTCATAGTAAAATATTTGTAAGTGATGATAATAAGGCAACCGTTGGAACAATTAATTTAGATTATCGTAGTCTTTATCTACACTTTGAAAATGGTGTATATTTAGAAGATGTTAAAGAAATAGAAGATATCTTAAATGATGTAAATAATATCTTAACAAAGTCACACCTATTAACAAAAAAAGAAACAAACTACAATATATTTAGAAAAGTATGGCAATCTATTTTAAGATTTTTTGCCCCATTATTCTAGGACTCAACCACAAGTTGAGTTCTATTTTTATAAGTTGATTTACTATTACCAATATTTTGTTTTAAACTTTACTTAGAAAGAAGGAAATAAAATGAAAAATAAATTAATTTATGTTTTATTAACAATTATATTATTAAGTATAGGACTAAATATTTATATACTTGTTAATAGAAAAGTATCTAAAATGACTAATTTACCAAAACCAGAATTATCTGAAGGATTAAGAGGAACATTTGGCATTGATAAGAATATTAATGAAAAAACAATCGATAACTACTTAAATAGACCAGATACAGTATATCGTGATATGCGAATGTTAAAAGATCCTGGTAATTATGAGGCAATTGGTGGAGACTCTTATCTTTCAGGTTTTATCAAAGGATTTGAAGTAGTACCTTACCCTTATTTAGTAAATGTTACAAACTTGCCTGAAGAAGTAGGTAAAACATATGAAGGAAATACCTTATTCACTTTAAAAGAAGGAAAATATATAGCAAATTATAATGAATCACTAAGCATATTAGAATATTTATTTCCAAAAGATAAAAATATCTTTTTAATGTGTGGTGCCGGAGGCTATGCTGGAAGCACTAAAGAAATGCTAGTAGCTCTTGGATGGGATGAAAATAAAATCTATAACATTGGCGGTTATTGGTACTATAATGGAAATAATAATGTTGAAGTTAAAAGAACTACTAATAATAAAACATATTATGATTTTTATAAAATAAATTATCACAATATTGATTTTACTAACTTAACAAAGGCATCTAAATGAAAATTAAAAAAATAATAATAGTGATTGTTTTTATAATATTAATCCCATTATTCCTGTTGTTTATAAATAATTTAACTAAACAAAAAATTACTCTTGAATCCAAATATTATAATACTGGTAAATTTATTGATATTAACAGTATCAATCTCAATGAACTATTAAATAATAAAGAAAATTTTATCTTATTTACTTATAACAACTTTTGCACATTTAAGATATCTTGTGAAGAAATATTTAAAGATAGTGCTCAAGAATTAAATATAACGATTTTAAAAATCCCATTTGATGAATTTAAAACTACTAATTTATATAATGAAGTTAATTATGCTCCATCAGTAATTATTATAAAAGAAGGTAAAATTATAAAATATTTAGATCCTGAAAAAAATGATGATTTATCTAAATATCAAGATAAAAAAGAATTTATATCTTGGATAAAAGAGTATATTAATATATAATATTAAAGATGACTTATGAAAAATAAAGAAGAATTTGAAAACATAATTAAAGATATAAAAGAAAATGAAACAGTTAATTTAATGAAAAATTATAGACAACATTTTAACACATCATGTTATGAACATTGCTATAATGCATCATATTACTGTTTTTTAATAGCCAAAAAATTACACTGGGATTACAAATCAGTTGCTAGAGCGGCTATGCTTCATGATTTATTTTTATATGACTGGCGAAAAAAAGATAATAATCGTAAAGGTCTTCATGCTTTTACTCATGGAAATATTGCTTGCCAAAATGCCTGTAAATTATTTAATCTTACTGAAAAAGAACAAAACATAATAAAAAGACATATGTTTCCAGTAACCCCAATTCCTCCAAAATATAAAGAAGGTTTATTATTAACATTAATAGATAAATATTGTGGACTAATAGAAATAAAAAGTGAATTCAAAAAAAATAAATCTAACTTTAAAGACAAAATTTAAACTAACATATTAGTATACATTTTACATTAAGTTTACAATAACTTTAAATTTCTTTTTGACATTAAAAAATATTTAAATTATTCTATAAGTGAAAGGAAGCATAACAATGAATAAATCTTATACTCCAAGTGAAGTAATATCACTTTTTTACAACAAATTACTTTTAGAAACGATCCCACAAGAAGAATTAAAAGAAAGGATACAAAGGTTTTCAGATAATGTATCTTCTACTTCTAATATACAAGAAGTGATACAAAAATCAGTTGATATAATTAATTCAAAAGTAACTTTAACAGAAAGTGAAAAAAATTATGCAATAAGTAGAAATAAAAATTATTTAGAACCAAATTATATGTTTGACCTTGTTCCATTAGCAACAGTACTAAATAATTCTAATTATGATAAGGTTATTGAAAGAAAAGAAGATGGAACTTTAATTGATTTATCAACTGATGAAGTTATAAATAAAGAAAATCTTAAAAATTCTAATGGTAAATATGTAATAATTGAAAGAGAAGATTCAGGAATAACATTCTTTAATTTTAGTATAGTTGAAAAAGGAGAATTATTTCAAACAAGACTTAGTTTTGAACCAAAAGGAATTAGAGAATTTCCAGTAACATCTATATCTGAGACAAAATACGCAAAATTAGATCCATCAAATAATAATTTCTATTATTTTGAACAAGGACATTATAAAGATGATGACCGTATATTTTTAAGTAAAGCAAAAGCAGATGAAAGTGCTACTAATCAAATTATAAGTGCACTATATGCTTCTAGTTTCGATAAAAAAATAGATGATTTGACCATAAGAAGTTTAATTTCAGAAAATTCATCTAGTAAATTAACAGATATTGTACCGGAAGGTAGAGCACAAGGATTTGAAATAGACGTAAAATCATACTTTGAATTGGCAGTATTTAATTCTATGTTACGTAATACACCAAATATTGAACAATACTATGCTGAAATTCAAAATGCAAGAATAATTGACCCTGGCTCAGATGTTCCAAAAAGATTATTTAATCCCAAAGAATCTTTTTCAATAGATTTTACTGAAAATAGTTTAGGAATGGATGATATTTCACATTATAATGAATTATCAAAAATTGAATTAGCAAAACATATGCAAATGAATGACCCATTAAATACAATATCTCCAGATTCTAATGATAGTATTGAAGATAAATTACAATCTGAAGAATTCAAAGAATTTCAAGCAAAAAGAGAAGAACGTGAACAAAAACAACAAGAATTGCAAGAAAAAATTGCTGTAGAAAATCAAGCAAAAGAAAATTGGCAAAATAGTCCAGAACATCCCGAAAATTTACGTAAAGCTGAATTGTCTAAATTTAAACAAACAATAGAAGTGTTAGAACAATTAAAAAAAGTTAATCCAACATTATTAAGCAAAGAACAATTAGAATATTTAGCCAAATCTCAAGAATTTTTTGAAATGTATGAAAAAGAAAATAATAGAGAACATGAAGTTGATACAGGGATGTCTGAAGAAAGTAGAAACTGGTATCAAGAACATTATACAGGTATGAGAAGATAAGACTAGAAATAGTCTTCTTTTATTTTGTCTTAATATCCTTTAAATAATTTGTAATTTATTTTGTACTAACTATGCCGTCAAGTGTTGCAAAAAGAGTTTTAAAACAAAACTATGTTCGCTTGACGGGGGGGTAAATGGCGATATAATTTGACTATGATATGGGAAGGATAAAGAAGAATGAAGGAACAAAAAGTAAGTTTAATTGTGGTTTTATCAACAATAACAATGATGATAGTGTTATTTATTGGAATAACTTATTCTTATTTTACTGCTTTAAATAATCAAGGAAGTACATCAGTAATATCAGCAACAAGTGGTAAAATGGTAATAAATTATGCCGATGGATCTAGTAAATTATTATCAAGTGAAGATATTCAGCCAAGTGATAAGATTTTAATAGATAAAACATTCACATTAACCGGAACAAATACCACAAGTGGACTAACAATGCCATATAAAGTAGGACTAAAATATACAAGTGGATTTAGTGATGGACAAATACACTACTATATTAAAAGAACGAGTGCAAATACAAATATAAAAAGCACGCTAGTAGGAACATCAAATCAAACAATACCAGGAAATACTACTGAAACAGATTATACTACCGGAACACTTAAAAAAGGTAATAGATACCTAGAACTAGCAACAGGAGAGTTTAAAGCAAATACTAGCAATCAAACTATTACATTTAATTTAAAACTACAATTTCCTGATACCGGAGTAAGTCAAGATAGTGAAAAAGGAAAAACACTAGCTGGTGAAATAGTTGTTAATTATGAGCCGAAAACAATAGCACAAACAATAGCTAGCTTAAATTTTTTCGAAAATGGATTAGAAATAGATAACACAGAAGATAAAAATATAAGATATGTAGGAGCAAATCCTAGAAACTATATAACATTTAACAACGAAACATGGAGAATTGTTGGCGTATTTAATAACATTACAACTATAGATGATAATGAAAATGAAAAACAAGAATCATTAGTAAAATTAATAAGAGATGAAGATATTGGCACCTATTCATGGGATAGTTCATCATCAGATACTAATGATGGAAAAGGAATAAATGAATGGAGTCAAGCAGACTTAATGTATGAATTAAACTGTGATGGAACGTCTTCATCAAAATATTGTAGAGAAGATATAATCGATGGATATTTATCAAATAAAACAAGTGGAACAACCAATTGGTACAACATGCCGAATAATGTTCAAGTTAATACTTATAATTATAGTAAAAATATCAAAACAAACACAATAGATAAAATAGCAAATATAAGCTGGAACTTAGGTGGAGCAACAAAAGGATTAAGTTCATTAAATTCATATAATGCAGAACGAGGAAATGCCCATATAAGTAACCCGTCTGATAAAATCTTAAGAACTAACTTTTGGAAAGGAAAAATTGCCTTATTGTATCCAAGTGATTATGGTTATGCTTCAACAAATTCATTATGTAGAAGTGATATGGCTTCTCAATCTAATAATATTTATAACTGTCAAAATGATAATTGGTTATTTAATAATACATGGCAATGGACATTGACTTCATCTCCTAATGATGGTCATTCAGTATTTACTTTTTCGGATAAAGGGTGGGTAATTAGTACCACTGCAGGTAATGGCGGTAGAATACGTCCTTCTCTATACTTAAAATCTGATATTGTAATAGTTGGAGGAACTGGCGAAAAAGGAAATGCTTATACGATAGAATAATAGTAAAGTAGCATTTAGAGAATTTTTAAATTATTTAATTTAAAAATAAAGTTAATGTTGACTTTATTTTTCTTTATACATATAATGAATATATGAGCAAACGTTCATATAAGGAGAAAATTATGTTAAATGATGATCAAGTAATCGACCTATCAGAGTTATTTAAAATATTTGGTGATTCTACAAGAATTAAAATAATTAATTGTTTATTAGAAAAGGAGTTATGCGTAAGTGAAATAGCTGAGTTAACAAATTCTACCCAATCTGCTATCTCACATCAACTAAGGATTCTAAAGCAATCCAAATTAGTTAAATATCGTAAAGAAGGGCAAAGTACAATATATAGTCTAGCTGATGACCATGTAGAAAAAATATTTAGAGTGGGAGTTGAACATATTGATGAAATATAAATATAAAATTGAAAACCTTGACTGCGCAAACTGTGCTAAAGAATTAGAAAATCACTTAAATAAAGATCCTAACTTAAAAAATGTGTCTTGTAACTTTAGTAAATCAACATTAACTTTAGAAACAACTTTAACTAAAAATATCAAAAAATATGTTAGTAAAAAATCAAAAGAAGTTGAACCAGACGTAGCTATTTTAGAACTAAATGAAAATACAGATGCTAAAAATAAAATGAAAAAAGATATAATTATTTTAATTGTTGGTTTATTCTTAATCATACTATCTCACTTATTTAATCAAAATAAAATAATAAATGAAATATTAAGTATCTTTGCTTTAATTGTTCTATTATCTAAAACAACCATAAAAGCAATAAAGATGCTTGTCAAATCACACACAATAAATGAAAATATGTTAATAAGTATTTCTTGTATAGGAGCGTTCCTAATTGGTAAAGAAATGGAAGGATTAATGGTTATCTTCCTATATCAAATAGGTAAGATATTAGAAAATCTTGCCCTTAATAATTCTCGCAAAAGCATATCAAACTTAATGGATATTAAGTCAGATTACGCCTGCGTTTTAAGAGATAATGAACAAGTTATTGTAAGCCCTGAAGACGTTAAAATAGGCGAAACAATCATTGTTAAAAAAGGTGAAAAAATCCCTTTAGATGGAATAATAATTAAAGGTAATTCAAAATTAAATAACAGTTCTCTAACTGGCGAATCAAAATTAGTGAGTGTTAAAGAACAAGATGAAGTATTATCTGGAACAATTAACATGGGAAATATTTTAGAAATAAAAGTGACTAAAGATTATGAAAATTCAACAGTTGCTCAAATCCTTGAACTTGTTGAAAATGCAAGTGATAAAAAAGCTAAAACTGAAAATTTTGTTTCTCATGCTGCTAAAATATATACACCAGTTGTCTTAATCCTTTCTATAATCGTATTTATAACCTATCCAATCTTCTTTGATTACACAATAAAAGAAGCCTTAAACATTGCCTTAACCTATCTAGTTATTTCCTGCCCATGTGCTATTGCTATTTCCGTACCTCTATCATATTTTTCTGGTATCGGAGTTTCATCTAAAAATGGAATCCTTATTAAAGGAAGCGACTATTTAGATAACTTACGTAAGTTAAATACTATTATCTTTGATAAAACCGGAACAATTACAACAGGTAACTTCGAAGATTTAAATCTAATTATTTTAGATAATGAATATTCAAAAAATGATATTATAAATTATTATGTAAAAGGAGAATCTTTAAGTAATCATCCTATTGGTAAATCAATAGTAAAATATTATGCTAAAAAAAATGATACCAAAGACGTTAAAAACTTTAAAGAAATTTCTGGAAAAGGTATTTCTTATGAAATAGATTCAACTAAAGTTAAAATTGGTAGTGCTGAATTTGTTAAATCAAACCAAATTGAAAAAGGAATATTCTTAAAAGTAGATAATAAAATTATTGCCAAAATAGAACTTAAAGATAAAATAAAACCTAATTCTAAAAAAGTAATTTCTGAGTTAAAAAAACTTAATATCAAAACTATGATATTTACCGGAGATAAAAAAGAAATAGCCGAAGAAATAGCAGAAAAAGTAAACATTGATGAAGTTAAATATGAATTATTACCAAATCAAAAATATAATGAACTAATAAAAGAAATGGCAAAAGATAATAATTTAGTCGGATTTGTTGGTGATGGAATTAATGACGCACCCTCAATTGTTGCATCAAATATTGGTTTTTCTATGGGAAATATTGGAAGCAGTTCTGCTATTGAAGCATCAGATGTCGTTATAATTGATGATGATCTTGATAAAATAAGAAAGGCTATCGATATTTCTAAATATACAGCTAAAATAATTAAAGAAAATTTAATATTCTCAATTGGTACTAAAATAATCATTTTAATATTATCAAGCATAAACTTAGCCTCAATGGCATATGCCGTATTTGCTGATACAGGCGTAACAGTCTTAACCATTCTAAATACAACCAGAATCCTAAAACATAAAATCAAATAAATTTCATACAATTTTCTCATCATTTTCACATTAATTAGATATCATTTAATTGTCGAAAGGAGAAGTGATAAAATATATTAGAAAAACAAAATCACATCTAAGAAGTAAATAATTAAAAGATATAAATAAATGAAAGAAGGAAATTAATGAATATAAAAATAGTTGGAACTAACTCAAGTAATAAAATAAAATTAATTAAAAATATTAAAAAATCAATTAATAATTTAAAAATGGATCAGGAACCAAACATTCTGAACGTTATAAGTGATAAAAACTATACTGTAAAAAATCCTCCCTTACTAATTATTAATGACAATGTTATAAGCGAAGGAAAAGTTCTAACTGAGAGAGAAATATCAAAGTATATAAAAGAATACGCAATTTAATTAACCGAAAAAATAGCCAAACTATAAAACAAATAAGTTTCACTCCGAACTTATTTGTTTTTTCTTGCTTATCAAAAATAAATAATGATAAAATAAATTAGTAATGAAAGAAGGAATATAATGAAAAAAATAATAATATTGTTGATAACTCTAGTCTTATTAACATCCTGTACCAAAAAAGAAACAGATGCAATTAAATTTAAAGAAGAATATGAAAATAAAAACAGTGAAGAAATAATAGCTGGTGAAAACTATCGTAAATTAGATATTTCTAAAAGTAATCCTTTCGTATATTCGAGTGGTGACGAAATAGTTAATAAAATCGAAAATAAAGAAACATTCTATGTCTATATTGGTAGCAGTAAATGCCCATGGTGCCGTAGTGTTATTGAAAAATTTATTGAAATTGCAAGTCTAAATAACATTGATAAAGTTTATTATGTTGATATTTGGGGTGACGACCATGAAGAAATTTTAAGAGATAAATATACTTTAGATAAAAACAATAAACCGCAAAAAACAGTTGATGGAACTGATAGTTATTACAAACTATTAAATTACTTTGATGAATTCTTAACAGATTATACACTAACAACTTCAAAAGGAAAAACAGTTAAAGTAGGTGAAAAGAGAATATTTGCTCCAACCTTTGTCTATATTGAAGAAGGATTAGTAAAAAAATTAGTTACTGGAATTTCTGATAAGCAAACTACTTACAATGCTGAATTAACAAATGAAATATTAGATGATGAAGCAAAAACATTTAAAGAATTTTTAAATAATTAATATAAAGAGGTAAAATGAAATATAAAATAATTCTATTAAATTTACTTATTTTATTTACATTTGGTTGTTCAAATAAAGATGTTGAAACCATAACTACTCCTGATATAAAAATAAATGTAATTAAAAATGATATTGAATATAATGAAAAAATAAATTTATCAGATTTAATCATGTTACCAGATAATTATAAGTATGAAGATTTCAAAATTGATACACTTATCTTAGGAACTAAAGAAATAAAATTTAATTATACTGATGAAGAAGAAAATAAACACACTTTTAAATTTGAAATAAATATTAAAGATACAACTAAACCAATGATCCTTCATCGAACAACCTTTACTTATGAAAAAGGAACTGATATTAATTTACTAGATAAAATAATTTGTGGAGATAACTACGATGATTATATAACTTGTAACATTAAAGGAGAATATGATACTAATAAAGTTGGTACCTATAAACTTTACTTTACTGCTGAAGATAGTAGTGGTAATTTAACTGAAAGTCCCTTTAACTTAGTTATTAAAGATAAAATAGAACCATCCACTCCTTATACACCTAAAACAATCACATTATCTGAGTTTAACAATAAATATATTAACAATACAACCAATGAACTTGCAATTGACGTTTCAACTTGGCAAGGTGATATTGATTACGATGCCATAACTGAAAGTGGTGTTAAAAATATTTTAATTCGTATTGGCTTTTCCACAACTGATAATCGTATAATAATGGATAACCGTTTTGAACGTAACCTAAAGCTTGCTCATGAACATGGGTTAAATGTAGGATTATATTTTTATAGCAAAGCTCATGATTTAGAACAAAGTATTAAAGAAGCCGACTGGATTATTGATAACTTAAATAACGAAAAATTAGAACTACCTATTTATTTTGATTGGGAATGTTGGGATGATTTTAATTCATTTCATATTAGTTATGTAAAACTTAACTTAATTGCCGAGAACTTTATGAATCGTCTAATCGAGAAAGGCTATTCATCTGGCCTATATGGTAGTGCTTCCTACTTAGAAAAAGTATGGAATTTAAACGATTACAACATTTGGCTTGCTCACTATACTGAAAAAACAAATTATCAAAATAAATACAATATTTGGCAACAAACTGCAAGTGGCATAGTTCCTGGTATAGAAGGAAACGTCGATCTAAACATTATCAAAAAATAATAGTAGAAATAAAAAAATATAAATTATATAATATAAATAACTTGGAGATGATAAAATTATGGAAAGAAAAACAATATTAACTGGTGATCGTCCTACTGGAAAATTACATTTAGGCCATTACGCAGGCTCATTACGTAATCGTGTCGAACTTCAAAATAGTGGTAAATATGATATGTATGTCTTTATTGCCGATATGCAAGCCCTAACTGATAACGCTAAGAATCCCCAAAAAATAAGAGATAACATTATCGAAGTAGCGTTAGATTATCTATCAGTTGGTTTAGATCCTGATAAAACATGTATCTTCGTTCAATCACAAATTCCTGCTTTATCAGAACTTACTATGTACTATATGAATTTAGTAAGTCTTGCTAGATTAAAGAGAAATCCCACTATTAAAAGTGAAATAAAAGAACGTGGGTTTGGTGAAACAATTCCTGTTGGTTTCTTAACTTATCCCATAAGTCAAGCAGCTGATATTACCGCATTTGATGCTGATTTAGTTCCAGTAGGAGAAGATCAAGCACCTATCCTAGAACAAGATATCGAAATAGTTAGAACATTTAATTCAATTTATGGAGATACACTAAAAGAGCCAAAACAATTAACCCCAGAAAATGTCTGCAAACGTCTTCCCGGAATCGATGGTAAAAACAAAATGAGTAAATCATTAGGTAACTGCATATATCTATCTGATACACCTGAAGAAGTAACTAAAAAAGTAATGACTATGTATACTGATCCAAATCATATTAGAGTTGAAGATCCAGGTGACACCAAAAACAATCCTGTCTTTATGTACTTAGAAGCCTTTTCAACTGATGAACATTTTGCTAAATTTTTACCCGAATTTAAAAACTTAGAAGATTTAAAAACTCATTATGAACAAGGCGGAGTTGGTGATGTAAAAATCAAAAAATTCCTTGCTAATGTTTTAAACGATGTTCTTGCCCCTATAAGAGAAAGACGTGCTAATTATGAAAATAACATTGAAGCCGTTTATAAAATGTTAGAAGAAGGATCAAAAAAGGCTCGTGCTAAATCAGAAGAAGTTTTAACAAGAGTAAGAAAAGCCATAGGTGTTGAATATTTTAAATAATATGTCCCAAGCATATTATTTTTCTTAATTTGACAAAAACGAACAAGCGTGCTAAAATATTTACAACTTAGGGGGATAAAATATGGAAATTGAAATTGAATTAAAAGAAATGCTAGATTTTATTTATTCATGCAATACAAGTTCAAATCACGAAAATGCATTGTTGAATCAAAAAACAATTGCCGAAAACTATTTAACAAGATTAAAAGAAATTGATAAACATGGCTATGATAAAATAATTAAAGATATTGAAAATAAATTAAAATTTATAATAAGTAAAAATACTGAAAAGAAACCTAAAGATAGTAAGATTCCTGTAAATTTAGTTACAGATAGTTTAACGGATTACATAATTAATAAAGTTAAATCCAAAAGATTAACCGAACCAAAATTAATTGCCAGATACGTTTATATCGAACTTGCTCGTAACTTATATTATGATATCTCCTACACTAAAGTTTCTAATGAACAAAAACAAATAATTGTTAATACTCCAATTGATGTGAAAAATGCTAAATTATTCTCTTACGTGGTTTGCAGTCAGTGGTCAGAACTTTATTCGTACATTCTAAACTATTTTGGAATCGAAAACAAAATAATGCAAATTCATGGTCAAGATCACAGATGGGTTGAAATAAATTTACATAACGGTGATATAATTATTGCCGATGCAACAGACTATATTGGAAACTCAATCGATTTTAGTAACGCCAAATCAAATAGTGAAACAACTGGTTTCTATATCTTGCCTCAAAAATATAGTGGCTTAAAACTAGGTGATGTCTTTAGTGATTATGGATATAATGATATAGCAAAAGATATACTTGATCACCGACGTGATAATGAAGATTTGGATATAAGCTTAGGCTATATTGACATTCCAGGAGGATACTTAGTAAATAAATTACTTGATTCTAACGAACTTTTTAACCAAACAGATCGTAAATTTGACGATCCAAAAGAACTACTAATATTCTTAGAAGAATCTAGAAAATATCTTCATAAATTAGAAGTACCAAATAACATGGATGGTTATGAAATCTTTGCTTATTATCATAAATTTATTAAGCCTCTTCCATTGCAGGTTCGCGGAAACATTGCTATGAAAACTGTTTATGCAGATTTATTTTCTTATAAGCAAAATATCTTAAAAAGAAAATATTTCAAAGCACCATCAGATTATATTAAATACTTAGAAGAATTAGTTTATGATAGATATTATGAATATCTTAACAAAAATGAAAAAATTGCTATACTAGAACAAATCAAAAAAGGTTTAATAAGTAGTGAAGAAATAAGTAATTTAGTGCTTGCCGAAGACAGTGAAAAAGAGTAAATATTCTTCGCAAAGAAATTTGATATAATTACTACATAATAAAAAGGTGGTATGTAGTAA
>CAKOQK010000029.1 GCA_934101225.1 uncultured Bacilli bacterium | reverse complement strand
CAGTCATTTAAACATCTTATTATACAACAACAACTTAAATTCATTGTAAAGAAACTATTTGTTGCAATATATGGTTGAACATTACAACCGCTTTGATCTGGATTTACAGCAAGTACTCTAAATGTACAACAATTTCCTTCTAACTTTTCTACTCTAAATACATTTGAGCATCCTTCACATGAACTATTTAATGATGAATTTGAACATGTTGCATTTGAATCTTTACTTGTTGGCATACTTAAAGGTACACCATTACCACAACAAGTATATAACATTACTGGTCTAGTATTACATACTAAGCAATTTGTTCCTCCACCAAGCATAGGTCTATCACATGAATCTAAGCAATTATCAGGACAGGCATTTTGTTGAAGAAGTAAAATTACTTTTAGTATTTCAGCAATACTGCTTTTATTATTTGAATCATTGTTATTATTACACATAATATTTCACCCTTTCATTATTTCTCAATATATTTTATGTTTAACTTATAAATTAGTGATTTTATTTTTAAGGAATTTTTAGTATAATTAATACAGGTGATTAAATTATGATGTGGTGGCAATACTTAATAGTATTTTTTGTATTATTTATTATTTCATTAGTAATTGTTAAATTAAATAAAAAGAATTTTACTTTTGAGATTAATAAATTAGTACAAGCTTTAGGTGGAAAAGATAATATTCTTGATTATGAAGTTAATGTATCAAGATTAAAAGTTACACTTAAAGATATATCTTTAGCAGATAAAGATGCAATTACTAAGTTAGGAGCTAAAGGAATAGTTGAGATAGAAAATCAATTAAAAATTATCTTTGGACCTAACGCTAAAACATTAAAAAAATACATAAGTGAAATGAAGTAACTTATGTATTTTTATTTTATTTAATTATAATTTTATAAATATTCTTTTTACCTTTTTTAAGAATAATTTCTCCTACAAACTCCGAATTAGGATCAATTACTTTTTCATTATTAACAGTTATACCACCTTGAATTATTAATCTTCTTGCTTCACTTTTTGATGGCAATAACTTAGATTCAACTAATAGTTCTACAATGTTATGACTATCAACTTCTACTGTAGGCATTTCATCAGTAACTTCTCCTTTAAAGATTTTTTCACTTGTTTCCTTAGCAGATAATGCTGCATCTATTCCATGAATATCTTTTACTACTTCGAACGCTAAAGTTTTTTGAGCAAGTCTTTCTTCCGGTTTTTCATTAAATTTCTTTTCAATATCTTCTATTTCTTCCTTAGTTAAAAATGTAAATACTTTTAAATATTCAATAACTTTAGAATCATCAGTATTAATTAAATATTGATAAATTTTATAAGGAGAGGTTTTATTAGAATCAAGCCATAAAGCATTACCCTCACTCTTACCAAACTTTTTACCAGTTGCATCTAAAATTAATGGCATTGTAAAACCATATACTTCTTTATTATCCATTTTTCTAGCAAGTTCAATACCAGTTGTAATATTTCCCCATTGATCAGATCCAGCAGCCTGTAAAGTACAATTATAATTTCTATTTAAATATACAAAATCATATCCTTGCATTAATGTATAAGAAAATTCAGCATATGTTATTCCAGTTTCTAATCTACGATTAATTATATCCTTACTTAACATATAATTAACATTAATATATTTACCCACATCTCTTAAAAAATCTAAGAATGTAACATCCTTCATCCAATCATAATTATTAACTATTTGGGCTTTGCCTTCTAATAAAGATTCAACTTGCTTTTTTAATCCTTCAATATTTTTAGCAACAGTTTCTTTAGAAATTATTTCTCTTTCAGCTGTTGGTCTAGGATCACCAATTAAGCCAGTTGCTCCTCCAACTAAAATAATCGGCTTATGTCCATGTCTTGCTAATCTTTTAGCTGTTACAAATGATGCATAATGTCCAATATGTAATGAATCAGCAGTTGGATCTGTACCTAAATAAAAAGTTAAAGATTCATTATTTAGTTTATCTTCAAGTTCTGGTGAACTAATATCTTTTACTACACCTCTCCATTTTAATTCTTCAAAAAATGTCATATAAAATTCCTCCTTAATTTTTTCAACAAAAAAAGTTCACTAATCTAAGGGTGCAAATTTATGCACGGTACCACCTTAGTTTATGAACTTTATTCATACACTTATTAATCGTAACGTGATTTATTCGTTTTAGCTCCAGGGTTGTAAGGCCTTTCATTGCTAACAAAGTAATTATATCAAATAGAATTTATTATTGCTAGTATGATTTGTCATATTTTAATTTAGTTTTTATTTCTATTCTTTAAAGCATTTAATCTATTTAAATAATCTTCTTTAGTTATATTAACTTCATTATTATTATCTTCTTCTTTAGTTATATTAACTTCATTATTATTCTTATCTTCTTCTTTATTTAAATTTGAATTATCATTTTTATTATCTTTTAATATATCATCTTTTAAATCTTCTAACGAGTCACCATTATAATCATTCTTTTTAATATTATCTATTGCTTTATCAACATTAATATCAATATTTTTCTTTTTACTTTTATTTTTAATTTTATCTGATGTGGTTTTAGCTCCTAATAATTTAAATAGTTTTAACACATCATAAATTATTACTCCCATTGCTGGTAAAAGTACAACAAAAAACCAACCTGCTTTACTAGCAACAAAGAATTGAACTCTACCTAATTGAGGTATTTTAAATACAACTTTGCCAATTACATTATAATATTTAGCAGTACTAGAATCTGCAGTTGGATTATAATCTCCTTTAGTTACAAATTCATATTCACCATTGACAATTTTTATATCTTGAACACGGTGTGTTACAGTTAATCCTTCACTTATTGAACTTGTTGATGTAAATGTTATAACATCTCCTACCTTTATATCCTCAGGACTATTAACTGCTTTATTTAATACCACATCATAAACATGAATAGTTGGTTCCATTGATCCAGATATTATTGTATATAAACTTACTACAGGCTTAAAATTGGGATCATTTTTAGCTTTTTGGATTGTTGACATATAATAAACTAAAAATATACCTATTAGCACTAATATAACAATACATGCATAGGATATTATTTTACCTATATAATTTAATATTTGTTTTATTTTTTTAAAAGTTGTTTTATTTTCTTTATTAATGTTTTTTGCATCTTTCATAACTAACCAACTCTCTATTCTATTAAAATTATATAATAATAAATTTGAAATTACAATATAAATTAATACAAAGAAAAAAAGCCTATAAGGCTTTAAATTTTTAATTAAGCAGCTTTTATAGAGTTTTTATCTCTATTATCATTTACAACAATTTTTCCACTAAATACTTTTGATTTATTAGTATCTTGATTTGATTTAGTATCAGGGAATACTACTATTAAATTAAATGTTATAGCAGTGTTTGTTGTTTTAGCATTAAATTTTCCTTTTGCTAAATGTAAATAATCAGTTGTTGTTTTAGATGTTGGAATTAATGCTCTATAATATACTGTCTTATTTGATACTGGTTGTCCTGGGTATGTATCAGTTGTTCCATCTACAGTGGCAGTTGCACCAGCTGAAGCAGTTGCGCTTAGCCAGTAAACTAATGATCCTTCTCCTTTAGTTCCATATACGGCTGTAGCTCCATCTTCTTCAGTTGCAGCAACTGATGTAAATGTATTATTGTATTCTAATCCAACGTTGTATGGCATAGCGATACCAGCATCTGTATCATTACCAGTTGTATTAGTACCAGTTAATGTAAATGTTTTATTTACTAAAATTGTATCACTTGGTTGAACATTTAATGTACTAATTGTTACAGTATTTGTTCCATCACCATAAGTAATAGTCATTTGACCACTTGTTGTACTAACAGTACTTGTTGATGTATTAGAAGAATTTGCAGTGAAGTATGCAAATGTTGCACCAACTACTGCAACTAATAATGTTGCAACAGCAATTACTATTAATAAAGCAGTGTTTTGTTTATTATTTTCCATTTGTCCTCCTTTTCCTTATTTTTATAATTAGACTTTGTCGTTCCAATTAAATTTGACATAAAATACTGCAGTATGTTCTTGACCATCATTTTGATTTTCTTCTTTTTCATCAAAATATACATTTAAGTAATACACAACTGTTGTCGCAGCATTTCTTGCAACTTTTCCATGAGCAATATTAGTAACTGCTGTAGTTCCATTTATAGCCTTTTTAGTTGCTGTACCATCTTCATCACTAACATTGGCAGATAGTGATTTTTTAGCAAATGTAAATGTTAGATAACCTGCTTTAAAACTATTAGAAGTAACAACTAAATCAAAACTATAAGCTGAAACTGTTGTTGAGCCGCTAACTTCTGGAAGTGTAAATGATACTTCCTTATCTTTTACCCATGCTTCAGCTTTTGGATAAATTCCTTTTAGTGTAATTTGATCAAATCCATCCATCGTGATTGCTGTACCATCTGATGCAGCTTGAATTTGTATAGATTTTGCTGTATCAGCACCTTTAACATTTGCTGCAAAGAATGCAAATGTTGCACCTGTAACAACAACTAAAAGTGTTGCAATACCAATAACAGTTAGTAATATAGTACTACTCTTTCCTCCATTTTCGTTCATTCTTCATTCCTCCTTTACTATAATTAAATCTTAACATTTTAATAATTTAATTTCAATACATATTTAACAAATTTTTAAGGAAAAATAAAAATAGACAGGAAAGTGCCTATTTTTAGGAAGAAGAAATTTTAAATAGTGTGAGTTTGAGATTATATGATTTTTATATTTTATTTTTTGGTTTTAATTTTTCCTTTCTTCTTCATGTTTAATATATAACTTGAATGTGAAATTATTGTGAAATTATTTCTTATTTATGTAAAAATAGAATTTTGTTCCTTTATTTATTTTACTATCTACTCCATATTCAAAGTTATGATTTTCTAATATGTTCTTTACGATAGAAAGTCCAAGTCCAGTACCAACTACATTTCTACGATGATTTTTATCACTCTTATAATATTTAGTCCATATTAGTTTTAAATCTTTTTTACTAATTCCTTTGCCTGAATCTATTATTTCTACTTTATATCTATTTTTTAATTCTAAAACATTAATTTTAACAGTTAAATCTTCTCCTGTATAATTAATTGCGTTATTTATTAAATTATATAATACTTGATTAATTCTTTTTTTATCAGCCTTAACTATTGCTATTTCAGGTATATCTAAAATAAACTTATAGTTTTCTGTTTCATTAATTATTTCATATCTTTTTACTATTTCTTTTAATTCAGTTACTAAATCATATTCTTGAGTATCTAAAGTATCTTTATTACTTTCTATCTTAGATAAATCTAAAATATCATTAACTAATATATTTAATCTGTCAGATTCATCTATAATTACATTTAAATTATCTTTTCTTTTTTCCTCATTATCATTATTAATATCTCTAGCCATTTCAGCATAGGCTTTTATCATTGTTAAAGGTGTTTTTAAATCATGAGATACATTAGCCATTAAATCTTTTCTTAAGGTATCAGTATTCTTTATTTCTGAACATGCATAATTAAGAACATTATTTAAATCATCTATTTCTTTAATATCGTATGTTTTATTATTTTGTTCATATTCACCTTTAGCCATTTTCTTAGCTCTATCAGTAATATCTAATATTGGTTTATTTAACATTTTAGATACAAAATAAGAAACTATTATAGCTAAAAGTATTGTTATTAATGTTATATAAATTAATTGTCCTCTTAAAATATAAGTAGTACTATTAACATCTTCTAATGGAGTATTAAGTATAATATAAGCATTATCACTATAGGCTATACCATAAATTAAGTTTTTAGTATTTGTTAAAGGACTTCTTAATGTTTCTATTTTAGTTTTATTATTAGAATATAAACTTTCTTTTAATTTTTGAACCTTTGAATTTTTACTCTTTAATATACAATCTTTATTTAAAGTATTGTAATCAATTATTTCATCATCTATTTTTAATTCTATACAGATATCTTTTTCATAAGCGATTTGTTCTAATTTAGATATATTATTAGATTTTATAATATCTGATGCGACGTTTTTAATATCTTTTATTTGGTATTGTTCATAAAATAATTTTAAGAATTCAACTTGAAATAACCATAAACAAATAAGAATTGTAATTGAAAAAGTTATTAGATAAGTGAATGTTTTTACCATTAAACTATTTTTCTTTATATTCAAATTTATAACCTACTTTCCTTATTGTTTTTATATAATTTTTGTATTTACCTAATTTATTTCTTAAAAGTTTTATATGAGCATCTATTGTGCGATCACTTGCTTCATAATCAAAGCCAAATATTTTATTTATAATATCTTCTCTAGTAAGTACCAAATTTGGATTTGATAAAAATAAATATAATAATTCAAATTGGGTATGGGTAAGTTCTACCATCTTTTTATCAATAGTTACTTCTCTTGTATTATTATTTAAAACAATATTATCTAATTTAATTATTGATTCTTTAGAGTTACGTTTAGTTACTGCTTTTATTCTAGCCATAAGTTCTTTAGGACTAAATGGTTTAGTAACATAATCATCTATTCCAATATTAAATCCATTAAGTTTATCTTCTTCTTCAGTTCTAGCAGATAACATAATTATTGGAATATCTTTAATTTCTTTTATTTCTTTACTTGCTTCATAACCATCCATATCTGGCATCATTATATCCATAATTATTAAATCGTATTCATTTTCATAAACTTTATCGATTGCTTCTTCTCCATTTGCTGCTTCATCTACTTTATATCCTTCACTTTGACAGTACTCCTTAATAACATTTCTTATTAAATATTCATCATCTACAACTAATATTTTTATAAATACCACCTCTAATTACTTTATATTATAACAAATATATGAAAATGTAATGAAAATATTTTATGTGAGTTAAAAAGAAAACAGGACTTAAAAAAATAATTCTAAATGTTTCAGAATTATTTTTACTTTAACTTATTTGTAATTTCAATAAAGAATTCTTTACTCCATAAATTAAGATTATCTATATTTTTTATAAAAGGTTTGACATCTTCTATAGCTTTAGAGTAATCTATTTTTTCAAATTTATTTATTAATATTTTTTTAAGTTCGTTAATATCAAATTCATCTTTTTCATTAATATAATTGGATTCTTTTAATTTATTTTTTAATAATTCTATATTAACTTTTGTATCACTTGCTAAAAAGAATATATAATCATATAAGTCGCGACCTTTAACTCTATTATTCCATCCTCTACAAAGTATTGCATGAATTTTTCCAGCAAGTAAAGACCCTTTATCATATAATTTTATTTGATGAGGACTTGGTAACAATTTGTATTTATCCTCATAAGTTGCTCCCATTGGTGGACTTATATCAACTTCTAATTTTATTTTTAAATTTTTTAATATGTGATCATATTTATGTTCTTCATCACTAGGAAAAAATTTTAATATAAGTTCTAAAGTATCGCCTTTTAAAAATGCGGATGTAATATTAGAATCAAGACTTTTTTCTTTGGTTGTTATGTTTAAATTTATGCCGTAAGCTTTTAATTCTTTTTCAATATAATTAAAATATTTACTAATATCAAAATCTTTATTAGGTTCTAATAATGCAAAATCTAAATCTTCAGAAAATCGATCTAAATTATAAAATATTCTTAATGCAGTACCACCATAGAATGCAGCTTCATTAAAAAAATTTCCTCTAGATAAACCTGATAAAACTATTTCTTGAATTATTTCTTTTAAAGCATTAATTTCATCATTTGTATTTTTAATATCATATTTAGATAGCATTTGTTCAATAATATTATTCATTTTTATTTCTCCTCATATATTTAGCTAATAGTTCAACATTCGTTGAATGATATAACTTACTTAATTTATTAATTTTAAGAATATCTAATTTATTAAAGGCTTCTTCATCTATTCTTAGATCGTTAAATAACATATTTTCTAAATTAGTATAGTTAAATAATGGGGATAATGAGTAAAGTTTGTCACAAAGTGCTTTTTCTGGTGTTGCTATTTGATATGAATAATTATTTTCTTCTTTTAGAATGATTTCTTCAGGATAAGCAGATGATGGGATATCTCTATAAGTAAATGTTCCAAAATCGGTAATGTATTCTTTTTTCTTTTTCTTTTCAAAGGTAGCACAAGTAATTGTTGTTACTCTTTCGGGAATTAATCCATAATAAGATAATGCATATTCAAAAGATATATAAGATGGGCCATAAATGCTTGACGCTAATAAATAACCTGGGGTATTAGAATCAGTTTCATATAATCCATTAACAATTTTAAATAATTTTTTATCTTTTATATCTCTTAATAATTTAGTATTTTTATTACTATAATCATTATAATTTTTTATTACTAAATCTTTAAAATATATCATATTTTCACCTCTATTTACTATTATATGATAAATTATGGTTAAAATCAAGGAATTTTAGCTGTAAAAACTAAAAAAATAATTCTTTAGGAATTACTTTTTACAAACATTATTTAAATATAAATCTATATATTTTTTAACTTTGGAAATAGATTCAATATCTAGTATAAAACCAGATGATTTAATGTGTCCTCCACCATTAGGATGGAATTCTCTTGCAATTACTGATACATCTACATTATCTTTTTCACATCTTAATGAACATGTTAATCTTTCAAAATTAATAATTAAAACAAAATCAATATCTTTATTTTTATTGCAAATGTAATCTCCTAATGAAGATCTATATTGTTCATTAATTGTAACAGCCATCTTATAACCTTTATAATCAGTTATAACTATTTTTTCATAGGCTTTTTCAAAATAATTATTCATCTTTTTTTCATTAGATATAATTAAATTATTTATTTCTTTAGTTATTTTAAATTCAATAGTATCATCTAATGAGCAAATATATTCTATAAAACTTATTGGTTCCATAAGTGAAAAAACATTAGTAATTTTCTTACCTAATTCAAAGTCCCCATTTTTATCCCAAATATCATACGCTCTTATGCCTTCTACAAATTCCTTATAAAATCTTTTATTTAACTTATCACTTAATGAATTTAAATATTGATAAAATAAATAGGTTGCGGATACTTTTAAACCATCAATACTAATTACCTCATTTACAAAAGAATGATTATTATCACTAACACTTGATTCATGATGATCAAAATGTTTTAAGTGTTCTTTTAAATAACTATTATTATCAATAACTTTTATAGTGTCTTTAGAAAATGGTAAATCGCAAATAAATATTTGTTCATAATTACTAAAATCTTCTTTAAGAAGTTCTTCTAAATCACTTGATTCACATAAAATATAATCTATATCACTATAATATTTAATGCCTAAAATTACACTTCCCATACCATCACAATCAGCCATATGAGAAATAATTAATATTTTATTATTATTTTGTTTCCTTATCATTTTTTATTCACCTATGGATACTTTTTCTATTTAAACTCATACTTTTAAAACTAAAATCTTTATCTATTTCTACTTTACTATTTTCTTTCATAATTATATTACAATGTGGACATGTTGGAAATAAGTTGTATTCATTTTTACTTGGCATATATGTTAAATCATTTACTATAGGTGTAAGTTCATAACAATTAGTACAAATAAATATAGATACTTCTTTTCCTATTCTTCCTAAATACCAACTAGCAGTACATTCTTCGTTTATGGTTCTATTATCTTTAATCATAATTATAATACCTTCTTTTCTAATTCTTTTAAATATAATTTATATGTTTCTTTTGCTATATCTTTCCAGCTTTTTCCTAACATTTCCTTCGCATTTTTTCCAATTATTTTAAGTTTAACTTTATCACTTATGATTTCTTTAATTCTTTCTTTATAGTCATAAACACTGTAATAAGAAGTAAAACCACTACCGTTATTAATTACTGTGTCACTAGTTACACTTCCTTCTATAAATAACCCTGGGGTTTCATTAACAGCAGCTTCAATTTGGACTAAGCTTGATGCATCACATAAAGATGGAAACAAGAATAAATCAGCTCTTTTGTAAAAACCAGAAATAATATTTCGATCAGTTATAATTCCTGTTGTTATGCAATAATCTTGCATATCATATTCAATAATTCTTCTTTTTAATTCGTTTAAATCGGTTCCATCGCCAACATATATCATTTTAAATTTATATCCTTCTTCTTTAAGAAGTTTTAGGGAATCTAAAATAAAATATATATTTTTTATATCGATGATTCTACCTACAAATAAGAATACTGGATAAACATTTTCTAAAGAATACTTTGTATTAATTTCATTTATTATTTCTTTATCTTTACATGTTTTTAAATCAGTTCCATTATAAATTACAACTGGTTCATATAAGTAGCCATAATCTTTAAATACTTTTTTCATAGCATTATTTACAGCTATACATTTATCACAAGCATTATATACTTTGATTAATCTAGAAATAATATTGTTTATAACATATTTATTATTGATTCTTTTTCTTATTTCAAAATCAAATCTTGTATGCATAGTTGCAATACATGGAATATTTAAGTCTTTAGCTATTTTTTTACCTAAAACGCCTATTTGGAATGGTGAATGAATATGGATTACATCAAATTTTTCTTCGATTAACATTTTATAAGATTCGCTCATTCTAGTTTGCATAAGAGATATACGATATTCAGAAAATGGAATTGGTAAACTCTTAATTCTTATTACTTTATATGGTCTATCTTTATCTTCACTTACACTCTCTGTATAGGGAACAACGACGACTACATCATTATATATAGATAATTCTTTGGCTAAATTATCAACTACATTTACAACTCCATCAATTGATGGAAAAAATGAATCTAGAAATAATCCTATTTTTAATCTTTTATTATTCATATTTATGCCTCTATAATTATTAAATAAAATTTTGGGATAAAAATCAATTGAAATTAAAAAATAAGGAAATTAATCCTTATAAATATTTATTCCAATTATTAGGTAAATAAACTATTTCGTTATTATAAATAATTTTATCCCATTTATAGCCATTTGCATAACCGGCATTTTTAACAAGTAACTCACATTTAGTTCCATAAGGTATGGCTTTATATTTAGGATGTTTAAAACCAATGCCTTTTCGGCACCATACTCCACTTTTAGCTGTTATTATTATATAATTTTTTCTTACTGGTTCTTCTTCACTATAATAAAGTAATTTATATTCATTAGTTTTTGCCACAACATTATCATTATAAACATAAACATGTTCTCTAGGATTTACTCTAACACCATTTTTCCAAACTATAAAATGCAAATGATAGGCTCTATTTTTACCACAGTAACCACTATTTCCCATTTTACCTATTACACTACTTTTTGATACTTTATCTCCTACTTTTACTTTAATACTATTTTTAAGCATATGGCAAGTTCTTGTTTTATAACCATCTATATATTTAATTGTTACGTAATTGCCACTATCACCATAATTCATGGTATTATTTTTACCATCCACTACTTCTATAACAATTCCATCACCACAAGCATAGATGTCAGCAGTTCTACCACCATATTTATTATTCCATCCTAAATCGTTAGCACGATGATAGGAACTATAGTCTTGAGTTATCCCTACAAATTTTAAGGGATATTTTAACTTAATCATAATATACCTCTTTCTTAATAAATTAAACTAAGAAGCTACATCTATAATATTTAATGAATTATTATAAATTTTGTATATTATAAAAACACAATATTTGTTTATTTTAAAAAAAATAAAATAGGAATAAATTAAGAATTATTTTGTTCTAAAAATATTTATTTTTTTAGTTTTAATAGTTTTGCCTATTACAATATTCGGATTCTTTTTAATTAAATAATCACTGATATCTTTAAAATCTTCACCAACTAAAAAAGTTGAATAAATTAATATTATAAAATTATTACTACTAACTACAATATGTAAGTAATCATTTAATTTGCTATGTTTATTTAACGTCAAATTATTTTCTTTATATATTTTTTCTATTTCAGAGTATTTAAAAGAATAAATTTTATTATTTTGTTTAATTATCATATAATTATCAGTTAAAAAATAATATTTTTCATTCCAATAATCAATATTACCTATTTTATCTAAAAGATTGTTGTCAGTTAAGTATTTTTTTATTTGATTTAAAGTTACAAATGTTTCGATTCTCTCATAAGTTCTTCCAATTATAATTAATCCAACAAAAAATAAATAATAGTAAATATTATATTTAATTCCAACATACAAAAAGATAGCAAGTAAAATTAAAGTTACACTTGCATAAACAATTATGTCACTTTTACTAATAGCAATATATTCATCTAATGTTATTTTTTTCTTTTCCTTGTTTTTCATTTTCTCTCTTTACTATAATTATAATCTAAATTATCAAAAGCAAGTAATAAATTATTTTATTATAAAAGCCTTGAATTTCAAGGCTTAAAAATCTAAATGGTCGAGAAGACAGGATTCGAACCTGCGACCCCTACGTCCCAAGCGTAGTGCTCTACCAAACTGAGCTACTTCTCGATAAAAAAGCCTTTCGGCTTTTAATTAATAATTTATGGTGGCTTCAACGGGAATTGAACCAGTGACACAAGGATTTTCAGTCCTCTGCTCTACCGACTGAGCTATGAAGCCATCATGGCGGTTCGTACGGGATTTGAACCCGTGATCTTCTGCGTGACAGGCAGACGTCATAGGCCTCTAGACTAACGAACCATGGTTGCGGGAGCCGGATTTGAACCAACGACCTCCAGGTTATGAGCCTGGCGAGCTACCGAGCTGCTCTATCCCGCGATAACATTATGGCGGAGAAAAAGGGATTCGAACCCCTGCGCCGTTTCCGACCTCCTGGTTTTCAAGACCAGTCCCTTCAACCAGACTTGGGTATTTCTCCGTTTCCTTCTCTCAAGGAACAAATTGATTATATCACACTAAAAAAAATTAAGTCAACAATTAGAAACAATTTTTTTACTATTTTTGCATGTTTCTTACTATTTATATGATTATTTTTCTAAAAAATGTTTTAAATTTACTAAAAAAAATAAAATTTTATGTTTTTTTGATAAAAAGTATTGCACTAATTAAAATTATTTGGTATATTCAAGTAGTCTTAAGTTTTTAAGACAAATGTGCCCGCCCGAGTGGCGGAATAGGTAGACGCACAGGACTTAAAATCCTGCGAGCATAATAACTCGTGCCGGTTCAAGTCCGGCCTCGGGCACCATTAAAAATTGTCATATGGGCGATTAGCTCAGTTGGTTAGAGCACCTGCCTTACAAGCAGGGGGTCGTAGGTTCGAGTCCTACATCGCCCACCATTTAAATTGCCGACATAGCGTAATTGGTAGCGCAACTGACTTGTAATCAGTAGGTTGGGGGTTCGATTCCCTCTGTCGGCACCATTTATATAATAATGGGAGGATAGCGAAGTGGTCAAACGCGGCAGACTGTAAATCTGTTCCTTCGGGTTCCATAGTTCAAATCTATGTCCTCCCACCACTTTTAAATAATTGCCTCGTAGCCAAGTGGTAAGGCATCAGACTTTGACTCTGACATTTCGGTGGTTCGAGTCCCCCCGAGGCAGCCAATTTGAAATGTCCTGTTAGCTCAGTAGGTAGAGCATTTGACTTTTAATCAAAGGGTCTGGAGTTCGAATCTCCAACAGGACACCATTTGAAATATTAACCTTCTCTATTTGAGAAGGTTTTATTATACTTATTTTAAGTATAATAAAAAACAACCTACAAAGGTCATCCTTTAACAATCATTACTTTATTTATGCAAATAAATTATCTTTATATTTTATATTATATTCGCTCATTAAAAGACCAAATGATTTATCATCTTCATATATATATTCTAAATCGTT
>CAKOQK010000028.1 GCA_934101225.1 uncultured Bacilli bacterium | reverse complement strand
ATCTCGCAATTTAATTTTACTATATTTTTTTTAAAATAAAAAGACCATTAACAAAAATTTCTTTTGTCAACAGCCTGTAAACCTTGATAGAGGTTTTTTCTTTTTGTTTAGCATATAATTTATTGGTGATTTAGGTGTTAAGCTATTTATTATTAATATTAAAAAGTTTGATGTTTTTTACAGGTTCATATTCTGTTAATGTATTTCCGAGTACTTTAAATAAAAATGATGAAGAAAAATTTTTAAATCAAATGGCAATGGGAGATAAAGATGCAAGAAGCAAATTAATTGAACATAATCTAAGATTAGTTGCTCATATTGTTAAAAAGTATGATAATTCGACTTATGATTCAGATGATTTAATTTCAATTGGCACTATTGGTCTAGTTAAAGCTATTGATTCTTATAAAATGAATAAAAAAGTAAAACTAACTACTTATGCAGCAAGATGCATTGAAAATGAAATACTAATGCATTTAAGAAGTAATAAAAAACATTTAAATAATGTTTCGTTAAATGATTCAATAGGGTTTGATAAAGATGGTAATCAGATAAATTTAATAGATGTAATAAAAGTAGAAAATAAGGATATTAATGAAGAACTAAATACAAAAGATAATTTAGAATTATTATATAAATTTATTGATAAATTAACTAAAAGAGAAAAAGAAATAATAATAAGAAGATATGGTTTATTTAATAATAAGGAAATGACTCAAAAAGAAATTGCTAAAGAAATGAAAATATCTAGAAGTTATGTTTCAAGAATAGAAAAAAGAGCAGTAAGTAAGATACTTAAAGAATTTATAAAAAATAAAAAAGAGTTGTAAGCAAACTTAAAAAAATTTCTTCTATACAATAAATAACCTATAGTCGTCAAGTGTTAATATAATTAATGGTAATGGAAGTACATTAAATCCATATTTTTTATCAATTTAGATAAAAGTTGAGCCCATTCAATTAACTGTGTCTTTGAATAAATTAGATGACTTAAAAGACTTTTATTTTGTGAATTATCAAATAATATATGTTATTGAAAAGAGTTCTCTAAAAAGATTATAGATAGAAATTCGTTTATATTATTTTGTAGTAATTAAAAGAAGAAATACTAATATTAAAAGAAAACTAGTATTTCTTTTTTTGTTTTAAATAATTTAAATTCTTTTCTTTATCAAGTAAATTTGATACAATTTTGATATAAGAAATCGAGGGATATTATGTTAGATAAATTTGTACCTGATATGTACTATAAAAGTGTTTATGATATAGATTATAATAAATTAAAGAAAAAGGGAATTAAATGTGTTATTTTTGATTTAGATAATACACTAGCTCCTTTAAATATGAATAAACCTTCTAAGAAGTTAAAAGATTTAATAGAAGATATAAAAGAATTAAATTTAAAAATATTAATTATATCTAATTCTACTAAAAAGAGAGTAGAACCATTTAAAGAAATATTAAATGTTGATTCTGCTTATTTTGCTGGAAAACCATTTAGTAAAAAATATAAAAAAGTTATGAGTTTATATAGACTTAAACCTATTCAAATAGCATGCGTAGGTGATCAATTATTAACTGATATTTATGGGGCTAATAGATTAGAATTATTAAGTATTTTAGTTAATCCGATAGGTAATACTGATTTTGTTTTAACTAAATTTAATAGATTTATTGAACCATTTATTTATAATAAGTTAGAGAAAAAAGAATTATTAAAAAAAGGAGAATATTATGAGTAGAATATGCTTTGGATGTGGGGCTAAATTACAGTATAGTAATAAAGATGCTAAAGGATATGTTCCAGAAAATAAATTAAATGATGCTAAATATTGTATGAGATGTTTTAAATTAATGCATTATGGGGTTAATATTAATGATACTGTTCCTAAAAGGGTTGAAGAGATATTATATTTAGTTAATAGTGATGATAAATTTACAATATTTATGTGTGATTTTTTATCTTTATCAGATAAAATAATTAATATATATAATAAGATTAAAGGTAAAAAATTGTTATTAGTATCTAAAATAGATGTAATTCCTAAAGATATTAAAATTGATAATATTAGAAAATATATAATGAATAATTATAATATAAATAATGTTAGATTTGTTAGTAGTGTTAATGGTTATGGAATAGATTCTTTAATTAATTATTTAATAACTAATAATATTAGGGAATGTTATATTTTAGGGGAAACTAATTCAGGTAAAAGTACATTAATAAATAATATTTTAGATGCCTTTGATTCTAAATTAACTAAAACTACTATAAGTAGTAGTAAGAATACTACTTTAGATTTTATAAGATTGAATGTTAATAATAATTTAACTATAATTGATTCACCTGGGTTTGTAACTGATAGTTATGAAGTAAATTGTCCAATAAAGAAAATAATTAAACCATTAACATATCAAATGAAAGATGGAGAAGTACTTAAAATAGATAAATTTTATCTTAAGTTTTCAATTGCTACAAGTATAACTATTTATTCAGCTTATGACTTAGAGATTAAAAAGTATTATAAAGATGATATAAGCTTTACATATAATGAAAAGATAAATTCAAATTGTGATGTTGTAATTTATGGGTTAGGTTTTATAAATGTTAAAAATGAATGTACCATTTGTGTATCTAATATTGACAGTAGTTTATTAGAGTTTAGAGAAAGTGTGTTTAAGTAGTTTATGACAAGAATTAGAGTAATGGATGAAGATTTATCCAATAAAATAGCTGCTGGAGAGGTAGTAGAGAAGGCTGCTAATGTAGTTAAGGAGTTAGTTGAAAATTCAATAGATGCTCAGAGTAAATCAATTAAAATAGAACTAATTAATTCAGGATTAAAAGAAATAATGATAACTGATGATGGAATTGGAATGAATCAAGAAGATGCTCTTTTAGCGTTTAAAAGACATGCAACTAGTAAAATATATAAATTAGAAGATTTATTCTTTATTAATTCGCTTGGCTTTAGAGGTGAAGCACTTCCATCAATTGCGTCTGTTTCTAAAGTTAGTCTAAGAACTAGTGATGGAAAAGAAGGAACTTATTTAGAAATAAATGGCGGTAAGTTAGAAAATACTTCATCATGTGATTTAAGAAAAGGAACTATTGTTATAGTTAGAGACTTATTTTATAATACTCCTGCTAGACTTAAATATTTAAAGAGTGAGGTTACTGAACTTAGTTATATAACTAATTATGTGGAGAAATTAGCACTTAGTTATCCTAATATTTCATTTAAACTTATGAATAATGGAAATACATTAATAGAAACAACTGGTAGTAATAATTTGCTTAAAGTAATACATGAATTATTTGGAGCAAATATTAGTAAAAATATGGTTAAGATAAACGCTAGTAACGATGATTATGATATTTCTGGATATATTTGTAAACCATGTGTATTAAAGTCTAATCGTAATTTTATGATTACAATAGTTAATGGTAGAGTAGTTAAAAATGCTGAGGTAAATAAAACTATTAATGATGCTTATTACACATATAAACCTGATATTAAATATCCTGTGGTAGTTTTAAAGATTGAAACCGATCCTACTTTAATAGATGTAAATATTCATCCAACTAAACAAGATATTAAATTTAGTAAGATAGATAGTTTAACTAGTTTAATTACTAGCACTATTAAAGATGCCTTATATAATAGCTTATTAGTGCCAAATGTAGAAGTTAAAGAAAGTAAACAAATAAATATTCCTATTCAAACAGTAAGTGAAGTTGATAAATCTTTTAATAATGATAGTGAAGAAGATTATGTTATAGAGGAGACTCCTTTATTTATTAATGATTCTATTAATGATTCTATTAATGATAGTCCAAGTGAAAAAGAACAAGTATCTATGGATTTTAAAGTTAATGAAAAGAATGAGGAGATTAAAAAAATTGAATTTTATCCTTGTGGATTAGTTATGGGAACTTATATAATTGCACAAAATGATAATGCGATGTATTTAATAGATCAACATGCTGCTCAAGAAAGAATTAATTATGAAAAGATTAGAAATGCATTATATGATGATAAAATTAAAACAACTGATTTACTTATTCCCATAAGTATTGAACTATCTCCTAGTGATTATTTAAAATTACAAGACAATAAAAAAGTTTTAACTGATTTAGGTTTTGTTATTGATGATTTTGGAATAAATACGATTATTATTAAAACCCATCCAACTTGGTTAATTTCAGGTTATGAAGAAGAAAATATTCGAAGAATTATTGATTATATATTAGAAATGCCTAAAGATTTTGATAGAGTTAGATTTATTGATAATATTTCTGCTACTTGTGCTTGTAAGATGAGTGTTAAAGGAAATACTTCAATTACAATGGAAGAAGCTGAAAGTATTTTAAATCAATTAGTTAAATGTGATAATCCTTATAATTGTCCGCATGGAAGACCAACCATTATTACATTTACTAAGTATGAATTAGAAAGATTATTTAAGAGGGTAATGAATTAAGATGATAATAGTAGTATGTGGGGCAACGGCTAGTTATAAAACAAGATTAAGTGTTGATTTAGCAAAAAAATATAATGGAATAGTAGTTAATGCAGATTCTTTACAAGTTTATAAAGATCTTGATATTGCAACTGCTAAAATAAAAGAAGAAGAAAAAGAAGGTGTTCCTCATTATTTATTTGATATAGTTGATAAAAATGATATGTATACAGTTTATGATTATCAAAAAGATTTAAGAAATATATTAGATAATAATAAGGATAAAAATATTATAATTGTAGGTGGTACTGGTTTATATATTAAAGCAGGGTTATATAATTATGTGTTTGAGGATGATACTTCTTATGATACTTATGATGATATTTCTAATGAAGAATTATATAAAAAAGTTAAAGAAAAATATCCTAATCTTGATATACACGTAAATAATCGAAAGAGATTAATAAGAGCACTTAATAAAAAAGAAGATTATGATAATAAAGGTAATGAATTATTATATGATGCTAAATTTATTGCTATTGATTTGGATAGGGATGTTTTATATGATCGAATTAATAGGCGTGTTGATATAATGGTTAAAGATGGATTAATTGAAGAAGCAAGAAAATTGTATGATGAACATATTTATTCAAAGGCAGTGCTTACTTGTATTGGCTATAAGGAATTATATATGTACTTTGATGGTAAAATAAGTTTGGATGAGGCTTTAGACTTAATTAAGAAAAATAGTAGACATTATGCTAAAAGACAATATACTTGGTTTAAGAATCAAATGGATGTTAAATGGTTTAAGTTAGATAAATGTTATGATGATACTTATAAAGAAATTATTACATACTTAGAAGGAAATAAATAAAATGAATGAATATACGGGTAGATGTATCGGAATTATCACCGATGCACATAGTTTGTTAGTGCCAACTATGGCATGTTTAAAAGATATGAAAAATAAAGGAATAACAGAAATATATTCTTTAGGGGATAATGTTGGAGTTGGACCTAGTCCTAAGGAAATAATGGAGTTATTTGACGAATATAATGTTAAATCAATAGCTGGTAATAGTGAAGATTATATTACTCTTGGAATAGATCCTTTTAAAAGTTATTTTACAGAAGAAAAAGAAGAAAGCTATTTATGGACGTTATCTAATTTAAATAGTTATGAAATAGGAATAATAAATTTATATCCTCATTTTATTGATTTATGTTTGGGCGGTAAGAAAATCGCATTATGTCATTTTGCAAATGATTGTAGATTTGATTATACTAAAAATAGTACGTGGTCTTATCAGGCTAATTATAAAAACGGCATAGATGCATATAAACAATTTTTATATACTAATAGTCAAGAACAAAAACTTGATATGGCAAATAAGATTAAATTTCTAGGAGAAAATAGTGAAGAAGCTAAAGGAATAATATCTGCAATGAATGAACCATTATTTAATGGTAGGAAAGTAACTGATTATGATCACATATTTCAAGGACATGTTCATTTTGAAATGTTTGAAAAAGGAAAAAACACCTCATTTTATACCTTAAGAGCTATTGGTATGGCTTATGGAAATGATCCAGTTGATACAGCATCTTATGTTATCTTAAAAGAAAAAAGAAATAATCAAGGGTTTGATGTTCAAAAGGTTTTGGTTAGATTTGATCGAAGAAAGTTAGAAAATGAAATCTTAAATAGTGATGGACCAATGGATACAATTAGAAAATTTACTAACATGAGGTAAAAATCATATATACATAAAGATAAATATTTGCTATTCTTATGATAGAAAAGGTGTTGAGTTAATGGAAAAAGATGAAAATTCAAAACAAGAAATAAAGAAAGTAAAGACAATAAGTCTAATAATAATATGTATCTTATGTTTAATAATTTTAATTTTATTGCTTTTTTATAAGAAAGATTATCATAAAAATAAAGTAGAACAAACAACTACAACTGATGAACAAGTATCATCAACAACTACAACAGTGCAAAATAATAATTTACATAAAAATAGTTTACTAAAGAATGATATTTATGAAAACGAAGAAAATATAGATGCGTTTAAAATATATGAATACGATGATATTAGTAACTATAAAAATTTTTCTACAATAAAAATTAATAAATTAGATTCACTTGATAAAAATTCTTCAAAAAGTTTTTCTGATTTAGAATTAATTCAAGATAATGAACTTAAGCTTTCTAATGGGAAAGTTTATTATAAAAATAAAACTGTCTGTGATTTTACAAATTCTAAGTATATTACATATAGACGAAGAGATGTTGTTAACACAGGGTATACAATTTCGTTTTATGGATATTTTGTAAACAATAATACAACTGATATTTATGAATGTAACGTTAGTGATTTTGATTTTACATATAAGTTAATATATAGCTATGATTCTGATAAATATTACGATTTTTTATATGAATTTCAAGATCATATTTATATAAAAGATAAAAATGATAATGCTTATGATATTTATGATAAGAGTAAAGTTTTAAATTTAGAAAATATTTTTAAAAAGTATAATGATATAAATTTTTATAAAAATGGTGATTTGTATTATAAAACAAGTGAATTAATTGGAAACTATGATTTTAGAAAAATTATCCATATTAATTCTGGTTGTGATGCACCAAGCAGTATTTTAATTATATCTTCGGATAATAGATTAGTATCTTCAATGCATGGAACTAATTATAAAAAATTTGATAAAAAATTTAATGATATATATGTTAATGATATTTCAAATCGTGTAGTAACAGTTGAATTTGAAGATGGTACAACCGAGAATTTAGATTTTGGTGGATGTTAATTATATTGAAAGTATTATAAAAATATGCTATTATGAATATGTAAGGAAAACTTACATAAAATAAAAAAAGGAACATTTAGTTATGCAATGCTGAATGCCTATCCTTTATAAATTAAGGTATTGACATTTAATTACTCAGTTTTCATAGGTAATTAAGTGTCTATTTTTTTACTATGTATACTAAAATAGATATACATAGAATAATGAAACATACGTATCTTAGAAATTTAATAATAACTTTTCTTTTACTCATATGCACCACCTCCTCATCTTTTTATTATTAAAAAGCGAGGATAGACACCCAGCAACTAATTGTTCCTTAGTTGGTATTATACAATTAGTTTAATATATAAACAAGCGAACAAGTGGAAATATTTAATATCATATTGGTTTTATTAATAAGATATGTTATCCTTTTTATAGAATAGGTATGGAAGGATATATTTAAAATGAGGTTAGAACATGTATATAAAAATTATAATTTAGGAAAGAAAGAGATAGCTGTTTTGAAAGACATAAATGTTGAATTTAAAACAAATACATTTTATGCAATAATGGGAAGAAGTGGTAGTGGAAAAACTACTTTAGTTAATATATTAGGACTTTTAGATAATGTAACTAATGGTAAGTATTTTTTAAATGATAATGATATAACTAATGTAAATAGTGAATTAAAATCTAAAATAATAAGTGAAAATATTGGTTTTGTTTTTCAGTCATTCTATTTAAATAATAATTTAAGTGCATTGGAAAATGTTATGCTCCCATTATACATAAATAAAAATGTTAAAAAAAGTGAACGTAAAGAATTAGCTAAAGGCATGCTTACTAAATTTAATCTAGGAAATAGAATTAATCATAAACCTAAGGAGTTATCTGGAGGCGAACAACAAAGAGTAGCGATAGCTAGAGCTCTTATTAATAATCCTAAAATAATTATTGCAGATGAACCAACAGGAAATTTAGATTCTCAAAGTGAAAAAGAGGTATTTGATATTTTGAAGCAAATAAGTAAAGAAAATAAAATTGTGATAGTTGTTAGTCATAATCCTATTGTTAAAGAATATGCTGATTGTATTTTAGAGATGGAAGATGGAGAATTAAATGAAATTCCTAGACTTAATTAAATTATCAATATTAAATATAAAAAGTAATAAATTTAAAAGTATAATTTATTTACTAGTTATGCTAATATTATTTTTATTAATAAGTATAACATTTACAGGAACTAGTTCAATATTTAATTTTTTTGATAAACAGTTTAATTCTTATTTAGATTTAAAAACAATATCGCTTAAATTAGATAGTATGAATAAAGAAAAGGAATTAAATAATATTAAATCATTAAATATTAAAGAAATAGTAGCGTATTATGATGATTATTATTCATTAAATTTAAGCCTTAGTTCTAATAAAGATTTTAATTTTGATAATTACACTAAACCAAACATTGTTGTGTATGAATATTTAAATAATTATAATATTAATCCTGATTATGGACGAGGAATACTTAATAGTGGAGAAATTATTTGCTCATCTTCATTTGCTCCTTTAGGCTATGTAAGTGATACTAAAGATATTTTAGATATATCTAATAAAATTAATAATAATTTAGATGTAATTTATTATCAAAAATATTATCCTAAAGAAGGAGAATCTAGGGTAAAACAAACATATAATAAAAGTTTTAAATTAGTTGGTACTTATAATATAAAAGAAGATTTAAATTATTATAATGTTTGTTATATTAGTAAAGATGATTATAATGAGATAGTTAGCAATTCAATATCTATTTGGGAAGATGATAAACAAAAAATATTAAGTGATAAAAATTTATCATATAATGCTTATTTAATTGTTAATGAATATAAAAATGTTAATAAAGTATTAAATATTTTAAAAGAAAAAGGTTATTATGCAACTTCAGAAAATGAATTGGATATGGATTTATATAATTTAACTCAAAATATCTTAAAATATATTTGTGGTGGGATATTAATACTTTTAATTATAATTATTTATTTGTTTATTAAAAATGTTATTAAAGAAAATAATTATAATATAAATCTCTATAAGTTAATTGGATATAATAATAAAATAATTAATAATATTTTTAAATTGGAATATATTATACTTACTTTAATATCGTTTGTAATTCATTTATTATTAATGCCGTTAATTAAAAGTATAATTATGAAGTTAATGAGTAGTTTTCCTGAAGCAAATATTTTAACGATTAATATTAACTATTTAGGAAGTATCTTGTTTATGATATATACTTGTATATTAATTATGTTAATTTTTAAATTAAAATTAAATAGAAAAGAGGTATGATATGTTAATTATTAAATCTTATTTTCATAATAATATTATTAAATATGGAATAGTATTAGGGTTACTATTTTTTACGATATTATTTTTAATAAATTTTAGTTTTACGATTGATTATCAAATTGATTTAAAGAAGAATAGTGAGTTTTATAGAACAGTTAGATTTTCTTTTAAAGATGATTATAATCTAGAAATGATTAATTTAAATGAGTATGAAATAGAAGATATTATAAACAATATGAGTAGTGATGAAATAGATATTATATTTAAAAATTATAATGATGCTATGAGATTTAAAGATAATAATAAAGATCTATTTAAAACAGTATATATATCTAATTTTGATATGAATAATAATTATAAACTAACTAAAAATGTTACAAATGGTTTAATTATTATTTGCTTGTTAATTATTTTAATATTAATATTTTTATTTTCTATTAATATAATTTATAATATTGAAAAAGATATATCATTATATAAATTACTTGGATTTAATGATAAATATATTATATTAATTACTTTATTTTTTATAATATTATATTATTTATTACTATATGTTATTTCTATATTAATTTATTTTATTTTTAGTAAAATTTTAATATTAAAAGAGATGGTAATTATTAAAGAAATAAAATTTATGAATTTACTTAGTTATAGATATTTACTATATGTATGGATATTTATTAGTGTTATAACATTTTTATCTTTTATAAGAATTATATATAAAATTAAGAAAAATAGTCCAATTAATCTAGTTAATTGTAATTAACCGAACTTGAAGAATAGGATTAAATATGCTATTATGAATACGTAAGGAAAACTTACATAAAATAAAAAAAGGAACATTTAGTTTTGCTATACTGAATGTCTATCCTTTAAAATTAAGAACCGACATTTAATTATCTTTTTTGATAATTAAGTGTCTATTTTTTTACTATATATACCAAAATAGATATACACAGAATAATGAAACATATGTATCTTAGAAATTTAATAATAAATTTTCTTTTACTCATATGCATCACCTCCTCATCTTATTATTATTAAAAGGTGAGGATAGACACCCAGCAACTAATTGTTCCTTAATTGGTTATTATACTATTAGTGTAATTTATAAACAAGCGAACAAGTGAAAATATTAATATAATTAAATAGTTATTCTTAATGTAACTTTACAGTTTCTTTTTGCATTAAATTTATATATGGTTTATAATTATAATGGAGTTGATAGTATATGGCTAAAAAGAAAAAGAGAAAAGGTGAAAGTGCTAGTAAGACTAAATTTTCTTCAGAACTAATTGGTTTATTACTTGTACTTGTTGGAATAATTGGAATAGGAGCATTTGGGCCTGTAGGACATCTTATTAAATCTTTTTGTATATTTTTAATGGGAACTTGGTGGGCTATTTTTGTTTTACTATTAATTATTCTTGGAATGTATATGATTATTAAGGGGGATTTACCTAAGTTTTTTAATTCAAGATTAATTGGGTTATATCTTTTACTAATCGCATTACTTGCTCTTAGTCATATTAACTATATTGCTGATAGTGCAGTACTTAAAAATAATGATATATTTCAAAATACCATAGATAATTTTATGAATACAATAAATAGTGAAAATTTTATAAATTTAAGTCAGACTGGTGGAGGAATAATTGGAGCATTTTTCTCATGGGGATTTGTTAATTTATTTGATTTAACTGGTACTTATATTATTTTAGCTGTTTTTGCCTTATTTGGAGTAGTAATGGCTCTTAATGTATCACTTGCTGATATAGTAGTTAAAATTATTAAGTTCTTTAAAGGACTTGGAGATGGAGTTAAATCTAGTAAGGCTTTAAAATTAAGTGAATCTGATGAAGAGGAAGATGATGATGATGATGAGGAAGAACAAGTAAGTTCTGTAAACAACAAAGTTATGATTACTTCTAGTGAAGAAATGAGTAGATTTCATAATGAAAACTATGATAATAATAAAGAAGAAAAAACAACTAGTAGTGCTCCTATAACTATTCAAAATAGTTCAAATGGGGAATATCATTTACCTCCACTTGATATATTAAATCCTCCAGCTAAAACTAAAAAGGTTAATAATAGTGATTTCTTAAATCAAAATAGACTTGCTCTTGAAAAAGTTTTAAGGGATTTTCAAATTACTGGTAAAGTAGTTGAAATACATGAGGGACCTGCTGTAACTCAGTTTGAGGTTGAAATTAAGGCAGGTACTAAAGTTAATAGAATTACAAGTATTAGTAAAGAAATAGCACTAGCACTTGCTGCTAAGGACGTTAGAATTGAGGCTCCTATTCCGGGAAAAAGTACGGTTGGAGTTGAAATACCTAATAGAAATGTTGCTAGTGTACCAATTAGAGAAGTACTTAGTACAGTTCCAAAATCAATGAATGATGCTAAGATATTAGTTGCTCTTGGTAAAGATTTAATGGGAAGAACGTGCTGTGCTGATTTATCTAAAATGCCACACTTACTTGTTGCAGGATCTACTGGTTCAGGTAAATCAGTTTGTATCAATAGTTTTATTGCATCAATATTAATGAGAATGAATCCGAATGACATTAAGTTAGTTTTAGTTGATCCTAAAAAGGTTGAATTATCTAATTATAATGGAATACCTCATTTATTATGTCCAGTTGTTACTGATCCTAAGAAAGCAAATGTCGTACTTCAAAAAATAGTTGCCGAAATGGAAAATAGATATCAAAAGTTTGCTGATAACAACGTAAAAAATATTTCTGGATATAATGAAATGATTGAAAAGAGTAATAAAAAGAATAATACTGATGTTCCTAAAATGCCTTATATTTTAGTTATAATTGATGAACTTGCTGATTTAATGCTTGTTGCCGCTAAAGAGGTAGAAGATTCAATCATGCGCATAACTCAAATGGCTAGAGCGGCTGGAATTCATTTAATTGTTGCAACTCAAAGACCATCAACTGATGTAATTACAGGTGTAGTTAAAGCAAATATACCATCACGTATCTCATTTGCAGTAGCATCTCAAATAGATTCAAGAACTATTTTGGATAGAAGTGGTGCAGAAAAATTACTTGGAAAAGGTGATATGTTATATTTACCAATGGGAGAAAATACGCCGGTTAGAATTCAAGGTAACTTTATATCTGATGAAGAAACTCAAAGATTAATTGATTACGTATCTAAAGAACAAGTTGCTAGTTATGATAATAGTTTAACTGAAATACCTGATAATCATATGGCTGGGGCAAATAGTGGTACAGAAGAGTATGATGATCCTTTATATAACGATGTAGTTGATTTTGCAATTACAACTGGTAAAATAAGTGCATCATTGATACAAAGAAGATTTAGAGTTGGTTTTTCAAGAGCCGCTAGAATTGTAGATTTACTTGAAGAAAGAGGAATAATTGGACCACAAAATGGATCTAAACCACGAGAAGTTATTATAAAGTTACAAAAAGATGAATAAATTGGTAATTTTTTAGAATATTAGAATAAGATATATTGACCACTATTTTATAGTGTTTAAATAGATTAGGATGAGATAATTTCTTGTCCTTTTTTGTGTGTGCCGTGCATGGCATATATCTAGTTGGTGAAAGTCCAATATACGCGTAGGTATCAACGAAGTATTAGGGAAGCACAAAGCATCAGTCGCGAGGCTTGGGGCTAAAGGAAGTGTGAAACAAAATCGAGGGCTAACGAATAGAAACTTATTATAAGGCTGCATAAATGGATGAGGTTGCACAACAAACTAAAGTCCAAAAGATACTCGTAACTTTATGTAGTAAAGTAAGTAGTTAATCGAGGAAAGATGTATGCCTTACCGCGGGAGGTCTTGCAAACGGTTAAGGAGAACCCTATTAAGAAAATCGGTCGAAAAAGGTTTATTGCAAGAAGTCAGCAGAGGTCGTAGTACTAGGAAACTAGGAAGGACTGAATAATTTGTAGTTCTAACTACTAATACTGGAATAGATTAAATCAGAATAAATAAATAGGTAATAAATTGACGTATTCAAAGAATAAGTCCTATAAAAGATGTTAATCTATGCACGATAATAGAAAGAGAGGAACAAGTATGGAACTTTTAGAAAAGATACTTTCTAAACAAAATTTAAACTTAGCTTACAAACAAGTCTATAAAAATAAAGGGGCAAATGGAGTTGACGGAATAACTGTTGATGAGTTATTTTCTTATATAAAGGAAAATAAAGAAGAAATTCTATGGAAAATAAGAAATAGGAAATATAAACCACTTCCTGTAAGAAGAGTCTATATACCAAAAGAAAATGGAAAACTAAGAAAATTAGGAATACCTAGTGTAATTGATAGAGTATTACAACAAGCAATTGTACAAGTATTAACGTCAATCTATGAAGAACAATTTTCTGATAATTCTTATGGGTTTAGACCAAATAGATGTTGTGAGCAGGCAGTTATTAAAGCATTAGAATGTTTTAACGATGGCTATGATTGGATAGTAGATATTGATTTACAATCATTCTTTGATGAAGTTAATCAAGATAAACTAATGGCAATCATACACAGAACCATAAAGGATGATGACGTCATTTCACTAATAAGAAAATTCTTACAAAGTGGAGTAATGGAAAAAGGTGTAATTCAAGAAACAAAGAAAGGTACACCTCAAGGAGGTAATTTATCTCCCTTATTATCTAATATCATGTTAAATGAACTTGATGAAGAACTAGAAAGGAGAGGACTTAACTTTGTTAGATATGCTGATGATTGTTTAATTATGGTTAGAAGTGAAAAAGCAGCAAATAGAGTAATGGAAAGTATTACAACTTTTATAACTAAGAAATTAGGATTAAAAGTAAACCTAGAAAAGAGTAAAATAGCAAGACCAAATCAAATAAAATATTTAGGTTTTGGATTTTATAAGAAAATTAATCAAAATAAATGGAGACCAAAGCCACATATTAAATCAGTACAAAAGTTTAAGACTAAACTACGCGATATACTTATAAGAAGTAGAAGTATTAGTTTAAATGAAAGACTTCTTAAACTAAAACGATTGATATATGGTTGGGTGAACTACTTCAGAATTGCAGATATGAGTGTTCTATTATCAAAAGAAATTGACCCAAACATACGTAGAAAATTGCGAGTAATCATTTGGAAACAATGGAAAAAGATAAAGAAAAGATATACTTGTCTTAGAAAACTAGGTATATCACATAGAGATGCTTATGTTACAGCAAATTCAAGAAAAGGTTACTATCATATAGCACATACAAGAGTGATAGAAACAGCAATATCCAAAGAAAGATTAAATAAAAGAGGTCTAGTAAATTCACTAGACCACTATTTGAAAGTACATACTATTACAAATTAAACCGCCGTATACCGAACGGTACGTACGGTGGTGTGAGAGGGAAAAGTATTCAATAATTTATTGAAAAGTTTTCTCTACTCGATT
>CAKOQK010000027.1 GCA_934101225.1 uncultured Bacilli bacterium | reverse complement strand
TTTATTTACAAGAAGGACAATTAATAGTTAATAAAATAAACGAATAGTTTATTTTATTTTTTTTGCATGATATAATCTATTTAAGATAAGGGGCATAAATAATGATTTTAAAAAAACCATATGCATTTTTAATAAAGAATTTTAAAATAATACACATAATTATCTTTTTATTAGCGCTTTTTATTAATAACTATTATTTTAAAATATATAAATTCTTTAAAAATTATTCATCAAATAACTTTTATGATTACAATATTGCCAAAGATTATTTACCAACATTCGTGTTTGTAGCCTTAATCTTTTTAATCGGATTTCTAAGTATAATGTTTTACTTAATGGAAAAAAAGAAAAAACCAACTAAATTATATATATTTTCCATAATTTATTACATTGTTTTATTAATTTCAATGTTATTTATTTATAATAAAATAAATACTCTATATGAGGCAACATTAACCCAAAGAGTTAGCAGATTTTATCAAGATATATACTTTCTTTTAAATTTACCCCATTATTATTTCTTATTTATGTATTTAGTAAGAGGTATTGGATTTAACATTAAAAAATTCAATTTTAGTAAAGATATGCAAGAACTTGAAATAAAAGCAGAAGATAATGAAGAATTTGAGTTTGAGTTTGGTAAGGATAATTATTTAATAAAAAGAAAAATTCATAGATTATATCGTGAAATAGTTATTTATTATAAAGAAAATAAATTCTTAATTAATATAGTAGGAGGCTCAATTATTTCAATTATTTTAGTGACAATTTTTATTAATACATCTATTTCAATTCATAGATATCACGTTGGAAGTTCTTTAACAGCTGATAAGTTTATCTATAAATTAAATAATGCCTATGTAACGTCTTATGACTATAAAAGTAAACAAATAAGTAATACTAATAAATATATCATATTAGATATGACTTTAACAAACAAGGGTAAAAATATTTTAAAACCAGAGGAAATGTACATAATTTATAACGGTAATAAAGAATCAGTATATAAATCAAGCCTTTCAAATAGTTTTTCCGATTTAGGAACAGTATATAATGGTGATTTAATTCCTAATAAACCAACAAATTTATTATTTATATATGAATTGCCTACTAATGCTAAAGTAAACAATTTAAAACTAATGGTATATAAAGGATACGAATATAAAAATGGCGTTACTAATAACATTTATCGTGAATATAAGTTTAGTGCTAATAATTTAGATAAAGATATTACGCCTCAAAAATCATCATTAAATACATTAAACTATCTTGGGAAAACATTATATGGTAATACAACCATAAAGATTAATAATATCGAAATAAAAGAAAGATATGAATATACCTATCAAAAATGTATAGACGAAAATAATTGCCAAACCTTAACTGATATAATTATTCCTGATAACCGTAATCAATATGATTTATTAATAGTCGATTATGAATTAAATGTCGATGAATCATCTCTTCTGGCTAGAAGTGCTAATAATGATATTCAGTCAATTATTAATAAATTTTCTAAAATAAATTATAATATTAACAATAATGAAAGAACATCAACTATTTATGGTAAAACCTACTCAAATTTAGAAAATAAAATCTTTTTTGATATTCCAAATAACATTAAAGATAAATCAACATCTAAAAGCTATGTATTTAAAACAAGAGAAAATGAGTATTCATATGACTTCAACTAGTTCATTTTATGTTGACTTTAAAAAAAATATATAATACAATATTCTTGCAATGACAAATATTGCATATATTGTATTAGATGGGGCTTTAGCCAAGTGGTAAGGCAAGGGACTGCAACTCCCTGAGCACCGGTTCAAATCCGGTAGGCCCCTCCATTATAAAAAATTGCTTGACCTTTAACGCTTGAGCTTAATATAGAAAATATCAATTTCAAAATGAAATTGATATTTTTTGTTAATAATATAATTAGTATTATTAGTAAAATAGTATTTAAAAAACTTTGTTCAATTATAGAAAAATAATGATTAATGAATAAAGATGGTATTAAAAATGAAATGATTGTTAAGGAATAAAAAAATAATGTATTAAGAATTGATGATAAAAAATTTATTTCTTAAGCAGATTTAGCAAGATATGCTGATTAAGATTATCCAAGATATCCTATTCAAAACAGGATGAGAAACAAAGATGCTATTTCTTATCTAGGCATATAGGAAATTATTCATAATGAAAAATTTAAAAGCGTCGAACCGACGCTTAAAAATGAAGCAAATAGCAAAAAGTTTAAAATAATACTTAAAAACGGATTAGAGAAAAGTTAGAATAATTTAATCAAAAATCTACTTTTTTATTTATATATAATTTTTTTACTTTTTTTTGTGTATGTTATTTTGTAAAAATATCACATTTCCAGTTGAAATGTCCAAAGAATAATCAGCATTTAAAATTTCATTATATTTTCTATTATGTGAAATACTAATTATTGTTCCTGGATATGATTTTACAAGTTCATAAATTAAATCTAATGCTTCCTTATCTAAATGATTAGTAATTTCATCTAAAACAAGAACGTTTATTTTATTAAAAGCAATTTTAACTAAATTCACTCTTGTTCTTTGTCCAGGAGATAACTTAAAATATTTTTTATCTTTATCATTGTAATTGAAACCAAAATTACTAAGCAAGGCAAAAACTAATGAAGAATCTATTTCATCTAAATCTGATGTTATAAATTCGTATACACTAATATTTTTATTATCTATAATAGTGTCTTGTGATATATATCCTATTTTAACATCATTGCCAATTATAACTTTTCCTTCAATAGGTTTAATCAAACCAAGTATTGTTTTAATAAATGTTGTTTTACCACTGCCATTCGGTCCTGTGATATTAATTTTACTTCCAAAATTTATGCTTAAATTGATAGGAAGAGTTTGAAATGAATCATATCCACATATTAAATTATCTATATAAATATTCTTGTTTCCTTTTTCATTATCTAAGTCTAAGAAAAAATTAATTTTTTTTCTTTCTTGAAATGTTGGAATATCTATCTCTTCTAATGATTTTGACAACTTAGAGACTTCAGAAGAACGAGTTCTTTCTTTGGCAAAATTGTTAGCAATTTTATCATTATCATTGTGTGCTTTAGATGATGTGCCTTTATTTGACCAATCTTTTGCCTTTTGTAACCTAGCCTTTATTTTCTTTTGTTCTTCCATAGCATTTAAGTAATTTAATTTTTCTTTTTGATATTCAAGATCTTTTTGCTTTAAATACTCATCATAACTTAAATTATATTCATTTAACTTACCATCAGAAATTTCAAATATTTTATTTACAATATTATTTAAAAATATTTCATCATGTGAAACCATTATAATACTTTTTTTTAGATTACGAAGATAATTTTCTAACCAGTTAATTGCTTCGATATCTAAATTATTTGTTGGTTCATCTAATAATAAAACATCACCATTACTAAGAATCATAGCACATAATAAAACCTTTATTTTTTCACCACCTGAAAGTGTATAAATTTTACTATCTAAACTTTTGTTTAAATGTAATCCATTTATTATATTTTGTAAATTATTTTCAAATGAATAACCATCAAGTGATAAAAAATTATCTAATACATCACTATATTCAATCATATTATTTTCATTTAAATTATCTTCAAGTTCATGAAGCCTAATTTCTAATTTTCCAATACCTGTTTGATTTTTAATATAATCTATTATTGAATAATCATCAAATTCGTGAGATATTTCTTGCTTTAAATATGCTATGGTTTCGTTTTCTAATTTTACTTTCCCAGAATCTAATTGTAATTCATTTGCAAGAACTTTAAGAAGAGTAGATTTTCCACTACCATTTGGTCCTACTAATCCAACTTTTTCACCTTGTACTAAATGAAAACTAATATTTTTTAATATTTCATTGTTATTAAATCCAATTTTTAAATTATTTACTTGCATTTGTTCCACACTCCTTACATTTAGAATTTCTTTTCCAATTTATAATATCTGCTTGATATGTGAATAAATTAAACATTAAAGTCTTACCGACTAAACTTGTTTCCTTATATTTTGCAAAATAATTAATAATTTCATTACTCACTAAACTAGAGATTAATAAACATAGAGGTCCAAATGATGGGATTGGTTCAACATTATTTAAAGGTGTTTCGAAAATTTGTTTTTCAATACAACTCAAACATGCAGTTGCTCTAGGCTCAACAAAAGGTCCAATCATAGCTACGTATTCCGAAAAGCCACAAAATAATACTGGCTTATCATTTTTAACACATAATTTATTTATTAATCTTCTTATTATTCTTTGAGGTTTATCAACGGTGCATAATACAAAATCTGCTAGTTTAATTTCATTTATAATATCATCTTCTTTAATTATTTTTAAATTTTTGCATTTAACATTACTATTTTTTAACTTTTCTTTCATTATTTCTGTCTTTAATTTTCCTACATCAGTACAATCATATGGAAATTGTCTTATTAAATTTGATTCCTCAACGACATCAAAATCAACTAAGGTAAAATTATTAAATCCTGCTCTTTCTAAAACTATTGCCACATTGGCTCCAATACCACCTAATCCAAGAATTAAAATATTTTTATCTTTAAAATATTGATTATATATTTTATAATCATCATTAAATATACTAAAAAACAAATTTTGTCTATTATACTTTGTATCATTAATTAATCTTTGATATTTTTCGAATTCTATAATAAATTTTTCTCTTACTAAATAATTTATTGCCGATTTAATTTCTTCCTTGTTAATACCGGTTTCCTCATTAACTTTATTAATTAAATCATTTATTGATATTGGCTTTTGTATATTATTGAATATGCTTAAAATACCTTCATCGTCGTATTCAATTTCTTTTCCAGTATCAGTAAAATTTCCCATTCTGATAATTTTGTTAATATTATCTATATAAAATGGTTTGTTTTTATTTATTATTAACATATAACCTCCAAAAATAATAGAGTTCAAGACATTGAACTCTATACTGTAATCAAAACCAATTAGCAGTTTTGATCAACGTGACAAGCAAATTTTACAACTCTTAGTTTTTTAACGCCAAATTTCATAACATTTTCCTCCCTCACTCGAAAGCACAATATACTGATTTACCTTCTAGCAATTATTATACATTTTTTTTATATTTTGTCAATTTATTTGGCAAATTTGACCAATTATGTAATATATATTTATTAAATCAAAATATTTATGACAATATGACTTTTATGAGATGAAAATATAATGAAATTAAATTTTTAAAATTAGTTAATATATATCAAAAATTCACTAAAAACATAAGTATTTATGTTAAAATATAATATATATTAAAAGAAAGAGGAACATTCATGAAAACATGCGTATTAATTTATAACCCCAATAGCGGTCATGTGTTTAAAGCCAAATACTTAAAAGAATATAAAGATATTCTTTTAAAGAATGATTATAATCCCAAATTTATTGCTACATGTTATCAAGGCCACGCTAAAGAAATTATATCTCATTTAGAAAAAGTAGATTTAGTTATAAGTATGGGTGGTGATGGCACCTTTAATGAAATCATAACTGGTAATTTAGAACGAAAAGAACCGTTAATCGTATCCCATATTCCTGTAGGAACTACTAACGACATAGGTGTTATGTTTGGCTATGGAAAGGATATCAAAAATAATTTAAAACTATTGCTTAAAGGTTGCATTAAAGAAATGGATATTTGCCTAATAAATAATCAACCATTCGTCTATGTTGCTGGTTTTGGTAAATTTATGCAAGTTCCTTATCAAACACCTCGTAAATTAAAGAAAAAATATGGCTATATAGCCTACTTAATTGAAGGAATAAAAGACTACTTTAGCCCTACCAAATTATATAAAATAAAATATAACGTTAATGGAATAACTAAAACAGGATATTATTCATTTATACTAATATCTAATGCCAATCGAATCGCTGGAATAAATAACTTTTATCGCAACGTTAAATTAGATGATGACCAATTTGAAGTCTTACTATGTAACTTCAATCGCCGTATCGATATAATTAAAACATTTTCACTACTTATGACAATGGATGCATCTAAAGTATCAGGAGTAGAATTTTATAAAACCAATCACCTAGAATTAGAGTTTGATGATTATCCTAAACATGGATGGTGTATTGATGGAGAAAAGTTAAAATACAGTACCCTAAAATATGACATTAAAAACGTTAATCATATTAAAATAATGTTACCTACTAAAAATATAGATAAAATATTTGTAAACAAAAAAATTGATTAAACTACTTAATCAATTTTTTCTTTTTTAAAATCACATATCCAATAATTACTGATAATGATCCGATAGATATTCCCATACCTGTTTTAAAATAAGGTATTGTATATTCTAAAATAATGTCATGTTCTCCTTCTGCAACATCAAATCCAAGCAAAGAATTACCAATTGGAAACGTATCAGTTTTAACACCATCAACATATACATTCCATCCTTCATCGTAAGGTATAGAAGTATAAATAGTTCCCTTATTTCCTAAAATTGTACCATTAATTTTATCTTCTTCAAAATTACTTAGCGTAACTAAATTATCATTAACTAATTTAGTTAATTTTTCTAATTTATTATAATCCACATAATAAATATAAGCATCACTTTCTACCTCATTACTATATGAAACATAAATTGTGTCACAATTTGCAAAATGAATAATTTTATTTTCACTTACATTCTCCGATACATTGTAGTCATAACTAGCATCTATATTAGAACTTTCGCCTTCTCTAATATACAAAACATTATTCACAATCAAAGAATTAATTGAATCTCCAAAGTAAATATATCCTTCATTTTTATTCAGCTTATATTTATGAACAATTCCATCATCAAACTTTACAACTGAATCCTTACTTATATTATTTTTAACCAAAACGTTATCAATTCCATAAGCTTTTTTTATAAAATCATTTTGATTTTCAAATGGATCATCACTTAAAAATTCCCAATTAATTATATCATTACCAACTTTGTACATTAACCCTGCATAATATTTTGACTTATAAATAAAATTATCATTAATAGTATCCGTAAAAAATAATTCATAATTTTTGTTATCGCTAGCATCTCCAATAATATATTTTAAATTAAACATAATATTATAAATTGGTGTATTATCTCCCAAAGAAAAACTATTAATTAAATTACCAGGCATTCCTAAATTATATTCCAGTACCGCTAAATTCTCATACTCCATTGAGCTAAAAGCAGTTATACCATAATAACCATACCATGAAGGATCATTAAAAGTTTTCATATCCTTCTTTTCAATTCTATAAAATAAATCATCATCATTATTTTTAATATAATCTAAATTATTTTCGACAGTGTTATAATCAAAGTAAAAATTCTCTAGATTTTGATCGATGTTCCAACAACCGTTAATACTAATAATTGCCTCTAAACAAACTGTTAATATTCCAATAATAGGTATAAACTTACTTCTTTCATTAAAAAACTTATAAATAACGTAAAGTAAAAACCATAAAATAACAATTATAAAATTAAATACAATAGTCGTATCTAAAATATTAAAGCTCTTAATAAAATAAACTGAACCAGCAAATAACAAAGTAATTACAAAAATAATAATTACAATATATTCCTTAACTTTATCTATCTTATGAATAGAATATGCACTAATAATCAAAGATATAAAAGGATAAATAAATGAATATCTATAAGGTAAATCATTTGGTACATGAAAAGCATGCCATATAAAATCTAAAGGAGCCCAAAAGAAACTTAAAATCATTATTCCAAGCATCAAGCTATAACCAATTTTAACTCTTAACTTAATATCTTTATTAAGTAAGAATAATATAAATAAAGGAAGAACGATAATACTACTAGATATATTTGGAGCATTTATAGCATCACTTTTAAATACTGTGGTTGTTACCCCGCTTAAATGATTATAGATGAATTCTATCAAAGTAAAACTATAATATTGACTACTTGGCCACACATCACTAGTTGCACTTATTCCAGATAGAGATTTAAACATTGGTATTAAAGCAAAAGCACATAATCCTCCGGCCAGCAATGAACAAACACTAAACTTTAAACACTTTTCTAAATATACTTTTATTTTTAACTTATCTTTAATAATAAATAAATATACTAAAAAATAAATTACACTAAACATACATAGCATAAAACCAATAAAGTAATTACTAAATAACATGCATGCTAAACTGAAAATATAAAGACAATATTTATCATCATCAATTAGTTTTTCAATTCCCATAACAACTATTGGAAGTAGCACCATCCCATCAAGCCACATAATATTCCAGTAATAAGCTGTAAAATAATTATTAAAAGCATAAATAATTGCAATTATCGAATGAATATAACTTTTCTTTTTAAATTTATAATTAAGAAATATATTCATAGCAACTGCTGATACAACCGCTTTAAGACCAATTATAACTGAATAAGATGCTAATAAGTTTTCTCTCTTTACAAGAAATAATATAATATTAAAAAAACTACTCATATAATTAAAATAATTTCTAAAAAAAGGAAGCCCCATTCCCATATTAAAAGAATAGATAAAATTACTGCTATTTTTAACTCTATCAAAGAATTCTCCCATCATTGGACCATATTGATGATAAAAATCAACCGCTAACATTGAGTATTTTCCAAAAGGAGCAACCTCATTAATCACATATAAGATAATTATAACGCCAAGAGCACATATAAACGTTAACAACAAATTTTTATAATTTTTCCATATATTTTTAATATTAATTTTCTTCATAAAAACCTCCTAAAAAGAGTATAACATAAAATAAGGACAATATAAAAGTCTAAAACAAGTCAAAATAGTCATCAAATGTACGATTTTTCTTGACTTTTACCCCATTTTTGTAGTAGTATGAACTATGTTTGAAAGAGGGAAAGATTATGGATAAAATAATTAATATAGCTGTTGTAGCCCATGTAGATGCGGGTAAAAGTACTTTAGTAGATGCTTTACTTGAACAAAATGGTGCATTCGGAGAAAGAGATCAAATTGTAGACTGTGTTATGGATAGTAACGATATTGAAAGAGAAAGAGGAATTACAATATATTCTAAGAACTGCTCAATAAGATATAAAGACTATAAAATAAATATAGTTGATACACCAGGACATGCTGACTTTTCATCAGAAGTTGAACGTGTAATTAAAACAGTAGATACAGTTATTCTTTTAGTAGATTCAGCAGAAGGACCAATGCCTCAAACAAGATTCGTTCTTAAAAAAGCATTAGAACATAATCTAAGACCTATCTTATTTATTAACAAAATTGACAAAAAAGATGCTAGACCAGAAGAAGTAGTTAATATGACCTTCGATTTATTCTGTGAACTTAACGCTACTGATGAACAATTAGATTTTCCAATTATTTACGGAGTTGCTAGAGATGGAATAGCTAAATATTCTCTAGAAGATGATAGTACAACTATTGAACCATTATTAGAAACAATTTTAAAACAATGCAAACCATATGAAGGAAGCGTAGACGATAAATTACAATTACAAATTTCTAACTTAGGATACGATGAATATATTGGAAGATTAGGTATTGGTCGTATTACTAAAGGTGTAGTAAAATCAGGAGAAACAGTATCATTAGTTAAAAATGATGGAACAATTACTAACTTTAAAATAACTAAATTATTTGTTAATGAAGGAATAAAAAAAGTTGAAAAACAAGAAGCTTATTACGGCGATATTGTAACTATTGCTGGATGTTCACATATTTCTATTGGAGATACAATTAATGAACTTAACTGCATTGATCCATTACCTCCAATTGAAATAGAAAAACCAACTCTATCAATGAATTTCTTGGTAAATAATGGTCCATTTGCTGGACAAAGTGGCAAGTTCTTAACAACAAGACATATTAAAGAAAGATTAGAAAGAGAATTAGAAACCAACGTTGGTTTAGAAGTAGAAGAATTACCATCATCGGATGGATTTAAAGTAAGTGGTAGAGGAGAACTACATTTATCAATTCTTTTAGAAAATATGAGAAGAGAAGGATACGAATTATGTGTATCAAAACCAGAAGTTTTATTTAAAGAAATTGATGGAAAAAAATGTGAACCATTTGAAACTGTTATTGTAAATGTTCCTAATGATTATGCAAGTACTGTAATTAATGCCCTACAAGAAAGAAAGGGTATGCTTCTTAGAATGGAAAATGAAGAAAACTATACTCATTTAGAATTTGAAGCACCAACAAGAGGATTACTTGGTTATCGTAGTGCTTTCATAACTGATACTAAAGGAGAAGGAATTATGGTTAGATCATTTAGCGATTATAAACCATATGCTGGACCTATAGCCTCAAGAAAAAATGGCGTATTAGTATCTATGGAAACAGGAAAGAGTTTAGGTTATTCCCTATTTAACTTACAAGAAAGAGGTACTTTAATTATTGGACCAGCAACTGATGTATATGTTGGTATGATAGTTGGTATTAACAATAGAGATAATGATTTAAATGTTAACCCATGTAAAAATAAAGAAATGTCTAATACCAGAAGTAAATCAAGTGATGAAGCAATTAACTTAATTACCCCAAAAACATTTAGTTTAGAAGAATCACTAGAATTTATTGCTGATGATGAATACGTTGAAATAACTCCTGCAGTTATCAGATTACGTAAAAAGATATTAGATCCAAAAGAACGTTTTAGAATAAGTAGATAAAAATTAAGTAGAATTTAATTTAGATTCTGCTTTTTTTATATTTAAAAAGCAGTTATGCTTTCCCACAGGAAAACATATAATAAAAATGTCAAATATGTTTTCTTACAAGAAAATATATTTGACAAATACCATACAAAATTATATAATTATATTGAGGTGATATTTTTATGGTAAAAAGAGAAAAGTATTTATCACAAATTAGAGATTTTTATGATAAAGATATAATAAAAATAATTACCGGAATAAGACGTTCTGGCAAATCAGTATTATTAAAACAAATAATAGATGAACTATTACAACAAGGAATAGATAACGATCATATCATATATATCAATTTTGAAGATGTTAAATATGCAAATATAACTGATTTTATGGATTTAAATAATTATGTAACATCATATATGAAAGATGATAACAAATATTATTTATTTTTTGATGAAATCCAACAAGTTGATAAATGGGAAAAAACTATTGTATCACTTAAATCTACACGTAACACATCTATTTTTATAACCGGTTCAAATTCAAAGCTATTATCTGGAGAACTTGCTACTTTACTTTCAGGAAGATATGTATCATTTAGAATAGCTCCCTTTAGCTTTAAAGAAGTCGTTGAACTAAAAAATTTGAAAACAAAAGAAGAAATGAAGAAAGAATTTTTAGAGTACATATTATGGGGAGGAATGCCTCAAAGATTTGAATTTCCAAATGAAGAATCTATGAAAACATTCCTAAAAGATATTTTTAATTCCATAGTACTAAAAGATATAGTTAAAAGATATAATATTAAGAATGTAACAATATTTGAAAGAATAATGGAATATCTTGTTACCAATCCTTCTCAAGTTTTTTCAATTAAAAATATGTTAGTGGAATTCGAAAAAGAAAATATTCCTATTTCAACTAAAACTGTTTATGAATCCCTAGATTATGCTGAAGCATCAATGCTTATGATAAAAGCATCAGAATATGACATAAGAGGTAAAAGAATATTATCCAGAAAAGACAAATACTATTTAACTGATTTAGGGCTTGGTCAAATATTAAACACAAATAAAAAAGCCCAATATGGCGCATATCTAGAAAATATTGTTTTTAATGAATTACTATACAGAGGATATGAAGTAAACATCGGAAATAATAATGGCAAAGAAATAGATTTTGTTGCAACAAAATATAATCAAAAAGAATATTATCAAGTTTGTTACTATCTAAATGATGAACATGTTGTGGAAAGAGAATTTGGCGCATATTCAGATATAAATGATAATTATCCAAAATATGTAATATCGATGGACGAATTGGACTTTTCTCAAAATGGAATTATTCATAAAAATATAATTGATTGGTTACTAACCAAACAGTAATAACCCTAAGTAAGTAAATATCACTTACTTTTTATTTGCCTGAATTAACTTATCAATTTCTTCCTTCATTATATTTATTGCATCTTTTATTTGTTCTAAATCAAGATCATATTCCATGCTCTTATTACTACTTTGCTTATTAGTGTTATTATTACTTTGATATAACTGTAAAAACGTAGCATTAGTTTCTAATACTTGCCCTAATAACATAAACCAGTTTCCAAGCGCATTTTGTACATAACTATTAAAAGGATACGTAAGAGCATAACCTATAATTAATGCTGCTAAAGTATCAACCCTAGAAGCTGCTTCCTCTTCCTTACTATTCATAATAAAGTATATGTTCGCTTGATATCAAATATTAAAAAATGGTATAATTAAAAAAGAAAGAAGGAATTAAAATGGAATTAAAAGGAAGTAGAACAGAAGCTAACTTATTAGCTGCTTTCGCTGGAGAAAGTCAAGCACGTAATAAATATACATTCTACGCATCACAAGCAAGAAAAGATGGATATGAACAAATAGCCTCAATCTTTGAAGAAACAGCAAATAATGAAAAAGAACATGCTAAAATGTGGTTTAAAGAACTTCATGGTGGTAAAGTTCCGACAACTTTAGAAAACTTACACGATGCCGCTAATGGTGAAAACTACGAATGGACCGAAATGTACAAACAATTTGCTGAAATCGCTAGAGAAGAAGGCTTTGACAAAATAGCTACTTTATTTGAAAAAGTAGGCGAAATTGAAAAACATCATGAAGAAAGATATTTAAAATTAGTAGGAAATATTAACGATAATCTAGTATTCCAAAGAGGAGAAGAAAAAGTATGGATTTGTCGTAACTGTGGCCATATTACCTATGGAACAAAAGCCCCAGAAGTATGTCCAGTTTGCAACCATCCTCAAAGCTACATGGAATTAAAAGCTGAAAATTACTAATACAAAAAGAGATTCTAAAAACGAATCTCTTTAATTTTATTCAAACTTATGAGAAGGCAAAAATTCCTTACTAAGTAATCCTTTAGACTGAATCTTTTTAAACAATAACTCATTAAGCACAATATCAAACTCTCCAATAAACTCATAAATAACTGGGTCAAAATCTAGTTTAGTCTTATTAAAATCAAAATACTTATACTGATCACTAAAATCACTTGATAACCCATTTAGTTCAATAAAATCATAACTATTCTTAAAAGTATTTATCAAATAATTATATAAATAATACTGCGCATAAACATTATCGTTATCATAATCTTCTAAAACAATACTAACCCTATTTTGATATTTTACAAGAATAATACCACCAACATACTTAAACTTATTATATTTAAGTCCAGCCGTAGCATCAACTACCTGATTTTTATATTTTAATAAATCTTTGTCACTTTGCATTTTCTTATTAACAGTATCATCACTATTATCAGTTTGAATTAATTCATTATAATAATTATTATTTTCCAGTTCCTTATTATATCTTTCTCTAGCATTAATTAAACATTGTTCATAATTAGCCTTAACAAGTATTAGTTCAGCTGAATCAAAGTGATTTAAAATACTCTTATAATAAGAAATACTTTGATAAGTATCTTTACTAGCAATATCATATAAAATATCAAGATCCTTTTTATCCATAACCTCAATACTTAATCCATTCTCATTTGCAATATTCATTATCTCTTTAATTTCATCATTTTCCACATATTTCTTTAAATTAATATAAGGATTAATTCTTGGAAACATAAAATCTAAAGGATATATTTCTCTTCTTCTTTTAAAACCCATATTTTTAAGTTCATCAATAATACTAACATTTTGATTATAATTAGAAGAATAATTATTCTTTTTATTTATTTCTCCAATAATAATTTCCGGATTAATCTTCAAAAAAGAATATCCTTTTCTCTTATAATGTGTATTAATATCTTTAATAAACATCTTTAATATTTCCGTTTTATAATAATCAATTAATATTCCTTTAGGTGCATAAACATATTTAGCAAAAGTACCAATTTTTTTCTTTAAAATTAAAGAAGCCCCAATTAAATTATTACTATCATCTTTATATCCAATTAAATCATAAGTATATCCCATATCACTCATAACTTTAGCATATTCCATAGTTTGACAATAATTTCTAAGGGGATGATTACTTGCAAATTCAGTAAATTCATTTGAATTTAAATTAACTATTCTCATATAAGAACACCTCTACTACAATATTTTAACAAATTTTTAATTAAAAGTCTTTATGTTTTTACACTTGATTTTAAAATAGTCAGGCATTCCATTTTAAATTAGTCAAGTATTACATTTTAAAATAGTCAGTCATTCCATTTTAAATTAGTCAAACATTAACCATCATCAACTTTACACTAATCCCATGCAAAATAATTGCACCATTTATTCTAAAATATTATAATTAAATTAAGATAAAGGAGACATTATGAAAATAATAGATTTAAAATCAAGAGAAATATTAGATAGTAGAGGTAATCCAACTGTAGAAACAGATATGTATTTAGAAGATGGTACCTTTGTAAGAGCAAGTGTTCCATCAGGTGCATCAACAGGTTCTAATGAAGCCTTAGAATTAAGAGATAAAGATAAAACAAGATATAATGGTAAAGGTGTTCTAAAAGCAGTTAACAACGTTAATACTATTATAAGAGATGCACTAATTGGACAAGAATTAAATCAACAAGAAATAGATAAATTATTAATTAAATTAGATGGTACTAAAAATAAATCTAATTTAGGAGCTAACGCTATTTTAAGCGTATCACTATGTGTTATGAAAGCAATGGCTAAAATTAAACATAAAAATCTTTATGAATTATTTACAGGCCCATATACTATGCCATATCCAATGATGAATATAATTAATGGTGGAGTTCATGCATCAAGTGGCTTAGAATTTCAAGAATTCATGATTGTACCTAAACAAGATACCTTTAAAGAAAGATTAAGATGTGGTTCTGAAATATTTCATAAATTACAAGAATTATTAAAAAATAATGGATTTTCTACAGCAGTAGGAGATGAAGGCGGATTCGCTCCAAACTTAGATAAAATAGAAGATGCCCTAGATTACATAGTTAAAGCTATGAAAGAAGCAGGATACACTCCAGGAGTAGATGTATTTATTGCTTTAGATGCCGCTGCAACTGAATTTTATGATGGTAAGTTATACACAGTTAATAAAACCAAAATAACCAAAGAAGAATTAATTGAATTTTACAAAGATTTAATTAAAAAATACCCAATAATAAGCATTGAAGATGCAGCATCTGAAAATGACATTGAAACAATTAAAACCTTAACTAAAGAAATAGGCGATAAAATAATGTTAGTAGGCGATGATTACTTTGTTACTAATATAGATTATCTAAAAAAAGGAATAGAACAAAAATATAACAACTCAATCCTTCTAAAAGCCAATCAAATAGGAACAATTACAGAAATGCTTCTAACTATTAAACTAGCAAAAGAACACAACTTTAAAACAATAATTTCCCATCGTAGTGGCGAAACCGAAGATACATTTATATCTGACTTAGCAGTAGGACTAAATCTAGGCTATATTAAAACAGGTTCTCTATCAAGAGGAGAAAGAATCGCAAAATATAATCAACTCCTTAGAATCGAAGAACAATTAGATAATAAAATATGGAAAATGTAATATGCTCTATCTCTTTGATAGAGT
>CAKOQK010000026.1 GCA_934101225.1 uncultured Bacilli bacterium | reverse complement strand
GATTTATTTATTATTAAATTAACTTAATTATATTGTACTTTTTTAGGTACTAATCCCCAACATATTCTACACTAACTATTTTTACATAATTAAATTCATGATATAATAAAATTACCTAAATAAAAGGAGTAAATAAATTTATGAACAATTACGAAAATTCTTATTTTCATGGATTAGCAGGAAATATAGTAGTTTATAATCCTCAAACTATTGTTAACCTTGCGTTAAAACAACTAGATATGATTCTAAAAACAAAAGGAATATATTCTCGAAATAAATTAAAATAGTTAAATATCGATTATTTAAACCATAAAGGTGTTTATAATGGTGATGATTATATTTCAATAACGACACCTATATTTGATTCAAAAGAATATGAAGGTAAAAATGAGGGTTTTGAATCATCATATTTAAAATATACAAATAACACCATTTCTATAGTAATATCTAAAAATATTGAAAAAACATGTGAATTTAGAAAAGATGATTTTGATTTTCTTCCTGGAGAAAGGCAAGTAAAAGATAAAATAGGTATCGAAAATTTTATTGCCATCAAAGTTTCATTTGAAAATGAATTTTTAACGAATATAGTAGCAGAAATGGTTAGAGAAGTTTTAAAACAAAATAATATTAATTTACCAATAATAGACAAAAATCTAATTGAAATAAAAAATAAACACAAATATTAATATTAATAAAATACCAACCTTAACAATTACAATGATATCTTGCAAACAAATGTTGAAATTTTCTAGAAAATATGGTATAATTCTATCAATATTTAGGGGGAATAAAATATGAAAAAAAACGATAGTATTAAATCATTACAAGAAGATATAACATTTGCTCAATTAGAAAAAATTGATAAGTCTCTTAAAGAAAAGATAGGTTTTAAAAGAAAATTAGCGCATTTATCATCCATTTTACTAATCACATTTTTTACATTACTCATTATGGCAAATAATCCTTCCAAATTTACATTTTATTTTTGTGCAAGTTCAATTTTGTTAATTAATATGGGAAAAATTATATATGATTATATAAAAATGTCAAACATTACTGAAAAAAATAATGATGAATATCAAGATGAAGATTTAGATAAAAATAATGAAACAACTTTATTAGATTTAAATGATTTTAGTTTAGCAAATGAGGAAGATTTTTACAGTGATAAAATGAAAGAATATATTAATCATGAAAATGATGAAGAAGATAAATATGAAGAAACCTTAAAAATTCAAAATGCACGTTCAAATTTAAAAATATATAAAAAATCAGAAGAGCCAAAAATAACTAAAGAAAATATAATTGAAAGAATTATGTATGAGTTAGATGCATATCGCTTAGGTACTAATTTACCTCCAATAGAAATATCATCAAAAGACTGGCAAATTTATTTTGATTCACTTTATGATTTATTGATTAATAAAAATAACATAAATGAATTTTACGATATAACATCAAGATTATTACGCATAACATTGTCTAATAGTTTAATTAATAATTCTTCAAATATAACTATAAAAAATTTCGTTGATAATCTTAAATATATGGGAACAAAATACAATTTTTTTCAAATTTCTCTATGCGAAAAAGAAATATCAAATTTACAAGTAGAAATATTGGATAAAGTTAGAAGAGCCAAAATTATTAAACTACAAAGATAACTATTTTTATATCACAATAATTAAAATAACTACTTTGATAAAGTATTTGATTTAAAGTTCATTAATTAGAATAAAGCAATTTATTTTGTATTTAACTAATTTAATGAACTTTTTTTTAATATAAAAAATAGACTCACTTAAGTCTATTATAATCGATAAGTTTTTCCTTGAGCGTCCTTATTAGCCATTTTTCTATAACCATCGATCTGTTCTAATACATTTTCAATATATTCTTGAATATATTCTAACTTTTCAGATTTTTCCTGCATATCTTCACTCATATTCTCTAATCCTTCTAAATCATCTATACTATAAATATTATCATCTCCTAAAATATCATTACTAAAGAATTCAATCCATTTTTTAAGTTCAATAATATCCTCATCACTCAAAAACAGTAAACCTGCTTTAAAAGAACAAACTATTGAATTAAAATCAATCATGCTTTCAGAATATTCATCATCAAGTATGCTAAAATCTTCAATTAGTGCAAAATCTAATAAATTTTCTAAATCAATTTTCGTGTTTTCTAATCCAGCTTTAGAAAAAATATAATTTTCAAAAATATTGTATTTAGAATCTATTTTAAGGTTATCCCAAAAAGAACAATTATTTATAACAAAATCATTATTTAACATTTCATCTTCGATTAATGGAGCAACAAAAGAATATAAATATTTTCTCTTAACAACCCTTAAATCATCACATTCATTCAAAAATAACATATTCATTCTGCGATATTCACGAGCTAAATTATAATTCATAATTTTAATATAACTTATACTTTCATCTTTATTAGATTCAAATATTTTTAAGTCAGTATCTAGATTGTCAGAAACAAACTGATTATCATTCATTAATATCATTTTAATTTTTTCATATATTCTATAATAACTTAAGTACTTTGCATTTTCATAATCACATATTGCATAAATTGGACTAGATGCAAAGTCAGGTGCAGTAAGAGAACCGATATATTCGAGTAATCCACTTAAGCGCTCATAACTATTACCAAAAGAATCAAATAAATTATTTTCACTAGAAATTAAAATTTTAAGCATTAATTTATATTTATTATATAAATCAACATTTTCATTTTCTTCTAATTCACTTAATTTCTCATAAATTGTATAAATCTTTTTATCAATATCTAATATATTGTTAATTATATCTATATCTTTTTTATTCATAATTAACCACCCTTACAAATAGAGTAGCATAAAATATTAAAAAATCAAACAAAAAAAGAACGAATTTCTTCGCTCCTACTATCTATTATAGAATTCAACTACTAATGATTCATTAACATCAGCGTTAAGTTCACTTCTTTCTGGATATCTTACATAAGTTCCAGTCATCTTATTAGCATCAAATTCAACGAATTTAGCTCTAGCAACAACATTTTCTAAAGCTTGCTTCATTGCTGGATGATTTAAAGATTTTTCTTTAACACTAATTACATCACCAGGTTTAACTGTATAAGAAGGAATATTAACACTCTTTCCATTTACAGTAATATGACCATGATTAACAAGTTGTCTAGCACCTCTTCTTGTGTTAGCAAGACCCATACGATAAACAATGTTATCTAATCTACTTTCAAGTAATTTAAGTAAATTTTCACCATGAATACCACTCATCTTACCAGCTCTTTCAAAAGTACGAGCAAATTGTTTTTCACTTAATCCATACATAAATCTTAATTTTTGTTTTTCTTCTAATTGGATTCCATATTCACTAGATTTTTTTCTTCTACTTGTTCCATGAATTCCAGGAGCATAAGGTCTTTTAGCAAGTTCCTTACCATTTTCTAAAACAGAAAATCCTAATCTACGAGATTTCTTATAAACAGGACCAGTATATCTTGACATATTTATTTCTCCTTTCTATATATTTGATAAGAGTTATTTTTATGCTTATTAACTATCTAACAGTTTATTATCTTTTTCCCTTAGGCAGTTTAAGTTACTAAAGTTATTTCAAATAAACAATTAAATATAAGCATATACCTGCCTCAAATCATTCACTATTATAACATAATTATTCCAATTGTCAAATTAATTCTTTTATGTTATCATTAAAAAGAATAGAGAGGTTGCCATGACAAGATTAAAAGACCATTTTTTAATAAGAAATTATGAAGATGCTAAATCATATGAAGATGCAATTGTTTCTGGTAGAAATTATCGTATAACCATATTAAGTGAAGTTTTAATTAGATTAGAATATTCTCCTGAAGGAAAATTTGAAAATAGACCTACCGAATTTGCTACATTTAGAAGATTTAATCCTCCTAAATTCTTTATTAAAAATGAAAAAGAATATTTAACCATCTCAACTAATTATTTCAAACTTGAATATCAAAAAGAAAAACCATTTTATGGAACTAAATTGGCACCAGATATAAACCTAAGAGTTAGTTTAAATAACACCGATAAAATATGGTATTTTGGTGCCCCTGAAGCTAGAAACTTTAAAGGAACAACTTATTCTTTAGACAATGCTGAAGGTAGTATTTCCTTTGAAAAAGGGCTTTATTCTACTGATGGTTTTGCTTCTATCGACGATAGTAAATCTCTAATTCTTAATGAAGATGGATCTTTAATAAAAAGAGAAGACCAAAGAATAGATACTTATTTATTTTTATATCGTAAAGATTTTGGATTTTGTTTAAGAGACTATTTTAAATTAACTGGAAAACCTCCATTAATTCCTAGATATGCTTTAGGTAATTGGTGGAATAAGAATGTTGCCTATACTGATAAACAAATTGAAGAACTTATAGAAAATTTTAAATACCATAATATTCCTCTATCAGTTTTATTATTAAATAAAAACTGGCATATCATTTATGAAGGAACATCCACAGGTTTTACTTTTAATTATAACTTAATTGATAACCCTAAAGAATTAATTGATAATTTACATAGTAAAAATATTCATATAGGTTTAAATATTAATCCAATGGAAGGAATATCTCCTGATGAAATAGCTTATTCTAGATTTAAACAAGAATCAAAATATGAAGGAGAAGGAATTATTCCTTTTAATGTTTATAATCCTGATATGCTAAATGCTTACTTTGATGAATTAATTAAACCACTTTATGACTTTGGAACTGATTTTTTCTGGATTGATTATAATAACCCTAAAAATATTAGTATTCTTAGAACTTTAAATCGTTATCACTTCGATGATTTTAAAAGATTTTATAATAAAAGACCTATGATTCTTTCTCGTAATGGTTTAATTGCATCTCACAAATATCCCATTCTTTATAGTGGCGAAACAATTGTAAGCTGGAAAAACTTAAATTTAATACCAGAATTCAATTCGAAATCTTCAAATATTGGTCTTAGTTTTTGGTCACATGATATAGGCGGCTATAAACTAGGCATTGAAGATCCTGAACTTTATATGCGTTTTGTTCAGTTAGGTGCGTATTCTCCAATTTTAAGATTTTCCTCAGATTCTTCTCATTATTACAAAAGAGAGCCATGGCTATGGGATGTTAAAACCTATCTTATAGTTAAAGATTACTTAAACTTAAGACATCGTTTAATTCCTTATATATATACTGAAAGTTACAAATATAGTCAAACTGGCTTACCATTAATTCAACCAATTTATTATCGTTATCCTGAAATTTATGATGAACTAGATTATAAAAATGAATATTATTTTGGTAGTGAATTATTTATATCTCCAATTACAACTAAAAAGAATGTTATTATGAATAGAACTGTTCAAAGAATATTTTTACCTAATGGAATATGGTATGATTTTAAAACTGGCAAAAAATTTATGGGAGGAAAACGTTACGTCACATTCTATGAAGATGAAGATTATCCCGTATTTGCTAAAAGAGGAACTATTATCCCTCTAGCAATATTAGATGAAAAAAATCTAAATGATACATCAAATCCCAAAGATTTAGAGATTCAAATATTTCCAGGTCAAAGTAATACTTATAAACTTTACGAAGATGATGGAACAACCCTTGAATATGAAAAAGGGGCTTACTTAATAACTGATATAGATTACAATTATCAATTAAATAATTATACTGTAATAATTAGACCAACTAGTGGAACACCTAAAGTAGTTATGCCTACTAGAAACTATAAAATAAGATTTAGAAATGTTCGTAAACCAAGTGAAGTTATTGTCTATATTGGTGAAAATAAAATAGATAACTATGAATATTCTATAGAAGAAAATGACTTCTTAGTAATTATTCCAAATGTACCAACAGATACCCAATTATCAGTAAATTGTAAAGGTAAAGATATTGAAATAGAAGCTGAAAGAATTATCAATGAAGATTTAGATTCTATTCTTTCTGATTTACAAATAGATACTACTTTAAAAGAAGAAGTAGCAAAAGTATTATTTAGTAATGAAGAAATAAGAAAGAAAAGAATTAGTGTTCGTAAGTTAAAAAGAAAAGGATTACATCCAAAATATGTTACAATGTTCTTAAAATTACTTGAATATATGGCAGAATTATAAAAAATAATATATAATCATAGAAGAAGGTGAACAAAGTGAAACAAAATAAATATATATTACCAATTATTTTAATAATTATTTTAACCATTGTAATATTTATTGGTTTAACATATGCATATTTTGATTTAACAATAAAAGCAGAAGAATCATCAACTATGACTATTGGAGGCGCTGAAATTTCCGCAAACTTTGTATCAACAAACGCTATAACAATTGAAGAAGCATTTCCAAGCGATAGTCCTATAGGATTTAAAGATTTTTCAATAATAACTAAAAATACTTCTAATAATTCATATAAATTATATTTAAAAACAATTATTTACAATAATACATTCACAGATACTGAAAATGATGGCGTCCTTTACTATGATATCTATAGTGGAACAAATCATGATACGCTTGTTCAAACTAAAACATTATTTCCAACGATTTCAAAAGGTAAAGCCATATTAAAAGAATTAACAATACCAGCTACAACAAATGAAACCATCGTATATCGTTTAAATTTATACTTTCCAGAATCAGATAAAGTTCAAAATAAAAATGGAAGACTTATTTTAAATGCTCAGATTACAGTTGAAAATAATAATGAAACATCAACAACAGTTCCTGCATTACCATATCAAGTTCCATTAGCCTCTTACTTAAGTATAAATTCATCATCAGAATCATTTAATAATTCAAATGGTATAGAAATAGATGACACAAATGATAAAAACATAAGATATGTAGGAGCAACACCTAAAAACTATATTAAATTTAACAATGAAACATGGAGAATAATCGGAGTATTTAACGATATTACAACTATAGATGAACAAGGAAATGAAAAAAAAGAATCATTAGTAAAAATAGTAAGAGATGAATCATTAGGATCATATTCATGGGATAGTTCATCATCAAAAGTAAATAGTGGATATGGTATTAATGAATGGAGTCAAGCAAAGTTAATGGCCGAATTAAATAATGATTATATAGATACAAGTAAAACAAGTGGAACAACAAAATGGTATAATGGCCAAAATAATACTAAAACAGAGCCATATGATTATAGTAATAATATAAAAAGTGCTTTCATAAATAAAATTGCAACAGCCAGATGGAACACAGGTAGAGCAAAACTGCAATCAAGCGTACTAAATTCATATAATCAAGAAAGAAGTATAGCATCAATAAGTACACCAAGTGATAATGTTCCAAGAACCAACACATGGGATGGAAAGGTTGCTTTAATATATCCTAGTGATTATGGATACGCATCAACAAATACAACATGTAGAAATAATTTATATAAATGTTCTAATGATGAAAATAAAACAAATAACTGGTTATTTAAAAATACAAGGTATTTGACATTATCGCCTTACTCCGGTAACTCTGACAGCGTGTTCCTTGTGAACGGTGAGGGTTACGTGAACCTTGGCGGCGTGTATTATTTCTACAGCGTTTTTCCGGCCGTTTTCTTGAAATCTGATATCAAGATAACTGGTGGAACGGGTGAGGAATCGAATCCATACATTCTTGAATAAGGTAAGACCGAAGCAAATGTGCCTAAGGCGGGTAGGGACCCGGCAGGCACAGTTAATTGAAAAAGGTCAAAAGGTCAAAGGTTTCAAAAATAAGATTTTAAACAGATCTTATTTTTATTTTGCAATTTTTTATGAAACTTAAATAAAAAAACCAGTAAATTGAAATTATATGTGTAATAAATATATATAGAAGAGGAAAAACATTTTCTCCTTTTAGAAAGGAATAATATTTATGGTAAAATTAGAAACAATATATGATTTAGAAAAAATAAATTATAATCTTAAATTAATTAATACAAACTAATTATTTAAAAAGTAATAATGATTTTCAGTTACCAATAATTAATGAAGAAGTATTTAAATATTTATTTATTAAATATAATTTATATTTTAAAACTATCATATCTAAAATATTTAATATTGAACTTAATTATATTATTAATTCTTATGTTATTACTGATAATAACTTTAATTATATGAGATATGAACCTAATAAACCGGTAATTGATATATTTATAGATTTATCTAATATTAGTAGTAATTATAATAATAAATTATTGACTATTAATAATTCATATATCTTTCGTTTTGAATTAAATGAATATTTAACATTAAATAATATAAAAATTGGCTATACTTCTATCGTATTACAAACTTATGAAGATAATAATAATTTTTTAATTGAAAAGTATGTTTATAGTGATTATAAAACAGGAGAGATTATTAAAAATACTCCTTTAACTACTTATGTATCTTTAAATAAATTAAATAAGGTTAATAGTTGGTTAATTAAAGCATTAAAACTATTAACATCAATAAGTATTAGTTATTCATATGAATTAGCAGGTAATGATGAAATTTTACTTAATATTGTTAAATTAATAGAAAATTATTCAAATAAACCAATGAATCTACTAATATTAGATGACAATGTTACGGGTATTAGCTACAAATAATTATTGATAATAAGAAAAAAATAAATTAGAAAGAAGGAAGATAAATGAATTATTATGAAGAAATAAAAAACGAATTAATAAATAATGAAATAAATAAAAAAGTAAAAAATTATTTAGTTAATCGTAAAGACTTAGAAACAAGATATAATGTTGGAAAATTATTAAGTGAAGCAGGTAAAAAATACGGTGAAGGTATAATAAATGAGTATTCTAAAAAGTTAACACTTGAATTTGGAAAAGGTTATAATGTAACAAATTTAAAAAGATATAGACAATTTTATTTATTGATTCAAAAAGGTGCCCGAATGGGGCACCAATTAAGTTGGAGTCATTATCGTGAATTATTATCACTGAATAATATAGATAAAATTAATTATTATATTGAAGTTTGTGATAGTCAAATAATTACAAGAGATGAATTGAAAAATCGAATTAAATCTCAAGAGTATGAAAGATTAAGTGAAAGCGCTAAGTCAAAACTTATTGCAAATGAAGAACCATTATTACCTGAATTAGTAAAGAATCCAATATTAATAAAAAATACAAATAAATATAATGAAATATCTGAAAAAATACTACAACAAATTATATTGGAAGATATTGAATCGTTTATGAAAGAATTAGGAAGTGGTTTTTGTTTTATAGGTAAAGAATATCCTATAAAATTAGGAGATAGATATAATTATATTGATTTACTTCTATATAACGTAGAGTTTAATTGTTATGTTGTAGTAGAACTAAAAGTTACAAAATTAAAGAAAGAACATATCGGACAAATCGAAGTTTATATGAATTATGTAGACAAAAATTTAAAAAGGTTTAATCAAGAAAAAACAATTGGAATAATTGTATGTAGAGAAAATAATGAATACATTATTGAATATTGTAGTGATAAAAGAATTATAGCTTGAAATTATGAATTAGTATAGAAAGAAGGAAGATAAAATGAATTATTATGAAGAAATAAAAAACAAAATAATAGATAATGAAATATACTCTAAAGTAAAAGATTATTCAAAAGAAAGAAATACTGTGAATACTTATTTTGAAATAGGTAGACTATTAACGGAGGCTGGTGGTAAATATGGCGATAATATTATTGATGAATATTCTAAAAGATTAGTTGCTGAAGTAAATAAAAAGTATAATTCAAGAACGCTTAGAAGAATTAGACAATACTATAAGACTTTTAGTAATGAGAAATGGTCGACACTGTCGACCAAATTAGGATGGAGTCAATATGTTGAACTATTACCAATTAAAGATGAAAATAAATTAGAATATTATTTAAATATTTGTATTAAATATAATATTGGAGTAAGAGAGTTACGAAATAGGATAAAATCTCAAGAATATGAAAGATTAAGTGAAAGCGCTAAGACTAAACTTATTGCAAATGTAGAGCCATTATTACCTGATTTAGTAAAGAATCCAATATTGATAAAAAACACTAATAAATATGGTGAAATATCTGAAAAAATACTGCAACAAATCATTTTAGAAAATATTGAATCATTTATGAAAGAATTAGGGATTGGATTTAGTTATATTGGTAAAGAATATCCAATAAAAATAGGAAATAATTATAATTATATTGATTTACTACTATATAACGTAGAGTTTAATTGTTATGTTGTTATAGAACTTAAAGTTGCAAAATTAAAGAAAGAACATATCGGACAAATAGAAGTATATATGAATTATGTAGATAAGAATTTAAAGAAATCAAATCAAGATAGGACAATTGGAATAATTATATGTAAAGAGAATAATGAATATATTATTGAATATTGTAGTGATAAAAGAATTATGGCTAGAAATTATGAATTAGCATAGAAAGAAGAAAGATAGATGAATTATTATGAAGAAATAAAAAATAAAATAATAGATAATGAAATATACTCTAAAGTAAAAGATTATTCAAAAGAAAGAAATACTATAAATACTTATTTTGAAATAGGTAGACTATTAACCGAAGCAGGTGGTAAATATGGCGATAATATTATTGACGAATATTCTAAAAAATTAGTAGTTGAATTTGGAAAAAAATATAATACCAAAACCTTATATAAAATGAAACAATTATTTAAAATTTTTAGTGATGAAAAAGTCGCTCCATTGGTGCGACAATTATCTTGGAGCAATTGTTTACTTTTAATTCCATTAAGAAATTATGATGAAATCAACTATTACGCTAATGAATGTATAAAATACAATTTAACTAAAAGACAATTAAGCGAACGAATTAAATCTCAAGAGTATGAAAGATTAAGTGAAAGCGCTAAGTCAAAACTTATTGCAAATGGACGACTTTTATTGCCAGATTTAGTAAAGAATCCAATATTAATTAAAAACACAAATAAATATAATGAAATATCTGAAAAAATACTACAACAAATTATATTGGAAAATATTGAATCATTTATGAAAGAATTAGGTAGTGGCTTTTGTTTTATAGGAAAGGAATATCCTATAAAAATTGGTAATAATTATAATTATATTGATTTACTATTATATAACATAGAGTTTAATTGTTATGTTGTAGTAGAACTAAAAGTTACAAAATTAAAGAAAGAACATATCGGACAAATAGAAGTATATATGAATTATATAGATAAGAATTTAAAGAAATCAAATCAGGATAAAACAATTGGAATAATTGTATGTAGAGAAAATAATGAATACATTATTGAATATTGTAGTGATAAAAGAATTATAGCTAGAAAATATGAATTAGTATAGAAAGAAGGAAGATAAATGAATTATTAGATTAATCAAATTAAAAAATGTTATAAATTTAAAATAATTGTTATATAAAAAAGTGTCGCCACTGGTGACACAATTGACATAAAATAATTATTAAATATTATCCGGAATAAGTACACTCAAATAATTAATAATATCTTGTTTACTATATTTATTATCACTCTTTAAGTAATTAAGTCCAACCATTGAAACAGCACCTAAATAAAAATTAACAATTACATCAGCAGGGACACTTTTTCTATCAATATTACTAATATTTAATCTTTTATTAATATCTTTAATTGTAGTATCTAAAATGATATCAACAACTAAACTATTTCTATTACTTAAAATTATTGAGTAATAGATTTTTTTATGTTCTTCTAAGTGATCAAGTAATAACCTAATTAGTTCCATATAATATTCTTTTGTACTAACAATAAATTTATTTTCATCTAGCTTATCAAATAGTTCTTTCTTTAAAGTATTAAGTAAATCAACAAATAAATCATATTTATCATTATAATGAGAATAAAATGTTGATCTGTTAATCATACTTATAGCACATAAATCATTTACTTTTATATTTTCAAAAGCTTTAGTTTCCATTTCCTTTAAAAGAGCTTCATATAATAACTTTTTAGTCTTAGTAATTCTTAAATCTTCTTTCTTTTCCATTTAAATCACCAACTTAATAATACATCAGTTTATTAAAAACGAAAAGTAAAACAACATAAGTCTATTATTTATTAATACATATTCATAAATATGTTGTTTATCATACAAAAATATCAACATGTTGGTGTTAATTTAGTTACATAAGTATATTATTATTAAGTGGAGGAAAAAATGAAAAAAATAAGTAAATTTATAATTAATAATAAAACAAAAGTATTAGTGTTATCATGTTTCTTTTTATTTCTATCATTTATTGGTATGAAACTAACAACAATTAACTATAATATTTTAGTTTACTTACCAAGTGAAATTGATACTATTAAAGGACAAGATATTTTAACTGATGAATTTAATATGGGTTCTTATTCCATGGTAGTTGCTGAAAATTTATCTCCTAAAGAAATATTAAACTTAAAAGATAAAATTACTAAAGTTGAAGGAGTAAATGAAGTTTTAAGTATTTATGATATATTAGGAACTAATATTCCAATTGATGTTTTGCCATCAGAAATTAAAGATAAAATTCATCAAGATAATACCGACTTAATGTTTATTACTTTTAAGTATTCAACAAGTGATGAAAGAACCATTAACGCCGTAGAAGAAATAAGAAACATCACAGATCATAAATTAATGCAAGGTGGTATGAGTTCAATGGTCTTAGATACAATGAACTTATCTAATGAAGAAATAACTATTTATGTAATAATTGCTGTTGTTCTTTGCTTAATAGTTCTTGAGTTATCCTTAGATTCATATGTTGTACCAATTCTTTTACTTGCTAATATTGGAATGGCTATTATGTTCAACTTTGGTACAAATGTATTTTTAGGAGACATCTCATACATAACTAAAGCCTTAGTTGCAGTTTTACAATTAGGTGTAACAACTGATTATTCAATATTCTTATATCATGCTTATGAAGACAAAAAAGAAAAAATGAGTAAAGAAGAGGCTATGGAAGAAGCTATCTCTGAAACATTTACATCAGTAGTAGGATCATCCTTAACAACAATTGCTGGTTTCCTCGTGTTATGTACAATGAAATTAACATTAGGTACTGACCTCGGAATAGTTATGGCTAAAGGTGTATTACTAGGAATCATCTCAGTACTTACTATTTTTCCAAGTTTATTGCTATTCTTTGATAAACAAGTAACAAAAACAAAACATAAAAAATTAATGCCAAACTTTAATAAAATAAATACATTTATAGTAAACAACAACAAAGCATTCTTTATAATATTCATTATTCTTTTAATACCTTTTTATTTAGCTAATAATAAAGTAGAAGTATATTATAAGTTAGATAGATCACTTCCAAGCTATTTAGAAAGTGTTAAAACAAATGAATTATTAAAAGAAAAATATAATATAGTTAGTCCTCAAATCATCTTAGTAGATAAAAATCTAAAAATAGATGACTTAACAAATCTAACTAATGAATTATCATCATTAAAAGGAATTGACTTAACATTATCAACAACAAAACTCTCAGAATATGGTCTATCGGACAATATGATTAACTTATTCGATAGTGATAAATATAACTTAATATTAATAAATTCTGAATATGATGTTGCAACAAATGAATTAAATAATCAAATAGAAGAAATAAATAAAATAGTTAAGAAATATGATCAAAACGGTATAGTTGCTGGAGAAGGGGCTTTAATGAAAGACTTAGTAACTATTTGTGATACTGACTTTAAAAACGTTAACTATTCATCTATACTATGTATTTTCTTAATCCTATTTATTATATTAAAGAATTTCTCCTTACCATTCTTACTAATAATAGTTATTGAAGGAGCAATCCTTGCTAACATGAGTATTTCATACTTTACAGGAAGTGTTCTACCATTTATTGCTCCAATCGTTTTAGGAACAATTCAATTAGGTGCAACAATTGATTATGCTATTTTAATAACTACAACATATGTAAATAATCGTAAAACTAATAAGAGTAAAAAAGAATGTATGATAAATACCTTAAATTACTGTGGACACTCTGTTCTAGTAAGTGCTGCATGTTTCTTTGCTGCCACATTTGGAGTAGGAGTATATTCTAAAATTGAAATGATTGGTTCAATTTGTAACTTAATAAGTAGAGGAGCCCTAATAAGTATGTTATTCGTTTTAACTATCTTACCATCAATTCTACTTATATTTGATAAATTAATAAGTAAAACTAATATGAAAGGAAATAAAATGAAAAAATTAAATTTAGCCGTATTAACAGTTGCTATGCTAAGCCCCTTATGTGTTTTTGCCAATACTAAAACTGAAACTGTTTATTCTAAAATAGACGAAAACGGTAATGTTATAAGTACAACTGTTAACGAACAAATAAAGAATACTAAAAAATTAGATACCATCGAAGATTATACTGAATTAGAAGATATTTTAAATATATCATCAAATGATGAAATAACTAAATTAAATAAAAATATAACAATTAATGCTTTAGGAAAAGATGTATTCTATCAAGGAACAAGTAAAAAATCTTTACCAATAGGAATTAACATTAAATATTATCTAGATGGAAAAGAAGAATCTTTAGATAATATCTTAGGTAAATCAGGTAAAATTAAAATCGTAATTAATTTTACTAATAATGAAAAACATAATGCTTTAGTTAATGGTAAACAAGAAACTATGTATACACCATTTTTAGTAACTATGGGAACTATGCTAGATAGTAATGTTACAAATATTAAAATTAATAATGGTAAAGTAGTTGCTAGTGGAAATAAAAATATGGTTGTTGGTATTTCTTCACCATACTTAAATAGAAGTTTAAATATAAGTGAACTATCTACCTTAAATACATTAACTCTATCTTATGAAACTGATAACTTTAAATTACCGACAATGTACTTTGTTGCAACTAATAAATTACTTTCTAACACTGAATTGTCTGTTTTTAATAAATTAGATGGCTTAAACTCTAAAGTAGATGAATTACAAACTAATATGAATAAGATTGATACTGGTGCTAGTGAACTTTCTAAAGGAATTAATAAATTAAAAAATTCTTTATCATCATCAATTACTAATTTAAAAAATAATAATGAAGATGCATTAGATGAAAAGACTCTTGCTGGTATTAGAACTCAAACTATGCAAACTGTTCAAAATACTTTTACTAATGATTATAAAAAGAAATTAAGTGAAAGTGCTTGGATTAAAGTAGAAGAAAATTTAAAAAATTCAAATGATACTTATGTTACTGACTTAGCAACTAAAACTGTATCAAAAATATTATTATCCTATTTAGGTAGTGAAGAAGCCTTAAATAACTATATGTTATGTGTAAGTGGCAATATGGAATCTTGTGCATATCTAATTCAAAATAATTATGATATCAATAAAATAAATGCCTTTGCTTTAACTTTAAAACAAGAAATAACATCACTTACTACAAACACAACTAATTATATTGCTGAAAACGTTTCTAAAAGTGTAGCATCAACAGTTGCTGAAGAAACAGCTATAAGTACTGCTGAATCAATTGTTAATACTTTAGCCCCAACCTTATCTAATCAAGTTAAAAATGAATCAATTAAATCATTTACTTCATCACTAAATACATTATATACAAACATTGATTACATCGATTCAAATATGAACACATTATCAACTGGAATTACAACATTTAATAAAGAAGGTATTGAAGAAATATCAGCATTAGTTAATGGACCTATTGCTTCATCAAAAGCTAGAGTAGAAGCATTAAGTAAACTCGCTGACAACTATACTTCATATGCATCAAAAAGCACTAGCATAAATGATGAAACTAAGTTTATAATAGTGTTAGATGGTAAAGAAAAACAGGAAGAAAAAACAAACATATCTGAGGAATCATCTAAAACAAATCTATGGACAAGAATTAAAAACTTGTTCAAATAAAAAAAGAAAGAGGTAAAAAATGTTAAACAAATTAAACAAGTATTTAAATTCAGGAATAATACTAACAATCGTATTCCTATTAGTAGGAGGTATCTTAATAGTTAAACCAGATATATCATTTAATATTATATCTTATCTAATTGGAGCATCTCTTATAGTATCAGGTATTTATCTATTTATTATTGATTCTAAAACAAAAAATATTTTTATTAATGTATTTCTATATGCAATTCTTTTAACTTTAATTGGTATCTTAATAATTTTAAATCCAATTACTTTAAAAGTAATATTACCAATATTTTTAGGACTATGGTTCTTAATATCAGGTATCTTTAAAATTAGATTAGATATTTACATGAAAGATGAACCATATTTTATCCTATCATTAATAACCAATATTATTACTGTAATATGTGGTGTTATCTTATTAATTAACCCAGTAGAAAGCGTAAGTGCTATTACAATTAGTTTAGGAATTATAATTGTTGTTTCAAGTATTTCATCTTTAATAGATATTATTATCTTTAAAAAGAATATTAATAGTGTAGTTAAATATTTAAAAGAAGAATATAATAGATTTAGTAATTTTATATAAAAACTAGCCTAAAAAACTATCTTCATATTTACTTCTACATTTACTAAGTTGAATATTCGTTAATTTCGTAATTGAAATTCAAAATATAATTTGCTATAATGAATATGTAAGCAAGACTTACATAAAATAAAAAGGAACACTTAATTTAGAACGTTAAGTGATTACCCTTGATAAAAGTTTATCACCAAAACCTCCTGTGTTTATGGTGATTTTATTTTAACACATTCATTTTAATAATAATGTAGAATAAAATAAAAATAATAATAAATAAATTAAATATTATAAAATATAATAGCAGACTGTTGACAAAAGGGTATTATTTATAAATAATGCTCTTTTTATTTTACTTATTAACATCAAAAATTCATTTTT
>CAKOQK010000025.1 GCA_934101225.1 uncultured Bacilli bacterium | reverse complement strand
AAAATATCTACTTTATTATGGAACGAAATGTATGAATATGCTAAAAAATATTATGAAACACATGGAGATTTAGAAATTCCTGCAAAATTTAAAACTAATGATGGAGCTACTTATGATCCAAATGGTAAAATAAACTTAGGTCAATGGATAAGAAATCAAAGACATTTATGTTATCCTGAAATCGAACGAGGCAAATTACTTTCCCAAATAGGCATGAGATTTGAAAATAAAATATCTACTTTATCATGGAAAGAAATGTATGAATATGCTAAAAAATATTATGAAGCATATGGAGATTTAGAAATACCTCAAAAATTTAAAACCAATGATGGAGCTACTTATGATCCAAACGGAAAAATAAATTTAGGAAAATGGATAGCTAATCAAAGAAAAAAATGTCCTCCTGAAAGCGAACGAGGCAAATTGCTTTTACAAATCGGCATGAGATTTGAAAATATAAGATCTACTTTATTATGGGAAGAAATGTATGAATATGCTAAAAAATATTATGAAGCGTATGGAAATTTAGAAATACCTCGAAAGTTTAAAACCAATGATGGAGTAACTTATGATTCAAATAGCAAGATAAACTTAGGTCAATGGATAGCTAATCAAAGACATTTATGCCCAATTGAAAGTGAACAAGGCAAATTGCTTTTACAAATTGGTATGAGATTTGAAAATAAAATATCTACTTTATCATGGAAAGAAACGTATGAATATGTCAAAAAATATTATGAAATATATGGTAATTTAGAAATCCCTGCAACATTTAAAACTAATGATGGAGTAACTTATGATCCAAATGGTAAGATAAACTTAGGACAATGGATAACAACACAAAGAAAGAAATGCTTACCTGAAAGCGAACGAGGTAAATTGCTTTCACAAATTGGCATGCGCTTTGAAAATAAAATATCTACTTTATCTTGGAACGAAATGTATGAATATGCTAAAAAATATTATGAAGCGTATGGAAATTTAGAAATACCACGAAAATTTAAAACCAATGATGGAGTAACTTATGATCCAAATGGCAAGATAAATTTAGGATGTTGGATAGCAAATCAAAGACAAACATGTTTACCTGAAAGTGAACAAGGCAAATTATTATCCCAAATAGGAATGCGATATAAAAATAAATTTTTATCATGGGAAGAAATGTATGAATATGCTAAAAAATATTATGAAACACATGGAGATTTAGAAGTTCCTGCAAAATTTAAAACCAATGATGGAGTAACTTATGATCCAAATGGTAAAATAAACTTAGGTCAATGGATAACTAATCAAAGATATTTATGCCCAATTGAAAGTGAACAAGGCAAATTGCTTTTACAAATTGGTATGAGATTTAATATATTAAAAGATTTTACTCAAATAAAAAATATATGTTTAGAGCGTAAGATAGACACTGAATTAAATAAACAAGTTACACATGTAAGTGCACTAAAAGAATTTATTGCTAAAATAAAATTAAGTGAGGAATTAGGAATAAATCTTATTGATGAAAATGGTAAACTAAATCAAATTTTCTATATTGATGATGAAGAATTTAAAGACAAATTTGGTTATAGTATTGAAGAATTAATAAGCAAATATAATTTAGATGATAAAAGTAAGTTAAGATAATCTCTAGTTAGGTTATCTTTTTTAGTTTAATTTGTTATTTGTGTGTTATAATAAATTTGTCAGGATAGAAAAGGAGAAGATTAAAATGGAAAATAGTAAAGTTGCAATTATAACTGGTGGAGCATCTGGTATTGGTCTTGCTACTGCTAAAAAGTTAGCTGGTTATGGTGTTAAGGTTGTACTTGCAGATTGGAATGATAATGTTGAAGATATTGCATCTAATATAGGAGAAAATGCGTTAGGAATTAAATGTGATGTTTCAAATGAAGAAAGTGTTAAATCTTTAGTAGAGGAAACAGTAAGTAAATTTGGGTATATTGATTACTTAGTTGCTAATGCTGGAATTGGTGGTGGACCAAATAAGGCTCATGAAGTTAGTTTAGAAGAATGGAATAAGGTTGTTGCTGTTAATCAAACTGGAATATTCTTAGCTAATAAATATGTTATTGCTGAAATGCTTAAAAATGGTGGTGGAAGTATTGTAAATACATCAAGTATGTATGGATTAGTTGGTACAACTATGAGTTTTGCTTATTCAGCTACTAAAGGGGCAATTAACCAAATGACTAGATCACTTGCTCTTACTTATGCAAGAGATAATATTAGAATTAATGCAGTTGCACCAGGTTACGTTGATACACCAATTTTAAGTCAAGTTCCTGCTGATATGAAAGAAGTTATGGCTAATCAAATGCCTATTGGAAGATTAGGAAAAGATAACGAAATTGCTAATTTAATCGTTTATTTATTAAGTGAAAAAGCATCATTTATAACAGGAGCTATTGTTCCAATTGATGGCGGATATACTGCTCAATAAGAAAAAATACTTGTAATTTATTAAATTTATTTGTATAATTTATTTATAGATTTAAAAAGAAGTAGAAGTAAAGACGTTTTTAAAGCGTTGTATTTCTACTTTTTTTAATTTCTAAATATAATTACATGGAGGAGAGAAAATATGAATTGTTTAGAGATTGGTAGTATGTTGTTATTAATAAGAAAAGGTTATAATAGTTGTATTCTTACAAATTATGATCTTTTAGATTATATGATAGAGGAGGAACTTATTGATGTAGTTGAATGTAAAGTTGTTATTACTAACAAAGGGAATAATTATTTAGATAAACTTATAGAAACTAAATATTTACTTCTGTTAAGATATCTTTCACCTGATCCAAAAGAATTTGATAGAATGATGATAAATCAAATGTATAATCAAAAAAATGAAAATGTGAAAGTTAAAAAATATAATTTATAAAAGCACTTTGAGGTGCTTTTTATATTTCATAAAAATTATATAAATTATTATCAATATAATAAACTACTTTAGTTATGTTATAGTTTTCTTTAATAGATAAGTTAAACGTATAAATAGTTTCTTCAATTAATTCTTTAGATGAGAAGTTATTGCTATTTAAATTAAGAACAATACAGTCATTTTTAATCTCATAGGCAGCCTTTTTTATATCTTTGATGTAACTAATTAGATTAGTGTTATAAACGCTTTTAGATGCCATTTCTTCAATAATAATTTTTATTTTATCATCTTGATCATTATTTACTAAAGTTATGGGAATATAGTAGTAATAGTCATCTTGTTTTGATAAATAGAATATAGTTGTTTTGGTAGTTCCAACAATATTATTTATGTTAAACACTTTATTAATACCATAACTTCGATCTAATATGGGATCTATTAATTTATTATTTGGTAACTTAGTTAAAATATTTCCTTCAATATAAATGGATAATTTATAATCATTATTTAAGCTTGTGATAGAGTAAATTAGAGAAGAAATTAATTGATCGATTTTATTATCGGGAGTATTTAGTAGTTCTTTAGAAAAATTTAGTTTAACAATATTATTATCGATATCAACAGATAATAATTTGGTATTTTTAGGTATTATAGGAGTAAATCCTTCTTTTATATGATTTGATTTATTACCATCGATTGTTAAATAGTTAACTACTTCTTTTATTTTATTAAGATTATCATTTTCATTTAAAATAATATTAACTCTAGCAACATAGTTATTTTGATCAAGTAAATAAATATAGGCTTCTTTATAATTTTTTTTGACATTATTTATTGTTTCTATTTTCTTTGTAGGAAATAAATAGACAATAAAAATAATTAGAAGAGAAGATATAATAAGAAATATTCTTTTTTTAAGTTTATTCTTTAACATAATTCCACCAATTAATTATATGCTAACAAAAAAATATAAGTCGTTTGTTTGACGACTTATAAATTAATTTCACCTAATTTAATTAATTCTAATATAGCACAAGTTCTATTTTGACAATCTAATTTTTGAATTACATTAGATATATGATTTCTTACTGTTTTTTCAGATATATGTAATTCTTTAGAAATATCTCTTGTATTTTTATTTTTTATTAATAAATTAAAAATTTCTTTTTCTCTTTTAGTCAGGATTAAGTCCACTAAATATCTTCCTTTCCATCATTTCTCACTTATATTTTATGATTAAAAAAGGCTTTAGTGAATGTTTAAAATTATTGATATTTAACTGTAATATATTTTTGAGTATCAAATTCTTTTTGGATGGTTCTTATTATATTATTAGCATCAGTTACATTTTTATTCTTAGATGAAATAATCACATTTATTTGGTCATCTTTAATTTTAATAAAACTTTTTAAATTATAAGTTTTAAGTATTAATGATTCTAATTTTGTTTCTTTACTTTTAGTACTATTAATACCTTTTAGTTTTTCATAAGCATTATTTTTTTCTTCAGCACTAACTGATTGGTCTAAAAGAATTCCTTGTAATTCAGCTATGACTTTTTGATCTTGATCGTCATCTTCAACACGTAGGGCACTTAAAGTATCTTCTTCTTTTACATTTGAAACTTCACTTGTTGTAACAGGTGATGGTGTTAATTTAGTTAGAGTATTTTCATCCATGGCTACGTAGTAAACTGAAAGTACTAAAATAATACTAAATAATGTTAAAAACCATAATTTTTGTTTATTAATCATTATATTCCTCCATATCAGTTAATTATATTAGGCATTTTTAATTTTTATGATAAATTGCTTATATAAATAAGAAAAATAATTTGTATAATAATTTTAAAATTGCTTTAAATCTTGTCATAACTTTTTCTCCTTCCATTAATATTTTTTTGTACGTACTAAAAACACCTTTTATGGTGTTTCTATAATATATATTGTAAAGAGTAACCTAATTTACTTGTTATTTTATTAAAGTTGTACACTAACTTACGATGTTAAGGATTTTTTAAATTTGGAGAAAATTAGAAAGTGTCATATAATGAAAATTATTTAAAAAAATTGTAAAAAAAACAAGTAAACTTGATACTTTTATACTAAATATATATAGAGGGTGATTAAATGAAAGGATATATTGTTAGACAAGAAGAAGAAAAAGATTGTGGGGCTAGTTCCTTAGCGTCAATTATTAAATATTATAATGGTTTTGTTCCATTAGAAGTAGTTAGATGTGATACATTAACTGATAATAAAGGCACTAATTTTTATAATATTAAGATGGCAGCTTTAAAATATGGTTTTGATTCAGTAGGAATTATTAATAAAGATGTATCTCCACCATATATAGTTCAAACTAGAATTAATAATTTTAATCATTTTATGGTTGTTTATGAAAAAAATAAAGATAAAGTAGTAGTTATGGATCCCACAGTTGGTCTAACTAAATATACTTATCAAGAGTTTAACAAAATATTTACTGGTTATATTTTAAAACTGATTCCTAATGGTAAGATTGTTAGATATAAAAAGAAAAATGTTTATTTAGATTACTTGAAAGATTTAGCATATAAAAATAAGTTTAAAGTAATAATATGTTTGATATTTACAATTATATTAATATTTTTAAGTATATTTCAGTCAGTATTAATTAAAGATATTTTATTAGATAATAAATATTTAAATATTTTTATTACCATTATCCTTATGAAATTAATAATTAATTTTATTAAAAATGAATGCTTGATTAAATTAAATAAAAAAATAAATTTAGAACTAATTAACAATTACTTATCAAAGTATTTTAATCTCCCTTATAAATATTTGCATTTAAAATCTGTAGGTGATATTACTAACCGAATTAAAGACTTAAATAAAATCAAAAATTATTTAAGTACTGAAATTATTAATTTTATTTTAAATCTTAGTTTAGGTTTAGTTTCCTTAATTATTCTTCTATATTTAGATTTGAAACTTACATTTATAGTTATATCTATTTATATAGTCGCTTATTTAATAAGTATTAAATTAAATAAAATTATTCTTAAAAATTATAATGACTTAATGGATAAAGATAATAATTATATGGATCATATATGTGAGTATATAGAAAAAATTATTACTATTAGTTCATTAAATTTAAATAGTTATTTTAAAAAGAAATTAGATATATATGCTAAAAATGTGACAAAAGCAAATTACTTATTAGATAGAAATAATAATTATTTAAATACGTTAATGGAAACAGTTAACTCTTTAAGTTTAATTGTTATTTTGGTGTGCTTAAGTAGTAATTTAAAAATAGTTATGATTTATTTGTTATATTTTAATTATTTAAAAGATACCTTTAATTATTTGATTACAATTAAACCAATTATTAAATATTTAAAGATGATGATTGATAGAATAAGTGGAATATATTATTTGGAATACGATAATAAAAGTGAAGGATATTTATTTAATAATGGTGATATTATTGTTTCTAAATTAAATTATTATATGGGATTAAATAAGATAATTAATAATAAAAGTTTTAAAATAAAAGAGGGGAGTAAAGTGTTAATTAAAGGAAATAATGGAAGTGGAAAGAGTACTTTAATTAATATTTTAACTAAGAATATAACTGATTATAAAGGAAAAATAATGATAGGAAATTTGAATCTTAATGATATAAGCTATAATAATTATTTAGATAATGTATCTTATGTTAATCAAAATAGTTATTTATTTGAAGATACAATAATTAATAATATTATATTAGATAATAAATTCGATAAGGTTATACTAGATAAAGTGATTAAAATAGTTAATTTAGAAGATGTTATTAATAAGAAAGAAAATAAGCTAAATACGATAGTTAGAGATAATTTTAGTGGTGGAGAAAAACAAAAGATAATTATTGCAAGAAGTTTATATAAAAACTTTAATATCTTGATATTAGATGAAGCATTTTCGGAGATTGCGGTTAGAGAAAGAATTAAAATAATTAATAAGATTAATGAGGTTTATAATGATAAGACAATTATTTATGTAAATCATTTTAATGATGATATTAATTATAATCAAATAATCTATATTTTAAATGATAGAAAGGAGAAGTGTGATGAATGATTATGAATTAAATAGAGTAACTGGCGGAAAAGCTAATTATTCTGTTTTAGCTATTATTGGTGGCTTAATTACTTTTTTAATTGGTGTTGTAGATGGTTTCATTCGTCCTCTTAAATGTAACTAATGAAGGACATAGAACTTAATAAAATTACAGGTGGACAAACGATTAATGGAACTATTCTTAATGCTTTATCAAGATTTATTAATACAATATTCGAGCTTGGTAGAGCAGTTGGATCATCTATACGTAGAGGAATGTCAAGAAACATGTGTTAAGTTCACAAAGTATTAATAATTTGGTATAATTTTGATGAGGTAACTAATGAATAATGAAATAAAAAAAGTATTGTTTAAACTAGAAAAAAGTGGATTTGAGGCTTATGTGGTTGGTGGATATGTTAGAGATTACTTACTAGGAATAGAGTCTTTTGATGTAGATATATGCACTAACGCTCTTCCTAAGGACATTATTAAAGTATTTAAAATAAAAAAGGGAGTTAATAATTATGGCTCAATTCCTCTTAAGACTGGAAAATATAATTATGATATAACTACTTATAGAATGGATGGAGAATATATTAATCACAAACCTAAATCAATAATATATGTAGATAATTTATTAGTTGATTTAAAAAGAAGAGATTTTACTATTAATGCATTATGTATGAATAGAGATGGAAAAGTATTTGATTATTTAGATGGTACTAAAGACATTCAAGATAAAATTATTAGGACAATAGGAGATGCGGATAAAAGATTAAGTGAAGATCCTGTTAGAATACTTAGAGCTATCAGATTTGCAATAGTACTTAATTTTAAATTAGATAATGATATTGCTAAATATATTAAAAATAATAAAGATATTTTAAGAGATATTAGTTACACAAGAAAAAAACAAGAATTAGAAAAGATATTTTCATCTAAAAATTTGGGTAAAGGATTAGAATATTTAAAAGAATTAGATTTATTAGATGAATTAGATATAAAGTATGATAAAATAGTTGAAGTATCTGATGTTTTAGGAATATGGGCTCAAATAGATTTTAGTTCAAAATATCCTTTTACGAAACAATCACTTACGATGATAAAACAAATAAGAATAGTTGTTGGTAATGGTAAAATAGATAATTTATCTTTACTTAAGTATGGTTTATATGTATGCTTAGTTGGTGGGGAAATATTAGGTTTTAGTAAAGAAGAAATTAATAAAATGGATAAACAAATGCCTATTCATAAGTTAAGTGATTTAAAAATAACGAATGATGATATAATGAATTTACTTGATATGGATGGATCTCCTAAGTTAAAAAAGATATATGATGATGTTTTATTAAATATACTTAATGGAAAACTTAAAAATAATAAAAAGATAATTAAAAAATATATAATTAAAAACTGGATGTGATAATTAATGAATAGTAATTTTTTAGAAAGTTTAATTAAAGGAAAAGATTATATAATTAAGAAAGAATTTTTCCCTTTAATATTTGAATATAAATTATCTTTAGAGGAATGCTTATTATTAATTTATTTTATGAATCAAGATTCTCCTACTTTTGATGTAGAATTAATAAATAAAATAACGTGCATTAGTATTAATAGGATATTAGATTCTTTTACAAGTTTAACTAATAAAGGATTAATAAATATTGATGTTATTAAAAATGGTAATGTGGTTAGTGAAGTTGTTAATTTAGATGCTATATATAAAACGATGGTTAATAATATAAATAAGAGTAATAAAGTAGTTGTTAATAATAATATATTTGAAAAGTTTGAAAAAGAATTTTCAAGGTCTTTATCACCAATGGAGTATGAAATAATTAATGATTGGCTTGATAAAAATGTTAGTGAAGAAATTATTTTAGGGGCACTTAAAGAAGCTACTTATAATGGGGTTACTAGTTTAAGATATATAGATAAGATAATTTATGATTGGACTAAAAAGGGATTTAAAACAATGGAGGATGTAAATAATCACTTGAAGAGTAGGAATGCGACAGAAAAGAATGTAAAAGAGATAAGTGATTATAATTGGTTAGATGAATAAGGAAATATACGATATATTAGATTATTATATACTTAATCCGAAATGTGAATTAGATTATAATAGTCCTTTTGAATTATTAATTGCAACTATTTTAAGTGCCCAGTGTACGGATAAAAGAGTTAATATTGTTACAAAGGAATTATTTAAAAAGTATGATATTAATAGTCTAGCTAGTGCAAGTAAGAAAGATATTGAAGATATTATTAGGTCTTGTGGATCATATAGTAAAAAGAGCGAATATATAATTACTGTTAGTAAAAGATTATTAAAAGATTATAATGGCATAGTTCCAAATGATCGAAAATATTTAGAATCTTTACCGGGAGTTGGTCGAAAAACTACAAATGTAGTGCTTAAAAATATTTATAATGAACCTACTATTCCTGTTGATACACATGTTGAAAGAGTTTCTAAAAGACTTGGATTTGCAGGGATAAATGATTCGGTTACAATTATCGAGAAAAAATTAATGAAAAAAATTCCAAAAGATAAATGGAATAGGGTAAGTGAACAAATACTTTTATTTGGAAGATATTATTGTACTAGTAAAAATCCCAAATGTTTAGATTGTAAATTTAAAAATTATTGTAAGTATAAGAAAAACAGTTAGAAGTAATTCCAACTGTTTTTTTTAGCATCCAGCTTTTAAAGTTCTTTGAATAGAACCACTTGATTTACCATTGTAGAAAGCTTTATGGTTTAAGATATAACTTGTTGTGCAATCCATTGATGTGACACTACATTCTTCACCAGTTAATTCTTCAATACATGTTGTTGTATAAGTTGCTTTATCACTTATATCTTTACCATTTAATGTAACTTTCAGTGGTTTATTGTTATTAATAAATTTATAATATTCGGCAACTGTCATTCCAGATATGCCATTAAGTTCTGTTTTAAAATCGCTTGATTCAGGATTGTCATTTACAGCATTAATAGTAACTGTTGTTCCTTCAGATGCATTTGATTTAAATATTGAATAGGTTGATTTAACCATAAATGTAGTGTTACTTGTAATAGTTCCAGTATAGGTATATGTAGAACTAGTTGAGAATCCTACATAATTATAACCACTTCCGTTATTGACGTATATATCGTAACCAAATGTTCCAATATTTGCATTATTATATTCTTTACGTTTGCCTAAATATTTTTCAGCCCATACTCCATAATTTGTTTTGAAGTAATTATCTAACCAGGAATCACTTACAGCATCTGGTGTTGGCACTTCATTCCATGTTAGGGTAACTAAATTTGTTCCAGTAACATAGTTTGCCTTTAAATTGGAAGGAGCGGTTAATTTACTAAATCTTGTTGATACAGTATCTGGTTCAGCACCTGCTTTAAAATATTCAACACTTTTTAATTTATCAGGAGTATATTCACTAGCAAGTTGAACTGGATTTGTTTCTAATTCGATTGTTGCAGTTACAACAGATGATGGTTTAGTAAATGTTTTATTTGTACTATTTATTTTAGATGTTAATTCTCTAACAATTCCTTTTTTAACTGTGCTTCCAACACTTGATACAAGACATGTATCTCCTTTATTTTGGTCATATCCAACCCATACTGCATAAGAGTATTCTGGTGTATATGTTACTTGCCATGAATCACCAATTATATCTCCTTTAACTGTACAACCTTTTTTAGTAGATGCTGGAATAGTTGATGTACCAGTTTTACTAGCAACTTCAGTTCCATATTTTGATCCTGCTGATACATTTCCTGACTTAACAGCATATGTTAGGATTGAATTAATCATAAAAGCAGTTGATTCACTCATTACAGTTCTTTTTTCAGGTGTTACTGTATAAATTTCACCGGTATCTAAAAATTCAATTTCAGTAAATGAATATGGTTCGATATAAACGCCACCTCTAGCAAATGTAGCATATGCTGCAGACATTTGAAGTGGGGTAACTCCATTAAATCCACCAATACTATGTGCTTCATTAATATAACCATTTTCATATTCAGGAGTAATTCCTAAACCAGTAACAAAGGTTTTAATTTGATTTTGATTTAGTTGTTGAAATGCATATAATGCTGGGATGTTTCTTGATGATGCAAGTGCTGTTTTAATAGTCATTATTCCTTTATATTGGTTATCCCAGTTTTTAATATATCCACCATTACTATAAGTAAATTCATCATCAACAACCATTTGACCGGTACCCCAGTTTAAATATTCTATTGCAGGACCGTAATCAAAGATTGGTTTTGCAGTTGAACCGGGATGACGATTGATCATTGTAGCGTAGTTGTAATTTCTTTCATCGTTTTGACGGTTTGCTCCAACAGCAACAATAGCACCAGTGTTTACATCAGTTACAGCAACACCAGCACGTATTTTCTCATTAGGCCATTTTAAATTTTTATTAGTTCCAGCATATAAATCATTTAAAACATCTTGTTTTGATTGAATCATTGTTGTTTTTATTTTCATTGATACTAAATATGGATCTTTACCTGTACGTTTAACAACTTCTTCAACAACTGTATTTATAAATCCAATGTTTTTATTTTTGGAACGACTTCCTTGATATATCATATCAGTAACTTTAATTGATTTAGCAATTTCACATTCTTCATCATTAATGTAGCCATGACGTTTCATTAGGTTTAATACTTGATTTCTTCTTGCTTCAGCTTTTTCAGGATAATTTATAGGGTTATAAGCAGATGGTGCTTGGAATAATCCAACAAGTAATGCTGCTTCTGATAAGTTAACTTCACTAATTGATTTATTAAAATAAGTTTGAGCTGCTTGCTCGATTCCATAAGAACCACTTCCTAAGTTAGGAATATTTACATAAAATTCAATTATTTGTTCTTTAGTATATGTTTTTTCTAATTTAAACACAGACATATACATATCAGTAAACTTACGAACAATACCTTTAATTCCACTTGCTTCATAACCATTAATTCTTTGTTTAGCAATTTGCATTGTAAGGGTAGATGCACCACCCGCTCCAGAGTTGCCAGCAAGTTGTCCAATAGTTGCTTTTAAGAATCTAGCAAGGTCAACTCCATTATGTTGAAAGAATCTTGAGTCTTCAGTTGCTACTAAAGCATCAACAAATACTTCTGGTAAATCATCATAAGTAACTCTTTCACGATTCTCAGTTCCAAGTCTAGCAATTTCATTTCCTTCGGAATCTAGTAGTATTGATGAGTTTTTAGTAAATAAGCTATTTGCGTCAAAATCAGGAGCTGATATTATTATATAAATAGCAAACACAAAGCCTAGAATAAATATTGAAACTAATATAAGCATTACAATTATTAGAATTTTTTCTCCTAGATTACTTTTTTTAAATCTTTTCCTAAAAGCATTTAAATTACCTTTAGAATTATTTACTTTAGTATTTATTTTTTTAGTTCTTTTTTTTATTTTAATTTTTTTCATTTTTAATTTCTCCTTTAAAATAAACATTATCAATCGTTTTAATATAATTTAATATAGGATTATAACTATATTCAATTTGATAACCTTTTTCTTCTATATAAGAGTAGGGTATACTTTTTTTATTATTATTTTCAATAAAATTAATAATATCTTCTCCTTTAAGTAAAAATACTTTATTTTGAATATCAATTAGTAAGAATGTAATACCATCATGCTCCATTATCATCTTCATATGATTTAATTGATGAAGATGAATATTAGATAAAGGAAATGAATTCAAATTCAGTGTTTTTTTAGCATCAAAATCAATATATTTTCCTTTATATAATCCAACATAATCCAAAGTGGATTTTTGATTTAAGTATCCTTCAACTTTTGGTATATCATTAGTATATGTTACTTTTTTTATTTTAACAGGGGTAGGTTTCTTATAAATAACAGCAATATCTTCCTTTAGATAAAATTCATTGGCTTCATTAATAAGAGTTTCTAAATCCATTCCTCTATTAGCAAAAGATATATTCTTTTTAACTTTCTTTTTAATATTATTTGGATATAACAATATGTATCACCCATAATTAATTATACTTTAGGATAAAGATTTTTTCTACAAATTTGCAATTTTTTAACATCTTTATTATAATTAAAGTGTAAACTAAGAGTTTATTTAATTGAATTGAGGAAAATTATATGAAAATTGAAACAAGTGATTTAAAAGTTATAGCAATCAGAACAAGTCAGTATCCAACTGATAACAAACCAGAATTTTTATTGGTAGGAAGATCTAATGTAGGTAAAAGTAGTTTTATTAATACCATGATAGGTAAAAAGAATTACGCTAGGACAAGTGCAACTCCCGGAAAAACTCAAACTTTAAATTTTTATTTATGTAATGAGTCATTTTATTTAGTAGATGTTCCCGGATATGGGTATGCAAGCGTCTGTAAAGCAACTCAAAAAAAGTTTGGTTTAATGATTGAAGAATACTTAAAATCAAGAAGTAATTTAAGAAATGTTTTCATGATAATTGATGGAAGAAATAAGCCAACTGAAAATGATGTACTTATGTATAATTATTTAAAATATTATAATATTCCAGTAACTATTGTTGCTAATAAATATGATAAAATTAAACCTTCTAATAGAGATAAAACTTTAAAAAATATAAAAGCTGTATTAAATTTAGATGAAAATGATCATGTTATTTATTTTTCATCAGTAAATAAGAAGGGAAGAGACGAGGTAGGCAAAGTAATTGCTGAGCATTTGAAATAATTATGGATTTAAATAAAGATTTAAAATATATAAAGAAAAAATATGGTGAAAAAATGATGCATTATTGTAGGGAATGCTTTCCTACAATTTTAAATATACCTGGAAAATTAGTAGAAATATTAAATAAGCATTTTTATTATGTAAAGGATAGCTTATATAACGATATTAAAGAAAATCATAAAGAGTCTGAATTTAATGATTTTATTTATAGCAATGCAGGGCTTAAAAATGAATATGACATAAGAGATGTAAGCAAAACACCTAAAGAATTATTAGATGATGCTGGATACGATTTGTTTGAATGTAAAACAGTTGAAGAAGTTAATTCATTTAAAAAATATTTTATTTTGGGAGAACAATTGTGCACTTTTCTAGACCCAGCCTCAAGATTAGAAAATAAATATGTATTTTTTGCTGTTAAGAAGAACATTTTAGATATTAAAAGAGAAGATTTTCTTATTCCAGATAGACAAGACGAATATGGAACAAGTGTAATATCAATTCAGTTTACAAGAGATAAAAATAATCATTTATCAATAAAAAATCGTTATAACGAAGTAGTCAATAACCCAGATTCTACGTTTGATAATAATTTAGATAATATTATACCGGGATTAACAATGAGTTTTTATAAATTCTATGGAATTAGAGAAATTTATGATGAAAATTCTGAATTTCAAATGGAAAATTATATTAGTATAGATGGAGAATATTACAAATATAATTATAAATTAAATGATATTTATTATTGTACAAATAATATAATAGTTGATAATGGTAATGTGATTAAATATGATCCGGAAAAGTATATTATTATGGATTATTTTATAATTGATTTAGTTAATAAAAAAATAGATGTTTATGATAATAATTTAAGAGATAGTTTTAGTAAAGTTGTTGGCAAAATTAAAAATATAGAAATAGTTAGAAACCAAGACTATAAAAATGTTTATATAACTAATGAAGAAAATAATGTGTTTGAACTTACTTTGTCTTTTGATAATAAATTAATTGGAATAAAAAATAATGAAATAACTAAGTTGCCTGATTGTTTTTTAATTTCTGGACGATATTTAAAATTTATGGAATTTAATAACGTTAGAGAAATAGGTAATGATGTATTGTTTGCTAATACGGATTTAGAACAATTTAATTTAGATAGTACGGTTGTTATAGGTAATTATTTCCTAGCTAATAATATCAATCTAAAAGTTGTTGATTTATCTAACACGATTATAATTGGTAATGATTTCTTAAAGAGAAATATTATAGTTCAAAGTATAAAATTTAATTCATTACAAAAAGTAGGAAATAATTTTATGTTTTCTAATAGAGAACTAAAATCAATTATAATGCCTAGTTTATGCTATACTGGTAAATGTTTCTTTAAATCAGATGATAAAGCAATTTATGCAGTGCTTCCTTGTTTGAAAGAAACAGGTGAATATTTTATGGCTGAAGCAAGAAGGTTAAGAATGTTTGAAGCAGATAATTTAGAAAAAACTGGTGATATGTTTTTAATAGGAAATAAAGACCTTGAATATATATCACTACCTAATTTAAAAGAGATAGGTAAAATGTTTTTAGCTGCTAACCAAATAATCATGAGTGTTAATTTACCTAGTTTAGCATATTTACCTAAATATTTTTTACGTAATGCGCTGGAAATAGAAAATATTAATTTAGCTAATAATTGTACATGGGAAAATGTATATAATAAAAAACTTTTAGAATTGTTAAATAAAAAGAAAGGTGAATTATTATGATAAAATTATTAGTTAAAAAGATTGATGGATTTAATTACTATTTATGTGATGTTAATTCTAAAAATAGTTATAATATTAATATAGAATTTTATAGTGATAAACCAGTTGTTGGAGATTACTTATATTTGAGTTTTCCTTTAATTAAAGAGAATATCCTTAATATTGGTCCTTTAACAAGTGAATATGGAAAAGAAATAATAGAAGAAGATGATGATTTAATTAAGTTAGAGCATGACGGGAATATCATTTATTTAAAAAGATTATATGGGTAAAATTGCTAATTATTAGCAGTTTTTTCTTTTTTTAGAAGATTTTGACATTTAAATACTTGATTTATATTAAAAAATATTATAGAATTAATTTGTTCATTTGAGATATGTCCCCGTAGCTCAGCTGGATAGAGCATACGCCTTCTAAGCGTACGGTCGCGCGTTCGAATCGCGCCGGAGACACCATTTTGTTAATATTATCCCTATTTTTAGGGGTTTTATTTTGCTATTTAGATTTTTGACAATACTAATAGAATATGCTATCATTAGTATGAAAGCAAGAGAACTTGCATAAAATAAAAAAGAGGAACATTCGATTTTGCAAGTGAATGTCGCCTCTAGTTTAATGGAATTGACACTCTATCAATGCTGAAGAGTGTCTATTTTTTTATTGCTAACACCAGTAAGGTAGAAAGTAACAAAATGATAGCAATGAGCTTTAGAACTTTTATTATAAAAGTCTTAGTTTTCATCTTTATCTACCTCCTTTCTTTCTCAAGATTGGAGGACGACACTCACATCAAATGTTCCAGCTAAAATTATATAATAAGTAAATTCATAAAACAAGCGAACAGATGAAAGCTTTTGTCAAAAAAATTATGTATTAAAATTTATCAAACACACTTTTGAAAAAAGTTGGAAAATCTAAAAATTATTCTTTAATTTAAATTAAGTTTATGATAAGATATTATTATAGTACGAGGAGGAATTATTTATGGGCTTAAAGATAAGTAATTTATTTAAGGAAGAAACTGAAAGAGATAATAATGTTGAAGAAGAATTTTATTCAATAAGTGAAAAAAATTATAAAGAAGAAGAAGCAAATAGTGGTAGTAAAATGATTCTAGTAGAACCTAGAGCATATTCTGAAAGTCAAACAATTGCAGATCATTTAAAAAAACGTAACAGTGTTGTTGTTAATTTAAAGAGAGTAACTAGTGAACAAGCTAAAAGAATAATTGACTTTTTAACTGGATGTATTTATGCTATTGGTGGAGATTTACAAAAACTTGGCAATGGTATATATTTATGTACTCCTAAAAATGTTTCAGTTCAAGGTAAAATGAGTGAAAATGAAAAAGTTAAAAAAGTAGAGGATGAAATAGATTTCTAGTAATAAGGATGTGAAATTATGGAAAAGTTTAGCACATCAAAAGATGGATATAATAAAGACGAAGTTAATAAATTCGTTAATGAAGTAGTTAATGAATACGAATCAATGCTTAATAAGTTAAAACAAAAAGATAGTGAAATAAATGAACTTTCTAAGTCACTTGAAAAATATAATAATTTAGAATTAGCGTTAAACAAAACTATTTTAATGGCGGAAGAAAGTGCTAATCAAATGAAAAAATTAGCTAAAGATGAAGCAGATAACTTAATAAATGATGCTAAGAAAAATGCATCACGCATTGTTAATGAAGCATTAATGCAAGCTGAAAAAATTGAACTTGAAAGTGTAAGATTAAAAAGAAATATAATCATGTTTAAGAAAAAACTTAAAATTTTATTAGAAAATCAAATGGATTTAGCTGATGAAATAGATAAAATAGATATGGATAATAATTAATAAACCTTGATAGAGGTTTTCAGACTGTTGACAAAAGGGTATTATTTATAAATAATGCTCTTTTTATTTTACTTATTAACATCAAAAATTCATT
>CAKOQK010000024.1 GCA_934101225.1 uncultured Bacilli bacterium | reverse complement strand
TATAAAATATATAACTAAAATGTTAATAAATATATAACTAAAATTTATGTATTGAAAAGAAAAAGAATGTGGAAAACTTTTTAAATCAAAAGAAAAACGATATAAATTACTCATTTATATCGATATTTTCATCATTATTCTTTAAAATTAAGCTTATAGCTGCTACTTTTTGTTCATTTTTTAGATTAATAAGTCTAGTTCCTTGAGTAACTCTACCTAATTGACTTAATTGATCAAGAGGAATTCTAATAATAATACCCTCATTTGTAATAATCATTAAATCACAATTATCTTCTACACGTTTAATTGCAGCAATACCACCATTCTTATCAGTAATATTTAAAGCCTTAACTCCCTTGCTACCTCTACTAGTTTTTCTAAATTCACTAACTAATGTTAATTTACCATAACCTTTTTCAGTAACAATTACAATATTATCAGATTCCTTAGTAGTTTCAACTCCAACACATAGCTCATCACCAAGATTAATTCCTTTAACTCCAGAAGCAGTTCTACCCATCATTCTAATATCAGACTCATTGAATAATACAACTCTACCAGCTGATGAAGCAAGAACAACATCACATTCACCATCAGTTTTCTTAACGCCAATCAATTCATCATTATCTCTTAAACTAATACAAATCTTACCAGATTTTCTAATATTATCAAATTCCTCAATAGCAGTCTTCTTAACGATACCCTTCTTAGTAGCAAATAGTAAATATTTAGCACTATCATTTCTAGAATAAGTAAGCATTGAAGTTACATATTCATCTTTATCTATTTGTAATAAATTAATAATTGGTAATCCCTTAGAAGTTCTACTAAATTCAGGAACTTCATATCCTTTAATCTTATAAACCTTACCCTTATTAGTAAATAATAATACATAATCATGAGACATTAAATTTGACATATACTCGACATAATCTTCCTCGTTAGTTGACATTCCCTTTACACCTACACCACCTCTATTTTGAATCTTATAAGTTTCAGAAGTAGTTCTCTTAATATATCCTTTAGATGTTAAAGAAATAACTATATTTTCATTTGGAATCAAAGACTCATCTTCAATATAATCAATAGCAGTCATATCTATAGAAGTACGTCTATCATCAGAATATCTATTCTTAATATCTAATAATTCTTGTTTTATAATGTTTAAAACTTTTTCTTCACTAGCTAAAATTGATTTCAATTCCTCAATTAGTTCTAATAATGACTTTAATTCCTCTTCAATCTTACTTCTTTCTAAACCAGTCAAACGTCTTAACTTTAATTCTAAAATACTTTCAGCTTGAATTTGAGATAAGAAAAATCTATCCATTAAAGTCTTTTTAGCGATTTCATCGGTTTCAGATGTCTTAATAACCTTAATAACCTCATCAATATTATCAAGAGCAATCTTATAACCTTCTAAAATATGAACTCTAGCCTCACTCTTTTTCAAATCAAACTTAGTTCTTCTAATAATAACCTCTTTTTGATGATCTATATACTTAGAAATAATAGATTTTAATCCCAAAGTACGTGGAACACCTTGATCAAGCATTAAAAAGATAATACTATAATTAACTTGAAATTGAGTATGTTTAAATAATTTATTTAAAACAACCTGTGCATTAGCGTCCTTCTTTAAAGTAATAGTAATTTTAACTCCATCCTTTAAATCAGTATGATAATCAGTAATACCATCAATAATCTTGTTATGAACGAGTTCAGCAACTTTATTTTTAAGTTCACTAGTATTAACACCATAAGGAACTTCAGTAATAACAATATTAGAATGCGTTCCCTTTTCCTCAATTTCAGCTCTACTTCTAATAGTAATCGTTCCCCTACCAGTTTCATAAGCTTGTTTAATACCAGAATTTCCTAAAATAATACCACCAGTTGGAAAATCAGGTCCTTTAATATATTGCATTAAACCTAAAGTATCAATATCAGGATTATCAATATAAGCAACACATCCATCAATTACTTCTCCTAAATTATGAGGAGGAATATTAGTTGCCATACCAACCGCTATACCCATTGTTCCATTTACAAGTACATTTGGAAATTTACTAGGTAAAACCTTGGGTTCTTTTAAAGTTTCATCAAAGTTAGGCATAAAATCAACAGTATCTTTATTAATATCTCTTAATAATTCAAGAGATAATTTTGATAATCTAGCCTCAGTATAACGGTAAGCAGCAGCTCCATCACCATCAATATTACCAAAGTTTCCGTGTCCATCAACTAAAGTATATCTTTGACTAAAATCCTGTGCAAGTCTTACCATTGCTTCATAAATTGAAGAGTCACCATGTGGATGATAATGCCCCATAACATTACCAACAGTTGTAGCTGATTTTCTATGAGGTTTATCAGGAGTATTACCTTCCTCATACATAGACCATAAAATACGTCTGTGAACAGGTTTTAAACCATCTCTTAAGTCTGGTAAAGCACGAGATGTAATAACACTCATAGAGTATCTTAAAAACGAATCCTTGACCTCAGTAACAATATTATTAACATCTCTAGAATCTCTTTCATGAAATACACCACTAAAATCATCAGTTGAATCATTATTTACCTTAATATTATCATCAACTATTTCTTCATGAGTAACTAAATCTTCATTAGTATCTACGTTTGTAGTATCAATTATATTTTCATTTTCTTCATTATTCATATCAAAACACCTCCTAAATATCTAAATTATCTACATATTTTGCATTTTCTTCTATAAATTGACGTCTAGGTTCAACCTCATCACCCATTAATTGAGTAAATATTTGATCAGCCAAAATAGCATCATCTAAAGAAATTTGTCTTAAAACTCTTTGATTAATATCCATAGTTGTTTCATTTAATTCTTCAGCATCCATCTCTCCTAAACCTTTCATACGAGTTATTTGTGCTTTATCTCTAACATTTTCAGGTAAAGTACTTAAATATTTTTCTTTTTCATCATCAGTTAATACATATTTTCTAATTTTTCCATGTTGAATTCTAAAAAGAGGAGGTTGAGCAGCATAAACATGTCCAGCTTCAATAATAGGCTTAAAGAAACGATAAAATAAAGTTAATAAAAGTACACGAATATGATCACCATCGACATCGGCATCGGTCATTATAATGATTTTATGATATCTTAATTTTTCTAAATTAAATTCTTGACCAATACCAGTACCAAATGCAGTAATAATAGTTCTAATTTCTTCATTACCAAGTGCTCTATCAAGTCTAGCTTTTTCTACGTTTAGAATTTTACCTCTAAGTGGAAGAATTGCTTGAGTCATTGAATCTCTACCCTTTTTAGCAGAACCACCGGCACTATCTCCCTCGACTATAAAAATTTCAGAAAAACTAGGATCTTTACTCTTACAATCAGATAATTTACCAAAGAAATTTGTAATTGCTAAATCACTTTTTCTAGTTGTTTCTCTAGCCCTCTTAGCAGCAAGTCTTGCACGAGATGCTAAAATACATTTATCAATAATAATCTTTGCATCTTGAGGATTTTCCATTAAAAATCTTTCAAAACCTTTAGAGAAAACACTATCAGCAAGTTTTCTTACCTCAGAGTTACCAAGTCTACCTTTAGTTTGTCCTTCAAACTGTGGATTTGGATGTTTACAAGAAACAATCATAGTTAATCCCTCTTTAACATCATCACCAGTTAAAGAATCATCCTTTTCCTTTAAAGCATTAATCTTTCTAGCATAATTATTAATTACCCTTGTTAATGCTCTTCTTACACCTTCTTCATGAGTTCCACCATCATGAGTATTAATATTATTTACAAAAGAGTAAATATTATCAGTGTACCCATCGTTATATTGCATTGCAACCTCAAAGAATACACCATCTTCTTCACCCTGTAAATGAATTATATCTTCATGAATAGGAGTCTTATTTTGATTTAAGAATCTAACATACTCACTAATACCACCCTCATAATGGAAAGAATCACCAGTTGTATCCTCATCATCTCTATCATCTCTTAAAGTAATCTTTAGACCTCTATTTAAAAATGCAAGTTCTCTAACTCTTACCTTTAAAGTTTCATAATCATACACATCAGTATCAAAAATATCTGGATCCGGTTTAAAACTAACCGTTGTTCCCGTTCTATTAGGTTCACATTCACCTATTACAGTTAATTTTTGAGCTATTTTTCCACCATTTACAAACTTTGCCTCATAAATCTTACAATCTTTATAAACAGTAACAGTAACCCATTTTGATAGCGCATTAACAACAGATGCACCTACACCATGTAAACCACCAGATACCTTGTATCCTCCGCCACCAAATTTACCACCAGCATGTAATACTGTATAAACTGTTTCAACCGTTGAAATACCAGTTTTTGGATGAATTCCAACTGGAATACCACGACCATCATCTTTAACAGTTATGGAATTATCTTTATTGATAATAATTTCAATATTTTTACAATAACCTGCAAGAGCTTCATCTATTGAGTTATCTACTATTTCCCATACTAAATGATGTAATCCCTTAATATCAGTAGTACCAATATACATTCCTGGTCTTTTTCTGACGGCCTCTAAACCTTCTAAAACCTGAATATCACTTTCATTATATTCTTCATTACTATTCATAATCTATAACCTCTACTTTCTTTTCTGTTAACTTAATTAATGTACAATCATTAAGCAATTTCTTATTTAAATGCTTAATATCTGTTGTCGTTATAAAAATTTGAAAATTTTTATTAAATGAACCAATAATTTTATTAATCTTTTTCTCATCTAGTTCACTAAATAAATCATCCAAAATTAAAATCGGTGTTGTATTCATTTTATTCATACAATACTTAACCTCTGATAATTTAAATGCAATAACTGCACTCTTTTGCTCTCCCTCAGATAAATATTCTTTAGCCAGTTTTCCATCTAGTTCAAAAATATAATCATCCAAATGAACACCTATATTAGTAACACCATAATTTACATCTCTATTAAAAGATTTCTTATAATCCCTTAACAAATCTTCATAACTCTTTTCATTATAATTAGACACATATTTTAAATAAAGATCACCTTTTTTAACTGATTTATTAAAAATATGGTTCAAATATAAATTAATTTCACTAATATAATCAAATCTAATCTTATTAATTTGGAGCCCAACTTCAATTAACTTATTAGTTATAATATCTAAATAATCATCATAATCGGCCATTTTATTTTTCAAAATCTTTAAATAACTATTTCTTTGCTTAAGAATCTTATTATATAAACTAAGCAGTCGTAAATAATTATTATTAAAACCAGACAAATCCATATTAATAAGTTTACGATGTACAGAAGGATTATCTTTAATTAACTTCATATCATCTCTATTAAAAAGAACTACATTAACTTTAGATATATAATCTGATAATTTAGTTATTTCTTGATTATCAATTTTAATCTTCTTCCCATCTTTTGTTATAACTACCCTATATTTATTCTTTATTTTGTTAAGTACAGTTGCTTCAATTACAGCAAAATCACTATTTTCTCTTATTAACACATCTTGATTATTAGTTCTAAATGATTTAGTTATTGATAAATAATATATAGCTTCAACTATATTTGTCTTACCCAATCCATTATTTCCAATTATTATATTTTTATAATTCGAAAAATGTAAATTTAAATTTTCATAATTTCTAAAATTTGTTAATTTCAAATTAGTGATTTTCATTTTAAACCCTCTTTAAAGCCATATAGAACAAAATAGGTATATTCTAAAGTACCTATACCTATTTCATTATACCACATTTTAAGATTGCTTAAAACAATTATTTATCTTTTTTTCTATTTTTTAATGCATTATCAAGCGACAAAGATTTAAAGTATTGATTTCTTATTATATTATAAGTTGCATCTACATTTATTTCTTCATCATTTAAAAATTGAATAGTTGTTTTTTCGTCATCCGGAACTATTTTTTTTATATTTCCTAAATTAATCCAAGAACATTCTTTTAATCTAGGAGAACATGTTGGAAAAAATATCATATTATCTTGTTCAGACATAACAATTGGAGCCTTATAACCAAAACCAAGCATAGCATAAGTTCCTTTTAATCTACCATCAATACTGCTTCCATAATATTCGCAATTTTCATTAATAACTGATGATACATTCTTATCTAAAATAAAATAATCGTGATTTTCATATACAACTGTTTTCTTTTTACTTAATGGTACAATCGCTAATGTATTTTCTGTAATCTTATAACTTTTCAAACTACTCACCCCCTCTTTAGTCGTATATTAAATCACAACATTTTGTCGAAATATGCCGAAATTTGTCGAAAAAATTTAAAAAATTAAAAAAAGCGAATTATTTAAAATCCACTTTTCTATAAATATCAAATTTTAATATGTTTTTATTGGTAAAATCAACTGAATTAAACTCTCATCTTTAGCATTTTTTAAAATTATTGGTTTAGAATCACCATTCATTAATATAATTAACTCATCATCTTTTAAAGTCTTTAATGCATCAAGCATATATTTAGCACTATAAGAAATGGTAATATCGTTATCATTATTTTTAGAAATAGCAACACTTTCTTCAGATTTACCAATTTCACTAGCAAATGAAGTAATAACAAGTTCATTTCCTACTGTTTTCATATTAATTAAGTTTTTATCCTTATTTTGTGTAAGTAAAGCTGCTCTATCAATTGCGCTATAAAAATTATCTAAATTAGTAGTTAATATATATTCAAAATCTGTTGGTATTAAATTAGACGTATTAGGATATTGTCCACTAAGCAAACTAGTTTGAAATAAATAACCATTGTATTCAAATAATAACTTATTACTAAATAAATTAATCTTTACATCCTCTTCATCAGTTAATATCTTATCAAATTCTTGAATATTTTTTCCCGGAACAACAATATCATGAGTTCCATAATCAGCATCTAAAACTATTGTCTTTTTAGCAAGTCTATAGCTATCGGTCGTAACACATTCCATCACATTACCATTAATTCTAATATTTAAACCAGTTAATAATGGACGAGATTCCTGAGTTGAAATAGCAAATAAAGTTTGTGAAAATAACTCTTTTAAAATTGAACTGTTCAAAACTATTGGGTTATTAACAGTTTCTAAATTTATATTAGGATAATCTTCAGTACTTAAACAATTTAAATTATATACTGTATTTTCAGTACTAATTATTATCTTTAATCCATCTATAACCTCAATATTAATATCTGAATTAGGCATCTTCTTAATTATATCTAATAGATATTTACTTTGAATAATAATTTTACCTGTCTCTTCAATAGATTTAATCTTTTCACTAGGAATAAACTTTCTTATTACAAGATCACTATCACTAGCCGTTAAATATAAACCTTCTTCTTTTAAATCAAACATAACTCCATTTAATATAGGTATAATATTTCTTGGAGATACTGCTCTAATAACGTTACTTAAACTTTCTAATAAAATATTTTTTTCAATTATTAATTTCATTTTATTTCCTTCTTTCTAATTTAATAATAATAATGGTGTTCATATTGTGGAAAACTCTAAAACATCCTTATTTTAAAGGCTTTCTTTAAAATTTTTATTTTAAAACTTTTCCACATTAATTAACAATTTTATTTTTTATGTTCTCAATATCATCTTTTAACTTCGCATTTGTGTTAATATCCTCTTCTATTTTATCACATGCATGTATTACTGTTGAATGGTCTCTATTTCCAAATTCGAGTCCTATTTTAACAAGAGTCTCATCAGTAGTAGTTTGACTTAAGTATATTGCAATTTGTCTTGCATAATTTATGTTTGCATTTCTCTTCTTACTTTTTAAATCCTCAACACTTAAGTTAAAATATTCAGCAACAGCTCTTTGAATCCTTTGAATATTATTTGTTATATAAATTGATTTGCCCAAAAATTCTTTAAGTGCTTCTGTTGCAAATTCAACATTTATTTCTGGTGGTCTCATCATTGCGGCATAAGCATATAATCTAGTTATTGCTCCCTCTAATTGTCTAACGTCATTATCACAATTAGAAGCAATATATTCAATTACTTTATCACTAACCATTTCCGCCACCTCATGCCCCATCATCTTATTTCTAAGAATTTGACATCTAAGTTCAAAATCTGGTGGATAAATATTCGCTGTTAAACCCCATCTAAATCTAGTTAATAAACGTTCTTCTAATAATTTTAAATCATCTGGTGATCTATCTGAACTTATAATTATTTGTTTATTTGAATCGTATAATTCAGTAAATGTATGAAAAAATTCATCTTGTGATTTATCAGCTCCCGATAAAAATTGAATATCATCTATAATAAGAACATCAATGTTACGGTATTTATCTTTAAAATTGTTCATAACCTCATAATTATCAACATTCTTATCTTTTCTAAGCATTCCCGTAAAGTCTGCAATAAATTCACTACTAGTTACATACAAAACAACTTTCCCAGAATTTTTAACAATCTGATTTCCTATCGCATGCATTAAATGGGTTTTACCAAGACCACTCTTTCCATATATAAATAAAGGATTATATATTTTTCCCGGATTTTCTGCTACCGCTTGAGCTGAAACAGTCGCAAATCTGTTAGTATCTCCAACAATAAAATTATCAAAAGTATACTCTGGTTTTAAATTCGAATTTAACTTTTTATGCTCTATTTCTAGGGATTTGCCAAGATTTTTTGTTTCAACGCTTTTTTCTTCTTTAATAATTTCTTCATTATGTTTTTCACTTTTAAGAACAAATTCAAAATCATAATTAACATTAGTTATTCCATATAAAACTTCACTCATTAAGTCAGTATAGTTCTTAGAAAGAAATGTTTTTTGAAACTCACTCTCAACTTCTACAATACAAGAATTTTCATTTATCCCTAGTAATTTCGTGGGTTTTAACCAACTATTAAAAGAAAATGGTTGTATCTTAATTTGAATTTCCTTTAAAAAATTATTCCATAATTGTTCATTGTCCATACCATCACCCCGATGCTTCGTTTTTGCTACCCCTATTGTAAACCACGATTGTGGAAAAATAAAGAAAAAAATACAAAAAATTTTTTTAAACATAGTTATACACATACTTTTCCACAAAAATAAGTCCATTTTATCGGAATGTAAACAACTTATCCACAATTTCAACAATTTTAAATTCACATTGTTAAAAAGTTTTCCACTTTTCCACACATTATTGTGGAAAACTATTTTTTCTTTACTTTTTCTCTAACTTATATTATACTATGATTACTAATGAAGCGGAGGTGCAAACGATGAAAAGAACATATCAACCAAACAATAGAAAAATGAAAAAGAAACATGGATTCTTTGCTAGAAAAAATTCTAACATATTAAAATCTCGTAGACGTAAAGGTCGTAAAGTATTATGTAAGTAGCCACGTAAGTGGTTTTTATTCTAATCAATAGGAGGAATAACAATGAATACTCAAATGCGAATTAAGTCCGCTGATGAATTTAACGATATTATTAAAACCGGAACTAAGATTTATTCTCCATTCTTTATAATTTATTATAAGGAAAAGAAATTAGATAGTCCTAGGTTTGGAATTACCCAAGCTAAAAAATTTGGTAAAGCTTATAAAAGAAATCGTTATCGTAGAATATTAAGAGAAATTATTAGAACTAATATAAAAGTATTTAAAAATGAATATGACTATATTATAATAATAATGAAAAAGTGTGATACTTTAGATTTTAAACAAATCGAAGATAATTTGCTTAAAGTAATAAAGGAGAAACTATGAAAAAAAAGTACATCATAATTTTAGTCAGCTTATGTTTCTTATTAACAGGTTGTACTAAATACTTATCAGATAATGATAACAAAAGAGTCATAAATGAAGAAACAGGTCAAAGTTTACCATCAAATATATTATGTAAACCAACAGACGATAATTTAAATTCTATTTATAAACAATATGAAAATAAATTAGAATTTAAATTAGAAGATTTGCCTGAATGTGAAAATATCAAAATTTATGATTCTAAAACATATAGTGGTTTATGGGTTCAATTAATTGTAATGCCACTTGCCTACTTAATTATTAAAATTGGAAATTTTGTTGGTAACTATGGTTTATCAGTAATGATTGTCGGCTTATTAATTAGACTTATCTTAGTTCCATTTTCAGCTAAAACAATGAAACAATCTGAAAACATGAAAAAAGCAAGTCCAGAACTAGCTAGACTAGAAAAGAAATATGAAAACAAAAATGATCAACAATCATTAACAATGAAAAGTACCGAAATGTTACAAATTTACAAAAAATATAATATTAACCCAATGGGAAGTTGTTTAATCTCATTAATTCAATTTCCATTATTCTTCGGATTCCTAGAAGCAATAAATCGTATTCCGGCAATCTTTGAAGGAACCTTAGGTGCATACCACTTAGGTATAACTCCATTAATCGGATTAAGAACTGGAAATTATTACTATATCGTGTTACTATTATTAATAATGTTAACAACATACTTGTCATTCAAAAACACTATGACTCAAACAAGTGGTAATCCCGAACAAGATAAACAAATGAAAATGATGACATACTTCATGTTAGTGTTCATAACAATTGCATCATTTAGTTTACCAACTGCCATTGCCTTATACTGGGTTGTAACAAATGGATTTAACGTTATTCAAAATTTAATAATAATGAAGGGAAGAAAATAAAGTGGAAGTATATTCATATGAAGGAAAAAAAGAAAATGAGGTATTTGAAAAAGCCTTATCAGATTTAAATATAACAGAAAATGAAATATTATATCATAAACAAATTAACAAAGGTGGTTTCTTAAAAAGCGATACAGTTAAATTTACAATTGTAAAACTAACTGAAGTTCAAAACGCTATTAAATCATTTTTAGAAGAGACTATTAACAACATGGGATTAGAAGTTAAATTTGAAACTAATATTAGAGAAAAACAAATTAATATCAAAATATTTTCAAACAATAATTCAATATTAATTGGAAGAGATGGTAAAAATTTAACTGCCTTATCAACAATTTGCAAACAATATATATATAATCAAATTGGAGTATATCCATATTTAAATCTTGATGTTGAAAATTACAAAGATAAACAAATAACTCACATTGAAAGATTAGCTAAAAATTTAGCTAGAGAAGTTAAAAATACTAAACAAGAGATAGTAATGGAAAATATGAATTCATATGAAAGAAGAATTGTTCATAATTGCTTAACAAATATGAAAGGAATTACTACAATTTCCGAAGGTGAAGAACCTAATAGACACGTTATTATCAAACCAACAGAGGATTAATTTAATCCTTTTTTTCTTACTTAAAAATGATATAATATCATTATAGGAAAGGACCATAATATGAAATCATTTTTAAAACCAATCACCTTAAAAGAAGATACATTAGAAGAAATAAATAGAGGTAATTATGATGTAACCAATTTTATATCATCAATTAAAGAATATCTATCACAAGCAAATGACCTACTTTATACCAAAATAGAAAGTCTAAACGAATTAGAACTATACCAAAAATTAAAACCAATTTATAATATTAAACTAAATACAAATGATTATTTAAAAGCCTTATCACAAAAATATAACAAACATTATACCAATTTTATAACTATCAAAGTTAATGATGATAATTATTTTGTACTATCAACTAGCAAATATGCCTATTTAGATGAAAGTACCATTGATTTAAATAAATTTAGAAATTTAATAAATAGAGAAGAACTAATCATTTTAAATAAAGAACTAATAAAAAATGAATATCTTGATGAATCAAATGAACTATTTCCATATTTTCTTGAAATATTAAAAAAGGAACTTTTAGTTAAAAACATTCTATTTGACTTAAAATGGTATACAAAAGAAGTAATGCATCAAGCAAGGACAGTTACAGACTTAGCAAATAATAAAACAAATCTCGAATTAGCCGAAATAGGTAAGATGTATAAAAATGCATTAGATAATTGTTATAACGAAGGAACCATCACTAAAACTAAAAAAATATCAGTTCCTAAACATCGAAAAATTAAAAGGAATTAGTCTAAATTCATAAAATAATTAGTTTAACTGACTAAAAAAGAGTAATTTAATATTTCAATTTTTAAAATATAGTAAATTTAGTATATAACGAGAAATATATTAATTACTTATACTAAATAAATACTTTTCGTTAAAAATTTGTTAAAATGAAATATATAAAGTATTTGTCTCAAATATCAAACAAGAAAGAGTTTTAAATTAGGATTATGATAATCAATAAAAATAAACGAAAATATGAGAATTAAATAGGAAAAGTGATAAACAAAGAAAAATATTTGATGAAAAATCAAAAAAACAACTTAAAAATGAAAAATTGGATAAATTATTTAGACAACAACAGATATGTAGAAAAAATAATGTAAAAATGAACGAGTAGAACATTTTGGAAAAAGCATATGTAATAGTATAAAAATATTTTAATCAATTTATTAATATTTTGATAATAATATTTTATGTTTAATTTTTATATTTACTTTATTAAAAAGAGGTGATTATATGACACTAGAAGAAATAAATAGTATGATTAGTATATTAATTAAAAACAAGTATTTTAATGAAATGCTTGATGAAAATAATCCTAAATTAGATCAAATTTATGACATTGCTAAAAAATTTGATAGATCATACTTGCGTGATAATGTAAATGTGCAAAGTATTAAGTCTTTAAAAGTTAGTTGTAATAATATTGAATTGATTAATATTATTAGAAATTTTTATAGGTCATTAAACATTCCAGATGGTGTATTAGATAGTATACAAAAAAATATAATTATTAAACCTAATTTAAATAGAGCGTTTGCAACAAATGAAAAAATATATTTAGGTCCAAATAATGGAACACTTGAATATATGATGACAATTATTCATGAAGTTGCACATTGTATTAGATTTTATTCGAGAAATAATAAAGGCTTAGATACTGGATTGATTGCTGAACTTGAAGCAAAAGAAGCAGAAGAAATGTTATTTGAAATGGAAAATGAAAAAAATATTATAAAAAGGGCAATTGAAGAATGTGAATTTATTAAAGTTTTGAAAAATAATATGCATAATGACGGAAGTTATCAATTTACGCAAGACTCTTTTGCAAAGGCATTAAGTAATTATGGCCCAGAAAAAATAAGTAGAATTAAATTTTTAAAATATAATTATTTATCTGATAATCCTGCTTTTATTTATTCTGATAATTATGATGTTGGAAATGGAAAGCATTTAACAAATGAGTTTAGATTTGTATTTTCAAGATTAATTACTGTATATTTAGACAATACACCATATCAAGATAAATTTGGAGAATATTTATTATCAGGTAATTTGGTTAAAATAAAAGATGTCTTATCTTATTATAATGTGAATAGTATAGATGAGTTAGTTTCAAATCAAGAAAATAAATATAATTTAGTGAGAAACGAATTATTGAGAACATCTAAAGATTTGGTAACGAGTGAATTTAAATCAAAAAATTTAAAAAATGAAGAATATTTTGATCAAAGAAGTAAAAAAGAGATTGAGATTGCTAATCATATTAAAGAAAAGAATATTGCAATTAAAGAGAAAAAAGATCACCAACTAAGTTTAGAAAAACCTAAAATTAAAACCTTAAATTATAATTCTAATAGTGGATCTTCATACGGCTTTATTAATATATTAATGTTAATTTTTATAGTTGCCATTATTGTGACTTTAACTGCAATAATTGTTTATAATTTTATAAAGTAATGGAGTATATATATGTATAATGCAAATATCTTAGATAATTTTAATAATATAAATATATTAAATAGTTCTATAAATAATAAGTTGTTTCAATTTATTAATAAGGCAAATGAGCTTGTTGATTTATCAGATAATATGTATCAAATTGAAAAGACTATTAATTTAAATAAAATTTCTTTAAAGGGATATGTTTTGGATTCTTCAACTTGTTTATTTTTAAAAGATAATAATATAGCTAATTATTCAATTGATGAGTTAATAAAATATATGAATCAATATGAAGAAACAACTAATAATGATTGCTCACCTTATTATTTAGCGTTATCTCTTTATAAATTGTTAGATGATATAGAAAAAATAGTTAATGATAAAATTAATTTAGAAATTAGTCTTTTATCAAAAATTACTAATTTAATAAATAAGATAGACAGTATAGATTTAAATGAATATCAAAATTTATATACCTCTATCAAAAATGAACTAGATAGCAAGTATTTGCAAAATATTATAGATGAAAATAATTATAATGCTTATATTCAAATTTTAAAAGATATATTTGATTTTTATTTAAATGGTTATCCGAATATACCAGATGATTATTTATATCATATATAGAAATAAATATTAATAATATAATTATTGTAGAATTTCCGACAAATAAATAGTTTATTATTTGAAATATTTTTATATTTTTAATTTTTAAAATAATAAAAAATATAAATTTAAGTATGGTAATTAAATAAAATCAGATAAATAATTGGGTTAATTTAATCCTTTTTTTAATTGTTCAAGTGTGATATAATACGCACGAAAGAAAGAGAGTGATACAATGAATTCAACTATATGTGCAATATCTACAAGTTTAGGTGTTGGAGCCATTTCTATAATAAGAGTAAGTGGCCCAGATGCTATAAAAATAGTTAATAATTTGTTTGATGGAAAAGATCTTACCAAAGTTCCAACCCACACAATTCACTATGGACATATTGTGTTTAATAAAGAAATAATAGATGAAGTGCTAGTTTCAGTTATGTTAGCTCCAAAAACATTTACAATGGAAGATATAGTTGAAATCAATTCTCATGGAGGTCCTGCTACAACCAATAAAATTTTAGAATTACTTTTATTAAATGGATGCATACAAGCTGAGCCGGGTGAATTTACCAAAAGAGCCTTTTTAAATGGTAGAATAGACCTAGTTGAAGCAGAATCAATCAGTGATTTAATCTCATCTCAAACAGAAAAATCACGTAAACTTGCTATTAATGGAGTAACAAAAAATATATCAAATAAAATAAATGATATTCGTAAAGACATAATGGATATCCAGGCAAATATTGAAGTTAATATTGATTATCCAGAATACGAAGAAGGCGAAAAATATACTAAAGAATCATTAAAACCATTAATAGATAAGGTATATTCAAAAATAAATGAGTTATTATCAAATTCTAAAAATGGTAAAATAATCAAAGATGGTATCTCAGTTGCGTTAGTAGGTAAACCAAACGTTGGTAAAAGTAGCATCCTAAACGCATTATTAGAAGAAGAAAAAGCCATAGTTACAAATATTCCTGGAACAACAAGAGATATAGTAGAAGGAAAAATAAATTTAGACGGAATAATGTTAAACATCATCGATACTGCTGGAATCAGAAAAACTAATGATATCGTCGAGCAAATAGGCGTCGAAAAAAGTTTAAAAATGATAGGCGAAGCCGATTTAATAATCTATGTTCTAAATAATAATGAAGAATTAACTGGTGAAGATTTAGAAACAATCAATGAATTACAATCAAAACAATCCATCATCTTTATCAATAAAAACGATTTAGATAACAAACTAGATTTAAGGATGTTATCTAACTATAACATAATAACAGGTAATACCTTAAATTATGAAGGTTTAACAAATTTAAAAAATGAAATAAAGAGATTATTTAATCTTAATGAAATTGAACAAGAAGATTATACATATCTTTCAAATGCAAGACAAATCGCATTAATAACTAAAGCTAAAGATATGATAGAAAATATATATAACAATTATGAGAATGTTCCAATTGATATGTTCACAATTGATTTAAAAAATACCTATGAAACATTAGGTGAAATAATAGGTGCAACATATAAAGACGATTTATTAGACGAATTATTCTCAAAATTTTGTTTAGGAAAGTAAGGAAGAAAAATGAAATATGATGTAATAGTTGTCGGTGGAGGTCATGCTGGATGTGAAGCTGCCAATGCTTCAGCCAAAATGGGTTTAAAAACCGCATTAGTTACTGCAAATGTAAAAAATATAGCCGATATGCCATGCAATCCATCAATAGGTGGAACAGCTAAAGGTATAGTAGTTCGTGAAATAGATGCCTTAGGTGGATTAATGGGTAAAATAGCTGATAAAACCCATATTCAAATTAAAATGCTTAATAATGCCAAAGGACCTGCCGTAAGGTCATTACGTGCCCAAGGTGATAAAATAACTTATCCAAGAGAAATGTTAAAAGCTCTAAACTCACTTGAAAATTTAACCATAATTGAAGGAATGGTAGAAAATTTAATTGTTGAAAATAATACCATTAAAGGAATAATATTAGCAGATAATAAGAAAATACTATGCGATGCCTTAATTTTAACAACCGGAACATATCTAAGAAGCAAAATATTAGTAGGAAGTACTAGTAAAGAAGAAGGACCTCATGGTGAAAAACGTTCTAACAATTTAAGCAATGTTTTAAAATCTTATGGTTTTGAAATTCAAAGATTAAAAACAGGTACACCCCAAAGATTAGATCGCTCAACAATCGATTTTAGTAAATTAAAAGAAGAATGTGGCGATGACTGTTATTGGACATTTAGTTTTGATAACGGTCCATTATATGATAAAGATAAACAAATTAAATGTCACATAGTTTATACAACTCCTGAAACTCATGAAATAATTAGAAAGAATTTAAAAAAATCCGCTATGTATGGTGGGTATGCCGAAGGAATAGGTCCAAGATATTGTCCATCAATTGAAGATAAAGTAGTCCGTTTTGCCGATAAAGAAAGACATCAATTATTCTTAGAACCAGAAAGTCTTTACTATGACGATATTTACTTACAAGGATTTTCAACAAGTATGCCAGAAGATGTTCAAGAATTAATGGTTCATAGTCTTCCTGGATTAGAACATGCCAAAATATTAAAATATGCTTATGCTATTGAATATGATGCAATCAATCCCTTACAATTAAAGCCATCTCTAGAAACAAAAGTAATTAATAATTTATTTACTGCCGGACAAATTAATGGAACAAGTGGATATGAAGAAGCAGCCGGTCAAGGTATAATTGCTGGAATTAACGCAGGACTTAAATTACAAGGAAAAGAACCACTAATCTTAAAAAGAAACGAATCATACATCGGTGTTTTAATTGACGATTTAGTAACCAAAGGAACCAAAGAACCATATCGTTTATTAACATCACGTGCTGAATATCGTTTATTACTTAGACATGATAACGCTGATATTAGATTAAGAGACTATGGTTACCAAGTAGGTTTAATATCTGAAGAACAACATAATCGTTTACTAAAAAAATTATCAGATATTCAAAAATTATTAACTTATTTAAAAGAAACTCGTATTACTCCAAGTACAATTCCTGCATCACTAAAAGAAATAGTTACTTTAAATAGTGGAGTAAGTCTATACGAATTATTAAAACGTCCTGAAATCACATTAGATTTATTAATTGAAAATAATTTAGTACCAAATAATTATAGCGATGAAGTAAAAGAACAAGTCACATTTGCAGTTAAATATGAAGGATATATTGCTAAAGAAGAACAAGAAGCAGAGAAGTTATTAAAACTTGAAGAAAAAGAAATACCTGAAGATATTGATTATGATAAAGTTAAGAATCTTGCTAGTGAAGCAAGAATAAAATTAAAACAAGTTCATCCTAGAACAATTGCTCAAGCATCAAGAATAAGTGGTGTTAACCCAGTAGATATATCTGTTCTTTCAATCTATTTAAAAAAGGAATATCCTCATGAATAAAGAAGAATTTAAAAGTGAATTATCAAAATTAGGAATAAGCCTAACTGACATTCAATTAGAATCTTTAGAAAAATATGCTAATATTTTAATTGACTATAACAAACATACCAATATAACCGCTATTACTGATAAAGAAAGCATTTACTTAAAACACTTTTATGATTCACTAACCCTAACTAAAATAATCGATTTAACTAAAGATTTATCAGTTCTAGATGTTGGTTCCGGTGGTGGTTTTCCCGGAATAGTTATAAAAATAGTATATCCTAATTTAAAATTAACTTTATTAGATAGTAACAATAAAAAAAGTGAATTTCAAAGATATGTTATTAATAAATTAAAATTAACAGATATAAATGTAATAAACGATCGTGCTGAAAATTTCTTTAAAACAGGCAGTAAATACGATCTAGTTGTCGCAAGAGCAGTATCCAATATGCCCGTTCTAGACGAATTATGTATTCCTTTTCTAAAAATAGGTGGTAATTTAGTTTTAATGAAAGCTGACGCTAGTGACGAATTAGAAAATAGTAAATCAGGCATTAAAATCCTAGGTGGAGAAATAAATGATATTAAAAAATTTAATTTACCAAAAGAAGGTTCTCTAAGAACTTTAATTAAAATAACAAAAGTAAATGAAACACCATCTATTTATCCAAGAAATTACGATAAAATAATTAAAAAACCTCTAAAATAAAAATCAGAAATTAACAAACTTCTGATTTTTTAATAAGTCTAAGGGATAGTTGCTTGCCCTTTGCAAGCAACAAAAATCCACTAGCTATGCTAGTGGGAGTTA
>CAKOQK010000023.1 GCA_934101225.1 uncultured Bacilli bacterium | reverse complement strand
TCCTTGGTTCTATATATTTCTATATTACCATAGAAAGGATTTTCACTTTACACAAATTTATTTACAGACTCTAAAAATGTAGAATTTTTAACCTCTACATTTTTTATTATAATTTATTTTTTTTTAACTAACACTTTATTTGTAGTATTATTTCTATCTTCAGGTATATCGTATTTTTTGATTAAATTTACTTTATCATTATTATTATAAAATAATGAGTAATTACTTCTGTCTCTAACTAATTGTTCATAATCTTCGACAATGTAATATCCTAATTTTTCAACAGACATACCATATTTTCTTGCTGTACTACTATATTCATCCTCAATTAATAAAGCATCTTCTTTAAGTTTTTTTAATTCTTCTAATATACATTCATTATTCATATTTTTAGATTCTATTTGATTATTTAATCTATTCATTAATTTTTTAATATCGTTAAGATCATATACTCTTAATAAAATAGCTAAAACATCCAATAATGCTCCAAGCACAGCCCCACCAATTGTAAATGGAATAATATATTTAGTACTAATTCTACTATCAGATTTATCTTGATATGTTTCTATAACTAGTGTACTTTTATCAGTCGTGTTTTCTCCATTCTTTAGTGTATCAGTAGCTTCAGTATATTGATATTTGAATTTAATATTACTATCAACTTTACCATTTGTATCATGAATACTTTCTTGAGAATCTACTGTAGTAGCAGTAAAAGGAGTATCAGAAGAACTAACATAATCATATGCTTTAACATTTCTAACATATCCTTCACCAACTGGATTTTTTCTCCAAGGATCACAAACTAATACAGTTGCAGCATAAGTAGTTACTTTATCATCATATTCATAACTAATATCACCAATCACATTACCAGTATTTAAATCAACAGTTCTCGTAATTGTTTTATATTCAGTGATTTTATCAGATTTAGCTTTACCAATTAAACCGCCAGCACTAATTGTTATAACTGGAACTAATACAATTGAACAAGCTTTAGAAATAAGCAATGCTTTATTAATTTTTAAATTTTTAATTAATCCTTTATTATTTTTAAGTTCTTCTTCTAAAGCATTTCTTTTTGTGATTAATCTATTATTTTTCTTGTTAACTTCAAGTATAGCAGCTCTTTTTCTTTCTTGATATTCTGAATTAGTTTCACAAATAGTTTTAAGAGATACCTTCTTTATAACATCTAAAGTTAAATAATCATATCCTAATCCCTCGGTGCTAATTCCTTTTAAATCTTCATCAATAAGATCTTCTTGTGATAATTTATTTAAATCTCTAGCTAATAATCTAGCAATATTCTCTTTAATACTGCTATTATTTAATTTCATAATATAATTAAAAATATCATTTCTTTCAAATATCTCTTCATGTAATATTACATTATAAATAACTTGATAAGCATTTTTAACTAATTCTTTTTCTTGATCGTTAAGATTGTTTCGTAAATTATTTATGGAAGAAACTAACCTTAAAGTTTGGTCTATTACATCACCAATATTATCACTACTAATATTTTTAACTTCAATATTAATTTTAGATGTTAATAAATATATCTCATATAAAGGCATTAAATTATTTTCAATTTTCTCCTGTAATTCATACAATCTTTTTATATAACTATCATATATAAAACTTTCATAATCAAGTTGCATACCTTCATATAACATCTTATTAGAAAAACTAGAATCATTACTAGCATCATCAATAATTTTATCTAATTCTTTTTTATATTCACTAATATCAAATATTTTGTTAATTTTATTAAATATTCCTTCTATATTTTTAACCATTGCATCATATTTTTGATAACCTCTAGTTAAGTCAATATCATTAAATTTATTCATCGTTATCCCCCTAACAAATGTGTAACTATTTTAGCATAAAATGGCAAAAAAGTCAAATCACTTGTTCGTGTTTTTGATTGACAAAATTTAGGTAAAATGATAATATATAACGCAAAAGAAGGGATATTAATGGATAAAACAAAATTATCAAAATTAATGGCATATTTATTATCAATAAGTATTTTAGCAAGTGGTTGTGGAAAAAAATCAGAATGTGAAATTCCTACAAGACATGTTCATAAATATACTAAAGATTTTTCTGATGGAACAACAATTACTAAGTATTTAGATAGTGAATATTTAAATCATTTTGGTTATCATTGGAATGAGGATTATATAGTTATAAACAAAGTTGATGAAAAAATGTATAAAAAATTATCAAATTTATTTTTAGGAACCGATAACTGGGAATATTTATATAATGTTATGGCTAAACAAGAAGATTACTTAATGTTCTATTATGAATATACAACTATTGAAACATATACAACAACAGATAGTCATGGTAACACAACTTATCATACAAGAACTGTTCATCATGATGGTTGGCACAGTAACCCATATGATTCAGACAATACTGGAAAAACAAGATTATATCATCATAGATTTTATGGCTATCGTTTAGTTTATATAAATGGCAATCCAAAATTAGAAGAAAGTCCAGCTGTAGATGATATTAGGGAAATAATAAATGAATATCAGTATTTTCCAGAAGATTGTGTAACTGAAGTATGCGAAACATTTAAATTTAGCAGATCAGAATTACCATATTTATCCCCATCAGATTTTGATACTTTTAAAGGACCTGATTTATCAAATAAAACAATTGAATTAGAAAACAATAAAGTTAAATCATTAAACTAATAAAGATACACTTAAACGTGTGTTTTTTCTTTTACTTTAATTTACACTGTCAAATTTCCATGATATAATAATAACTTGAGAGGGTGATATAAATGAGTTTATTAAAAAAACTTGTTGATACTGAATATAAAGAATTAAAAAGATTTAATAAAATTGCTGATGAAATAGAAGCATTAGATGAAACATACTCTAAAATGAGTGATGAAGAATTAAAAGGTAAAACTGCTGAATTTAGAGAAAGACTAGCAAAAGGTGAAACTTTAGAAGATATTAAAGTAGAGGCATTTGCAACTGCAAGAGAAGCAGCATATCGTATGATTGGTGAAAAACCTTATCGTGTTCAATTAATTGGTGGTTTAGCAATTCATTATGGAAACATTGCTGAAATGAAAACTGGTGAAGGAAAAACCTTAACAACTATTTTACCTGCTTACTTAAACGCATTACCTGGTAAAGGAGTTCACGTTGTAACAGTTAATGAATACTTAAGTGACAGAAACGCTAAATGGATGGGACCTATTTATGATTTCTTAGGAATAACAGTAGGTGTTAATTTAAGAGAACTTACTCCAAGTCAAAAAAGAGATGTTTATAACTGTGATATAACCTATTCAACAAATAATGAAATTGGTTTTGACTACTTAAGAGATAACATGGTAACCAAAAAAGAAGATCGTACCCAAAGAGGTCTAAACTACTGTATTATCGATGAAGTCGATTCAATTCTTATTGATGAAGCAAGAACACCGCTAATTATTTCTGGTGGTAAAATGAATTCTGCTAATCTATATATGGATGCAGATCGTGCTGTTAAAAGATTAATTGCTGAAGAAGATTATATTATTGATGAAAAAGCAAAATCTGTTATTTTAACTGAAAAAGGAAGCATTAAAGTTCAAACATACTTTAAACTTGCTAATTTATATGATGCTGAAAATACTGCCTTAGTTCATCACATCAACCAAGCCTTAAAAGCTAACTTTGGTATGAAAAAAGATGTTGACTATGTTGTTGATGATGAAGGAAACGTTGTAATTGTCGACCAATTTACAGGTAGACTTATGCATGGACGTCAATTTAGTGAAGGATTACATCAAGCAATTGAAGCTAAAGAAGGCGTTAAAATAAATGAAGAAACAAAGACTTTAGCAACAATCACATTCCAAAACCTATTTAGAATGTATAATAAAATATCAGGTATGACTGGTACAGCTAAAACAGAAGAAGAAGAATTTAGAGATATTTATAACATGTATGTTATTGAAATACCTACTAACAAACCTTGCATTAGAGAAGATATGGCTGATATGATGTTTGCAACTGAAAAAGGTAAATATGACGCTATTGTTAAATTTATTGAAGAAGTTCATGCAACTGGAGAACCAATTCTAGTTGGTACAATTTCAGTTGAATCAAACGAAAGATTAAGTAAGATGCTTACTAAAGCAAAATTACCTCACGAAGTATTAAATGCTAAGAATCATTTAAGAGAAGCTGAAATAATTGCTAAAGCCGGTGAAAAAGGTGCTATCACAATTGCTACAAATATGGCAGGACGTGGTACCGATATTAAACTAGGCGAAGGTGTTAAAGAATTAGGCGGTTTATGTGTATTAGGTACTGAAAGACACGAATCACGTCGTATCGATAATCAGTTAAGAGGACGTGCTGGTCGTCAAGGAGATCCAGGATATTCACAATTCTTTATCTCATTTGAAGATGAACTAATGAGAAGATTTGGTACTGATAAAATCAAAACAATGATTCAAAGTGTTGGTTATGATGAAACTCAACCAATTAGATCTAAAATGTTTTCAAAAAGCGTTGAAACAGCTCAAAAGAAAGTAGAAGGCAACAACTACGACATGCGTAAAACCCTACTTGATTATGACAATATCGTTTCTGAACAAAGAAAAATAATCTATGAAAAGAGAAACGAAATTTTAGATACAGATGATATTCATTCATTAATAATTGAAATATTTAAAGATTATGTTTTTGAATTTGTTGATAGTCACATGGCTCCAGAAGGATTCTTAACTGAAAACGATTTAAAAGCAATTGAAAATAATTTTAATACAATATTAAAAAATCAAAAATTAGATTTATCAAATTATAAAGATAAAAAAGAACAAGAAACAATTGATTATGTAACTGAAATTGTTATTAAAGATTATGAAGAAAAAATTAAAGATGTACCTAAAGAAATGTTAGAAGACTTTGAAAGATATATTGCCTTAAGAGTTATTGATGATGCTTGGGTAGAACATATCAATTCAATGGAACATTTAAAAGAAGGAATTGGATTAAGAGGTTATGCTCAAACTAATCCTTTACAAGCTTATGCTTTAGAAGGTTATGACATCTTTGATAAGATGCAAGACAATATTGACGCTAACATAGTTAATTTCTTACTAAAATTAAATGTTAATATTAACCGTAAACCAGTTCAAAAAGGTATCGCTAATGATGGTAAAGAATCATTAAAAAAAGAACCCGCTACTAACAAAAAGAAAAAAATAGGTCGTAACGATTTGTGTCCATGTGGCTCAGGACGTAAATATAAGCAATGTTGTGGTAAATAAGCTCGTAAATCCTTATAAATAAAGGACTTATGAGCTTTTTGCGACTTACAATTCTTGGGCAATTTCATTTCAAAAAAGTCGTTTAGATACGTTTTAGATACGTTTTTTTGGAATTGGGAAAATAAGGGAAGATTTAATGTCGATGAAAAAAACATTGCTTTTTATGATAAAATATAATTGGTGGTAATATTATGGAAATAAATTACAATGATACACTTCAAAAAAGAATGCTTAATTGGATATATTATGGTGACAACATGAATCCATTTTATAGCTGTGTAATTTCATATTTAATAGAAATTGGTGGTTATAAATTAAGCAAAGATGGAAGTGAGTATGAGCAAATAAAAAAATTAGAAAACATATTAAAAACAAATCCTAAAATATTTAAAGAAATACTAAAAACACTCACACAGAATGGATTTTTAGAAGATTTAAGCTTTAGATATGAATATAGTAATAAGTTTTATAAAAATCGTGGCGATGAAAACTATTTTAGTATATTAAAATTTAAAATAATAGATGGAAAATTATATGCATACGATCTAATTACAAGTAGAGAAAATAGAAAGTATGTAGAAATTAAGCAAATAAATAATATAGATGTTAATGAGCTCATTACATTATTAAAAAATGATGGATATACAGATGAAGAGGCAGAAGTTTTAATACAACATAAAGAAGTACTACAAGCCTATGGAATAGATAGTAAGTCATATAATATTACTTTGTTAAATAATAACGATTTAATTAATATGCAATTAGATGATCCAAATATTAGGTTAGATTTCTCTGTCTTTTTCAAAGAACATTCCAAATCTAATTTATTAGATAAAACTAACTTTAATCTAAATATAGAATCAAGTGATAATAATATTTCATATGGATATGATAGTAATTTAAAATTATTGTCTTTAATGCATGGATTATGTAAAAGTCAAAAAGATTTATCACTTTTTGAGAGCATATACAAGAAGAATGTTGAATTGTTGGGAAATGGTGGTAATATAGAAACAAATATAGATTGGATGTTTATGAGTAGTTTCTTTTTACTAAATCAAGAAGAAAAGAATACATTACCCGACTATCTATATCTAGATTTGGCACGAAAACTAAAATTGGTTAATCCTAGAGGTGCAATGTGTATATTTATGGATGAAAACAACGAAGAAACATCTTATGCTAATGATGTTAATCGAACAAATTATGGTTGCAATGATTACATAATTACCGATGGAAATCTTGATTGCAAAATGCTATTTCATGCTATACGAAATGCTTTAGCACATTCATCATATGAAGTTATAGATAAAAATTATATTCGCATTTATGGTTATAATGATGAAAATGTAATGAATTGTAATTTTAAAATTCAAAAGAACATGATAATTGAATTCATTAATAAATTATCAAATTACAATGCTTTTGGTAATATTTTTCCAATATGTACATTGGAGAATCCAAACTATGATAATGCTCCAATTCAAACAAAAGAAGATTTAAAATCATATTTGGAGAGTATAGTTGTTTCAGATATTACTGATGTAAAATATCATGATTTAGATACTTTAAAGAAGCTACAAATGTATGAATCTTATTTAGCCCAAAAAGAGAACACAGATATAAATGAAAATGTTGATTATAAGATGTTAGAAATGTTTGAATATGATTATGAGAGAAAAATATATTATTTGAAAATGCAATTACAGAATCCTATGGCTCGAAAAACAAAGATAATAGATTCTGTTGCAAAGTCTCAGCTTAAATTCTTTATGGATTATAAATTAGAAGAACAAAAACTGTCTGAATTACAAGTAAGCAAGATCATTGACCATATAGGACAAATATCCGATACTTTTTATAATCATAGTGCTGTTAATCAACACGAAATTATTACTGAACTAATAAGAAATGAATTGAATCCAAGTAGGAACATATCAATGATCATAGAAGATATTGTTAGAACAAATAGTAAATCAGATGGTGCAATTATGGATATGTTGAATGATACTTCTACAAAATATATTGATTATGATAAAGTAATAAAAGCAACTGTCATATCATATTTGAATAATATACTTTTATATAATTATAACGAGAAAAAAGTTGATTTAAGTGGGTTGGATTTTTCAGGTTTGAAAATTGATGTTGATTTCGAAGATTTAATTTCTAAAAAGAATAAAAGAATAGATGATTTGAAGAGAGAAAATAGAAATATTTATAAGTCTAATAAGAATATGAAAAAAAGGCTTGGAGATATCATTATACAGTTAGAAAGAGTAAACGATGAGAATCAAAAAGCTAGATTAACTGAAGAAAAACAGAGATTAGAAACTATTCTTAGTCAAGATAATGGGTCTAAACAAGAGAAAAACAGTATTGAAATGACTGCCTTGCAGGAAGATTTAGAAGATTTAAAAAATAGAAGAGTTGATAATTCATGTGTATTAGAGCATTTGAGAAATTCTCTAGCACATGGGAATATATTCTTTTCAGATACAATCAATTTAAATGACATAGGAGATTTGGAAATAACATTTATAGATTATTATCCTGATACAACAGATGAGTCATTTAAAGGAACTATCAAATTTAGAGAATTATTAAATATATTAAGTGATGAAAAATTTATTATTAGTCTTTTTTCAAAAATAAATGAGCGAACTATCAATAATCAACCTAAGAAAAATTAAATTATATAATTATTGTAAAAACTTAAAATTCGTTAATTTTTAGATAAGTTTTTAGATATGTTCTGCTAGGTTTGACGAGATCTACGGAGTGCTCTATGGTGCAACCAAGTGCAGAATTAACGAGCCAAGTGCTTTCAAAAGCTCCCAAAATCCCCAATACAAAAGACCGTGTGGCAGCGGTCTTAAATATAAAAATTGCTGTGGTAAATAATTAGTGATATAATACTAATTGAAGGATTGTATATGAACGTAAAAACCGAAATTATTAAAAGATATATATATTTATACCAAAATAAAGAGTTAATACTTGCTTTATGTATTGGTACTGGTATTGAAAAAGATAAGCTAAAAAAGCAATTAAAGAACACAAAGCAATTACTAAGTGATAATGATATGCTAAAGAATAATTCTACACTTAGAAAATCAATAGAGTCAGGACTTAAAGATATCAATTATGATCTAGAACATGAAAAATATTATTTAATGGCTAATGTGGATAGTAGTATAGTAGATATGTATGAAGATTTTTTGTTTAGTGATAAAAAAATGGAAGATTTGGATTTATATAAACATATAGAAGGTGTTAAGAATAGTAAATATTTGGATGCTTTTAATACTTTAATTGAAAACTTAGAAAATAGAAGAAAATGTAATCTTCTTTTAAGAAGAGTCCCTACCTTTACTGTTTGGAAAATACTCTCTTATGTCAGAAGAAAAAATCTCGATAATAAATTAATATTAGATGCACTAGATAAATATTATAATCTTGATAGATTTATGATAACTGGAGATAATTATGAAAGTGGTTATAAATTATTAGAAAGTGATTTAAATAGATTAGGAGAAAATTGTTTAGAAAAATATCCTAGTACTATTTTGATAACAGGCGATATTATTAACTATCTAGAAAGTAATTCATTTGAGATAGAAGATGAGTATTTTGATGGATTATACGAATTAAATTATATTGAAGAAATGTCTTTAATGAGTAATTTAAGTACTGAAGATAAAGATAGTATTAAGTTAATAGTTAGTAAAGGAAAAATAAATACAATCCATTATTAATTATACACATAATTAATGAATGAAAAAATAAATCAAGATGATTTACAAATTCGACTATGAACTTCTAGTGCCGTCAAAGATATTTACAAAATCCTGTAATAGATAATTTTAAAGAAAAAAGCCATTTAAAAATAGTTAATGATGAAGAAATATATGGAACGTTTTTAGATGATAAAATGCTAGCATGGATATTTTTGACGATATCTTATAGAATAAGAAAATAAAAAGTTATATATCTGATATAAAAAATGTGCTGACATAGATAGTGTAATAGTATTATTAGAATATAAAGGTAATAATCTTCAAAGTATGAGTTATGAAATAAAAACTTAATATAAAAAACAAAAATATAAAAGGAATGGAAAAATATGAAAATAGTTTTAGGATCTACAAATATTTCTAAGCAAAGATCTATTCAAATTGCAATGGATGAATTAGAAATAAAAAATTTTTCTATTACAACTATAAATGTTGATTCTATGGTAAGTTCTAAACCAATTAATGAAGAAATATTATTAGGTGTAAGGAATCGAAATCATAACTTATATCGTTATTGCATGGAAAATAATATTTCATTTGATTTATTAATTAGTATTGAAGGAGGATATGAAGAAATAAGTGATACATATTTTATTGTTACATATGTTTCTATACTAGATGCTAATGGTAACGAATTTTTAGGAAAATCAAATAGTCTTCAAATATCTGAAAAAATGTATAATTATGTTAAAAGTGGAAAATCATTAAATAAAGTTATTGAAAATATTTTAAATAATAATGACAATAAAAAAGATAATGGAATAACTGGATATCTAACAAATGGGTATTACAGAAGAGATAAATTTGATTCATTAGCAGTTACTAGTGCCATGCAATCATTTTTAAACTTTAAATCAAATTACAAAAAATTAGAGAAAAAAATAAATAAAAAAGATAATGTTGAAAAAAATTGAAAAAACTATAATACTTTACATATTTCATAGTATCATAAATCCTGAAAAAGGATGAACTTGCAACAGTGGTTTTAAATATAAAAATTGCTGCGGTAAATAATTATAAAATAAAATAATAATTTTAAAAAGCCTCGTTATTTCTAAATGAAAACGAGTTTTTTTATATTAATTAAAAATAAATAATTAAATTGTCTATTATATTTTAAAATAGTATAATGATTTCAAAAGGAAGTTAATTAAATGAAAAGATATAAACAAACTGAAATTGCTGAAGCTGCCGAAATATTAAAAAAAGATGGTGTAATAAGCGTTCCTACAGATACAGTATATGGAATATGTGCAAGTATTAATTCACACAAAGGGTATGAAAAGTTAATAAATATTAAAAATAGACCTGATAGTAAACCATTTCCTATTATGTGTTTAAATAAAGAACAAGTTAAAAATATAGCAATTATAAATTAAGATGTTGAAAAATTAATTGATTTATTTATGCCTGGTCCAATTACTTTAATTCTCAATAAAAAACCAAATATACTTTTACACATAAATCGTACAGGAACAGAAAAGGATAATAAAGTCGCAATAAGACTTGCTTCATCAAAAGTACTAATAAAATTGATTCAAAAATTAGGCTGTCCTATTTTTTTAACAAGCGCAAATAAAAGCGGAAATCAAGTATGTAAATCTTTAGATGAAATAGAAACGAACTTAGCTAGTTTAGATGGAATTTTAGAAGGAAACGTATCTTTGGGTCAAGCAAGTACTATAATTGATTGTACTAATAATATGTATAGAATCGAAAGAGAAGGTCCAATTTCATTAGAAAATATTAACGAACAATTAAAATTATATAAAACAAAATAAAAAAACTTGCATCAGGAGCAAAGGAATTCTAAATATACAAACATATATCTACCCTTATTCAAGGACCCAGCTTTTATCATTCACAGGCAAGTAACTAAAAATAATATATTAAAAAAATGTATAACTGTCAATTTAATTATACCAAAAATTAATAAAAATATGTTATTTATTCCATAGAAGAAATAAAAAAATGCAAAATATACAATAAATTCTTGAAAAATGTATAAAATCAATGTAAAATACACATTAATTTATAAATTAATGTGTATTTTTTAAAAAAATACGATATATTATAATAGAGGAGTGTAATACAATGGAACCATATAAAGCAAAAATGTTACCGATTTCATATAAACTTGATAGAGAAACAATAAAACTATTAGGAATGGCAAATGATAAATATGGACAATATAAGTCATTATTAAAAATGTTTAAGTTTGATCAAAAATTTTTCCTTGATGCCCTAGTACTAGGAGAGAGTATAAGATCTTCTAGAATAGAAGGAACTCAAATATCGCAAGATGATATGTATTATATGGATTATAAAGCACCAAGCGATAGTATTAGTGAAGTTAAAAATCTTAAGAAAATGTTAGAGTATGCAAATGAACAATTAAAGAACAAAGATTTTAGCATTAATATGTTAAATTCTATGCATAAGATTTTATTATCTGGTGTAAGAGGAAAAGATAAATCACCTGGTGAAATTCGTACAATTCACAATTATATAGGACCAAAGGGTTTAGGAAAGGAAGGAGCAACATTTGTACCTCCAATTCCTGAAGATGTACCTGAACTTTTAGATAATTTAATTGAATATATGAATAATAAGTATGATGATGAAGCATTTATAAAAGTTGCTATTTCGCATGTACAATTTGAATCAATACACCCATATAAAGATGGAAATGGAAGAATGGGTAGAGCCTTGATGACGTTACAACTTGCTCGTTCAAAAGATGATGAACCAATTTTATTTATGTCAGAAATTATTGAGTTATTTAAAGCTAATTATTATAATGCACTTAATGAATGTAGGACTGGAAACGTTGACGGATTTATTAGATTTTTCTTACAGTGCGTAGTTGATCAATGTACAAGAAATATCGGTAGAATTGAAAAAATTAACAGAGTTTATGATGAAGATGAAAATACAATAAAGCAAAACATTAATGGTAGTATTGTACTTAAAATGCATCCAATAATGATGAAAAAAATAGTGTTTACAGCACAAGAAATGGCAGATGAACTTGGAGTTCATATTAATTCTATTAATATCATTTTAAATAAAATGTCTGATTTTAATATAGTAGTAAAAGAAAAGAAGAAAGGAACAAATAGAGTAACATATAGATACATCAGAATTTATGAAACATTTGTAGAACAAATATAATTACAATAAATTAAAAAATATTGTAAAAAAAACTAAAAAAAGGTTAAATTATTACAATGTATTGTGTAATATAGTGGATAAGATAAGTTAAGTAAAGATGTAATTATTGAAACAGATAGTTTAATATTAAGACAATATAAAATAGAAGAAACTGATAATATAGTAGAGAAATTAAATAATATTAATATAACAAAGTTATTACAAGGAACATCTTATCATTATACTAAATAGATTCATTACATTTTATAAATAAATTATTAGATAATAATTCATATAATTTTGCTATTGAATTAAAATTGAAAATAAGATTATTGTTAAAACATAATTAACAAATATCAATTTGCATAATGAAATTGCTGACATTATTATTTGATTCAAGAAAAACATTTTGATTTAGAAATAAAAAATAAGGAAAAATTGCTTTGAATATATTCTTACTACAAAAAATAATAATTAATATAAGCATACAAGAAAACATACAAGATAATTGGCTTAACCGATTTAAAATAGTATAATATATAAATGAGGTGCCTTAAAATAAAAAAATATGAACCACCATTTACTATTACAAATATAATGTTAGATAGAATATCTTCAATTATGAAAAAAATAGGAAAACTTGATAATTACAAAGATTTAAATAAAATGCCGGTATTAAGAAGAAATAATAGAATCAAATCTATTCATTCTTCATTAGCTATTGAAGCAAACTCATTATCTATTAATCAAGTTAAAGACATCATTGATGGAAAAGTAGTAATTGATCCTAAAAATGAAATACAAGAAGTCCAAAATGCATATAATGCATATTTAAAAATGAATGAAGTTAATCCGTTCTCAATAAAAGATTTAAAGAAAATTCATGAAATATTAACATACTTAATATTAGAAGACTCAGGTAATTTTAGAAAAGGTGGAGAAGGTGTATTTGATGAAAATGGTAATTGTATATTCGTCTGTCCACCACCAGAACAAGTAGATATATTAATGAATCAATTATTTAATTGGATGAAGACAAAAAAAGATGAGATACATCCCTTAATATTATCTTCAATATTTCATTATGAATTTGTATTTATTCATCCATTTAAAGATGGAAATGGTAGAACAGCCCGATTATGGCAAAACGTTATACTTTCAAATTGGGAACCATTGTTTGAATATGTTCCCATAGAATCAGAGATTAAAAAATATCAAGAAGAATATTATAAGGCAATTCAAAAATGTAATACAAAGGAAGATTCTACTGAATTCATAGAATTTGTGTTAAAAATGATTGATGAAGTATTAGATGGAATTATCATAGGAGTTAATAAACAAATTAATCATATTAGTACATATGTAAGGAAAATATTAGAAGTTATGGAACCAGGAGTAAATTATACTACTTCTGAACTTATGAAATTACTTAATTTAAAATCTCGTATTTCATTTAGAGAAAACTATTTAATACCAGCAATTGAAAACGGATTTGTTAAAATGACACTTCCAAATACGCCAACTAGTAAAAATCAAGCATATTACAAAGATTATTGTTAAATATAAGTTAAAATTATATAAATAAAATGCTATTATGATTTAAAATATACAATAAATAGTGGTATAAATAGTCAATATGTAAACTAAAAGGTCAGGTGGGATTTATGTCTAAAGTATCTAATGTAATTACAATGCTAGAATTATTACAAACAGGTAAAAAGTATAGTATTAATGAACTTTCTAATAAACTTGAAGTATCAGAAAGAATGATTAGAGTTTACAAAGAAGATTTAGAAAAAGCAGGAATTTATATTGACACAATTATGGGGCCTTACGGAGGATATGTTTTGAATCAAAGAGTTCGCACTCCCATAAGAAAATTCAAATTAAAAGATGCTGAATTATTAAATACATACATTACTAAAGAAAAAGACGAAAAGAAAAAAGAAGAACTAATTATTTTGCAAGATAAAATTAAAGGTGTATACATAGGAAGCAAACAAGAAGAGCAAGAATTAAATTTAAAAGATGAAAACGGGAAAAAATACAACTTATTAACAAGAGCAATTAAAGAAAAAAGAAAAGTTAAGATATTATATTATTCCTATGGCAAAGGCGAAAATGAAAGGATTATAGATCCCATCGAAATGTTCTTATTTCAAGAGGGATGGTATTGTGCTGCTTTTTGTGAAAAAAAACAAGATATAAGACATTTTGAATTAAAAAGAATAATAAAATATGAACTATTAAATGAAAAATATGAGTAGACGAAATATTACCTCCTTTTGAGTTATATTTAACTTGAAAGGAGATTTTTTATGGAAAATAAAGAATTTATAATGTATATTCTAAGCGACGAATATATAACATGGTTATCAAATTTTATAGAAAAATATAACGAATTTGATGACTGCTACTTTGTACATTATGGCAAAGAATATTTAAGTAGAAAGGACAAAGAATTTATTTATAATCTAAAATATTTATTTAAAGAACTAAATAAATATAGTATTAAAATGGGACTTGTTAACCAAAATACATCTTGTTATATATTAAGATATAATGAAAAACTATATAAAATTTATGACAATTCAGATTGCTATTGTTGTTGTATTGGTAAAATTAATAATACTATTCCAATTATAGATTACAATCAATTTAAAAAATACTATCAAAAAAACATGCAAATTAATTTTGAATTTTTAAAAGATAGAATAGTTGATTCATTATCTTATACCGATTTAGATTATATTAATAATGAATTATCAAAATTAAATGAACCAACCTTATTTAGTGGAGTTGGAGGATCAAATGTTGTTAGTGAATTTGGTTCAAAAGTAATTAATATTAAAAATAATATAGTTTCAATTAATAGTGAGCCAAGAAACTTTTTATATCAAAATAATATTCCATTTAAAAATGTTATAGCATGCAGTTATAGTGGAAATAATTATGGGGTTGAATTATCTTTTAGAAATTCACTAAAAAAATATTTACTATCTAACAATTCTTTTAATGATGATAATGTAACTTATTTAAAGTATAATACTAATATTCCTAAAGAAAATAGTTTTATATCTCTTGGAGCAACATTAATTCCTGTTAGTATTTTATTAAGTTACTACTTAAATAAAGATAATAATTTAATTTTAGATTGCATTGAAGAATTACCATTTAATTTTAACCCAACAAGTAATGTTTATGAAATATTTAGTGGTTATGATACCAGTACTGCATCTAAGTATTTGGAATCAACAATGGTTGAATCAGGTATAGGAATACCAGTAGTACATGATAAATATTCTTATTGCCATGGAAGAAGTAACCTAGGTTATAACTACAATGCGACAGCTATCTATTATAATAGAAATACTGAATTTGATAAAATGATGTTAGAAGAATTAAAAAAATATTATAATTTCATAATCACAATAGATTCAAAGTTTAATGATCAAATATTAGATGATTATCAAATGCTTATTCAAAGCATGTATTTATCCAAATATATAGCCGAAAAAAACTTAATAGATTTATCAAAAATTAATTATTCACCCATAGTTAAAAAATTATATAATTATAATAAACAAATTTAAATTTCTAAAGATAAGTTAATTTAAATAATATGTAATACTGGTGAATTAAAAGAAAATTTAAAATTAAAAATCAATGAATTTAATTAACTATCATTCAAGATAAAAAACTAGTAAATATCAAATTTATCATTTATAATGATAATAGAAGTGATATTAAAAATGGAAGGAACAATTATAGGAATATTAACCTTTGTTATCATATTTTTAATCTCATTTGGTATCATAAAACTTATATTTAAGCCAATTAAAACTTAAACAGCATTACTATTAACGTTGCCAACTATTGCTACTTGTGGAATTGCACTATTAATTTATAAATTTTTTAGAAATGCATCCTATGGAACAGGTGGAACATCTAATATTTATACAAGTTAAAACTATTCTGGAACTATGCCTACAGATTTTGAACTAAATGAAGAAGAAGAATTAAAGCCAAAGAAACCAGCAAGTAATCATGCAGATAATTTTGGAAACACAACTTACACAGATTCAACAGGAAAATATGTTGGCCAAAGCGTAAATAATGGTCATGGTCAAAAAATATACAAATGCAAATGGAAATATAACAACAAGTAATACAAATTATGCTGTCGAAGAAACATTTAATGATGGTACATCAACAAGTTCTGATTCATATGGAAATAAATATTATCATTAGTACTTATTAGTAATAAGGAGGTAAAATTATGTCTAATAATTCAAAAATTAAAAAGAAAGCAATCGCTCTAGTTCAAGAGTGGGGAGCAGGTAAAATAAGTATTGGAACCGAATTTAAATTAATGGGAACTGATCGAATACTAAAATTAGTCGAAAGTGAAGGATATCCCTATGGAAAATTAATCTTTAATAATGGAGAAGAATTTAACATTGGAAAATATTTTAATTCTTGCTTTTTACCTAATACATTAGAAAAAGCAGAACAAGAGAAAAGTCCAGTTTATAATGAAGAACTTTGGGACGAGATTGCTGAACTTATTAAACAAGAAAAAGATAGTTCAATTTTAAAAACATTTGTAAGTCAGCAGGAAAATCAATCATATCACAATATTACATTTTATGACGTTACCGAAATAATTGAAAGCTTAATTAAACCATCTAATATAAATATAAAAGATAATCTTCTAAAAAAATTCTATAATTATTTGAACTATAATAATTATCCATATTTTACAAAAGAAAAATTATATAAGTTGTTTTCCAATTGTGAATTTCAAAATACTTCGCAAAAAAATATTATTAAAATTATAAAAAATAATGAGAAATTAGGATATTTAGCTGTTGATAGTGACAAATACATTTATATTCCAAAAAATCAAATGTTAAAAAATGAATACGTTTATGAAAATAATCAATCAATTGGATTTTTTAACACCGCCGAAAATTATTTAGAAATTGCCTTATCTTCAATTGAAAGATATAAAAAACAATTTGTGCCTATCTATAATACATCACCTGACAAAAGTAAAGAAAGTTATAGTTATCAAGCTGATGCTTCAATAAAAACTTTACTCGCATTTTCCTGCGAATGCTACATAAAATCATTATTAATAAATGAAGGATTTGATTTAGCCAACCTAAAAAGCCATAAATTATCCGTACTTTTTACTTCACTAGGTGATGACAAAATTGCTAATATTTTCGCATTCATGGAACGAAATGGTTATAATTTAGAAAACAGTATGTATAATCAAATTTACAAAACAAATGATTTAACTGAAAAATTTATGTTAGATTTAGCTATGGTTGATGATGCTTTTATTGATTCAAGGTATTCAGCCGAAGATGATAAAAATACCGATTATACTTTCTTATATCAACTTGCTTTAGCACTTAGACATTGTTCTAAAAAAGAATATATGACTAGTTCCCCATTTGATGAATCCATAACATCAATTATTAAGAACAAAAAGTAATTAAGTATTTAATAAATAATAAGATTAAAAAATACTTAAAGAAAAAACTAAAAAGTAATATTCGAACTCTTTTTAGTTTTTATTTTATCTAAAACATTTTCAATTATTTTTTTATATTCACCATTATATAGTCCATGATTATCTATTAAACTTTTATAATAATAAATATATAATAATTCGCTTAAAGAATCAATTAATATGCTAGAATAATTAAAATATTGAATTGCTTTATCTACATTTTTAACTATCTTATTTTCTAATGAACCAGTCAAATAAAAGTGTTTTGCAAGATAATAATAAGCCCAAATATTTTTTTCTTTACTAAAGCCTTATTAAAATAAACAAAGGCATTTTTATAATCTTTTCTATTTAAATAGATAATTCCTAATTCTTTACATCCATATCTTACACCTAACGGTGCACTTTTATAAAAATATTCAAAAACTATTTTGCTATCTTTACATTATAGCAATTAGCTAAATTATTTAAAGCATAAGCATAATTCTTATTAGCAGCTTCCTCAAAATAATTTAATACCTTAGTACAATTAAGCTTTTCCTCAAATATTCTTCCATATTCCTTTGGTAGTGAATAAATTTATTCACACTACCATAATTTTAATTAGGAGGAAACAATGAAAAAAATATGGAAAAATTATAAAAGTACCATAATCTTATTATTAAGCATAATTATAGGCACAATCGTCGGCCTTATCTTTAAAGAAAAAGCTTGTGTTTTAAGCCCTTTAGGAGATATCTTCCTTAATTTAATGTTTGTAATAATAGTTCCCCTTATATTTTTAACAATTACATCATCAATAATTAAAATGGAAAATCCTAAAAGATTAGGTAAAATTATGATAACAATTCTTATCGTATTTGCTGTTATGTCAATCATTGCTGCTTTAATAGGAGTACTATCATCTTATACAATCAAATTAATTGATTCTAAAGATATTAACAATCTAACTAATTTATTAAACCAAGATGCTGTTATTAGTGAAGAAGTAAACATATTGCAAAAAACTGCTAATTTATTAACTGTAAATGATTTTTACAAAATTTTAAGTAAAGATAATATAATTGCTATTTTAGTGTTCTCAATTATTTTTGGTTTTGCCATTCGTAAAAGTAAAGATAAAGGTAAAAAGGTAAGTGAATTAATATTAAGTCTTAATGAAGTAGTTATAAACATCGTAAACATTATAATGTATTATGCGCCTATTGGTTTAGGTTGTTTCATAGCAACTCTTATTGGCAGTTATGGAAGTGTAATTGCTATTGGTTTTCTTAAAACATTTATAGTTTATACTCTAGTTTGCATATTTATCTATGTATTTGTTTATAGTTTATACGTCTTTTTAGTTAGTGGCAAAAAAGGATTAAAAGCCTATTGGAAAAATATTATTGG
>CAKOQK010000022.1 GCA_934101225.1 uncultured Bacilli bacterium | reverse complement strand
TTGTGCAAAATGAGATAGAAAATTTATTATATTAAAATTTTGGTTTAGATTCTTATTTAAAAAATGTGGTACCAATATTATATCTATAAAAATTATTAAAATAAATTTTTACAAAATTCCTATATAAAAAGACGATTACTACAACTTCACTCTAAAACATCTATGCTCTTCTTGATTAAATGAATCTAAAACTATTAGAATCTTATTTAATGTTTGAAGGAATTTTTCCTCATTTTCATTTTTCTTAATTACATATGTTTCAATTAATGATGTACTACTAAAACTTGATTGAACTTTAATTTCACTCATATGAAATTGATTGAGATTTTAGCTATTAATTTGCGATATTATAGAATGAAGCATAACTTATCTCAAGAGAAATTCGCAGAGATACTTGGTACATCTCTTTCATATTTAAATCAAATTGAAAATTTAAAAGTAAATGTTCAATTAGCTACAGTAGATAAATTTGCTAATAACATAAATAAATTTGATCATAACTCAAGAGTAACAGCAACACTGTTACTTACATATAATAAATAACATATTACTAATTACTCTAGAATAGATGAAAAGAAGTAGATTGCCCTACTTCTTTTTCTATGCTTCGTTTCCCCAACGATCCCAACCATCAACTGCTCTTCTAGCAAACAATTCAATTTTTTTTGTATCAGGGCCAAACAATTTTTCTATTCTTCGCATAACTTCATCTGGCTTGACTGAGTGTCCTTGTCTAGGATGCATTACAATTTGTGGTACTGTTTTATCAACGCTTTTAATATGCCCTCGCATAGCTAATAAACACAATTCGGCATTTGCTTTTGTATAACTTCCCATACCTGCTAATGGTTGACCATCTTTTTTTGTTTTAACCCAAGTAAATGCACATGTTTTATATTTAAACCCCCATGATTCAATTACTTTAAAAACATCTGGTAAACAAGGCATAGTTGTCCAAATAAATAATGCACAGTTTTTTTCTCTAATTTTTTTAATTACTTCACCTAATTGGCATATTTGTTCTGTTTCCATTGTGCTATAATGCTTTTCAGGACAAAAATTACCTCCAGTTTCTCCTTTACCCCATAAATATGCCCAAGGAGGATCAGCATATATGATATCATACTTCTTATCAGTGTTAGTTATATCAACTTTCATATTATCCTCCTATATTTCATAATAGTTTTTTACTTCATCATATTTTAGTTTTTCAAAAAACATTTTCCCAGCAACAGTTGGATTTAATTGCTGAACTTTTGAAACATTAAATGTTACAGATGAACCATCATCTTCACAGTCATCAACATATACAAAGAATAATGGTGTTATTTTATAACCAGAAACTTTGCCATTTCCTCCTCGTTCAGTTCTAACACCTAATTTATCTTTATCAACAGTTACATATTCGCCACTAAATCTTGCATTAAATCTTTCAAGAAACTTTCTTAATGCATTTGGTGTCCAAACATTATAATGATTTCTTCCAGCTGGTCTAATCTCGCCCTCTATTTCTGCCCACAAAGAAACTTGATTAACTGGTAACATAACTAAATAACCAGAAGTATCTTCAGTACAAATTACATCTGCATATTTTTTACTATAATTATTAGTAACAGCAATATTAACACTTTCTGGAGAAAAATCATGAATATTATTACCCATTACTTCAAAGAAATTTAATCCTATATGTTCAGCTAGCATATCATGAAACTGTGGATATCTTTCATTAAAGTCATCAGTTATTTTTAACAAACCATCTTCTTCATATTTTGGTAAATCAGGCTCACTAGTTTTTGCACCTGGCTCTTTAAATTCTATTGTAAATATATTTAAGTCAATTACAGTTATCAAAGCACTATCTATTCCATTACATCCGCCTGCTTGAATCAACATTCTTGATTTATCATTATTTGTATAAACATATCTAGGGAAAAGAAAATAAGATTTTAATAGTTCTTCAATATTGCTTGGAATAACATTATCTCCTTCTAGACAGTTATAAAATTTATTCAAACATAGCATATTCGCAAATGTTTGAGCATAAACACATTCGCTGAAAACTGCTGCTTGAATATTTTTACCAGACTCATAACTTTTAACGATTTGATGTGATAATGCAGGACATTTTAATTCTAAAAGAGAAAAATCGAATGCTTCATCTCTAGATGTAGCTTTTTTCCATAATGCATTTCTTTCTGATTTATCAAATATTACTTTTGTCTTTTCTATTGAATAAAATTCACTCATTATTTCAGATTGTAATTTTGTTAATGGTACTCTATTCATTAAAATCATCTCCTTCAATATATGTTACAGATAATGACTTCATACTAACAAAAGCGAATGAAAACATATTCTCTTTCATAGATTTTTCTTTTAAAAAGTCAAAATTATTATTTGTAACTTCATATCTTTTTCCAGTAAGCCTGCCAAAATCATATATTTCTTTTAAAGGTATAGGTTTCATATCAAGGGCATCAGATAAAAATTTAAAATAATTGCTTAATTGTTCATATTCTTTATTTCTAAATAGATTTGAACAATCTCCATCGATTCCTTTACATCCTAATTCTTTCATTTTTTGTTCTACTTTGGTCTCAGATATTTTTCTTATCATTAATTCATTTTTAACTTTTTCAAACAAATTTCTAGTATTAATACCGCCAAGTTCAACTAACCATGAAAGCCAATCTATACAATTTGGTGTATACGATACAGTGTTTCCTATTACTCTATCTGCTCTTAATATTAAATCTGCTAAATCAAACTCACCAAGTTTTTTTTCAAAATTAAAAGTATAGTTATCTGAAATAATACCCATTTTTTCTAAAACTGCTATTATAAAATGTATAGTCCCAAATGGATATTTCATTGTATACTGATTTTTCCCTTGTTCATCTAAAAATACTCTATCACGAATTATATTTGGATTTGCTTTATTTCCATCATTATTATACTTTTCTATCGAATCCTTATCAAAAGCGACAAAATGTTGATCTATTGTAGAATATTCCTTAATATAAACAGGTAAATCAACAAATACACAATCGTTAATATCTTCTTCAATATTATATAGCCATAATTCATCATCAGGCTTTCCACAGCAACTACTAAAACCAACAACTTCCCATTCTAAGAATTCATGTAAAATCATACCAGATAGCAATCCATCTAAATCTGCATTAATAATACATTTTCTTTTTGACTTAAAAATATTTATTATTTCATTACTTAATTCCATCTGAATCCTCACAATCTATAAAAAACTTATTAGCATGAACTTGATTAAATATACAAGGTTCTTCTTTACAACCTAATATTTGTAATATTTTTGAATTAATAATATTTTTATACTTTTCTGGAAATTTAATATTTTCTTGAACAACTCCTGCATTAACTTTGGTAGAAACATATTCTTTTTCCTTATCAATCATTTCACAAGCGATTTTTTTGAATTCTTTCTTATCATTAGTACTTAACATATTAAATGGAACTGGCATGCTGTTTAGTAAACTAGAAGGGTATGTTATACCTCCATCGTATATTCTCCACCACCAATAAGCAAAGCTAGAGTTTATAAAGCAATATAAGAAATAATATTCATCTTCACTATTCGCATAAAAAGTTATTGATCCACCTCTTTTTAATTTTGTAGATGATGCTGTTGTATTATATCTGCATGTATTAGGCATATCAATCAAATAATTATTTGATTTTTTTGAAATTAAGTCTTTCAATATGAACGATGAACTATTAATCCATACATCATATACATTTTTTAATTCTTTTGAAACTTTTTTAAAAGATTTATTTTCATTATTTATTATTTGTATTTCATTATTAATTGTCGATTCCAAAACATCACATTTTAACAATTCTTTTCTTTCTTCGTTTTTAAATCTAATCATCGGCGAAACTCTGAATCCTCTATTCTTTTTTGAAGAATTCAAAACAGTAATTGCTGCTCTTACAGAATTTGCTGTATTAGTATTAAAAATACCATGTTTTCTTCCACAAAAAATATTTCCAGGAACATTGTCAAAAATGACAATAAATCCATTTCCTAATTCACACATTTCTTTTCTTAAAGAATAAAATTTACTTCCAGAGACAAAACTATAAGGAGTTATTATTACAGTTGATCTACTTTGAGAAAAAATTTTATCCATAAATGAAGAATACCATTCATGAGAATCTCTAATAACATCAGTTAAAAACCAATTATTAGAAATATCTTGCATTGCAGCATATGGTGGATTAGAAATTGTCTTGCAGTTATCTGGTAATACAACATCCCTATCAAGAAAATCACAATATACATCATGAATAGAATCGCATAATTCTTGTCCATATTTTACCAATAAAGAAGTTTTACAAATTTTTAATGCAGTTGAATCGTAATCATATAAATATAATTTTCCTTTTTTTAAAAGATTTAATGCTTTTCTTTTTCCAATATAATCTAAATATGTTAGTATTAATTTTCCGGTACCACAAGCAACATCACACACATTATCTCCATCGCAATTATCCAACCACTGACTCATAACCATTGCAACATCATCTGGAGTATAATATTGACCACTCTTTTTCTTTTTGATTTTGTCTTCAGTTGCTAAACCAATCTCATACATTTCACCAAAATTAGATATATTAATCAAATCATTTTTTTCACCAAACTGTAATATATAACTACATAAAATATCCCAAGTTTTACTTAAACCATCTGTTTCAACATCTTTAACATATTGTTCAATACTGTAGTTATCTAGTTTTTTTAACACATCTTTAGAAAGTTCAAATATTAAAACAGAGTTGAGATTTTTCAAATTATTATTATCATTGAATAAAGATAATTGTTCAAATTTTTGTGACATAAAAAAACTCCCTCCATTGTACTCACTTATATAATTATAACATAAAAAGTCATATTATTATCACTTTACTGCAGAACAAAAATAATAAATTAAAATTATTATTTTAGGCTTTCGCCTATATTCCTGTTTCATAGATAAAGTAACCTTTAGCTCAAGCAGGCTTAAATTTGTGATACTTGCTATCGTACATTCTTTTTAATTATTATTTGATTGTATATTTTACTAGTTATTAATTGTATTTAGGTAATGTATTTTTAATACTTCAAACATTATGTTTATACTAGCATTTATATCTCTATCGTTTAAATTGCTACATTTTGGACATTCCCAATTTCTTATATTTAAATTATTTGTTATATCGGTTTTATAGTCACAATGACTACATGTTTTACTACTTGGATAATATGTATCTACTTGATAATAATATTTTCCAAGTATTTTTGTTTTCCATTAAACAAAGAATTGATTTACTTTTTAAAGCCATTAATGAAACTATTTATTCTATTTTAAATCTTTCTTTCCAATCCTCTTTAGTTAAATCTTTTTCTTTAGGTCGACCTTTTTGTTCTGAAATAGTTGTTTCTGTATTTCTATATTTTCTAACCATACTTTCAATTGTTTTCCAACTAACTCCACGGTCTTTTGCTATGCTTTTATAAAAACCTTGTCCAGATAAATATTGACCAATTATTTCTGTTCTTTCTTCATCAGTAAATCTTATAAATTTTTGCCCTTTTGAAGCCATAAGAAAAGCACCCCCCTTTCGGAAGTGTATTCTAACATATTTTTAAAAGTCTTTTTTTATAATGTCTACTCTAAAGGATGCATTTCACGACATTTTTAGTCTTCTTAATCCTTAATTTAATATTTTCTATGCAATAATCATTAAGAATATCCTTTAGCAAATTCTTGTTAAATTCTTTATTTTAAAGGGCTTCCAAGAATATTCTTATTGCCTTCTTTCCTTTATTGCGGCTTGTGTTATAGCATGTATAAACTAGTGATTACTATTCTTTTTATTAATGGATGCAACCCCAACAGCCTATATTACCTAGAGATTTCTACCTCTTTTAATTATGCTGGCTCTTGCCACAGCTTATATAAACTAAAGATTTCTATTTCTTTTGATTATACTAGCCTTTGCCACAGCCCTAATTGGTAATAGATTAAAGAAATTAATATAATTTTATTTGCACTAATTAATACCACTATTTTGAATTTGCCTAAAAAATAAATACTATTTTATGCAAAATGCTTTTATCTTTAACACACATTAATTATACTATCAAATTTAAAATTACAAAAAAAATAAGCCTAAGGAATTATGAACTAATCACATTCCTTAGGCTTTTATATATAAATGTCTGCCATGATATTTTCTTTTAATTTTTTTGCTCGTTCAAATCCACATGATTGTAATCTCTTTCTATATTTTTTATATCATAAACATCTTTTAAATAATTTAATTTCCATTCTACAGCAATTTTTACAACATCAGTTAGTTGCAAAATACTATTTTTAATGATAAAATACATCACATAATCCGATTAATTAACAATACTTATAATCAATCTATAGATTTTAAGAAAGAAGTGACATTTATGCTAAACATAGAAAAAATATATAAAGAAACAAAATATTTAGACGATTTATTTTCATTACAATTTGATATCAAATCTCCTGAAATTATAAAAAAATATAAACTTGAATTATTGGTAGAATTTGGAGAACTAGCTAACGAAACAAGATGTTTTAAATTTTGGTCAATAAATCAAACTGGTGAAAAAAATCGTATATTAGAAGAATATATTGATTGTTTATTTATGATATTATATTTTTGTAACATTACAAATGTATCTTTAAGGGAAAATTTTTCTGCAACAAGTAACAAGGATATTATAGAAACATTTCTGACACTTTATAAATTAGGAAATGATTTAGTCCAAAAGCTTGAAAAAGAAACTGCAAAAAAATTATTAGTAGAAATACTATATCTTTCACAATTGCTTGAATTCACATTAGAAGATTTAACAAATGAAACGAAACGAAAAAGCCAAATTATTCAAAAAAGATTAAAAAGCAATTATTAAATATATCGTTTTTATAAAAAACCCAACATTTTCATGTTAGGATTATAAAAATCAATAATTATTTTCCTTGTTTTCTAAGGATTGCTGCTTTTGCCACAGCACTAATTGGTAATAGATTAAAGAAATTAATATAATTTCATTTGCACTAATTAATACCACTATTTTGAATTTGACTAAAAAAATAAATACTATTTTATGCAAAACACTTTTATCTTTAACACACATTAATTATACCATCAAATTTAAAATTACACAAAAAAATAAGCCTAAGGAATTATGAACTAATCACATTCCTTAGGCTTTTATATATAATCATTGGATTTACAGTATTTTAAGTAAATTACTTTCTATCCCCAGATTTGATTGCGGCTTGTGCAGCAGCAAGTCTAGCAACTGGAACTCTAAATGGTGAGCAAGATACATAATCAAGTCCAACGTTATGATAGAATTCGATAGATTTAGGATCTCCACCAGTTTCACCACATACACCTAATTGAATATCAGGTCTTGTTGATTTTCCACCCTTAACAGCCATTTCGATTAATTTTCCAACGCCTTTTTGATCAAGAGTTTTAAATGGATCTTCCTCATAAATCTTAGTTGCATAATAACTTGGTAAGAATTTACCAGCATCATCTCTAGAGAAACCAAATGTCATTTGAGTTAAATCGTTAGTACCAAATGAGAAGAATTCAGCTTCCTTAGCAATTTCATCAGCAGTAATTGCTGCTCTTGGAATTTCAATCATAGTACCAACTTGATATTTTAATTCAATATTAGCACTAGCAATTTCTTCATCAGCAGTTGCAACAACTATATCTTTAACATATTTAAGTTCTTTAACTTCTCCAGTAAGTGGAATCATTATTTCCGGAACAATATCCCAATCAGGATGATTCTTTTTAACATTTATAGCGGCACGAATTACAGCTTTAGTTTGCATTTTAGCAATTTCTGGATAAGTTACAGCAAGTCTACAACCTCTATGTCCCATCATTGGGTTAAATTCATGTAATCCAGCAATAATTTCTTTAATTCTTTCTACTGGTTTATTTTGAGCCTTAGCAAGTTTTTCAATATCAGCTTCTTCAGTAGGAACAAATTCATGTAGAGGTGGATCTAAATAACGAACTACAACACTATCGCCTTCTAATGCTTCATATAAAGCTTCAAAGTCACCTTGTTGATAAGGTAAAATCTTTTCTAAAGCAGTTTCTCTTTCTTCTAAAGTATCTGCACAAATCATTTCTCTAAAAGCAGCAATTCTATCTTCTTCAAAGAACATATGCTCTGTTCTACAAAGTCCAATACCTTCAGCACCAAGTTCATGAGCTTTCTTAGCATCTCTTGGAGTATCTGCGTTAGTTCTAACTTTTAATGTTCTAAATTCATCAGCCCATGCCATTACACGACCAAATTCACCAGTAATTGTAGCATCTACAGTTGGAATAATACCTTCATAAATATTTCCAGTTGTTCCATCAATAGAGATTTCATCACCTTCATGGAATGTTTTACCAGCTAAAGTAAATGTCTTATTAGCCTCATCCATATGGATATCACCACAACCAGATACACAACAAGTACCCATACCACGAGCAACAACTGCTGCATGACTAGTCATACCACCACGAACAGTTAAAATACCTTGAGCAGCTTTCATACCAGTAATATCTTCTGGAGATGTTTCAAGTCTTACTAAAACAACTTTTTCACCTTTTTCAGCCCATTTAACAGCATCATCAGCAGTAAATACAACTTTACCAAAAGCAGCACCAGGTGATGCACCTAATCCCTTGCCAATAGCCTTAGCATTCTTTATAGCATCATCATCAAATTGAGGATGTAATAAAGTATCTAAATTTCTTGGATCAATCATTAAAACAGCTTCTTCAGGAGTACGCATTCCTTCATCAACTAAATCACAAGCAATCTTTAAAGCAGCCTTAGCTGTTCTCTTACCATTTCTAGTTTGTAACATATAAAGTTTACCATGTTCAACAGTAAATTCCATATCTTGCATATCTCTATAATGATTTTCTAAAGTATTACAAACACTAACAAATTCTTTAAATGCTTCTGGAAATTTTTCTTCCATTTCACTAATATGCATTGGAGTTCTAACACCAGCAACAACATCTTCACCTTGAGCATTAGTTAAGAATTCACCAAATAATCCTTTTTCTCCAGTAGCTGGATCACGAGTAAACGCAACACCTGTTCCACAATCTTCACCCATGTTACCAAAAGCCATAGATTGAACATTAACGGCAGTTCCCCATGAATAAGGAATATCATTATCTCTTCTATACACATTAGCTCTTGGATTATCCCATGATCTAAATACAGCCTTAATAGCGCCCATTAATTGCTCTTTAGGATCACTTGGGAATTCAGAACCAATTTTAGTTTTATATTCTTCTTTAAATTCTCTAGCAAGCTCTTTTAAATCATCAGCATCAAGTTCAACATCTAACTTAACACCTTTTTCTTCTTTCATTTTATCAATTAATTCTTCAAAGTATTTCTTTCCAACTTCCATAACAACGTCAGAATACATTTGAATAAATCTTCTATAACAGTCCCATGCCCATCTTGGATTATTAGATTTCTCAGCTAATACTTCAACTACATCTTCATTTAAACCTAAATTTAAAATAGTATCCATCATACCAGGCATAGATGCTCTAGCACCACTTCTTACAGAAACAAGTAAAGGATTTTCTTTATCACCAAATTTTTTACCAGTAATTTCTTCCATCTTACCAATATACTCATTAATTTGATCTTGAATCTCTGGACTTATTTCTTTTCCATCTTCATAATATTTTGTACATGCTTCAGTAGTAATAGTAAATCCCTGAGGAACTGGTAAACCTAAATTTGTCATCTCAGCTAAATTTGCACCTTTACCACCTAATAGATTACGCATATCAGCGTTACCTTCAGTAAACAAATAAACATACTTTGTCATTAAATCTTCCTCCCTTATAATGTTTATTATGCTCTAGGATGAGCCTTCATATAAGCAAGCCTTACCTCATCATTAGTTAAATGAGTATAAATACCTGTCGTACCCAAACTAGAATGTCCCAATAATTCTTGCACACTTTTAATATTACAACCTTCATTTAACAACATAGTTGCAAAAGTATGTCTAAACGTATGGGGTGATACTTTTGATTTAATACATGATTTCTTAACAATTTTATCAATTATAAGTCTTATACCTCTATCAGTTAACTTATCTCCTAAATGATTAATAAATAAATATTCACTATCTTTACCATTTAATAGTTTACTTCTACATTCCTTCAAATAAGAATCAAGAACGATTGCACATTCCTTATTATAGAACACAAATCTTTCCTTACTTCCCTTACCCATTATCTTAATTTCTCTTTCACTAAAATCAATATCTTTAATTTTAATATTAGATAATTCACTAACTCTTAATCCAGTAGCAAAAAGCATTTCCAAAATAAGTCTATTACGATATTCATAATCATCTTTATCAATAACACTTATCATAGTTAAATACTCATCATACTTAAAATAATTAGGTAATCTCTTAGGAACTTTTAAATTACTTGCTGCCTTAAAAGGATTTCCATTAATCTTTTCTTCTAACTCTAAATAATTATAAAAACTTCTTATTGAACTATCAATTCTATTAATAGTAGTACTTTTATAATTTTGTTTAGCTAAAAATAAAGTGAAATTGGATACATCCTTATATTTAACAGTTAAATAATTTAAATTATTCTTATCTAAATATTCAAAATATTTAAATAAATCCAATTCATAATTTTTTTCAGTATAATCTGAATATTTTTTTTCATAAGAAATATAATCTAAAAATTCATATATTATCTCTTTTCCTTCCATATTATCACTCCTTAAGTCTATCATAAAAAAAAGAAAAAAACTATTTTATTTAGCTTCTTTCTTTATAATTTTTCAATATTTTCTTCTTGTTCTTCTTTTACTTTCTTTTTTTCTTTTATTTTCTTTTCTTTTTTTGTTTTATTATCTTTCTTTACTATATTTTCTTTTTTTGGCTCAATCTTTATTTCCTTTATTTTTTTCTTTTCTTCTTTTATTTTAAATTTATCACTTCTTAAATATCTAACAATAAAATAAACAATTATACAAAATAATCCAAAACTAACCCCATAAATATAGGACAAATATGATTTAATAAAACTATCATATTTAATATTTATAGTATAAACTACATCTTCTGAACTTTCCGATTTGGCAACTATTAACAATTTACTACCATTGCTTATAGAAGTATTACCACTAATTGTATAAGTATAATCATCATCACAATCTACTAATACGTCTAAACTAGTTGTACCATACTTTACAGTTAAATTATACTGATATGTATCTTGATTAAATGTAAAATTATATCCATTAATTTTTATATTATTTATTTTAGGTTTATCAATATAGTTTTTATTAACATTAATTATATAAGTAGTTATTACATCATTATATATTACACTTATTTCTATTTTATTTTTTCCATCTATTAAATTTTTAGCATTATCACTTATTACAACTTTAGCATCTTGATTTAATGGTATAGCATCAATATCTAAACTAGTCAAATCTCCACTTACATCAATAGTATAACTAAAAATATATTTATTAAATCCAATATTATAATCTTTAATATTTATACTATCTAAATAATTTATAACATCCTCACTAGTGTTTGCTTCATAACATGCATACAATTCTTCATTGCTACTTAAAATATATTCAGTATATACTTTATAATTATTGCAGGTATTATTTTTATCCCAACCAATAAATTTATATCCATCTTTTTCTGGTTTAACAATATTTGATAAATTAATAGAACACTTTCCATTAACAGATTCACAATAAAATTCATCAGTTCCATCATTAACCATATAATTTAATGTTAATTTAAATTTATTATTCTGACTATTTTTAGTTGTTGTTGTAGTTGTAGTTGTAGATGTTGTTGTTGGTTTTGTTGTAGTAGTGGTTATTACCGGCTTTGCAGCAGTAGTTGTATTAGCAGTAACAGTAACATTGACAGTTAAATCTTTTTGATTATCTCTAAAATTAGTTTCATTTGATAAATATTTATATTTTATATTTTTAAGCGATATAACATAATTTTGATTACTACTTACAGTTGGTGCTAAAAAAGTAATAATTGCAATTGTTGTTGGTGCATTAAAACCAGGACCAATAATATTTATATTTTTTACACTTCCATTATTAGTATACTCATTAGAATATACCTCTTTTTTTACAATAAACTCACTTGGATAATCTAAATTAGCAACAAAGTTATATAAACTATTCGATGAATTTGAAATAGCACAATTAAACGTGCTATTAGATTTTACATTTCTATCGCAATATAACTCAATTGCAAATGTATTTATTGGAATAATTATTAATAATAATAAAATATACTTTAATCTTTTCACTAACAAACACCCTATCTTTATATATAAAGGATAACACAAACTTTATTAAAATTAAAGTCTAAAATTATTTTAATATACTTTTTAAATAATTAACTACACCATCATTATTATTGTCGTCTAATGTAATATCATTTGCTTTATTTTTTACTTCGTCTAAGGCATTTTTCATTGCAACACCAAAACCAACATTTTCAATCATTACGACATCATTTAATCCATCACCAAACGCTATAATATCATTATTATTTATACCTATTCTATCTTTTAATATACATAATCCATTATATTTATTATCATTTTTATTTATAAGAGTTATCCATTTTTTATTTGAAAAAGAATCCTGCATTATAAATGAACTAATATCGTTATAATTATTTTTTAAATCTTCTAAAAATATTTTAATCATTTCTTCCCTATTAAAACTTATAGTAACATTATAAACGTCTCTTATTTTATTAAGAAATTCATCCTTATTATCTATTTTTTCAACATATGGTTCAACATTTCTTGTTCTTGAATGATAACTCAAAATATTCTTATAACTATTTATTTCAAAAACTTCATATTCATCTAAATATTTTATAAATAATGCTTTAATATTTTCAGTTTTAATAGAACTTTTATATAAACTTTTATCATTACATACATCATAAATAAATGATCCATTATTTCCAATTATATAATTAACGTAATCAAACTCTCCTAATGCATATCTTGCTCTTCCTATAGTTCTACCTGTATTTATACATATAATATAACCATTATCTTTTAATTCTTTTAAATATTTTTTACTAATATCACAAACTCTTTTATTATTATTTAATAAAGTTCCATCTAAATCAGTTACAATCATTTTATACATAAATAAACCACCATACCAAAATAATTCTACCATAAATATATTAAAAAACAAAAAGAAAACGTGAAATTAATCACGCTTCTATATTCTATTTAATCTTACAGTATATCTTGTTAATCCACCTAAAGTACAAGTAAACAATGTTAAATCATATTTATTATTAATCATTTCATCAACCATATTTGCTTTTAATTCTTCAATTTCACAAACTTCATATTCATATGTATTATTATTAATATCAGTAATAGTAAATTTATTTCCTACTTTTATATTAAGTAAGAAACCAAATTGATATTTACGATTATGAGCACATATAATTAAATTATTTTCTTCAATTGATCCATAATAAACAGTTGGAGAATATTTTAAATTATCTTTAGTATATTCCTTATTAATAGGTAAATATATATTTGAATTTTCTAAATGAATATACCCAATATATTCTTTATTATTAACAACTATAAAGTTCTTTTTATCTACTTCACTCATATCTACATCAGCAAGTGTTTTATCTATAACACTCATAACTTCACTAACTTTATCTTTAGTAATACTATCAATATATTTACTTCTAATAATTAAGAAAGCAGAACAAGTTATTAAAATAATACCAAGAATAATAAATATATTACCTATTTTTTTCATTTTTCTTTAAAGTTACCCCTAACATTATAAATATTAAACCAGTAAATGCTAGAATATATATAATATATATGTTTTCTCCTGTTTGTGGTAAATTATCAGAATAAATAATTCTAAATACATTGCCATCAACAACATATGAAATATTAAGTCCCTCTATTGTTTCGCCTTTAACACTATATTTATCACTTAATAAAACAGTATCACTTCTTGTCCAATTATCATCTTTAGTTATTAAATATTCATTAACTTTTTGATTATCATTAAATAATTCAGCAGTTACTTCTTTATCTTTAATATCTTTTTCTGTTTTCCATTCAATAATTATAGTTATTTCCATTTTCTTTTGAATCTCAGTTTTAGGAACACTATGAATATCATAACCCCAATTATTATCTTCAATTGTAGGTATTGTAACTAAATAAGAATCTATTGATGTATAATTATTTAATTTATTAGTTTGTCTAACTAAATACAATCCTAAATCTAAATTATTAAATAAAACAATTCCATTACTATCTGTTAAATTAGATATTTTATAAGTATTATCATTAATACAAGTAGTTAACTCATTTACATCAATTTTAGTAACATCTTTAATATCTACATTACAATTATTTAAACTAGTTACATATTCATAATATAAATTACCATTTGAATCAACCTTAGCATCTGCTATTTTAATTATTTCAATATTTGCATCTGCTATTTTTTCATTATGCTCTTGTTCTACTAACTCAAGCTTTATACTTCCCTTTTGGTTAAAATCTACCGTATTTGCTGATACTGGCAATACTAACATTAAAGATACACCTAACAACCATAATATTTTTTTCATATTTTTTACTTCCTCTCTATTTTCTCTTTTGGATAAACAAATATACTTTTATAATCAATATTTTTATTAACTGGTTTAAGCATTAACGCTACTAACCATAAAAATAATATTGGTAATGAAATAAATACCCAAACTATCGATTTACTAATTTTAAAAGCTTTAGTTGTAATATAGGCTTTCTTCAAAGAATCATCTATTCTATGAGCTCTAACTAGCAATCTATGTGTATTAATTCCATATGGTGTACAAGTCATCAGTGTTACATATTCTTTATTTTTACTTATCTTAAGTGGTTCTATATTCTTCGGTTTAACAGTAACTATTTTATCAACCTGATAAGTAAATACTTTATCGTATACAGTTATCGTAAAAGTATCATTTTCCTCTAATATATCTAAATGAGTAAATAATTTAGCAGAAGGTAATCCTCTATGAGCAGATAAGACTACATGCGTACCAGTAGTACCCGTTGGAAAACTTGACCCTTTTAAATGTCCAACTGAATTAGATAACACATTTGAACTTGTTCCATGATAAATTGGTAATTCAACATTAATTTTTTCAATAGTTAAATATCCAATCATCCCATTTTTAACATTTAAAATGTCATCATATCCTTTTATCTTATTATAATTAACAAAAGGATCTTTTAATTTCATAAGCGCTTTATTATACTTTATCGCTTCATTAAAATCTTTAGTATAATTATCTTTTTTAATAACACTAATTCTTTCTTCGTAATTATCAATATTCGCAGTTTGAATTCTTTCATTATAATAATTACTAAATGAAGGATAAATTAATATAGCAAGGCCTATGAAGAAAAATAATACTAATATAATTGTTGTTTTATTCTTTTTCATAAGTCTTACTTCCTTATTTTAATATTTTTAAATTTCTTCATAATATGATTTATTTTAGTTAAGAGGAATTATCCTCTTAACTAATTAAATCAATTTAAGCTGTATTTTATTTTGCTTATATTATTAAGCGTTAAATTTAGTCATTCTATATTTAGAAACTAATACTGTTCCTAAAGATAAAACCATAATTGTACCAATTAGTACGAATAATGTTGTACCAATACCACCTGTTGAAGGAAGTGCTACGCCTGTTGTGTTAACAACTTCTATAGTTGTTGCAGTTCCAGCTGTTAATTCTACTCTATTAGCTAATTTAGTATATCCATCTGGAGCTAGGTCTTCTTGTAAATAATAACTTGTATTATTTGCTAAACCTTTGATGGTAACTTCTCCAGCTTCAATTTCATCAATATCATTAGCAGCTATTTCAGCAGCAGTTGCAACACGATAAACGCCTTCGCTTACTTTAACAACTTTAATTTCATTTCCACCTGTTAAAGCATCATATAAACTAAATTTAGCACCAGTTAATCTAATTTTTACACCATCTTTTGTTTTATTACTTACTTTTACAAATTTTGCTTCATATGTTGTAATAGTTGTAGACGATTTAGATACATTTAAATTATTACCAAAATTTAATTTAGCATTATTTGTTTGTTCTCCATCAATAGCATTTTCATTAATTGTTGCAGAATAAGTTATTCTTATTGTTTTAACATTTGCTAAATTAACATTTGAAAAATCAATTTTAAATGTATATTCATCTGATGCAGTAGTATTAATAGCAGCATCAGTTAATCCTGTTACTTCATTTCCTTCAGCATTTAAATATTTAATATTAATATCATTATTAAATGTTAAACCTGCAGTCATATTATCTGTAACAACATATTTTTGATATCCTTTAGCTACAGTTACATCAATTTTATAATTTACTTTATCGCCAATTTTAGCAGTTGCTTTATCAGCATCCTTTGTAATTGATGGCTCACCATTCTTTTCATTAATAGTTACATCTTTTGCTGTAGAATTTAAATTACATAATGTTCCTAAAGATGAATCTACTAAATAATAACCTAATTTTAAATCAGAAATCTTACCAGTATTAGTACCTACATTTAATGTTATAAATGCATCTTTTTCTTTTGCTTGTGCATATGCTAAAGCTTCTTTAGCAAGTTCTTCAACATTAGCACCTGATTTAATTGTTACATATTCTCTATCAATATCAACATAATCTTTTCCAGCACCAGTTGTAAAGAAATCCCTCCATTTTGCATTTAATGTATATGCATAAGAACCATTTTCTTCATCATAAGATAAATCTAAAATTCTATATGCGTTATATACAGTTTTGTAATTAGTTTTACCTTGTCTATCAATTGTAATAGATCCACCAGTTGTTGCAGCATTTACAGTAATAGCTGCAAATAATGAAATTATTCCTAAGAATAATATTCTAAATACTTTTTTCATATTTCCTATTTCCTCTCCTATTATTTTTATAAGTATTTACTTTTAAAGTTTAAAATGCCAGCTTAGCACACTCTATTCTTTCTAAGTAAATCTATTAATATATAAATAACAGCACCCCCTGTAAAGGTTAAACCTGTTATTATCAAAATTAATCCACCAGAACTTCCTGTTTCTGGTAATTCGTATTCACTACCAATATTAACAAACTTAATATTAATATTATCTGTTAGTGAGTTTTCATATTTATATTTATTTTCACAATTATTATCATTAATACAAACTTGAGTTTTATATCCATCTCTTGTTTTTTCTTCTATACTAAACTTAGTATTTCTTGGAATATTTATAAATTCAACCTTTTCTCCATCTTTAAGACTTATAGTGGCTACTCCATTAACAAACTCTAAATTTGTTTCAGTACCATCATTTAATTTATATTTATATTCTCCACTTAATAAATTACCTTCTTTATCCTTTAAATTAATTTCAAAATCAAATTTAGTATTATTATTTGAAATACCTTTTAATTCTTTTTCTATAACAAGTTTTTTATAAGTTTCTTCCCAATAAACTTCTGCAGAATCTGTTGTTGAAACAGTGTTATTTAATCCTTCTCCTGTTAAATTAAATGAATCATTAGTTTTATGCCATCCGGTAGATGCATTTTCATTTATTTGAATATCAAAATAATAACGTTTTGTATTTTCTTCAATGTTACCAATATTTATAGTAACATTTTTATCATTAACAGTTATATCACTACTTGATGCACTACCAGAAACATAAGTAAAATCACTTCCAATTACATCTTTTAGTACAGCATTTGTTGCAGCCGGAGCTTTTACCTCTGTTTTTATAATTGAATCATTGATTGCTTCAAAACTCTTTGTAAGTGCATCAGAATCTGAAGCATCAAAACTATGTGTGGTTGCTGGTGTAGATGCAATTGTATCCATTAAACTTTTAGCGTCAGCATCATAATTATACTTATCTTGAAGAAAAACAGAAAATATTTCTATACCACTTGCTTTAGCTATTTTTGCCTGTTCTTTTGTTCTATTTGAAACTTCTATTTTTCCATTACCATCTTCAGGAATCCCATCACTAAGGAGTATTATATGTTTACTAGTTGCATCAGTTACACCATTAAGCATTTCAGTAGCTTTTGCAATAGCTTTATCTGTTGCCGTATATTTTCCACTTGCACCATTCCAATTATTAGTATTTAATGATGAATTTTTCCAAAAAACCTTTGTTTCATGATTTTCTGTTTCTATTATAATATCGTCAGCAAAAGTTATAGCAGCAAACATTGCTTTTTTATATGATTCATGAAGTATTTCTGAAGAAGATTTAGATATTCTTCTGGAATATATAATTCTGCTATCACTTGTACTACCATTTAGTCCAACACGCATTGTCCAAGATCTATCTACAACATAAACAATATATGGTTTAGCATCTTTTTTAGAAATAGTTGTATTACTTTTTCCAACTACATCAAATGTAATTCTGTATTTTCCATTATTATCCACTTCAGTAACAGTCTTAGTTACTTTAACATTACCTGCTGCACCAGTATTTCCAACTTCAACTGTTGGTTTTCTAATTTCTCCTTTACTTTCAGCATACACTATAAGTGGATTAAATATATTTAATATAAGTGCAAATAAAGTAACATATAATAGTATTTTTTTTCTTTTCATTTTCAAAACCTCCCAAACTCATTTTTACTTAGACCATACTTTAAATAGTACTTTTCCTATTAAATTTTCTTTTTTAATATTTCCTATTTCTTTATTTCTTGAATCTGATGTATCTTTCCTATCATCATTTAATACAAAATATTCTTCACTTTGTACCACAGTAGGATATTTAATATCATCAATTGTAAAATCAATATTTGTAAAATTATCATTTTCTACTAATTGATTATTTCTATAAACCTTTCCATTCTTATCAATATCAATAGTATCACCAGATACTCCAACTACCCTAGATATTAATATTTTATTACCATAATAATAAGCAATTATATCATTAGGTTTAATATTATTGGTTTTAATTGAAACTACAATATCACCTGATTTGTATAACCCATTCATAGCATCTGTATTAAGTTGTAACACAGGCATTAAAAATGTTGCTACTAAAGTTCCTATTGCAGCTATTATTATAAAAACTATTATCGTATTCATAATAATGTGGCTAAAACCATTATTGTATTTAGTCCTTTTTAATTCTTTTTCAATCTGTTCAGTAGTTAAAGAGTTTAAATCAATCTTTTTCATAAACAATACTTCTCATTTCTATTTTTTCTTTTTCTTAGATTTTGTTTGTTTCTTCTGTTTATCTCTTTTACTGTTTTTAGTAGATATTGCATTATTTTTATAAGTATTTTCTAACTCTATAAGCTTTTGTTTTTCAATTGTTTCATACTTTTCCCTTACTTCTTTTTCAATTCTAGAATTTAATTCTTCAACATTGTCAGAATATATTTTACAGGTTTCCATTGTCTTTTGAAATAAATCAGTAATCTTAAGTGAGGCTTCTGCTAAGTTACCAGCTTCATTTAACATTATCCTTTTATCTTCAAGTTTAGCCTTTGCATCTGCTAATTCTTTTTCTAAATCAACAATTCGATTAGCTTGTTCTAACAACAGTTCTAATAATTCTTTTCTCGAAATTTTTCTAAGTTCTTTCTCATTCATCCAATATCTTTCCTTACAATTTTAATATAATAAAGGCAGAATCTCGGTTTGTCAATAATTTGAAAACAATTTTTTAAAATTTGTTTAAAAAACAAAAAAAAACTAACCATCTCAAGTTAGTTTATTACAAATAAATGGTAGCGGCGGAGAGATTTGAACTCCCGACCTGCCGGGTATGAAAAATAAGCCCTAAATTAAATTACCGTTT
>CAKOQK010000021.1 GCA_934101225.1 uncultured Bacilli bacterium | reverse complement strand
GAAACAGGGATAACAGCAACAGCAGGAATAGGAACTAATATGTATTTAGCTAAAATAGCTATGGATATAGTTGCCAAACATATGAAACCAAATGAAATTGGAGTAAGAATGGCATCTTTAGATGAAATGTCTTACCGAAAAATTTTATGGGAACACAAACCATTAACCTCATTTTGGAGAGTTGGAAAAGGTATTGCTAAAAAGTTAGAAGAAAATGGAATGTATACAATGGGCGATGTAGCATTAATGTCCATTAAAAATGAAAACTATTTATATAATTTGTTTGGAGTTAACGCGGAATTATTAATAGACCATGCATGGGGTTATGAACCAACAACAATAAAGGATGTAAAAAAATATAAACCAGAAGCAAGTAGTTTATCTTCTGGACAAGTTTTGCATTGTCCTTATAATTATGAAGGAACAAAGTTAATTGTTAGAGAAATGATTGATTCTTTAGCGCTAGATTTAACAGAAAAAGAATTAACAACAAGGCAAATAGTTTTAGATTTAACTTATGATGTTTCAAATTTAACTAATCCAGAAATAAGAAATAAATATGATGGACCAATAAGTAAAGATAATTATGGAAGATATGTGCCTAAAAATGCTCATGGAACAATTAATTTAGATTATTATACATTTTCAAGTAAGATATTATCTGAAAAATGTATCAAGTTATATGATGAAATAGTTAATAAAAATCTATTAATAAGAAAAATAAATATTACAGTGTGTAATTTAAAAACAGAAAGTAAAACTAAAAATGATTTAGTGTTTGAACAATTAGATTTATTTAACACCATAGATAAAACATTAGAAAAAGAAGAAGTAAAAAAACATCAAGAAGATGATAAAAAATTACAACATGCAATTATTGATATAAAAAATAAATTTGGAAAGAACTCAATTCTTAAAGGAATGAATTTAGAAGAAGGATCAACTGCTATTGACCGAAATAGAGAAGTAGGAGGACATAAAGGATAATGAATAAATATGAAGATATTATTAATCTACCTCATTATGAACCTAAGTATCATTCTAGAATGAGTATAGATAAAAGAGCTGGGCAGTTTGCTCCTTTTGCGGCTTTAGTTGGCTATGATGAAGAAATAGAAGAAACGGCTAGATTAACAACAAGAAAACATATTTTAGATGAAGAAAGTGTTGATAAACTTAATGAGACTTTAAATATAATAAAGGAAAATGTTAATAAACATTTGGAAATTAAGATTACTTATTTTATAGCTGATTTAAAAAAAGAAGGCGGAAAATATATAAATAAAACCGGTAAAGTTAAATCATTAGATTTAGTTAATGGATATATTAAAATGATTGATAATGAAAAAATTTATTTAGATGACATAACTGAAATTATAATTTTATAATATTTAAATAATTGATATAATTATTTTGAAATGGAGGCTAATGAGAATGAAGAAAAAAATCGTAATTACTATTATTGCATTAATTTTACTAACTGGATGCTCAATCAAAGAAAAGGAAGAAAAGAAAAAAACATATGATATGTATGAAATTTATAAATTAAATGAAGAAACAACAATATATTCTACTTTTCCTAATCCAAAATTTATTAAAGAAAATGGTGATGAAATTAACTTAAAAGAAGAATTAAACAATGATTCAATTTCTATAGATGACATTATTTCTTTAATGGATTTGTATACAACTGCTAACGATGGTGGATCTAAAATTTATAAATCAAAAAATCAAGATTTCTATCTAGTAAAATGTAATAGCATGCCTGAAAATGGTGGAATAAAAGATATTATTATATCAAATAAAGTAGATGAAGAAATAACATATTGTACAAAATAATTAGGAAAATATTTTAAATGATATCTTTTAATTATGGTTATTAAATAATTTTTAGAAATGCTTAAGATTTATACTTATTTACAAAAAGCTGATTTTATGTTATAGTATGCCCTAATCAAGGAGGAAATTTATATGGGATATTATAGTAGTGATAGTTTTGAAAATGCTAAGCTAGTTGTTAGTGTTCTTACTCTTGGAGGGGTTTTAGCATTTAGTGGAATTAAGGCATGTAGTAAATTGAATTCAAATAGAGATAATTTTGATACTGTAAAAGAATTTAATGCAGTTATTGATTACAATGGTGAGGGTACAATGATTGCTAAAGTTGATAACTATTCGGATTATTCTGGTGAAGTTGTTGAATACTCAACAGCAGATGGGTTGCAAGTTTTGACAGGTGTACAAAATGTAGGACTTGTTAGAGCAACTGATTATGATAATGTTTATGATTTAGCAGTTGAATTATCTGGTGGTGAAGTTTCAAGAGTAATAAGTTATGATAAATTACAAAATTTAAGTACTAGACTTGATGCATATGGTTGGAATAAAACATATAGTTTAAATTATAATTTTAATTATTGTATTATTGAAAATGAAAATGGTGTATTTGTTAAGAAAGTAGTTTCATGGAAGGATTGGGAAGATGATGATAAAGTACAAGTAGAGTTTGAAGATGGAACAGTAATTTTAACAGATTTTACTAATCTTAAATTAGTTAATACCGAATATGCTGGAACAAATTCTTTATATAACTATGCATTAGCACTTGCTGGTGATGAATCAAGATTATTTGGTGATGTAAAAAAAGAAGATGTGAAAGTTAAGACAAGATAGAAGGTTATTTTAAATGAGAATTTTTTGGAAAGATAAAGAAATTAGTTGCGATGAAGATGTAGTTGAACAGTTAAATATTGTCCGTTTGCCAGAAAGAGAAAGAAATGAATATAATGACATTTTAAATTTTTTAAATAATCCAAGTAATGAATTAAATTATTATTTAATTGCAAAAAGATTTTTTAATATTAAATTTACGAGTGATGATTTATTAGAATATCTAAGATATAGGGATAATAAACAATATACAAAAGTAGTAACAATTCCTGTTGATAAAATTGTTTTAGAGCCGATGCCTGGTTTATTTGATACCAAAGTTGTATATTTACATAATTTAGGAATTAAATGTGCATGTGAAGATTCATTTGAATTACAAACAAAAAAATATAGTGTTGATGAAATAAAAGAACTTGTAGATAAAAAGATTTTATGTCCAATAAAAAAGGAATATATTAAATTTTCAACACCATTAAATAAATTAACAAATATCAATGTATATCAAAAAGAATTGGATAAATTTCAATATATAGGTAATTTACGACAAGATATTACTCCGACAGATGAGTATTTTAGCTTTTTTATAAATAAAATGAAACAAAAAATAAGTGAAAAAGCTTTAATGATTGTTGTAAGACGTAAGATTAGTGAATTATTTTCATATGTAGTAAATACATATTATGAAGACGTACATTACTGTAATGATGGTGAATACGAAAAAAATTATTATCTTAATGGGTCTAAAAAAATTCAAGTATTAATTGAAAAGTATAATAATTATGCTTCTAATAATGGATTAGAACTTATATCAAATCGTGAAATTGATGCTTTTTTAGAAAATGTTGATAATATAAATGATGATGCACTTTCAGCTTATCTTGATACTTATAATTTAAATAATGAAGATACAATAAAATTAAAAAAAGCTATTTCTAAACTTGATTTTTTAGGTGAAGATTTAGCAGAGCTACTTGCTGAAAAATTTAATGTTAATGAATTTGCTAGTGAAATTATTATTGAAAACAATGAAAATATGGCAATCGAATTTCTAGGTAGTTATAAAGATGAGCTTGATTTTTTAACAAAATGTAAATTATTAAGAGTTATTTTAAACTCTGATAATGAAGATGCTATAGATTTAATAGTAGAATATGAATTACTAAGTGAATCAAATGTAAAAAAGTATATAAATAAGAGAAAATAATAATAGATTTTTATGAATGATTTAAATAGTAATTTAAAAATAGCGATAGATAAAATAGAAAATAATTATAATAAACATAATAATTATTTTTCTAATATTTATCCTTTTGCTACCGAAAATATTTCAGGATATATTAATTTATTTGATTTAAAAGATAAGAATTTATTAACGGTAGGTTCATCTTGTGATCAAGTTTTAAATGCAATTTATTGTAATTGCAAAGATATAACTGTTGTAGATATCAATTTATTCACAAAATATTATTTTTATCTAAAAATGGCAAGTATTTTGTGCTTAAATAGAGAAGAATTTTTAATGTTTTTAAGGTATATTGATTATCCGAAAGTATTTAAAAAGAATAAATATGTATTTAATAAAGAAATATATGAAAAAGTTAAAGTTACATTAAGATATTTAGATTTTGAATCATTTCTGTTTTGGGATGAGTTACTTAATACGTATGATTCGATTAAAATTAGAGAGAACTTATTTAATTATGATGAGTATAGAACAAGTATTTTAGAAAAATGTAATTTATATTTAAGAGATAATGACTCTTATGAAACTTTAAAAACAATGATTAAAAAAATTATTCCAACATTTATAACATGTGATTTAAAAAAATTTATAGGAACTAGATTTTATGATAATATATGGCTTTCTAATGTAGGACAATATTTAAAAAATCAAGAATTGTATGATATAGTTTATAAGTTATCAAAAATATTGGATATAGATGGAAAAATATTAGTTTGTTATTTGTATGATTTTACTAATGATACAAAATATTATGATGAATGGGCTGAAATTTATGATCTTGTCTCTTTAAAAATGATTTTTAAAGAAATACCGTTGAATGTGAATCCTTTTACAGGTTTAACTGGAATTATTCATAATCGTAATGAGAAAGATTCAGTTCTAATTTATAAAAAAGTTAGATAAATATTGAAAATACATTTGACTTTTCATTATAAAATATAGTATATTATGACTAGTTGAAGTTTTAACGTGGTTTAGATTTTCCTTTCGGAATTTAGACTAGGTTATAACCGATTAATGTTTAATAGAAAGGAATGGATTTAATTATGGCTGTAAGTAAAGAACAAATTGCATCTAGAGTTCAAGAATTTGCTAAAGATGCTAAAAATACTGGAGATACTTCAGTACAAATTGCTATCTTAACAGATAAGATTAACAATTTAACAGAACATTTAAAAGATAATAAACATGATTATCATTCAAAAAGAGGATTACACTTAATGATTGGTAAGAGAAGAAGTTTATTAGATTATTTAAAGAAAAATGATGTTGTTAAATATCGTGAAGTTATTAAAAAATTAAATATTAGAAAATAAGGGCACTATATTTTTTAGTGTCTTTTTATATTGAATAGAGAGAAGGATAAAATGAAAAAGGAATTTGTTTATGATTTTTTAGGAAGAAAATTAGTTGTTGAAACTGGAGAACTTGCTAAACAAGCTGATGGTGCTGTACTTGTTAGATATGGTGATACAGTTGTGTTATCTGCTGCTGTAATGAGTGATACAGTAGGAACTGGTGATTTCTTTCCTTTAACAGTTGTTTATAATGAAAAATTATATTCAGTTGGTAAAATACCAGGTGGGTTTATTAAAAGAGAAGGAAAACCTACTGATGCTGCAACCCTTGCTGCTCGTCAAATAGATAGACCAATTAGACCAATGTTTGATGAAAACTTTAGAAATGAAGTACAAGTTATTAATACAATATTATCAGTAGATCCGAATAACTCACCGGAAATGACGGCTTTATTTGGTTCAAGTTTAGCACTTGGAATTTCTAAAATCCCATTTGATGGACCAGTTGCAGGAGTAGTAGTTGGTAAAATTGGTAAAGAATTTATTATTAATCCAACAAGTGAACAAATAGATAAATGTGAACTTACTGTAACAGTTGCTGGAACTAAAAATGATATTTGTATGATTGAAGCTGGAGCTCATGAAGCAAGTGAAGAAGATATGTTAGCTGCTTTAATGTTTGGACAAAAACATGTTAAAATGTTATGTGAATTCCAAGAAAGTATAATTGAAGCTGTTGGACAAGAAAAAGTAACTGTTGAGCTTGCTAAGATTGATGAAAAATTAGAAAAAGAAGTTAAAGAATATGCTGAAGATAAAACGCTTGAAGCAGTTCAAATTAAAGATAAACTTGCAAGTTATGCTAAAATTGATGAAGTTAAAGAAGAAACTATTAATTATTTCTTAGAAAAATATCCTGATGTAGATACAATAGAAAAAGATGTTACTAAGATTGTTAATAATATTGAAGGAGAAGTTGTTAGAGATTTAATTACTAATAAACATGTAAGACCTGATGGAAGAGCGTTAGATGAAATTAGACCACTATCTGCTTACATTGATTTACTTCCTAGAACTCATGGATCAGCCGTATTTACAAGAGGACAAACTCAGGCTTTAGCAACAACAACACTTGGCGCTATAGGAGAACATCAAATTTTAGATGGTTTAGGACTTGAAGACACTAAGAGATTTATGCTTCATTATAATTTCCCTAATTTTAGTGTAGGTGAAACTGGTAGATATGGTGCTCCAGGAAGAAGAGAAATTGGTCATGGTGCATTAGGAGAAAGAGCTCTATTACAAGTTATTCCATCTGAAGAAGAATTCCCATATACAATAAGAGTAGTATCTGAAATTTTAGAAAGTAATGGATCATCTTCTCAAGCAAGTATTTGTGCAGGATGTTTATCACTTATGGCTGCAGGAGTTCCAATTAAAGCACCAGTTGCGGGAATTGCAATGGGACTTATTACTAAAGGTAAAAAATATACTATTTTAACAGATATTCAAGGACTTGAAGATCATATGGGAGATATGGACTTTAAAGTTGCTGGTACTAGAAAAGGTATTACTGCATTACAAATGGATATCAAGATTAAAGGTGTTACTAAAGCAATCTTAAAAGAAGCATTAGAACAAGCAAGAAAAGCTAGAATGCAAATTCTTGATTTAATGGAAAGCGTTATTGCTGAGCCAAGAAAAGAATTATCACCATATGCTCCTAAGATTAAGATGATGAATATCGATCCAGAAAAGATTAAAGATGTTATTGGTAGAGGCGGAGAAATGATTACTAAGATTATTTTAGAATGTTCTCCAGAAGGTGTTAAGACTGTTTCTGATAAAGATGCTGTTAAAATTGATATTGAAGATGACGGAAGAGTTATTGTTTATCATACTAATCAAGAAGTTATTGATAGAACTATGGAAAGAATTGAACAAATCGTTAGAGAAGTTGAAGATGGTAAAATTTATAATGGTAAAGTTACTAAGGTTGAAGATTTCGGATGCTTTGTTGAATTATGGCCTGGTTGTGAAGGCTTAGTACATGTTTCTCAATTAGATAAAGAAAGAATTAATAAACCTAGTGATATAGTTAAAGTTGGAGATGAAATTGTTGTTAAATCTTTAGGATATGATAATCGTGGAAGACTTAACTTATCAAGAAAAGAAGCTTTATTTAATAGTGATAAAAAGAAATCTTCTAAAGAAGAAGTTAAAGAAAATAAAGAAGAAAAAACTGAAAAGAAATCAAGAAAAGGTTTATTTAGAAAAGGTGAGTAATCATCTTTTTTTGATTTTTGTAATAATTTTTAACAAAATGTATAAAATTATGATGAAATATTGTTTAAGATACTTGACAATATTTATTAAAAATGTAATAATACAGTTGTTTGAAAAAGGAAAGCGATTGCAAGAGTCCACCTGATTGGCACAAGATTTTAGAGTAGCTGATAGGTAAAAAGCCATAGAATAAAGTGAATTGGTTTTTATATGGATGAATGCATTTGGCATTCATTTTTTGATAATATGGAGGTGCTTTACAATAGCAAATGTCAAAAAAGATGACTTATTAATTAATGATCAAATTAAAGTCAATGAATTAATGGTAATTGGTCCTAATGGAGAGCAATTAGGTACTAAAGCTTTAAAAGATGCTCTAACACTTGCGTCTTATGCAGGACTTGATTTAGTTCTAATGAACCCAGGTAATGATAGACCTGTTGGTAAAATTATGGATTATAACAAACACAAATACGAAAAACAAAAAAGAGCAAAAGAAGCATTAAAAACTCAAAGAGCAAATAATAAAGATATGAAAGAGTATCAATTATCAGTTACTATTGATATTGGTGATTTTAATACAAGAAAGAAAAATGCTGAAAATTATTTAATAAAAGGTCATAAAATTAAGGCTTCAATTAGATTTAAAGGCCGTCAAATGGCACACACTGATTTAGGTAGAGATGTTCTAGTACGTTTTGCTGATGAATTATCAGAAGTAAGTGTAGTAGAGGCTAAACCAAGATTAGAAGGTCGTACAATGACTATGATATTGGCACCAAAAAAATAAGAAGGAGAGGATTTAGTTATGCCAAAACAAAAAACACATAAAGCTTCATCAAAGGTATTAAAAAAGAAAAAAAATGGAGCATTAGTTTATAAAGTATCTGGTGGTAATCATAAAACTGCTAAAGATTCTAGTAAACAAATTAGACAAAGAAGAAATAAGGGAACATTAGCGAAAGGAGAAGCTAGCAGATTAAAATCTGTTATCTAAGGTGGTATAAATGGCAAGAGTTAAAGGCGGAAATGTAGCTAAAAATAGAAGAAGAAAAGTTTTAAAACAAGCTAAAGGATATTTTGGATCTAAACATAGATTATTTAAAACTGCACAAGAACAAACTTTCCATAGTGGTGCTTATGCATTTAGAGATCGTAAACAAAATAAGAGAAACTTTAGAAAATTATGGATTACAAGAGTTAATGCTGCTTGTAGAGAAAATGAAATTTCATATTCACAATTTATTAATGGTTTAAATAAAGCAGGAATTGAAATTAATAGAAAAATGCTTTCTGAAGTAGCAATTGATAATCCTAAATATTTTACTGAATTAGTTAAAATTGCTAAAGATGCTTTAAATGGTAAAATGCCTAAAGCAGCTGAAGTAAAAGCAGAAAAAAAGGTGGAAAAAGCTGAAGAAGTTAAAGAAGTTAAAAAAACTGCTGCTAAAAAAACAACTACAGCTAAATCTACTGAAAAGAAGACTGCAACTAAAACTACAGCTAAAAAAACAACTGCTAAAAAAGAAGAAAAGTAGTTTAAATATAAAATCACTGTTAGAAAATAATGGTGATTTTTTTAGTTAAATATAGGATTTTTTGAACAAATTTGACTTTTTAAAATTAAATGCTATAATCAGTCTATACATTATTAATTTAATGTATTTTTTTTTAGGAGGAAATAAAAAAATGGAAAATACAGGTGAACTGAAACTAACATTAGATAACCTTATGGTTGAATCTGATGCAGTGTTTATAGTTCCACATAATAGACCTGACTATGATGCTCTTGGCGCATGTGTAGGAATGAGTTTGATAGCTGGTAAACATAAAAGAAAGAATTATATTATTATTAACGATGATATAAAAGAGTTACCAGGTGAAATAAAAAAATTAATAGAAGAAATTAAAGTTAAACACAATATAATAAGAATAGCGGATTTAGATAGTTATCTTACTGATAATAGTTTACTAGTTTGTGTAGATGTTAACAAAAATTATTTAATTAGTACAAGTGATTATTTAGATAGTTTTAAAAATGTTGTAGTAATAGACCATCATAAAACTGATGAATATACAATTAAAACACCTAATATATTTGTAGATACGTGTGTTTCTAGTACTTGTGAAGAAATTGCAAGATTGTTATTTATGTATAGGATTAAAATAACACCAGATCAAGCTAATTATTTACTTGCTGGTATTGTACTAGATACCAATAGATTAACTAAAAACTTAACTTCAAAAACATTTAGTGTTTTATCTGAATTAACTAGTAGAGGTGCTAATCCGGAAGCAGTTAATAATTTGTTCTTAGAAGAATTTGAGCATGAAAGAGTAATGCAGAAACTTGTTGATAGTACTAAGTTTTTTACCTATTCAATAGGTATTGCTGCCGATACTAATGATAGCGGTATAATTTATTCAATAGAAGATATTGCTAAGTGTTCAGATTATATTTTAAGATATAAGGTAGATGCCTCATTTGCGATTGCTTATATTGATCAAGATACAATAAGTATTAGTGCTAGAAGTAAAGGAAATATTGATATATCTCAAATTATGAAAATGTTCGGAGGAGGCGGTAGTCCTACATCAGGTGCTGCTAGAGTAAAAGGAACAACCATTAAATGCATTGTAGATGAGTTAACTCATATTTTAAATCCAACAGCAACATTAAGTAATGAAAATAGTGTTGGAAAAGTATTAAAATTAACAAAGTAGATTTAAAGTCTACTTTTAATTTTGGGTTGATTTAAAAAGCATTAAAGTAGTATAATAAACTTGTATTTTGAATTGCCCAGTCGCCAAGTGGTAAGGCATTAGGCTCTGACCCTAACATTTCGTTGGTTCGAATCCAACCTGGGCAGCCAAATTATTATTTAACAGATGATGTTAAGAGTAGTAACCAAAAAATATTTTATAGAGAGTTAATGATTGGTGGAAATTAACAAATATTTATAGTGAACTTACTTAACGGATGTTTAAGGTGAAGACCATTAAAACTAAAAGTATAAATTAAGGTGGTACCACGGCTTATTCGTCCTTTAGAATTAGTCGTTTTTTTGTTATAGAAAGGATATTTATGGAAAATTTGATATTGTTTTTAATATTATTTGTTATATTTTTTATTGTATTTCTGGTAGATTATTTTATTAAAAGAAAGAAAAAGAAATTAAAAAAATTTATTGGAATGGATTTAGTTAAAGCTAGAAAAGATGATTATAATAAATTGGGAATTATTTTATCGTTAGTAAATGCTTTTATTATTAGTTCAACAGGAGTACTATGTACAATGATTGATATGGATAAAATATGGCAATTATTATATGGATTTGTTTTATTAGTAGCACTTATCTATGTTTTCTATGGAATTATAGGAAATATATTAGAAAGTATTTATAAGAGGAGGAAGTAGTAATGGATTTTAAAAATATTGAAAAGAAATGGCAAGATAAATAGGATGAAGCAAAATGCTTTGAGGCAAGTAAAAATATTATAGATAAAGAAATTCTTAAAATAATTGTAGTACCAAAGAGAATTGTAAGCATTGTCGTAAGATAGTGTTTTTTTAGTATAAATATAGTGTGAAACTTTTTGCTTAAATTTATTAAAAAAAGTTTCACACTAATAAAAATAAACACTACCTTAACTCGTAGTGTTTATATTCGTTTAAGAAATATTCGTCTGTCATTCCAGCAATATAATCGATAACAACTCTTTCATCAGTTGCATTATTTTTGTAATCGTTATTCATTGGTAAATAGAAATTAGAATATATCTTAGAATTTACATCTTTTTTCTTTAAAGAATCTAATAAATTATCAAATAGGTATTCAAATTTATGTTTAATTTCATTTAATTCTTCGTTAGTATAAATTTTATCATAAATATTTTCATAATTAAATTTTTTTAGATTAACTATTGCATTAAATATTTTATCATTCACGCATATATAATCCTTGTCTAAACTATTTTGAACAACATTAGTTATAATCGCATTAACAATTTCTCGGTTTGTTGTTCCTAAAACATCTGATATTTCTTTAGGAATATCTTTTTTATTAAATAAACCTAATTTTTCAGCATCTTCAATATCTCTTCCTAAATAGGCAATAATATCTGATAATCTAACAACACAACCTTCTAAAGTCATTGGAACTAAAGTTTTAACATATTTTGGAATATTATAACAATTATTATAATCATTTAGAAAGTCACCTGCTGTTTTATTTTTAGGTCTATATTCTTGAAGTTCTAACTCGCCATTATGACATAAGATTCCATCTAGTACTTGTACACTTAAGTTTAATCCCTCGCCATTATTTTCAAGAATCATTAAATTTCTAACACTTTGAACATTGTGATTAAAATATCCTTCATTATGTTTTAAACTTATTTCATTTAAAAATGCTTCACCAACATGTCCATAAGGAACATGACCTAAGTCATGACCTAGTGCAATAGCCTCAATTAAATCCTCATTTAATGATAAAGCCCTTCCAATAGAACGAGCAATTTTAGCAACTAATTGAACGTGTACGCTTCTTCTTGAAACATTGTCATTTGTTGGTAGTGTAAAGACTTGTGTTTTACCGATATATCTGGTATATGAAGAAGAATAAATTATTCTATCTGTATCCCTAAAGAAATTAGGTCTTATATCTGGTATATAATCTTTAAATCTTATTGATTCTTTATCAAAAGTTGCATACTTAGAATAATTTTCTTCATGTTTAAGCATTATATCTTTTATTTCCATAGTTAACTCTCCTTATTAAATAATTTGCGATAATAATCAGTATCTAATATATTTTTAGAAATCACATATTTGTTATAAACTATTTGATTTATTGTTTCAACATAGTTATCATCTATATCATCACTATAAGCTGTAAACTTTTTAGTAGCTGCGTTATATTTGCCCTTATCAGTTATCCATGAACGATCATTAAATATAACTAAACCATTACTATCAGATAGTAAATCAGTTCCCATTAATAATCTTGAATCATATTCAATACCAAATAAATTTAACACAGTAGGTAAGATATCTAAACTTTCTCCTAATTTATCAACTTCAACTGTTTTAGTAAGTTTACTATTATATATAATTAAATTATTTTTATGAATATCAAATTTTTCATCTTCAATATTCATTATTTCTTTCATTTGACTGGTAGTTAACCCATATGGATAATGATCAGCCGATAAAACAATTACAGTATCATCTAAAATACCTTTTTCTTCTAACTTATTTAATAATTCCTCCAAAGCCTTATCAAGTTCAATTTGAGCAGCAATATAAGCTTTAATAGCATCACTATATGGTAAATCTTTAACAGCATCTTTATTCTTATAAGACATATTATTACCCATAAAGTTGTATTCTAGGTGCCCACTAATAGTCATATAATAAGTCATAAAATGTTCCTCACTTGAGTACATATCAAATGTTGCATTAATCATTTCTAAATCACTTTGAGGCCACTTCTTACAATTCATTCCTTTAATTTTTTCTAATCCATTACCACAAGCCATATATGTTTGATATCCCATATTAGGATGAGATAAATGTCTATTATAATATTTATAGGTTCCATCGTGAAATGCATAAGTTTTATAACCTAAACTAGAGAAGATATTACCATAAGAATAAGGTAAATAATTCTTACTAGATTTAGAAAAAGACCAAACACTTTCTTTAGGAAGTAAACTATTTAAAGTAACATACTCTCCATCAGATGTTGATACATAATATACAGGAGTATAAAAGTTAGTGAATTTAAAACTAGAATTAACAAGTTTATATAAAGTAGGAGTTAAATCTTTATTAACAGCAATAGGGCTAAATGCTTCAGCTGTAATTGAAATTAAATTTTTACCCTTAAATATACCAGTATATTTATTTTTATTAGTTGGAGTAATTGTACTAAAATATTCATCTATACTTTTAATATCTTTATTTGTTTCATTAATTGCTAGTTCATTAAAATCAATATCAGTTATATTATATTTCTTAGTATTATCTATTATAACCTCATCACTAGGTTTTATTGTAGTAACATTATCTTCATCAAAACCAAATAAAGATCTTTTTAAATCTAATCTTAAAGTTGTAAGTATTCCAAATTTTTGAGCAGTTTGATTTGGTACATGTTTATGAAAATATAAGTTATTAGCGCTATAAATCTCATTGCCATCAATATTTAATGATAATAAAGTTAAAATAAATAATATAACTAAAACTATTCCTTTAATAACTAACTCTTTAATATTTAAAACATTTGCCTCTTTAAATTTATATAATATAATATTTAAGGGAATAGGTATAAATAATAAGATAATACCAAATATATTTTCTTTAATAACCTTAATAATAGCACTTAAGAATCCAAATACCTGTCCACCATGAAACATAGAGTAGATACTTAAAGTATTTCCATAAAATTTAAAATTAGTAAAATAAGCAATAAATAAAATACTTAAGAAAGAATTAATAAATATATTTAACCACTTATTTATATTTTTATTTTTTGTTATTGAACAAACTATATCAATAAACAATGTATTTATTAAACTAAATAAAAGAATAAACAATACCTCATTTATACTAAAACTTTTAAATATTAATATATGATAAATTATTTCTAAATATAAAATATTTAATAAATTCATCATATAATTTTTAATTATTAACTTCATAATTCCAATCACCTTATTTGTATTTTAACATTTTTTTCCTATTAAAGTATATGTTTATTTAGCAAAAATTTTTGCTTACATTTTTAAAAAATTTATGTTATAAAATATAAGGTTAATTAAAAAGGAGAGGATATTTATTATGAAAAAGAATGATTTAGCTACAGAAAAAATAAATAAATTAATAATCTCATTTGCGATTCCATGTGTAATTAGTATGATAATTAATTCTATTTATAATATTGTTGATCAAATATTTATCGGAAAGGGAGTTGGAACCTTAGGTAATGCGGCTACTAATGTTATATTTCCCTTAGTTATTTTAGCAAGTGCGATAGCAGGTTTAATTGGAAATGGTGCTGCTGCTAACTTTTCATTAAGACTTGGAGAAGGAAATAAAGATAGTGCTAAGAAAAGTGTTGGAGAAGCAATAACTTTATCATTTATAGTATCTATTATTTTTACCTTAATAAGTTTTATTCTATTACCTAAATTATTATATTTCTTTGGTTGTACTGAAAATGTATATAGTTATGCTTATGATTATGGAAAAATCATTTTAATTGGAATGCCATTTATGATTGTATATTCTGTTTTTTCTAATATAATTAGAGCAGATGGTTCACCAAAATATTCAATGGTTATGCTTATTATAGGCGCTATTATAAATATTATCTTAGATCCTGTATTTATTTTTGGATTTAACTTAGGAGTTAAAGGAGGAGCTATTGCAACTGTTATAGGTCAAATAGTATCTTTCATAATTGCAATTATTTATTTAAAGAAGTTTAAAACTATTAAATTAGAACATGATGATTTTAAATTATCAAAAAATATCTTAAAGATATTATCACTTGGATTATCTTCATTTATTACTCAATTAACAATTTTAGTTTTATTCGTATTTATGAATAATATTATGACTAAATTTGGAGCAAAAAGTGTATATGGAGCAGATATTCCTTTATCAGTATATGGTGTTTTAAGTAAAATAAATAGTATTTATGTATCTATCATATTGGGTGTATCAATTGGAGTTCAACCAATTATTGGTTTTAATTTTGGGGCTGGAAACATAAATAGAGTTAAAGAAGTACTTAAAAAAGTAATAATTTTAAATTTCTTAATAGGTATCATATTTAATATTATTTTATATTGTTTTCCTAAAGAAATAGTAAGTATATTTATTACAAGTAGTGATGCTAATTATGACTTATTTATGGAATTTGCTGTCTTAATGTGTAAAACATTCTTTATGGTATGTGCATTAAATGCAGTAGAAATGACTACAAGCATAGTTATTCAAAGTTTAGGTCATGTAAAGAAAGCAACTGCTGTATCATTTATTAGGCAAATAATTTTATTAATACCTATATCTTTATTATTATGTATTACTTTTAATAAAGGAATATATGGTGTCTTAGATGCCGGTAGAATTTCTGATAGTGTCACTTTTGTTATTGCTTTAATAATATATATCAGTGAATATAAAGGATTATCTAAGATTAAAGTTGATGATATAACTGAAAACGCTAATAATGAAAATAAATTTGTTGGTAAGAAAATAATTATTACTATTGGTAGAGAGTATGGTTCTGGTGGACACTATGTTGGAAAGCTACTTGCTAAAAAATTAGGCGTTAACTTCTATGATAAAAATATTATTTCATTAGTTAGTAAAGAATCAGGTTTATCTAAAAATTATATTGCCAGTAATGAAGAAAGCTTAAATAACGCTAAATATGAAAGTAACAATGATAATTTAATATTTATTGCTGAATCAAAAGTAATTAAAAAGATTGCTAAAAGTGAATCTTGCGTAATTGTTGGTAGATGTGCTGATTATATTTTAGATGGTAACAAAGATGTCTTAAAAGTATTCTTATATAGCGATGAAGCAAGTAAAATAAATAGATGTGTTAAATATTATGGAATTTCTAAAAATAAAGCTTTAAATGAAATTAAGAAAATAGATAAAGAAAGAAGTAAACATTATAATTTCTATACTAATAAAGAATGGGGTAATGTTTCTAATTATGATTTACTTATTAACGTTGATAAATATGGAGTAGAATGTACTGCTAATTTAATTTATAGTTATATAATTAATAAAAAATAAAAAAGATATTATCAAATTTTAACATGATAATATCTTTTTCAGATAATATAAGAATTTTTTATTTTGTTATATTGATAGTATATGGTAAATTTTCCGAGCCATCACCACTTACAACTGGTAAATCACCACTTACATTAACAACAATTCTTAAAGAAGATGAATTGTTAGCATTACTTAATTTAGCATTACCATCCATGATTTTAAATATTTTGTAAGAAGAATCTTTATCAGCCGTTAATGTCATTAACGTATAACTGCTAAGATAATTATAATTTGCACATGATGAACTTTTAACTTCAGTGCAGTTTGGATCTAAACTTGCTCTAAAATATTCATATAATGCGATAGTAGATATTGGAGTTGCTTCAGATTTAACACTACATTCAATTGCACCACTATTGTCATTTTCATTTACACTTCTTTTACCTATACAAGCTTCTTTTGGAATAAAGTATGATTTTAATTCTTCAGAGTAAGTATCACTTTTATATATGTTATCAAATTTATCTTTTATTCGACTACTTAATCCATTTTCATAGTAATTGTTTATTCCATAATTTGCGTCTTTATCAATGTTGTATCTATCATCCCAAACAGTTGAATTATTTGATTTTTTCTTTTTTTCTAAAAGTCTTATAGAACCGTCTTCATTGATAGATATAATTCTAAATTTTTCATCACCTAAAGTAACATAATTATTAATATTATCACCTTTAAATACATATTCATCATTAACTTGATATAATCCATTGCCATTTGTTACTAAGTTATCATTAATTATTGCATCATATAAGGTTTTAGTTTTATATTTATCCCCACAGTTTATATTTGGAATATATAAATAATTATCATTATTATTATAAATTGTAACTTTACCAAAACAACTTGTTTCTTCATCTTTAGTATATTCGCTAATATTTTTCATTAATCCTTCTTCAACTAATTTACTTATATTAACTTCTAATTTATTGCCAATACTAGGTAATTCACTACTATTTTTATATTTATTTTTTACAGTTTTTACCATTAACTTTTCTATATCTGAATAGGTATATTTTTTTCCTTTATTTGTACAAGATGCAAACATCATTAAAAATATCAAAACTAAAATAAAAATACCAGTACCAATTATTATTTTTTTTACAATAGGATTTTCCCACGTATCTTTTAAAACTTTCATTTGTATCACCAAAATTAGTATAACAAATCATTATTTTTATTACAATCTATAAAAATAAGTTTTAAAAAAATTTTGATTGTGTTATTATTTAAGTATAGGAGAAGAGTGAATATGAAAATTTTAAAAAATAAAAAGGTTTTATTATCATTAATTATTGTAGCTATTATAATTTTAGTTGGATTATTGTTATTTTTAAATACAAAGAAACAACAAAATAATGAATCTGATAAAACTACAACTAAAACGACTACTAAAAAAGTAAATATTGTTGATGTTAATACAAAGTCAAGACCATATGCAATTATGATAAATAATGTTGCAGGAGCAAGAAAACTTCAGTCAGGACTTCAAGATGCGTATTTAATATATGAAATGATGGTAGAAGGTGGAATTACAAGATATCTTGCTTTATTTTTAGATCAAAATACTGAAAGAATAGGTTCTATTAGAAGTGCTAGACATTATTATTTAGATTATGCCTTAGAAAATGACGCTATATATGTTCATCATGGTTATAGTCCTCAAGCAAGAGAAGACTGGAATTCATTAGGCGTAGATAGAATAGAAGTAAATGAGTCAACTACAGGTTGGCGTGATAAATCAGCATCAAAAACCTATGAATTTACGTTATTTTCTAATATTGAAAAATTAAATAAAGGATTAGGTAGTAAAAGAACTGAAAGAAATAATGATTTATTATTAAATTATAGCGCTGATGAAGTAGATTTATCACAACTTGAAGGAGCAATACCTGCTAATACACTTAATATAAAATATTCAGGTAATACAAACAATAATTATGTTTATGATAATGATAATAAATTTTACTTAAGAAGTGTAAATAACAAAAGTCAAGATGACTATGTTACAGGCAAACAATTAACTGTAAAAAACATAATAGTATATTCTATAAAATATAGCGGCATATCAGGAGATGATAAAGGTAGACAAACTATTGACAATATTGGTGAAGGAAATGGTTATTATATTTCAAATGGTTATGCAGTTCCTATAACTTGGATTAAAAAAACAAGAAAATCTCAAACTATATATAGATATAATAATGGTCAAGAAATAACCGTAAATGATGGAAATACATTTATTCAAATTGTCCCAGAAAGTGGTTCAATAAACATAACTGAATAAATATAATTAATAGGAGGATATAATGGAATTCATTAAAAATCATATTTTATTAATTGCAACTATTTTAGCATTTATTATTTTTGCAATTATAGGATATGTAGTTGACAAGACCAAAAATCAAAGTAAAAAAGAAAAAGAAATTTTAAATGAAGAGGTTCAAGAAGATTTTGTACCTAATATAGAAATATCAACAAAAAAAACAAGCGAAGAATCTAATATTAAAAAAGAAAATTCTGAAGATAAAAATATTAATTTAAATAACTTATAAAATATTTATCACCATAAGGTGGTAGTATTTTTATTTTAAATTTGATATACTAAAAAAGTAGTAAAGGAGAGAAAATTATTATGACATTTACATCAATTTGGAGTATTGTAACTAAAATTATAGATATAAGTCTTGTATGGTTTATGTTCTATTATTTATTAAAAAATTTAAAAAATAATGTAAAATTGGTTCTAATATTTAAAGGGGCGGCATTAATAATTGTTATTAAAATTCTTAGTAACTTATTAGATTTGTATACTATAGGAATGCTACTTGAATATGTAATTTCTTGGGGACCACTTGCGTTAATTATAATTTTTCAACCAGAAATTAGAACAATTTTAGAAACTATAGGTAGGAGCCAATTACTTGGTAGACATAAAGTATTAACAGTTGATGAAAGAGAAAAAGTTGTTTTTGAAATTGTTAATGCGGTTGAATATTTAAAAAGAAATCGTATTGGTGCTTTAATTGTAATAGAAAGAAATATTTCTTTGCAAGATTATATAGCACCTGCTAATAAGATTTATTCAGATATTACAGCTCCACTTTTAGAAGCTATATTTTTTCCAAATAACCCACTACATGATGGTGGAGTAATTATCCAAGGAGATAAATTAACTTGTGCGGGTGCCGTATTTAAAACAAGTATGAATCCCAATGTATCTAAAAAATTAGGTACAAGACATAGAGCTGCTCTAGGAGTTGCTGAAGAAACTGATGCTATCGCGTTAGTAGTATCAGAAGAAACTGGAAGAATATCTATTGCGGTAGATAATTCATTAAACTATAACTTAACACTAGAAGAGTTTAAATTAATGTTATTAGATGAATTAAAACCAAAAATGGATGTATTCTATGATGCTGATGAGGATGGTGATAATGATGAAAATATTTAAACCATTTATAAAATTAATTAAATTAATTTATAGTTTAATTGATAAATATATTGTAGTTCCAATAAGTAGATTAGTATATCGTATTAATGAATTAAGTAGAAATAACAGTGGAAAAATAGAAAGAATATTAAATAGACCTAATGTATTAATTTATGTATCATTATTTTGTGCCATTATTGTATTTGTTCTTATTGATCGAAAATCAATTAATCTTTTAAGCGATGAGGCCGAAATATTATCTGGACAAAAAGTAAATGTAATCTATAATGAGGAAGCTTATGTTGTAGAAGGCGTTCCATCTTCTGTAGACATTACCCTAATTGGTAGGAAAAGTGATTTATATTTAGCTAAACAAATTGGTGAACATGAAGTAGTATTAGATTTAAGTGATTATAAGCCAGGAACATATAAAGTTAAATTACAATATAACCATAGTATTGATACAGTTAATTATAAACTAGATCCAAGTACCATAAATGTTAAAATAAGTAAAAAAGTAAGTGTTGAAAAAGACATTGAATATGATTTATTAAATGAAGATAAATTAAATAAGAAATTAAGTATTAAGAATGTAAAATTAGATCGTAATAGTGTTTATGTAAGAGGCTCTGAAGAAACATTAAATAAGATAGCAAAAGTAAAAGCATTAATAGATTTAAAAACTGCTAATTTAACAGAAAAAGGAACTTTTACAGTAGATTCAATTATGCTAGTTGCTTATGCAAGCGATGGAACAATTATTGAAAATGTTGAAACAGTTCCAGCTAAAATAAATGCATCAGTTACAGTAGATTCATATTATGCAGAAATACCTGTTAAAGTAACTACTACTGGAAATTTAAAAAATGGATATGCAATAAGTAGTTTAACTTCTTCAGTTCAAAAGGTAAGTGTTTATGGTGATGAAGAAGTAATTAAAAATTTAAAATATATTGAAGCATCACTTTCCGTAGATGATCTATCAACAAATAAAACTACAGCTGTAACTTTAACTAAACCATCAGGAGTAAGATATATGAGTGAAACAACAACAAATGTTGATATAAAATTAGAACAGGAAATTAGTAAGGAATTTGGCGGAATTGGTATTGAACATACAAATTTAGCAAATGGTTACACAGCCGGTATTGCAAGTGGATCAGATAACACAGTTACAGTTATAGCAAAAGGTGTAGAAAGTGTACTTAATTCATTTGACCAAACTAAAATTATTGCTACTGTTGATTTAAGTGGATTAACATCAGGTACTCATGAAGTTGAAATCAAAGTTACATCTGATGATGTAAGAGTTAAATTAATACCAAAAACTTCAACAGTAAAAATTGTAATTTCTAAAAAATAAATATATGTATGTAAATCAAGTGTAAATTGACACGGGGGGGTATTATTATATAATTTCACTAGGATAAAGGTGATTTACATGTATA
>CAKOQK010000020.1 GCA_934101225.1 uncultured Bacilli bacterium | reverse complement strand
TTGGCAACTATATCCATAGCTATTTTAGCTAAATACATATTAGTTCCTATTCCTGCTGTTGCTGTTATCCCTGTTTCGTTATAAACATCTTTAATAATAGTTGTTGCGAGTTCCTCAGGTGTTTTTTTATAAAATTTTAAATAATTTGTAATATCACAAAATACTTCATCAATTGAATAGGGAAATATATCTTCTGGTGCTAAATATTTTAAATAAATATTATATATTTTAGTACTATAAATCATGTATTTTTTCATTTGTGGGATTGCTATTAAATAATCTAGTTCTAAAGTTTTATTCTTTTTAAGCTCACTATCAAGATAAGATTTACCTTTAAATTGTCTATAATTATTTTCTCTTCTTCTTTGGTTATTAACTTCTTTAACTTTTTGAACAACTTCAAATAATCTTGCTCTACCTCCTAATCCATACTGTTTTAAACTAGGAGTTATAGCAAGACATACAGTTTTTTCAGTTCTACTTTTATCTGCAACAACTAAATTAGTGTTTAACGGATCTAAGTGTCTTTCAACACATTCAACTGATGCATAAAAACTTTTTAAATCAATACACATATAATATTTGTTCATATCAACCACAATTAAATTATATCAAACAATTGTTTATATAACAATAATATTTTTATTAATATCAATCATGTTACCCAAATGGGGAACATGATAATTAATTATTTTCTTTCAATCTTATTATTTCTTCTTTTTCAAGTTCCTTTAATGACTTTTTAGGAGTTGGTAAGTTTTCTGGCATTGTGCCACCATTTTTAGCAATTACTTCTCTAATATTTTTACCAATATTATAATGAGTTTCGTTAGCATCTTTTTCACCGGTTACATTATCTCTTTTTAATTTTGATTCAGTTTGAGATATACGAAAAAGATTAGCCGCTAACTCTTCACTACCCATATTATCTAGTATATCCTCTCGATATCTTAAACCTTTTCTTTTAGCTATATCATCAGCAGATTCGCCATTATATAAACCTCTATATCCCGCATTATGAAATTTATCAAAATTTTTAACTCCACATTTTTTAGCAACTTGATTTAAAGAATAATTTCCTTTTCTAGTTAAATTTCTTTGATAAAATCTTTTTTCATCTTCAGTTAACTTAGAATATTCTTTTTCAGTTAATTCTTGCTTTCTTGTTTGAATTGCAAAATATGTTTGACCAAGTGCAACAACTTCCTTATTCGGATTCGCATTTTGAACTATCAAATAACATGCATATCTTGATAGTTTAAAATCTACTACCTTTCTTTTTGCTGTTTTACCCGTATTTATCATTTTTCCCACTTGGGAAAAATGATCCGATACCGCATTATTACTGTTCTCACAAGCAATTTTAGCACTTTCAATCACATTACAAAATTTATCCCATCTTTTATAATCTAAAGCAATTTGCAACTCACGTGCATACCAATATTCATTACCATATTCATCAATATGTTTTATATCTTCAAAATTTTTTTCATTATATTTTTCTAGTGTATCCATTGTTCCTCCCTAATTTAAACTATAATTATTTACCACTAATTAATTCTTCACATTTATTTGTTAATCTATTATAAACATCCTCTTCAAAACGAGATTTGTTAATCTTAAGTAATTTAAGCATAATAGATGGATCAACACTTAATCTCATTAAAGAATCAGTTTCATCAGATTGAATAAAAGTTTTTTCTAATCTATGAATTGAAATCTCTCCCATTCCTAGTGCAAAAGCATATTCTTTTTGAGTCATACCATACATATTTCTAATTTCTTTAATATCATTAGAAGTTAATAATTCCTTTTCTTCTTTATATGCATCAACTAATTTTTTATCATTTTCCATATCAAGTTTATGATTATTTATCTCATTACCCGTATTTGAATCAATCATATATTCTTCGATAATTTCTAACATAACTTCTTTTACTTTTGCTTTTCTTTTTCTTGTTTTAATAATACCTTCCATTTAAATTCTCCTTTTATTGCTATCTATAATAACATAATATTTTTAACATATCAATTGATAAAGTACGAATTTTCGAAAAACTTTAAAAAAAGAAAACACCTATTTAGTGTCTTCTCTATTCCATTTAAAATTTACTACTTCAGGTATATCTATACCATTTTCTTTAATATATTCATTATGATATTTTAAAGTTTCTTCGCATTTATTAATAAGTGCTTGTTTCTTACTCTTATTAACCTTAACATACTTCATAGCATCTAAAATTAAATGATATCTATCTAATTTATTTAATACCCTCATATCAAAAGGTGTTGTAATAGTTCCCTCCTCAATATAACCATGAACATGCATATTCTGATTACATCTCTTATAAGTAAGTTGATGAATCAAGTGAGGATATCCATGAAATGCGAATATAATAGGTTTATCTTTAGTAAATAATTTATTATATTCGTCATTAGATAATCCATGAGGATGATCACAGTCAGATTGTAATTTCATCAAATCAATAACATTAACAACTCTTATCTTAAGTTCAGGAATATATTCTTTCATAATCTTTGTTGCCGCAAGAACTTCAACTGTTGGTGTATCACCTGCGCAAGCCATAACTATATCAGGATTATTATCACTAGCCCAGTCAAATATACCTATCCCATTAGCACAATGTTTACTTGCTTCTTCCATATTAAGCCACTGATAAGAAGGATGCTTAGAAGCAATAATTAAATTAATATAATTTTTAGTTTGTAAAATATGGTTAGTACAAGATAGTAACGTATTAGCATCAATTGGTAAATAAATTCTAACAGTATCAGCTTTTTTAGTAACTAAATGATTAATAAATCCCGGATCTTGATGAGTAAAACCATTATGATCTTGTTGCCAACAATGACTAGTTAAAATATAATTTAAACTTGCTATATCACTTCTCCAAGAAATTTCCTTACACATTTTAATCCACTTAGCATGTTGACTAGCCATAGAATCTACAATTCTTATAAATGCTTCATAACTATGCATTAAGCCATGTCTACCAGTTAATAAATATCCTTCTAATAAGCCTTCACAGACATGTTCAGATAAAATACTATCAATAACCTTACCATTTGCTGCTAAATATTCATCACTAGAAAGTAACTGACCATTCCATTTTCTATTAGTAACTTTAAAAACATCATTAAATCTATTAGATAATGCTTCATCAGGTCCAAAAATTCTAAAATTATCATTTTTCTTAATAACATCCATTAAATAAGTGCCTAAATTTAACATGTCACTGGCAACAACAGTTCCATGACCATCAAACTTAACAGCATAATCTTTATAATCAGGTAATTTTAAATCCTTAAGAAGTAATCCTCCATTAGCATATTTACTACTACTCATTCTTTTATCTTTTTTAGGAACAAAATCTCTTATTTCCTTAATTACCCTACCATTTTCATCAAATAAATCATCTACTTTATAACTCTTAAGCCACTTTTCTAATAATTTTAAATTATCCGGATTAGCATCACTTACGTTAATAGGAACTTGATGAGATCTAAATGATCCTTCTATCTTTAATCCATTATATTCTTTAATTCCTGTCCATCCTTTAGGAGTTTTTAAAATAATCATTGGCCAATAAGGTCTCTTACTATTATTACTTAATTTAGCTTTACTTTGAATAGTTTTAATCTCTAATATAACTTTATCCATTACTTCAGCCATTAATTTATGCATATCACTTACTTTAGAACCACTAACTATATAAGGATGATATCCCATTCCTTCAAAATAACTAATAAGTTCTTTTTCACTAATTCTTGATAAAATAGTCGGATTAGCAATTTTATAGCCATTTAAATGTAATATTGGTAAAACAGCTCCATCAGTTATTGGATTAATTAATTTATTTATTTGCCAAGAAGCTGCAAGAGGACCAGTTTCTGCTTCTCCATCACCAATAACGCAAGCTGCAATTAACTTTGGATTATCTAAAACAGCTCCATAAGCATGAGCTAAACTATAACCAAGTTCCCCACCCTCATTAATAGATCCTGGAACATTTGGTGCAACATGAGAAGGAAGTCCTCCTGGAAAACTAAAACTTTTACATAGTTTATTTAATCCCTCTAAATCATTAGTTACTTCAGGATAATATTCACTATAAGTTCCCTCAATATAAGAATTAGCAACCATAGCCTGACCACTATGACCAGGTCCTGAAATATAAATCATATTTAAATCATATTTATTTATAACTCTATTTAAATGAGCATAAACAAAATTTTGCCCCGGTGCACTTCCCCAGTGTCCAACTAATTTCTTTTTAATATCATCCAATTCTAAAGGTTTTCTAAGTAAAGCATTACTTTTTAAATAAATCATTGCACAAGATAAATAATTAACTACTCTAAAATATTCATCTAATACTTTAAATTCATTATCCATAATCATTCTCCTAAATTAAAGATTTAGCTATGAGATACCCTAAAACAAGACAAATTAATATAATTAAAAAAGATAATATAAGTTCTAACTTATTCTTTCTCACACAGCCTCAATCCTATTCTTTAATAACTATATCATAAACTTTAAAAAAAATCTCAAAAAATTTGAGATTTATAAACCATATCTTTTATTAAATTTATCAATTTGAGAACTTTTCTTTTCCAATTCTTTAATCAAAGGTCGTTTTTTAATTAGTTCACCTTTATTCTTTCTCACAAAATTATAATCATTCTCACTTAAAATTATATCTCTATTTTCAAAACATATTTCTTTAACATTAACATTTGTAATCATTCCATGATCTAAACTCAAATCAAGTTCTAAAGCCTCTGGAACCGTTTGTACCATGTTTGATAAAGAAGGAACATATATATTCAAATAATTTTTACCACTTATATAATTAACTGCAAATTTATGAGTATGACCAATTAAAATAATACTTGATGAACTCATTAACTTATGAAATTCTTTTATTTCATGATACATTTGAATAGAATCATTTCCTAAATTGATTATACCATTGCAATAATCTAGAATAAATACATCGTCTCTATACATTTTACAGAACTTTATAAAATCAAGTTCATCGTTAATTTTAATACTATAATCATGATTTCCACCTACTCCAAATGTAGTTATGTCCTTATCAAAAGGATAATCTATAGCAAAATGTTCAAATTGTTTAAAATATCTATCTACTATTTGTCTTCCCTTAGAAAAAGATCCATCAATAAAATCACCACAACATAATATTATATTAATTCCTCTTCCTTTAGCATAATTAAACGCCCTATTTACAGCATTAATATTTTCTAAGCTATTTCCATAATGCAAATCAGATATAACTAATACTTTTAATTCAGTAATATTACCAATATTAATCATACTTTTATTTTGATTAACTTCTTTTTTACCAACAATTCTACCATCACTAAAATATTCTCTATCAAAATTTCTTTTAAAATTTCTAACTTTCTTTAATTCATAATATAAAATTTTATAATCAATATTTAATTCATTACATATTTCCTTATTACTTTTACCAGAATTAATCAAATCAATTATTTTTAAGGTTAATTCATTAAATGATATAATTCCTTCTTTTCTATTTCTTTCAAGTACTTTTGTAAACTTCAAAACAATACTTTCAGAAAAATTACTTCTATCTTCATGATACTTGGACATATTTATTCCTCGATCATCAAAAATATTTTCCAAAGTTCGATATTCTGATGATGTCATTTCTCTAAGTGCAGTATCAATTTCATGTCCGGAGTACTCATTATAAAAACCATAAATACGCATATTATCAATCCCTTTAATTGCTAAATATAATAGCATTTTTCAAGAAAAAATTCAATTATTTAATATAAAAAACGTTTCATTGTAAAACTTTTCTTAACCTTTTCAAATAGATATATTGTCAAAATTATAAATTATTCATATTTATGTTTAACTTTTATTTACTTATAGGTTATACTTTAGGTACTAGGAGTGTGTTTATATGAATGAAAAAAAGAAAAAATGGATATGTTATGGCATTATATTAGTTGTTGCTATTCTAATGTGTTATCCATTATTTAGAGATAGTTTCTTTAGTAGCCATGATGGAGATTTTCATATGGCAAGATCTTTTGGAACTTTAGAACAAATAAAAAATGGAAATAGTATTTTCGTTATTGCAAGATATTCTCATAATTTAGGTTTTGCTTGGAATATATTTTATCCTCCAGTTTCTACTTTTATTAGTGCTTTTTTTGAACTATTAAGTGGAGATGTTAAAGTAGGTATGAAATGTTTTATCTTCCTAACTTATTTTTTATCAGGAATATCAATGTTTAAACTAGTTAATGATATTTATAAAGATAAAAAAGCAGCAATTATAGCAAGTATTATTTATATGACTGCACCTTATCGTATGCTTAATACTTACACAAGACTTGCAGTTGGTGAAATGGCTAGTTTTATATTTATACCAATAATTTTTAGAGGTATATATTATATTTTAAATGAGAAAATAGATAAAAAATATATTTTTATATTTGGAACTATTTTATTATTACTTTCTCATAACATTAGTACTCTACTTGTATTTATCTTAGGTTTAATATTAGTTTATTTAAATCTTAAAAAAATTTTTGCTAATAAAAAAACAATTTTATGGCCTTTAGTTAGCTCTTTAATTATTATTATATTATCTGTATTATTCTTTGAAATACCTTTAATTGAAACTAAGATGGCTGCTGAATATGAAGTATTTAGATATGGTAAAATGTATTCTCGAACATCAGTTATGGGACATGCTTTAAATCCATTACAATTATTATTTAGAAACGCTGATGGAACTGATTCATCTATGTATTTTTGTGTTGGATTGCCAATTTTAATTGGTCTTATTCTTACTTTATTTTATTATAAAAAAAATAGAGATAAAGAACTTTATAAATATTTCTTATTTGTTGGTATAATTTCTTTAATTGGAACAACCTTTATATTTCCATGGATTATGATGCCTAATGTAATTTTAATGATTCAATTCCCATGGAGATTATTAGAAATAGTTATTTTTGCATTAGCAATAATTACAGGCATAAACTTATCATCTCTAATAAATAGTTTTAACAAGAAATGGATTAGATATGGAATTATTTCTTTAATTATATTATTTAGTTCATTATATGCTTTAACTTTTACAAAAAATATAGAATATAAAGTTGCCAATAATAATTTATTTTTAGAAGAAGAAATTATTGATACAAAATATCATGTTAGTAGATACTCTTCATTCTTAGAATATTGGCCACAAAAAGCAATTAAAAATATCGATTATATTAATACGCGTAATCAAAAAGTTTTAATAACAAATGGTAATGCTAAAATCAGTAATGAATCTAAAGTTAATGGAGTTTTAAATTTTGATATTGATAATTCTCAAAATGAAACTACTTTAGAATTACCTTATTTATATTATAAAGGTTATGTTGTAAGATTTACTGATAATTATGGAAACAAAAAAATGATTGATTGTTATGAAAATGAAATGGGATTAGTATCCATTAAATTAGAAGATAATTATAAAGGTCATATTGAAGTTAAATATGAAATGACTAAATTACATAAAATATGTTTATGTATATCACTTACTACAATGACTATGTATATTGGTTATTTAGGATATAATTTAATTAAAAAAAGAAAAATATAGGTCTAAGTTAGCCTATATTTTTTATTTTAATCTATTAATTTTTTCTTCAAAATTATCACTCATGCAAACATATGACCCGGATACCACCATATCACTATTTACTAGTTTTACAGTTTCATCATTTATCCCACCATCAACAGAGATAATAACATTTCGATTTATTTTTCTTAACTCATTTATCTTATCTATTGCAATAGGCATAAACTTTTGTCCACCCATACCAGGCTCTACACTCATAATAAGTACAAGTTCTATTTTATCCAAATATGGTAGTAATTCTTCTACTCTAGTATTTGGTTTAATGCTTATTCCACATTTAATACCATAACTATGAATCATATCAATTATTTCATCTACTTTATCAGTTGCTTCTAAATGAAAAGTAATAAATTCCGGCATTAAATCAGCATACTCTACAATATATTTTTCTAAATCATAGCACATTAAATGCACATCTAATGGTTTAACATTTTCTCTTAAAAATAAAGTAACTTCATTAATATCATAATTTTTATTTTCAACAAACTTACCATCCATTATATCAACATGAATATAATCAGCGCTTGTATAATTAATTTCTTCAATTGTTTTCTTTTCATCATTATATTTATTTTTTATAAATGATACGCTTACTTTCAACCTCATCCACCATCTTTACATAATTATCATATCTTGATTTTAAAATAATTCCATCATTAACTTTTTCTTTAACAACACATTTATTTTCTTTTAAATGAATACAATCACTAAAATAGCAATCATTACCAAATTCAATAAAAGCATTTCTTACATCCTCTTTAGTTAAATCAGTTAAATCCAAACTACTAAATCCAGGAGTATCTGAAATATAAGAATTTTTATACTTAAATGTTTCCGTATGTCTAGTAGTATGTTTTCCTCTTCCTAAAGCTTTACTTATTTCATTTGTTTCTAAGTCTAATTCAGGATTTATTCTATTTAATAATGTTGATTTACCAGCACCACTTTGGCCAGTAAGTACAACTAATTTTCCCTCAATAAGTTTATCTAATTTATCAACCTCTGTATTTTTAATAGCATCAATTCCAATTTTATTATAATAATCATATATTTTTTCAAACTCTTTATATTCTTCTTCATTTAATAAATCAGTCTTACTAAAACATATTATTGGCTTAATCTTATTAAATAATACTAAACATAATAACTTATCTAAAAGTAATAAACTTAAATCAGGCTCTTTAACACTTGTAACAATTATCGCACAATCAACATTAGCGATCATTGGTCTTTTTAAACTATTTTTTCTCTCTAATATATCTAATATATAATTATTATCAGTATCAATTATTACTCTATCACCAACTAGAGGAGTTTTATTTTGAATATAAAACTTCCCTCTTGGTTTACAATCATATAATTTATCATCTACTTTTACAGTACATAAATTACTTATTATTCTAACTATTTTTCCTTCTTGCTTATTATTCATTATCTATACTTGTTTCCTCTTCTGCAATAGTTATAGTAATACTCATTCCACTTACAACATTACTTCCTGCCGGCTTACTTTGCTTAATGATTGATCCTGGTTCATAACTATTATCTTGTACATATTCTTCTTTAATTTTTATATTATATTTTTCTCCCCATGCTTGAATATCTGCTAAACTATAACCAGTTGTAAAATTCGGATAAACGCCACCTATTTTAGCAATATGAAGAGTTATTGTATCGCCAGATTTAACTTTTGTTCCTACAGCAGGTTCTTGCTTAATAATCTTATTTTCTTCATATTTAGATGGATCATCAACATTATCTTCTTCAATTATTACAAATAAATTATGCATCTTTTCTAATATTGCTTTAACACCATATACCTCTTGTCCAACATAATCTTCTATTTCAAATGTATTACTTCCTTGAGAAATATATAATGTAATTTCTGATCCTTTCTTAACTGTTCTTCCACTAGATGGATCAGTTTTTACAACATCTCCTTCTTTTACTTCATCACTTTGCGCATATTTATTTTCCGCATTTACTTTTAAACCCATATTATTAAATATTTCGACAGCCTCATCAACTGTTTTTCCAGCTACATTTGGTACCTGCATTTCACTATTATTAGGTAAAAGAACTAAAATTCCAACTATTGTAGCTGCAATTACCGCAAGTCCTGCAAAAATAGCTCCAAGAATTACTAAAACTTTATTTTCTTTCTTTGTTTCAATATCTTTTTCTTCTATTTTCTTAACTTTAACTTCTGATGCCTTATCTTTGTCTTTGCTATCTTCTATTTTACTAAATTCCATAGTCCTCTCAATTGCTTTTTCTCTTCTTTCTGCAGTAGCCTCATCAAACTCTGGATATTTGTAAACATATTTAGGCTCATTAGCTCTTAAAGGCGATGTACAAGTCTTTAAATCTTCATGCATACTTCTTGCATCTGGATATCTATTTTTAGGATTCTTAGCACAAGCCTTTAATATAACATTTTCAACGGCTTGTGGTAAATCAGGACATTCCTCTCTAATTGAAGGAAGTGGCTCTTTCAAATGCTTAAGAGCTATCTCAACCGCATTATCTCCCCTAAAAGGAAGCTTACCACTTAAAAGTTCATACATCAAAATACCCATTGAATATATATCACTTTGAACAGTAGAACCTTTTCCACTTGCTTGTTCAGGTGGTAAATAATGTACACTACCCATAACTGAATTAGTCTGAGTTAATTGGGTACTATTTAAAGCCATCGCAATTCCAAAGTCAGTTATCTTAACAATTCCACTATCAAGTATCATTATATTTTGTGGTTTAATATCTCTATGAATAATATAAGAATCATGAGCACAAGCAATTCCGTCTGTTACTTGAAGCATAATATCTATTACTTCATTTAATGTAAGTTTTCCACGTTTCTTAATTAATTGTTTTAAATGTTTACCTTCAATATACTCCATTACAATATAATAAACACCATTATCTTCACCTACATCATATACCTCAACTATATTTGGATGAGATAAACTACTTGCTGATAAAGCTTCTCTTTGAAAACGTCTAACAAATTTTTCATCATTGGCTAAATCTCCTCTTAAAACTTTAACAGCTACATTTCTTTCTAAAATGGTATCATAAGCTAAATAAACATTAGCCATTCCACCTTCACCTATTGTTTTAACAATTTGATAACGGTCATTTATTTTTTGCCCCTTAGTTATCACTAATATCACTATCCTTTACTAGATAAGCAATTGAAATGTTATCTGTTCCCCCTCTTGCATTACACTTCTTAATTAACTTAATTAATTTATCTTCATATTTTAATTCATCATCATTTAATACTTTTTCAACTTGATCCATCGTAAGCATATTTGTTAAACCATCACTAACTAATAATATTGCATCCACATTAGGATCTACATCAAATATATCTAATTCTTGTTTTTCACTAGCACCAAGTGCTTTCATTAACACATTTTTCTTTGGATGATTTATTGCTTCTTCAGGAGTTAACTCCCCTGTTTCAACTAAGAAATTTACTAATGTATGTTCCTTAGTTATTTTGTGAAGTACTTTATTTTTTAAAACATATCCACTTGAATCGCCAATATTTACGAATATAAGGAAATCTTTTGTAAGTAAAGCCATCACAACTGTTGTGCCAAGTCCCATTGATTCAGTGTGTTCCTCACCATATTTTAAAATACTTGCATTAACTTCATCAACGTTTTCTTTAAGCCATTTAACTGCATCCATTTTAGATCCTATTGTTGATAAATTACTAAATCTAGTTCCTATCTGGGTAACAACCATGCTTGATGCAACCTCTCCTGCTCGGTGTCCACCCATTCCATCAGCAACTATCATTAAATGTTCCCCACTTGCGTTTTTAACAATTGTTACTGAATCTTCATTATGACTTCTAACTCTACCTGTATCTGTTAAATAAAATGATTTCACTCTTTATTCACCTCTTTTGCTCTAAGCTGTCCACATGCTGCATCAATACCCTTACCAAATTCTTTTCTTATTGTAACATTTATATTATTTTTCTTTAATATATCATAAAACTTCATTATATCTTCTTTATTAGTTCTTTTATATTCTATGTGACTAGTCTCATTATATGGAATTAAATTAACATAAACATTCATATTCTTAAGTAAATTAGCAAGTTCCTTTGCATTCTCTTCTCTATCATTTACCCCTTTAAGCATAACATATTCAATAGTAACTCGTCTATTAGTTTTAACAATATATTCTTTTAAAGTACTTATTAAATCTTTTAAAGGATAAGCCTTATTTATAGGCATAATCTTACTTCTTAACTCATCATTACTAGCATGTAAACTAATTGCCAAATTAACTTGTAAATTTAAATTACTAAATTCCTTAATCTTAGGAATTAATCCACAAGTAGAAACAGTTATATGTCTAGCTCCTATCTGTAATCCTTTAGGATGATTAATAATTTTAATAAACTCTATAATATTATCATAATTATCAAATGGTTCACCAATTCCCATTATAACAACACTATCAATTTTACGATTAATATCTTTTTCTATAAGTAAAATTTGTTCAACTATCTCATAAGTATTTAAATTTCTTACCTTTTTAAGTCTCCCACTTTCACAAAATGTACATCCCATATTACACCCAACTTGACTAGACACACATACTGAATATCCATAATCATGCTTCATAAGTACTGCTTCTATAAAATTACCATCTATTAAACGAAATAAATATTTATTAGTTAAATCACTTTCTTGTTTTCTTAAAATATCTATATAATCAAATGAAAAATTATTATTAAGTTTATTTATTGTATCTTTACTTAAATTAGACATATCATTAAAATTAGTTACTCTTTTAACATATAACCAATCCCATATTTGACTACATCTAAACTTTTTTTCACCTAAACTTAATAATTTTTCTTCTAATTTTTCATAACTTAAATCATAAATATTTACCATAATAATCACAAATTAATTATAGCAAAGCTCCCATATTTTGTCATTATTTTACATTAATTTACCAGTAAACTAAATGTATAATTAAAAGATATGCTATCTTTAAAACATATCTTTAACATTTTTAGGTACTTTATCTTCTTTTATTGTATCAATTATTTTATCTTCTAAATCTTTACTAACATCTTTTCCGGTCATTAAACTTAATTTATTTATTACTGTTCTTAATGTTTTTTCATCTTTTAATCCATTCTCATTAACCATTTTAGCTAAATCTATAATTGTGTCTTTATCTACATTAGTTCTCTTTTTAACTTTATCAAAATCAAAGTTATCCATATTTTATCACCAATATATCCTATGCAAAGAAGAAAAAAATAGGTACATTTACCTATTCATAACTAAAGTATATAATTTATATGCTAAAAAATATCCTATAAACATCGTAACAAACGCTATAATTATTGCTATAATTGTTCTTTTTTTATCACTTGTTTGCATCAATATATTCCTTAACATAATTAACTATTTCATCTAATTTAATATCTAATGATTCACTTTCACATCTAAGTTTAAATTCTACTAATCCTTCATTAATTTTCTTACCAACTGTTATTCTAATTGGAATACCTATTAAATCTAAATCATTAAATTTAACTCCTGCTCTTTCATCACGATCATCTAAAAGTGTATCAACTCCTAAGTTATTTAATTCATCATATAACTTATTAGCAGTTAGACTAGCAGTATCATCTTTCGGATTCATAAGAGCAATAGCTACTTTAAATGGAGCAACCGCAATTGGAAAAATTATTCCTTTTTCATCATTGTTTTGTTCAACAATAGCCGCAAGTATTCTTCCAGCTCCAATACCATAACATCCCATTACTACTGGATTACTCTTATTATTTTCATCTAAATAAGATAATCCTAACTTTTCAGAATATTTAGTACCTAATTTAAAGGTATTTCCAACTTCAATTCCTTTTTTAAAATAAAGTTTTCCATCACAACAAGGACAATTATCTCCTTCTAAAACTTCTTTAATATCAGCACAAATATCATATTTAAAATCATTTACATTCGCATTAATATAATGATATCCCCTCTTATTTGCCCCAACAACAAAGTTTTTCATTGATTTAACTTCATCATCAATAACAATTTTAGCGCCACTTAAATCAATTGGTCCTGTAAAACCAGATACTGCATTAGATTTACTAATTAATTCATCAGCAGCAAAATTAATTTCACTAACACCAAATAACTTACATACCTTTGTTTCATTAAGGTTTCTATCTCCTCTTAAGAAAAGTACTACTAATTCACCATCAATGTTCATCATCATTGCTTTAACTGTTTTTTCTTTAGGTATATTTAAATAATTACTAACATCTTCAATAGTTTCCATATGAGGAGTTTCAACTAATTCTAATTTTCTTGTTTCTTCATTACTATCACTAACTACTGTTTTAGCTATTTCCATATTAGATGCATAATTACACTTATCACATAGCACAAGTACATCTTCACCAACATCAGTTACAGCTTGAAATTCTTCAGATAAAGTCCCCCCCATAACTCCTGTATCTGCTCTAACTATGGCATAATTAAGTTTAACTCTATCAAATATTTTCTTATAAGCATCATACATTTTATGATAAGAAACATCTAACCCATCTTCATCTCTATCAAATGAATAAGCATCTTTCATAAAGAATTCTCTTACTCTAATTAAACCAAATCTAGGTCTTGCTTCATCACGATATTTAGGTGCATCTTGATAAATAGTAAATGGTAAATTCTTATAACTTTTAACCATACTTTTAGCAGCTATTGTAAATAATTCTTCATGAGTAGGTCCTAATACATAAGGTTTATCATATCTATCTTTTAAATGAAACATAGATGCTCCCATAGCCTCATTTCTACCACAAGTATCATATATTTCTTCAGGTATTAAACTTGGCATTAATAATTCCTGAGCACCAGTTTTATCCATCTCTTCTTTAATAATATTTTTAATATTATCTAAAGCTTTTAATCCAAGAGGTAAATACATATAAATTCCACTAGATACTTTCTTAATCATTCCTGCTCTAACAAGTAAATTACCACTAGTAGAATCTTCATCCTTCGCACTTTCTCTTAATGTATAAAAATAACTATTTTTTAATTTCATAATTATCCACAACCTTTTAAAGTATTTTACCAAATAAATAATAAAAAGAAAACTAACTGTTAATAATATTTTAAATATTTTTAATTATTCTAACTTTAATTATATTTGAAGTTATGCTATTATTAATGTATGAATAAGATAGTATTTAAAATAGTTAAAAATGAAATTATAGTTAGTTTATTAAATAAAGATATTAAAGAAAATTTAAACAACACAAATGTTATTTCTACTAAAGAAACATATTTTAGTATTAAATACATTAATGAAAATTTAGAACTAGTATCTTCTTTTTTAAATGTTATAATTATTAAAAACAATATTCATAAATGTATAATTAACGATAAGGAAGCTACTTTAATTACCCTAAAACTTTTAAATGAAATAAATAAAATAGATGAAATAGTTCTTAACTATGATGAATCACTAAAATATGATGAATTTTTAGAAATATTAAATAACAAATCATTAAAAAATATTGAATTATATGATATTCCTCCATATCTATTAGAACAAATAGACACAAATAAAGATTTACAAATAAAAATTAGAAATGAAATTTTATTTATAAGTAATTTCATGTCTATAAATAAAATTAATACTTATTCTGATATATTTTATAAAAAAGAAGTTATTATTCCTGAATTTAAAGAAAAAGATTATACTGATTTTGAAGAATTTATAAAAATTAATAAATACTTAAAAGTACTTGAATTTAAATATTTTTCAAAAAAACAATTTGAATTTATCTTTAATATAATAATAAAAATGAATCTTAAAAATATTAAAATTATTTTTGATGAAAAAGATGTTAATTTAAATAATATTATTGAATATATTACTAAATTTAAAAAAAATAATGAAGATTATATCATTACAAACAATATAAACTTTAAAATAAATTATTCAAATGAATATAAAAAGAAAAATATGTTTAAACAAATAAATTTAAATGTTATTAAGTTTTCTCTCTTATTTATTATTCTATCTGTTGGTACAATGATGTTAATTAATTTATATGTTAATTATAGTGATACGGAAAAATATGATAACATTGAAAATGATTTGAATAAAATAAAACTAGATTTAGACATTCCTACTAACAATAAAGAAGAAGAAATTATTTATATTGAACCTAATGACAATGATAAAGAAAAAGTAACAATAACTACTTCAACAACAACTACAATTTATGATGTAAAATATGAAAAAGTTTTTGAAAAATTATTAGAAATTAATAATGACACAGTTGGGTGGTTAACTGTTAATAATACTAAAATAGATTATCCTGTAGTTAAATCAACAGATAATGATTATTATCTTTATAGAGATTATTACAAAAATAAAAATAGGCATGGATGGATTTATATGGACTATCGCAATAATATTGAAGATTTATCTGATAATACCATTATTTTTGGACATAATTTATCTAATCAAAAAATGTTTGGAACGTTAAGATATGTCACCAATCCATCATGGTATAAAAAATCAAGTAATCAAATAATTACTTTTAATACAATTAAAGAAAACATGAAATGGCAAATTATATCAATTTATAAAATACCTGTTACTAATGATTATTTAATCGCCAACTTTGCATCTCCCGATGAAAAACTAGAATTTTTAAAAATGATTGTAGAAAGAAGTATTTATGACTTTAATGCTACTTATGATGAAAATACTAAAATTTTAACATTATCAACCTGCTCAAACGGTAGTAAGGAAAGATTAGTGGTTCATGCTAAATTAATTAATTAGATAACGAAAAAAGGCTTTCAATTTTAAGCCTTTTTATTTTTTTTCATATCATGTAATAATTTACTTAATTCTTTATATTCTTCAACAGTAAATAAGCCATCTATCATACTTTGATTATCATCAAATTCTTTAGTTAAGTTTTCTAAAACTCTTTCTTTACGTAATTCTTCAATTGTTTTAGGCATTTCTGGTTCTTCATAAAGGTTAACGATAGTTCCATCTTCTTTACGTTTAGGTAACTCAATTTCTTCTTCACTACTATCATTATTACCATTTCCTTTAATTTCTTCAGAATTTATGAAACCAACTTCCGAAATAACCTTATTATTATTGTTGTTTTTAGATATTATAATAAAACATATTTTATATATTATTAAACCTAGTAACCAAACTATAAATATTATCATACTTAATTCAAATAAAACCATTAAATTTCTATTGCTATAAATATCAACTTTATTTGATAAATCAATATTAGATTTATTTATTTGATCTAAAAGTAAAAAAAATATAAATAAATCTGCTATAAATACACCAATATTTATTCTACTTATTACTTTATTAATTTTTTTACTTAGAATACTAATAACCATAATTATTAAAGTTAAAAAAATTATAACAGTATATTGTAGTAAAGATGGAAAGTTAATTAACATAACAATACTTTTATTTAATACATTTATAAATTTTAAAAATTCTTCAAAATAAGTAAACAATAAAATAACTAATACCACAATACTCACAACAAAATACATTATTTTAACTTTTTTTGATTGTTTTGATATATAAAAAATATCAACTAATATAATAAATATCCCCAATAAAAGTATTAAAAAAAGAGATGAAGAAAAAATTAAAGTAAATAATGTTTTAATTTTCTCTATTAAAGACAGTTCTACCATCTTACATCATCTCTTTTCCCTTTTTACTCATTAACTAGTTCACTAATATATATAGTTTGAGTCTTACTATCACCTTTTGTACATGTTATTAATGAAATCGTACTAACATCTTGTTTTACTCTTAATGCTACTGTACCATCCTTCGGAACAGTATAAATATTTTTGATTTTATAATGAAAAGTCTTACCATTATATTCTAAATATACATCATCCTCAAGTTCTAATTTATATAATTTTTTAAAATAACTTATTGAACTCGATCCAGAATGAGATGCTAATATTAAATTATTACCACTTACATTATTTGGAAATGTAGAAGCAGGATGTACATATATATTTTTGTTAACATTATTTAATATTGAAGTTATATTATAAAAACCTCTATTAAGTTCTATTTTTGGAATTCTTAAATAAGCAATATAATTTTCAACAATTTTATTATTATTTTTTCCATCTTCTGATTCAACTATTGATGCTTGATTATTATTAACAATATCTTCATTATTATTTGTATTCTCCTGGTTATCACCAGTATTCTCTTGGTTATCATTATTAATTTCTTCAGGCTCATCTGAAATAACAACATTTTGTTCATAATAAGCTTTATTCATATCATCAAAAACTTCATGTTTTAATGATAAGTAATAATCACTTCCAATAATCATAATACCAAATATGGAAATAATAACTCCAATTATAATCTTAACATTTCTTTCCATTTCTAATTAATATTATTGCTCCACCTATTAAAGCGATTGAACCAATCACATAAGTCATAGCACTTGATAATCCAGTCTTAGGAACATCAGGAATAATTATTTCAACAGGATCATTATATAATATAATACCATTAGCTTTAACATATTCATTACTTGAATTTTTGATATATAAGTTACCATCAGCATCTACTTTAAATTCAATAGGTACACTATTTAATTTATAACCATTTGGAGCAGTAACTTCAACTAACGAATATTCTCCTTCATCTAAACTTATATAATGTGCTTTATCATCAGTTACATAAGAAGCAACAACTTCTCCCTTATTATTCTTAATATTTAATGTAGCTCCACTAACATATTTATTAGTTTTGCTATCTAATTTGTTAATATTTATTGTAGGTCTTACTTCGTTAATCATTTTTATGCAATCTATTTTTACATATTCTCCAACTGCATTCTTTTGATATAAGTTGCCTTCATCATCAATTCTAAATTCAATTGTTTCTTTACTTAAAATATATCCTTTTGGAGCTATAGTTTCTGTTAATTTATAATATCCAGGTTTTAATGTTACCTTGTGTGATTCACTTGTACTAACCCATGTCAAATTAGTGTTATTATCACCTTTTAAGTTTAATGTAGCTCCTGGTATTTCCTTTTCTCCAGTTATATCAGTTTTACTAATACTTACCTCATATTTTTTATCTTCTGGAACATTAATTGATAATGTTAAAGAAGCATCTTTACTTTTATCATTTTTAAATACTTTTCCATAAACTATTTTTTGGAAGCCTTCATTAAAGAAATAATTATAAACACTCTTTATTGTTCTTTTTGATGTAGCCTCTACACTAAATGATGTTGTTTTTCCTTTTTCTAAACTTGAAAATGGAACTTTAACATTAAATGTTATTACACCATCTTTTGTTGTTTTATTAATAATTTCAGCATTTTTAGGAGCATTCTTTAATACAACATCAACTTTATCTCCTACAAAAGTAACTTTAATATCTTCAGAAATATAATAGTTACCATTTAAATTAAATTTAGTATTATTAGTATTAATGCTAACACTTACATCCTTCTTTTGACTATAATTATTAGCACCATTAACTAAATTATAAATAATTCTACAAAATGTATCATCATTAACTTTATTTAAGATATTAATTTTAACATCTCTCGGAATATTTACATTGTTATCATTAACAATATCTTCATACCACCAAATAGCAATTTGCATTGCATAATAATCTTTGTACTTATCACCAGTATTTGGCTTGTTTTCTAATATATAGATAAATCCATCCTCGATTTGACTATATAATTTCATTGCATATCCGCCTTGATATACTAATGCTTCATTTTGACAGTATACTAATATGCCACCATCAATTTCTTTGTAATGCACTTTAGGTGCACCATCAATATAATCCTTTAAAATAACAGGATCCTTAGTTTTAAATGTTTTTGGAGCAGTTTCTGCTAAAACATTTGTATATAATCCAAATAAAGATAATATACCAACTAAAATTGTAATCATAAATGATCTAATATTTTTCATTTTTCAAAACCCTCTTTCCCTAATTACGATTAATATTATAGCATATAATTTAAAAAAATGCAAACAAAATTTCACATAATGATAATCTTTTAAATAATTAGTTAAAATGTAACATTCAATTTTATTAATTATATGATAAACTCATTAGTCAAAAGCATTATTTATAAACATTTAAAAGCCATTAAAAAACATATAATTTGGTTTCAGTTGCAAATAAAATATTTATATTTATATTGTATATGTAATATAATCACTTATTTTTCACACAAAATTTCAAATTATCATATTATTACCTAAATTTATCAAAATAATCCCAAATTAAAATAATTATTAGCAACAAATATACCTATACCAATCGCAACAATTATAAAAACAAATATAAGTATTTTAACTAAAATATTGTTAGACTTAATATCTTTTTCAATGTCTTTAAAGTCATCAAAATCTTTTGCCGATATTTTTAAATTACCAGTATAAAAATCTTCTTCTGGTACAATTTCATCTTTTTCATATGAACTAGTCTCTGATAATCCCAATAAGTCAGCATCTTTCTTACTATTTTTAATTTCAAATTGAGCAATAGTATGTATAAGATCTTTTAGTTCTTTTTCTTCAGCCGTTTCTTCTTTTTCAGGATATTTATTTTTAATTTCATCTACTAGTTTGCTTGCATCAACTGACTTATTTAACTTATTACGATCATAATCATAATCAGTGTCACTTTTAGCTTTATTTAAAATAGTATTTAAATCATATTCTTTAGTTGATTCTCTCTCAAGATCCTGTACTTCCGGCTCGACTATTTCGATTGATTTTCTTTTTGGTGCATTATCGCGATATTTTTTATCCAAAATTTCTCTTATTTGATTAACATCAATTTTTCTTGCATCATTTTTTAATACTTCTTGATTAGAATTTACATCAAACTTATCATAACTTTGATTTTCATAAGAATTATATAAATTTTTATTTAATTCTGTTCTACTAGGTATTTTATCAATATTTTCCATAAATAGTTCACACAACCTTTACTACAAAATAATAACATAATTTAAAACTTTTTACTATCACTTGATTTTAAATGTTTTAATTTTTATAATAATAATATGGAAATATGGAGGAAAAAATGAAAAAAGTAAAATTAGACGAAAACGTATGCATTGGTTGTGGAATGTGTGTAAGTACAGCACCTAAAACATTTGATTTTGATGAAGATCATGCAAAAGTTATAAACAATGAGGTTACTAAAGAAGCAGAAGAAGCAACTGAATGTTGCCCAGTAGGTGCTATATCTATAGAAGAAGAAAATGAATAATTTTCTTTTTTTATTACAAAACATATAAAAAGAAATACTAGTTATCTTTTAATTTTAGTATTTCTTCTTTTGTTAGACCGGTTATTTCAGATATTTCTTCAATTGGTTTATCTTTATTTAACATTTTTATGGCTATTTCAATGGAATTTTCTTGTTTTCCTTTAGATATTCCTTCAGCTATTCCATCATTATATGATTCTTCTATTTCTGATTCTTTTATATAATCATCTAATTCCTTCTTGTCATAATATAGCAAATTATCACTATTATTTGAATAATCTTCCATAAACTTAGCCACCTTTTTTAAGAATAAGTTATCTCCCGCTAAATATTTATTTAATATTTTACTTCTACTACTTAGCATTCTTAAAAATCTTATTCCTTCTTCACTTACATTATATTCATTATTCCATGCTTTATCAAGTTCAAAGTGATATATTGTGAACGTATTTAGATACTCTTTTAAATTATCTTTATTCATTACTTTTATTACATTTTTTACCTTATCCATATTTTTAAATGAATATAAATCAAAATTAACTTGTATTACAGTTACATCTTTATATTTCTTACCTTTATTTTGTTCATTTAATATTATTTTATAAATATATAATAAATTCTTATACATTAAATATTTACTTTTTGAAGTATTTAATTCTATATTTAAAAATGTATTATCATTTAATTTATATACTAAATCGGTAACCATTAACTTATCATCTTCATAAAATGTAGTTATTTCATTATTAATTAAATTATAATTATTGCACTCGATATTTAATTCACACAAACTAATTATAAAATCCACTAATTCTTTACTATAAATACTTGCAAATGACTTAAACTCTCTATCATAAACTAAAGGTATAATATTATTAGATATAACTATTGGATATTTTAGCATCTTCTTTCTCCTTTCTTCTAAATTTAAGTTTCAAAAAACTAGGAAGTATTTCCTAGTCTTCACTTTCTTCAATAAAATTAATACTTTTATGAGGTTCATCAAATAATAAATCATTATAATTTTGTTGTCTTAATGCCTCATACACAACTATAGCAACTGT
>CAKOQK010000019.1 GCA_934101225.1 uncultured Bacilli bacterium | reverse complement strand
AGTTAAGCACTTAAACGCCGAAGATAGTGAATGCGAAAATAGGTAGTTGCCAATTTTTTTTTTTGTAATTTTTTTGCTTTAGATGTAAACCTGTATTTACAATTAATATTTGATACAATATAATAAGTATAGGTGATAAGATATGGATTATAAATATACATCAAGAAGTATTGATGACACTATGGAATTAGCTGAAAATATTGAATCAGAAAAATTTCCCGGCATGGTTATATGTCTAGATGGTGAATTAGGTAGTGGTAAAACCGTATTCGTTAAAGGGTTTGCTAAATCATTAGGAATTTCTGAAACAATTACTAGTCCAACATTTAATTTAATTAAAGAATATGAATCAGGGGAAATGCCACTATATCATATGGATGTTTATAGATTAGAAGGTAAATGTGAAACAATTGGTTTCAATGATTATTTCAATAAAAACGGAGTTTGTATCATTGAATGGTCAGATATGATATGTGATTGTTTACCTGAAGAAAGATTACAAATCGATTTTAAAATAATTGATGAAAATACTCGTGTTCTAGTATTAAAACCATATGGTCAAAAATATGTTGATTTAGTAGAATCAGTACTATAATAATGCAAAAAAGCATTATTTTTTTTTGTAATTTATTGTATAATATAGGCATATTGGAGGTTGTTAATATGTTAAAATTATTTATAAGTACCTATAATGAGTTAATTCAAATCGGATTATTCAAAGATAATGATTTATTTGACAAAAGTGAATTTGAAACTTACAAAAGCCATAGCGAGTTCATTGTTCCTATGATTAAAGAAATATTAGAAAGAAACCAACTAAATGTTTCAAATTTAAATGAAATAATAGTGGTTAATGGTCCAGGATCATTTACTGGTACTCGTTTAGGTGTTACCGATGCCAAAATGCTTGCTTTTACCTTAAACATTCCTATCAAAATAATCACAAGCATCGAAGCCATCGCATTAAGTGTACCTGAAAAAGATAAAATTATTTGTATATCAGATAATAAAGGAAAATATATTGGTGAATTTAAAGATAATAAATTAATTAAGGACATTTATTACATTAAAAATGATTTAGTTGAAGAATTGTTATCTAATACCAAAGATAAAGTATATATTGATCAAAAAATAGATCTAGATAAAATTTCAAATCAATTATCAACATTAAATCCCGTAAATGTTCATTTAGCAAATCCAATATACATAAAAACTATTGAGGCATTAAGTGATAAGTAAATTAACAAAAGAAGAAGTTCAGGAAGTTATACAGCTAGGAACAATGTTAAATCCTAACTTTTCAAAACTTTTTCATATAGAGAATTTAAATCCAAATGAAACAATCTATATATATAAAGAAAATAATATTAATAAAGGATTTATTCACATTCAAAACGGACTAGATATAATAGATCTATTAAACATAATAGTTAAACCAGAATATCAGAATCAAGGAATTGGTAGTGATCTTCTTAAATATATAATTGATAATAAACAAGATAAAAAAATAATGTTAGAAGTAAGATCACAAAATATTAACGCCATCAAATTATATCAAAAATATGATTTTAAAATTATAAACATTCGCAAAAATTATTACAAAGACGACGATGCAATAATTATGGAAAGGAATTAAATATGAAAGATGTATATATATTAGCCATAGAATCTTCTTGTGATGAAACAAGTATGTCAATAATTAAAAATGGAACAGAAGATGTAGCAACAACTATTTTAACCCAAATGAATACACATGCATTATATGGTGGTGTAGTGCCAGAAATAGCAAGTAGAATGCACACTGAAAGCATTACTTTAGTGTTAGAAGACATGTTAAGTAAGACAGATTTAACATTAAATGATATTGATGCTGTTGCCGTAACTTATGGACCAGGACTTTTAGGAAGCTTGTTAGTTGGTGTAGAAGCAGCTAAAATAATTTCATTAGTTTATAACAAGCCTTTAATTAAAGTAAATCATATTGCTGGACATATTTATGCTAATAATTTAGTTAAAAAAATGGAATTTCCATTACTTGCTTTAGTAGTTAGTGGTGGTCATACTGAATTAGTATTAATGGAAGATGATTATAAATTTAAAGTATTAGCAAGTACAATGGATGATGCAATTGGTGAAGTATATGATAAAGTAGCAAGAGTACTAGATTTACCATATCCAGGAGGACCAAACATTGAAAGATACGCAGAGCAAGGTACTCCAAGTTACAACTTACCAATACCACTTAATAACAATGAATTAAATTTCTCATTTAGTGGTTTAAAGAGCGCCGTTATCAATTTAGTACATAATGAAAAGCAAAGAGGCAATGAAATTAGAAAATATGACCTTGCTTGTTCCTTTCAAACTATCGCAATTGATGAACTAATAAGAAAAACAGAACTTGCTCTTCAAAAGTATCATTGTCAAAAAATGATAGTTGCCGGTGGAGTATCTGCTAATAAATATTTAAGATCAAAAATAGAAGCACTTGCTCAAAAATATAACGTTGATTTAACTATTCCTCCAATAAAATACTGTACTGACAATGCCGCAATGATAGGTTGTGCTGCATATCCATTATATTTAAACAAAGAATTTACTGATTTAAATTTAAATGCCAGTAGCACAGCAGATTTATTCTAGTAAAATCAAAATCAGTATGGAATAAGGATGATTTATAATGAACCAAGAAATTAAAACAAATGACATACTACCAAATGTTGTATTTAAAACTAAAAATATAATAATCCAGAAAATTAAAGAAGGTAGTAATAAAAAGTGTCTTCTTATTGGAAAAGGAAACTCTTTAAGTGTAAATGAAAATAATGAAATAGTTAGTCACGACCCAGGTATGAAAACCTTTGAAGTTGACTTTGATACCGATGCAACAGTTTATACATTTTACTTTACATTTGAATGTGCTGGTTTAACTATTTCTAGTGAAGAAATAACAGATTTTGTAAATAACTTATCAGATTCTTTTAATCAAATATATTTAATAGGTCATTCTAAATGTGGTCCATGTTTATATAAAACAACCGAATTATGTAATCGAAAAGTTAGTCTAATAACTATTTCTTCTCCATTTAAAGGAACAAAAGTTGCCGACAAATCTATGATGGAAAAAGAACTTAAATATAAATTATTAATTTATATTTACACCAAGATTTTTAGTAATCATAACGTTGATAAAGATATTGCACCAAATTCAGAATTCATTAAAAATTTTACTTTATCAAAATTAGAAAATCACATCAATATTACCGCATCACTTGATCATATAACTTCATGTGAGGATTTAATGGACTTATTTCTTTATTTCTTTAACAAAGTGATGAAAATTAATGGAGATGGAATAGTACCATTGGAATCCCAAGAACTAAATGATGTAGAAACATATCATATTTCTGGATCTCATGATAAAGCACTAAAGTTAGGCATCAATAAAATAAAAAATTTAAAATAACTACAATGATTAATTAAATTTTATTAACTTGAAAAAATGTCTCTTATATAGTAATATGTAATAGATGGAATATGAAGAAAAAAGAAAAAGATATTAAATTTTATATACTAGTATCACTTGCTATAATTTTACCAGTTTTAATTTCAGTACTGTATATTATTTTACTATCAAAATAATTTAAACCCAAACAAATAAAGGGTTTTTATTTTCCAATTATTCTTGTATAATAGTTACGTACAAAGAGGTGATAAAAATAAAATTATTATTAAATTTAATAGCTGGTTTATTCTTTTTTATAGGTGTTCTAATATCATTAAAAAATAAAAATAATAAATCACTAGTCAACATTAGTGTTGCATCCGCATTTATAGTACTAATATATTTGGCAATATTTGATATTCTTCCTGAATGTTTAGAAATGTTAGGAACTGAAAAAATATACTTATTATTTATTGGCATATTAGCCGGATTTTTAAGTATTTTACTATTAGAGAAATTAATACCAAATCACAATCATTATGAAAATTTAGAACATCATGAAAAACATTTGAATCATATCGGCATAATTACCTCATTAGCGCTTATTTTACACAACATCGTTGAAGGAATAAGTATTTATGCCATATCATCTAGTGATTTAAAATCAGGCCTATTATGTCTATTTGGTGTTGGAATGCACAATATCCCTTTTGGTATTGAAATAACAACCCTATTAAATAAAGAAAAAACAAATAAAAAGTGGATATACCTAACTTTATTAACATTTTCTACTTTTATTGGAGGTTTAATAATTTTACTCTTTGAAAAATACATGACAGACCTATTGTTAGGTTTCATGTTAAGCTTATCTTTAGGAATGATTTTATATCTTCTAATATTTGAATTATTCACTGAATTAAAAGAAAATTTTAATAAATCAAGTATCATTGGAATAATAATTGGCCTAATCGTAATGATTATTGGCCTAATAATATAATAAAGAAAGAAGGAAATATATATGGGAAGAGCATATGAAGTAAGAAAAGCGAGTATTCAAAAAACAGGAGCAATGAAAGCTAAATTATACAGTAATTACGCCAAAGAAATATATTTAGCCGCTAAAGGAAATCCTGAAATCGAAACAAATATTAATTTAAAAAGAGTTTGTGAAAAAGCTAAAAAAGAACAAGTACCTAGTGATATCATAAATAGAGCAATCGATAAGGCTAAAGGAGCCGGTGGAGAAGACTATCAAGAAGTAATTTATGAAGGATTTGGTCCAGGAAATAGTACATTTATAGTTAAAACATTAACAGACAATGTAAATCGTACTGTAAGTTTTGTTAGAACAGCATTTAATAAAGTTCATAAATCATTAGGTGTAACCAATTCAGTATCATATAATTATGATTATCTAGGTGTAATTGTATTTAATAGCGATAAAGAAGAAGAAATCTTTGAAGCATTATTAAATGAAGGAATCGAATTAGTAGATTTCAATAATGAAAATGGTAAAATCACCATATCATGTAATCCAACTGATTTTCATCATGTTAAAGACGTTATTGAAAAAATAGAACCGAATGTTGAATACATTTATGATGAAATTGGAAACTTTGCTAAAGAAGAAATAACTCTAACTGGCGAAGATAAAGAACTATATGATCGTCTTTACAATATGTTAGAAGAAATAGACGATGTAACTGCTATCTATACAAACGTTAAAGAAGATTAATATGAAAAAATTAAATATTGCTTTTGAAGATAAAAATATTTTAGTAATAAATAAACCATCTGGAGTTTTAACAATCGCAACAGATAAAGAAAAAGAAAAAACACTTTATCATGAAGTCTATAATTATTTACACAAAAAGAATCAAAAAGTATTTATTGTAAATAGATTAGATAAAGACACATCCGGATTTGTCGTATTTGCAAAAAATGAAAAAGCAAAATTAAGATTTCAATCAACTTGGGATAAAGTAATAAGAAAATATTATGGAGTAGTTATTGGTAAAATTGAAGAACCAAATAAAGTTATTAACTATATATATGAAGGAAAAGATTTAAAAACATATGTTACAAATGATAAAAACAAAGGTAAAAAATGTATCACTGATTACACTCCTATTAAAAATACTAATAAATATACATTGTTAGATATTAACATCAAAACAGGAAGAAAAAATCAAATTAGAGCAACCCTTTCTAGTTTGGGACATCCTTTAATAGGAGATAAAAAATATGGTGCAACCAAAAATCCCATTAGTAGATTAGGACTTCATAATTATTATTTAAAATTTAATCATCCAATTACCAATGCTCAAATTGAACTTACTACTAAAGTTCCAAAAGAATTTGCTGAAATATTTGAAATAAAAAAGATATCATCCTAAAGAGATATCTAAAAACATCATTATAATAAATCCAATTATTAAATAAAGAGCCATACGTTCTTTATTTTTATTTTGCATTGCCTCAGGCACTAATTCCGTAACAATTACATAAAACATTGATCCAGCAGCTAAAGATAGTAAAAATGGTAATAAAATAGGTAATCTAAGAGCAATTAAAACTCCAATAACTCCACCAATTGGTTCAACTATAGCAGTTAATCCACCAATAACAAATGATTTAAATTTACTATAACCATTTTTATATAATGGAAAACTAATAGCAGAACCTTCTGGAAAATTTTGAATACCAATTCCTATTGCTAATGATATAGCAGCCGTAATACTTGAAATACTCCCATAATATACACCCGCAAAAGCAACACCAATTGCCATTCCTTCAGGAAAATTATGAATAGTCATCGAAATTAATAAATTATTAACATTATTTTTTTTCTTATTTCTTTTTATTTTCTTTAATTTTTTTTCTTTCTTATTATACAAATAATCGCAAAAATAAATTAATAAAGCCCCAACCATAATTCCAATAGAAAGTAGTATAGATGCATTACAACCAATATCATCCGAACTATCCAGTGCTGGAATAATTAAAGAAAAAATTGAACTTGAAAGCATAATACCAGCAGATATACTAAGAAGAATATCCATTAAATTTTGATTAACTTTTTTAACCAAAAATACAAGAGCAGCACCTAGTGCTGTAACCAAAAATGTAAATGTACAAGCAAGCAATGCCTGATAAATTGGATTTAAATTAATAAAAAAATCTACCATACTATATAGTATGATAGATTCTAAAATATGTTAATTTTTAACTTCCATTATAACTGGTATAATTATAGGCCTTCTACCTGTTAACTCATTAATAAATGGTGATAATTCTAAAATAATTTGATTTTTTAAATCTACATAACTATAACCATTTTTAAGAGATTCTCTTACGACACTATTAACTTTATCTTCGATATTTTTAATTAATTCCGCATTCTCATTAACTAAAATAAATCCTCTAGTAGTAATATTTGGTTTAAGTAAAAGTTCTCTCGTATTTGGATTAACATTTATAATAACACATAAAATACCTTCTTTAGACATAAATTGACGATCTCTAATAACAGAAGATCCAACATCTCCAATTCTAGATCCATCAACATATATATCACCTGCTTGGATATGCTTACCAATTCTTGCTCCGTCTTTAGTTAATTCAACAGAATCCCCATTTTTACAAATAAAGATATTTTCTTTAGGTATTCCACATAAATTAGCTAAATCACCATGTGTTTTAAGCATTCTATATTCACCATGAACTGGCATAAAATACTCAGGTTTAATAATTCTAAGCATCCATTTAAGTTCTTCTTGTTTAGCATGTCCTGATGTATGAATATCGGATAACTCTGAATTTGTATAAACCCTTACACCTTTTAAATATAACTTATTAATAATTTTATTAATTGACGCCTTATTTCCTGGAATTGGACTAGAAGAAAATATAACAATATCATCAGGCAACAAAGTAATTTGTTTATGCGTTCCATTAGCAATTCTAGATAAAGCCGCTAGAGGTTCCCCTTGAGAACCAGTACATAAAATACAAATTTGATTCTTCTTTAAATCCTTAGCCTCATTAGCATCAATAAATATTGTTTTATCAGTAATTAAATTATTTTTAATTGCAATTTCTTTCGCATTTTCCATTGATCTACCAAAAGTAACAATCTTACGATTATTCTTTCTACAAGTTTCCACAATGTGTTTAATACGATAAATATTAGATGCAAATGTCGCAATAATAATTCTTGAAGTATGCATTGCAAATACATCATTAAGTGCTTCGTCTACCAAAGATTCACTATTAGAGTATCCTGGAACACAGGCATTTGTACTATCGGCAAGTAAAATCTTAACGCCTTCCTTCCCAAGTTCAGCCATCTTATGAATATCAGCCATCGGTCCAATAGGTGTTAAATCAAACTTAAAATCTCCAGTTTCAAATATTGTCCCATTCGGCGTTTTAATCACAACTGCATAACTTCCCGGAATAGAGTGTGTAGTTCCTACAAAAGAAACTGTCATATATTTAAACTTTAACACAGTATCAGCATCAAACTCTTTTAAGTTTTTATATTCCATGCTTTTATCTTCAAACTTTTTAACAATTAAATCACATGCAATTTTAGATGCATAAATAACTGGAATATTAACATTTTGTAGTAAGAAAGTAATACCACCAATATGATCTTCATGTCCATGAGTTATAACTAATGCCTTAATCTTATCCTCATTTTGTTTTAAATATGTAATATCTTGAATAACATAATCAACACCCAAAAGTCCTGCTTCTGGAAACATAACTCCGGCGTCTATAATAACGATTTCATTTTTATGTTCAATAACATACATATTTTTTCCAACTTCACCTAATCCACCTAAAGCGAATATAGACGTAACTTCCTCATTTTTCATATATATCTTCCTCCTTAATAACTTAATAAAAAATTTAAAAGTTCAAATTGCTTAATAATTATAGTACAATTCTTTCATTTTGTCTAGTTTACACTTTAAATTAAGATTTACCAAACTAATTTTACATCATCATTTGCCTAATAAAAGTAAATCTTCAAACTAATTAATACACCTTATCTTATTTTATTAATAAACATTTTACACATCAACTTTACACAATAAATTATCATAAAAAGATATAGATTGTCGAAGTTATTTAAGTGTCTCTCATAAAAAAGTATATTATTTTTGAAAGGAAGAAAAAATGGAACAAGAAAAAATAATATTACAAAAGTATGAACCTTTAATTTATAAGGTCGCTAAAAATTTTTACAACGTCGAGTTATGTGATTTATATCAAGCTGGTAGTTTAGGTTTAATTAAAGCCTATCGTAACTATAATGAAAATGTTGGAAAAAACTTTATAAACTTTGCCTATATGTACATCTATGGCGAAATGTTTGAATTTGTAAATAATTCCCAAACTATTAAGTTAAACAAGGAATATCTACGGTTGTCAAAATCAATTAAAAAAGCTATCACCATGTTACAAGAAGAACTAGGAAGAACTCCAACCACAACAGAGTTAAGCACCTTTTTAGAAATAGATGAAGAAACTATTATTAATATTTTAAATATTACCAAGGAATCCGTAAGTTTAGATGATAAAGTAACTGAAGATGGTTCATCCTACATTGATGCCATAGGAGCAACTATGGATCTAGATAGTCAAATTTTAATTAATGATTCCTTAAAAACACTTAGTGATTTAGAAAGAAAAGTTGTCTTAAGCAGATACTTTGAAGATTTAACACAAAGTGAAACTGCTAGTCTCTTAGGCATATCTCAAGTTAAAGTATCTCGAATAGAGAAAAAAGGTAAAGCTAAAATTAAAGAGTATATAAAAAGTTAATTGGTTAATAATAAAAATGTGATTTTATGGATAAAAATGAATATTTAAAAATTGTAAAAAAATTTACTCCTCACGAAGATAATAAAAAAGACTATATCTTAGCGTTTATCTCTGGAGGAGCTATTGGAATGATTGGTGAAATAATTCGTTTATTTTTTGTAAACAATTGCCATGTTTCTAAACCAGATGCTACATCTTATGTAATCTTAATTGCAATCTTTATATCTGCTTTATTAACCTGTTTAGGAAAGTTTGACACAATTATTGAAAAATTTAAATCAGGAATAATCATTCCAATTACCGGTTTTGCCCACAGTGTTACCTCATCCGCCCTAGATTATAAACATGATGGATTAATTACCGGATTAGGCTCTAATTATTTTAAACTAGCTGGAAGTGTAATTTTATATGCCATTGTAAGTGGCTTCTTCATGGGAATAATAAAGGTGATTTTAAATGTTTGAATTTAAAAATGTTTATATTGATAAGTTTTATACAGTTGTAAGTAAAAAAGAAGCAAATGGAAATATTAAAAAACCTGACAAAGTAATAAATGATTACTATTATGGTGAAAAAACACCATTTAAATGTGAAGTTAAAATGTTAAATGAAGTAATAGATAATTTACCAACATCTGATTTAGTTATTGCTTCCAATTTAGAAAACCAATTAGCAAGTTCTAACATTAGTATGAAAAATAGAAATACTCCTTATATAGGATTATATTCCGCTTGTGCATCATTTTCGGGAGGAATCACAACATTATCAAATTTCATTGAAAGTAAAGCCATTAACAAAGGAATTTTATTAATTAGTTCTCACAACTTAAACGCTGAAAAACAATTTAGATTTCCCGTTGAATATGGCGCTCCTAAAGTAAAAAGAAGTACCCAAACTGCAACATGTGCAATTGGAATTCATTTAACAAATCAAAAAACAAACATTAAAGTTTTAAATGGAACTATTGGTAATGTCGTAGATTCATACATTAAAGATACCTACAATATGGGAGCAGTAATGGCTCCAAGCGCATATGATTGCCTTATTAACCACCTAACTAAAACTAACACTAACATAAAAGATTATGATTTAATTGTAACTGGTGATTTAGGTAAAGTAGGAAGTAAAATTTTCAAAGAACTATGTACCAGAAATGGATATAAATTAAAAAATTACCTAGATGCCGGGAAAATTCTATTTGGAGATACAAGTACTAGTGGAGCAAGTGGGCCAGCCTGTTTACCACTTGTATATTTTTACAACTTAATAAATATCAAAAAATATAAAAAAGTACTTTTATTATCAACCGGATCCCTACACAATCCAGAATTGGTAAATCAAAAAGAAACAATACCTTCAATAACCAATGCATTAACAATCGAGGTGCAAAAATGACAATACTTTATTCCTTCTTATTTTGCGGAACAATTTGTTTAATTAGTCAAATAATCATGAACAATTCCAAATTAACCTTTGGTCATATAACTAGTATATTTGTAGTTATAGGATCATTCCTAAGTGTTTTTGGAATCTATGATAAAATAGTATCTAAAGTTGGAATAGGTGCTAACTTACCAATCATATCCTTTGGTAACACCATAACCAATAGTGTCTACTATGGTTATTTAAGTGATGGCTTATTAGGTATCTTTAATAACATATTATCAGGAGTTTCATTAGGTATATCCGCAACAATTATCTTTTCCTTTATCTTAATTATATTTTTTAACCCTAAAGATTAATAATAAATAGAAAGTTCGTTTTTGTCTATTTTTTAATTATTAATGTCAAATAAACTGATTTATATTGTTTTTCATAAATCTTTGTAGTATTTTTAAAATGAAAGAGAGATTATTTATATTTATGGAAAATAAAGAACTATCAACAATTCAAGCTCTTAAAAATTCAGCAATGCAAAACAGTATGAGAAGTAATGATTTTTCAGAATTTAATATTAAAACCAACTCTAGTTTAGCAATGTCATTTTATTATTTTTTGGTTGGTAAAACAAACAAATTACCTACTTATGACTCAATTAAAAAAATAATAAATAGCGAACTAAACAAAATAAATATTCAAAATTATGAAAAACCTATTCAAGTATCAATTGCTTGTGGAATAATTGTATACTACGATAAAATTCAAAAATCATTAATAATAGAACAAGAAACTCCAATAAAGCCTATAACATCTAGATATGATACTATTGATGAAAATAGTTATAAAGCAAAGATTGTTAAAGTTATTAATGAATATTACGATGCAAAAGAAATTGATATAAATAAAGATCCTTTATTTGATTCCAAAAGAACTGAAATATTTCAAAAATATCTTAAAGGTTATCGTTTACAATATTCTAATTTAATTAGTGAAAATAACTTTAGAAGTCAACTTCCAAATAATGAAAGTTATAGTAAACCAATCAAAAGATAATTAAACCTAAAACTGCTATTTTTTCATGTTTCATTTGATTTAAAAATACTATTATGATAATATAAATCCCAAGGAGAAAATAATTATGAATGATTATGAATTAATAGACGAAAATTATATTGACGATCTAATTTATGAATTAGAATCATTAGCAAATATTGATCATAAAATAGATGAAATTGTTGAACAAAGAATAGAATTGAGACAAAAACCTACTATGGAAGAAATACAAGTTGGTAAACAGACATTAATGGTAGAAAAACTACCTCTATTTACAAAAGGACTTTTCACAATAGTTTCAGATATTTCAAAAAAAGCAGGAGAAACTCTATTAAGTTTAAATGATATTTCAAAATATCCTGAAATTGTTAATGAATGGATAGATGAATTAACAACAACTCAAAAATTATTAACACAAGATAAAAAAGTAAAAATTAAAAAATAATTCATGAAATCTAAAAAACAATCTTAATATAGTGAGTTAACCTAATAAATAGCAAAAAATTATTTGCTATTTTATTTTTGCTGTGATATATTTTTTATGTAATATAAAAAGGTAGGTTATTAAAGTGGAGTATTTAAACGATATATTTTTTAGTGATTCATTAATTTATATAGCAATAGTTGTTAGTATAATATTTATTTTATCTATTATAGAAACATGGATTTTATTTAAAAAATTAGGCGAAAAAGGCTGGAAAAGTATTGTTCCATTTTATAATGGATGGACATATTTAAAACTAGGAGAATTACCAGGTTGGTTAATTATCTTACCAGTAGCAAACATAATCGGTTTGATTGTTGCCTCATTTAATATTCCCAAAAAGTTAAAGAAATCGTCTTTGCTAGGCTTAGTATTTATTTTTATGCCAAATATTTATTTATTAATTTTAATATTATCTAGATCAAGTGCCAAAAAAGAAATTGAAAATAAAAATGAAAATATGAGTACAGTTGAAAGTGCAGAAAATATTCAAGTTGAAAATAAAATTGAAGCAAAAGTTCCTGAATTTATTGAAGAACCAGCCCTAAATACTGAAGAAACAAAAAATGGTGAAACAACCAATTTAAACAACGATTATATAAATATACCAGAAGAGCCGGCAAAAATTTCAAATGATCCAAAATTTGATGAAGATATAACTAGCGCATTTGAAATGCCACTTCCTGAGCCAAATGCCAATAGTAACCAAACAGAAAAATTAGTAGATACATTAACTAAATTAAAACAATCAGATTTAAATGCAGATATCGAAAATGAACCAACTCTTAAATTAGAAACACTTGAAACAAATAAAGTGCCAATAGTAGATAATGATATATTAGAAGAAACAGTTGAACTACCAAAAATGATTAATGAAGAAGTAAATAATGATATCAAAGCAACTAAGCATTGTAATAATTGTGGCTTTGAAAATGAGTATTCCCTAAAAAATTGTATGATGTGTGGAGAACCACTTGAATAATAAATTGGATTATCTATATCCAATTTTTATTTGCTATAAACTATAAAATAATGTATATTTATTAAAGAGGAAGTAATATAAAATGATAAAATTATATACAGGGCCGATGTTTAGTGGAAAGTCCGATGAATTATTAAAAGAATATGATAAAAAATATCATAAAAGTAAAATATTATTATTTAAACCTAAAATAGACATTAGAGATTATGGTGTTATAAAAACTAGAAATGGAAAAGAAGTTACAGCAATATTAATTAATAACCTAAATGATATTTATAATTATTTAAATGATAAAATAACAACTATATTTATTGATGAAGCAAATTTTATGAAAGGAAATATTGATGTACTAATCGATTTATCAATAAATAAAGATTTAGATATATTTATTGCTGGATTAAATCTAACTAGCGAATTAAAACCATTTGGAATTATGCCTGAAATAATGGCTATATCTGATGAAATAGTTCTTTTACATGCATCATGTAATGACTGCAATAGAGATGCCTCATATACATATTATACAGGTACAAAAGATAACGATATCTTAGTTGGTAACGATAATTATATTGCTCTTTGTCCTAAATGTTTAAGAAAAAGATTAACCAAATAAATATTTTAGACAAATTTCTTTCTTACATTTTGTTATAACAATAATAAGGAGGAAATATGAAAGTTAAAGTATTTGATGAATCTCATGAAAAGGATTTAGAAAATTCTGTTAATTCATTTTTAAAAGAAATAGATGAATTATTAGATATTAAATATAGTGTTGCAATAACCGCCGTAGGTGAAGAACAAATCTATTGCTTTACAGCTATGATTATTTATCGCAATACATCAGAATAAAAGAAAGGAATATGAAGTATGAAAAAAAATAGTTTTATTTCTGGAACAATTATTTCAACTATATCTATTGTTTTAGTTAAAATGATGGGAATGCTTTATGTAATTCCTTTTTATAGTATAGTTGGTTCTCAAGGTGGAGCATTATATAGTTATGCTTATCAGTTATACTTATTATTTTTAGGCGTTTCATCAGCTGGAATTCCAAACGCTATAAGTAAAGTAATTAGTGAATACAACTCAACTGGAAAATTAGAAGCTAAAACTAGAGCCTTCCATGTTGGAAAGAAAATAATAAGTTATATCAGCATTGCCGCATTTGCTCTACTTTTCATATTTGCCGAAGAATTAGCAACTCTTTATTTAGGAAAAATAACTGGTGGAAATACCCCTGAAGACGCTGCTTTTGTAATTCGTTGTGTCTCATTTGCAGTTCTAATCATACCACACTTAAGTGTTACTAAAGGTTATTTACAAGGACATCAAGTTTTTGAGCCATCTTCAGTTGCTAACCTATTAGAACAAATTGTAAGAATTTTCATTATACTAGCTGGATCATTTCTTGCCTACAAAGTATTTAATAGTTCCTTATCTCTTGCTGTAGGTATTGCAGTATCAGGAGCCTTCTTTGGTGGACTAGTTGCATATCTTTACTTAAGAAAAAAAATAAAAAATTATAGTAAAGAATTAGACTTAGACAAAGAACTAAAAAAAGACAATGTTACCAATAAAGAAATAACTAAAAAAATAATAAGTTATGCAGTCCCATTTGTTATCATAAACATAGTAGTTGACATCTATAATATTATAGACTCAGTTCTAATATTAAATACCTTAACTAGCCTAGGATATGTTGCTGAAGATGTCGAATTCATTGCTAGTTGTATTTCTACTTGGGGTTCTAAAATTTGTATGATAGTTAACGCTATCGCAATGGGTATGACTACATCCTTAATACCAAGTATAGTAGAAGCATATTCAACTAAAAATATTGAATCATTAAATAAGAGAGTAAATGAAGCACTCCAAATGGTTTTCTACATTGCCTTACCACTTGCCATAGGAATATCAATTTTATCAACTCCAATTTGGACTATTTTCTATAACACAAATGCTTATGGTGGTTCAATCTTAAAAATAACAATCTTTGGTGCAATGTTAGGAAACATTGCCATGATATTATCAGTCACATTACAAGGAATGAATAAATATAAATACGTATATTCCTTAAATATCATTGGTAGTTTAGTAAATGCTCTATTAGATGTTCCTCTAATGCTTTTATTTCATAAATTAAATTTACCAGCATACTATGGAGCCAGTACTGCATCCATAATTGGATATGGAACATCAATATTTTTAGGGCTTAAATTTGTAAATCAAGAAAAAAATATTAACTATAAAGAAACTTCAATTGTTATATTAAAATCATTAATACCTGCTTTATCAATGACTTTTATACTTTTGATTTTAAATCACTTCTTACCCCTTGATTTATATAAAAGAGGAGATTCATTTATAATTATTATTATCGATGCAATCGTAGGAGGATTTATATTCGTCTTTACATCATTTAAATTAAAATTACCTCAAAAAATATTTGGCATTAATTATATAAATAAGATAATAAAAAAACTTACCCTAGGTAAGTTAAAAATAGATTAAACCATATACATATCATTATTTGAAGAATTATAATCAGTACCATAATTTAAAGAAGAATCACCTTCAAGTTTATTTAGCCTTGCTTCCATTCTATTTAATCTTCGTTCCACTTTAGATAGTCTAGAATCAATATCAGAATACATATTGTTGTTCATTGAAGTCATGTTATTCATGCCACTCATATTATTCATCCCTGTATCCTGATAAGCAGGACCTGCATAAAATTGATTACTTGCGCTCACAGCTTGATTTGGTACAAAATTATTCATACCCATACCCATGTTTCCAACTTGTCCATAACCATAACCAGAAAAGAAAGAATTACGATCCTTTTTCATGTTTCACCTCTAAAATAATATATGTATAAAAATAAAAAAGTTTATAAAGGAGTATTAAAATGCGATTAAGAAATGTAAAAAACGCTAAAGAAATAATAGATTCAAATGAATTAGTAATAACTGAAAATATTTTTAAAGATGATAAACCACTTCACATTGAAATTGGTTGTGGTAAAGGAAACTTTATAATTGGTAAAGCAAGACAAAATCCTAATATTAACTTTATTGGAATTGAAAAATATGAATCAATTCTAGTAAGAGCCTTAAACAAAGTAGAGGATATTCCATCTAATCTAAGATTTATGTGTGTTGATGCTAAAAACTTAGGAACTTATTTTAAACATAATATTGAAACAATTTATTTAAATTTTTCTGATCCATGGCCTAAAAAAAGACATACTAAAAGAAGATTAACTAGTGAAGAATTTTTAAAAGTCTATAATGAAATATCTAAAAATAAAATAAACATTAAAATGAAAACAGATAATAAATCCTTATTTGCTTATTCAATAATGTCATTTAATAATAATGGATATAAAATAAATGATATTTCTCTCGACTTGCCAGAAGACTACGAAAATAATGTCGTTACCGAATATGAAAGAAAATTTAGAGATTTAGGAGTAACAATTAATTATATAAATGTAGAAAAGGAAGTTAAAAATGAAGAATAAAAAAGGATTTACTTTAGTTGAGTTACTTGCTGTAATTGTACTTATTTCACTAATTATGGTTATAGTAGTTCCACAAGTTCAAAAAGTAGCTTATCAGTCTAAAGTAAAATTATGCAAATCAAAAATAGAATTAGCTGAAGAAGCACTAAATTTATGGGCTCAAGACAATTATGGATGTTTTTCTAAAGAAGATGGATGTAATATGTTAGATAATTGCGATAATGAAGAAGATAAAATAACTTGCACAGCTACATTTGAAAAAATAGCTAAAAATAATTTAGTAAATTTTGACCAAAAAATTAACGATCATGATACAATAATTAATCCAGTAAATAATACAAGTTTAAACGATATTGAATTTAGAATAAGATACGATAAAAATTCAAAAGCAATAAGTAATGAAAACGAAGGAAAAGATGAGACCATAAAAATAGATGAAATTTGCAAATAATATTACAATAAATTCAAGATATTAAAATCTTGATTTTTTTTCGACATTTTTTTAAAGTTAAATATTTTATAATCTAAAAGGTGATGATAAATGGTAATATATGTTGATTTAATAATTATTTTTAACTTCTTAATAGACTTATTACTTTTAATTGGTGTCTCAGTTTTATTAAAAAGAAAACCTAATATCATTCGTATAATTATTGCTTCAATTTTTGGTTCATTATCAACAATTCTATTATTTTATATAAACAACAACTTATTATTATTAACATATAAATTTATAACTAGCATCATTATGGTAGTAATCAGTTTTAAATATCAAAATTTTAATTATTTCAAAGACAATTTAGTTTATTTATATATCTTAAGTATTATTTTAGGTGGAACAATTTACTTACTTAATGATACAGTTACTCTATCAAATAAAGGCTACATCTTTGAAAACAATGGTTTAAAAATAAATCTTTACATACTTCTACTAATTAGTCCAATTATTATAATTAAATATATAAATAAACAAAAGCATTATCAAATTGAATATCAAAATTATTACAATATTGAAATTTACTATAATGATAAAGTTATTAAAGATACTGCCTTTTTAGATACTGGAAATAAACTAAAAGATCCATACTTTCATAAACCAATTATTCTAGTTAATTCTTCGTTAATAGATGATCATATTAAAACATTTCTAGTACCATACTATACAGTTAATAATAAAGATTTATTAGAAGTATTTTCCCCTGAAAAAATATTAGTTAATAATAAAAAAACCAAAAAAGCGTTAATTGGCTTATCAGATGTAAACATAAATGGAATAAAAATTATATTAAATAAGGAGATACTATGAGAAAATTTATTGATTTAATATTTAAGTTGTTAAAAATAGATAATAGTTTATTATTTGTTGGTAGTGCAGATATATTACCACCACCTTTATCTAAAGAAGAAGAACTAGAAGAAATAATAAAAAGTAAACAAGGTGATATACAAGCTAGAAATAAACTTATAGAACATAATCTTAGATTGGTAGTATTTTTAGCTAAAAAATATGAAAGTACGGGTTATGACTTAGAAGATTTAGTATCTATTGGATCTATTGGTTTAATTAAAGGAATTGAAACTTATAAACCAGATAAAAATATTAGATTAGCAACCTATGCATCCCGTTGTATTGCTAATGAAATATTAATGTATATTCGTAAAAATAAAAAAAGAAAAACAGAAGTTTCTTTAGAAGATGCAATAAACTATGATCCTGAGGGTAATGAATTGCACTTAGAGGATATTTTAGGAACTGATAATAATATCGTATTTGATGAATTTTCTTTAAAAATAGATAAAGATTTATTAAAAAAGGAATTGGTAAAATTAAATGATCGTGAAAAAGAAATTATGATACTTCGTTATGGTTTAAATAATAATGAAGAATATACTCAAAAAGAAGTAGCAGCAATGTTAGGTATAAGTCAGTCTTATATATCACGTATCGAAAAAAAAGTTATAAAAAAACTTCAAACAATAATGGAAGTTAAGTAAAATATGTAATTTTATGTAAATTTAATATCTTGAAAATTCGTTAAATTTTTGCTATAATGAATACGTAAGCAAGACTTACATAAAATAAAAAAGGAACACCTAATTTGGATAGCTAGGTGATTACCGTTTGTCAAAGGTTCACCAAAACCCCCAAAGTTTATGGTGATTTTTTTATATCAGTTTATTTATAATAAATAACAATATAAAAATAATTATTATAAGAAAAAGAATTAGATAATCAATTTTTCTCATAAAATCACTCCTTCCTTTAATTATTAAAGATATGGAGTAATCACCTAAACATATTAAATGTTCCTGAAATTTAATATATCAAATAGATTATAGAATAGTCAATAAAAAACATATGGATATTCGTTAAAAATTTAACATATAAATAAAGGCTAAACTTTTGCATTTAAAAAAAAAATAATTATGTATGAATAAACAATTTAAAATCTTTCCACTATAAATTAGAGGAGAGATTTATTTTGGGAAAATATAAAGTTGAAATAACTGGAATTGATACAAACAAATTAAAGGTATTAAAAAATGAAGAAACTATCGATTTATTTAAAAAATATCAAAAAGGGGATAAACTTGCTAAAGATGACATAGTAAATGGTAACCTTAAATTAGTTTTAAGTGTAATTAAACATTATAATAGTGGCAAATATGACATGAATGATTTATTTCAAATTGGAACAGTTGGCTTAATTAAAGCAGTAGATAATTTTTCACTTGATTATGATGTTCGATTTTCAACTTATGCTGTACCGCTTATTTTAGGAGAAGTTAAAAGGTTTATTAGAGAGTCAAGTGTTGTAAGAATATCTAGAAGCATTAAAGATACAGCTTATCAAATTTTAAAATATAAAGAAAATTATTTACTTAAAAATGGCATCGAACCATCAAATAAACAAATATGTCATGAATTAAATATTACTGAATATGATTTATCTCTTGCTTTAGAATCATTAATAGAGCCAGTATCAATTTCTGAACCAATTTATAATGATGGAGGAGATACAATTTACTTAGAAGATCAATTATCAAGTAAAAAAGATTTAATTGATCAAAATGATACAATATCTTTAAATGGTGCCTTAAATCAAATAAACTTAAGAGAAAGAAATGTTCTTTATGCTAGATATATCTATGGCAAAACCCAGTTAGAAATTGCTGCTGATTTAGGAGTATCACAAGCCCAAGTATCACGTATCGAAAAAAATGCCATCAATAATATGAAAAAGTATTTAAGATAAACATATAATTAATTGGTGATATATTATGCTAGTATCCGATATGCAAAATAAAGATATCATAAATCAAAATACAGGTGCTAACCTAGGCAAAATAATTGATATAGACGTAAAAGAAAATGGCTCCATTAACTACTTTGTTGTGGGTTCTCTAAAAATGATAAAAAAATTTTCTGCATCCGAATACAAAATTGATTATTCATCCATTACCAAAATCGGTTCCGACGTAATACTTGTAAATTTAAAATAAACCAAGTATAATATTCATGTGATTAATATGAAAAAAAAGAAATATATCCTTATAACATTTCTAATAATAATTATAGATCAGTTAACAAAATTTTTAATTAATCAAAATATTGAACATCTAAAATCATTTCAAATTATTAAAAATTTTTTTTATTTTACTAATGCTCATAACAATGGAGCAGCCTTTAGTTTTCTATCAGGCTATAATTTATTGTTTATTTTTATAACATTAATAGCTATCTACTTAATAGATAAATATATTGAAAAAAATTTCTCATTTTACATATTACTTGGTGGAATAATAGGTAACCTAATTGATCGTTTAATCTTTGGTTATGTAAGAGATTTCCTAGATTTTAGAATCTTTAATTATAATTTTCCTATATTTAACATCAGTGATATTTGTATATGTTTAGGTATATTTCTAATAATAATAAAAACAATAAAAGAGGATAAAAATGATAATAAGTGAAGAAAACGTTGGAAAAAGAATTGATAAATATTTAAGTGAAAATTTAGATTATTCTCGTACTATTATTCAAAAAATGATTGATAATGAGAATATTAAAGTGAATGATAAAAAAACTAAAGCAAGTTATAAATTAGAACTTAATGACACAGTTTTAATAGATGATAATTTTAAAGAAGAAACTGATATTTTACCAGAAAATATTAAATTAGACATTGTTTATGAAGATAATGATTTAATGATAATTAATAAACCAAGTGGAATGGTAGTTCATCCTGGAAATGGTAATCAAGAACATACTCTAGTAAATGCTCTTATGGGATATACTACTAATTTAAGTGATGGCAGTAAAACGCGACCTGGAATTGTTCACCGCCTTGACAAAGATACAAGTGGTTTAATGGTTGTTGCTAAAAATAATAAATCACATGAATTACTTGCTGAAGCCTTTAAAAATAAAGATATTCATAGATATTATACAGCATTAGTAATAGGAGAGTTAGATACTTCTGAAGGATTAATTGATGCTCCCATTGGTCGTGATCCAAGTGAACGCAAACGCTACACAGTTACTAAACAAAATAGTAAAAATGCTATCACACATTTTAATATATTAAAAAGATATAAAGGATATACATTAATAAATTTAAAATTAGAAACTGGAAGGACTCATCAAATAAGAGTTCATATGAAATATATTGGTTATCCAATCTACAATGATCCTGTATACACTAAAATGAAATGTACTCCCTTTGGTCAATTCCTTCATTCAAGAGAAATTGATTTTTATCATCCAATAACTAAAGAACATCTTCATTTTACAGCCCCATTACCTAAAGAATTTCAAGACTTCCTAAATACCTTAACTAGTTTAGAATAAACATAACCATTAAAGACATTAAATTAATTCCATTAAATATGATGGGTATAATTCCAAATTTAGAACTATATCTATCTATTTTTTTTGCTTCTAGATAAACTAAGACACTACTAGTTGAGACTATGCACATACAAACTATACTTAAAATCAAATTATTAAAAACAAAGAAAAATATACCAAATACCTGGGTAAATATATAATTAATTAAAAATACAAATATATAATTATTATTTAAATCAAAATCAATAAATAACTTATAAAAAGAATAACTAATAAATAAAGAATTTAATCCCCATATAAAAAGATAAATATCATAATTAACGTAAATTAAATGTCTAAAAGTTGTTAAATAACCATAATCAATCGGAAATAAAATTAAGCCTAAATTCCACATTAAAACAATAATTCCAAAGAATACTATTTTTCTTACCATATTTTCTCCTTTACTAACGAATCCTTTTGTTATAAAATATTATATGAAATTAGGTGAAAAGAAATGAATAATTATATGGATCCCAAAGAAGAATTGATAATGAAATTAGTTCATTACTTTATAACTGAAGAAAACTATGAACCAATGATAGTTAATGGTGTTAAAAATGAAATATGGTTAGAAAATTTAGAAGCACCATATAAAGTAATTCGTATTAATTCTAACTATATTCATAATAATGATCAATTAGCGTTCGATAACTATAAAATAAAGAATGTAACCAAACAAATTAAACAAAAAACATTAACATTTAATATGAAAACTTTAAATCTTTTACTAGATGTAGGCGATAATGTTGATTTAACAAATTCTAAAAACATAAATAACTATAAACTAAATGATTTAAAGGATTTAAGAAGTGACAATAATATTGCTGGTATTTTCCCTAAATTAAAAACAGTATCTTTAAAGAAAGATAATTCATTTGATACATTTATAAATATTACTAATGATATTAATACAAAAAGTGCTGAAAAAAATGAACGATTTGAAAGTATATTTGCTCCTAAAAAAATTATTGTTACTAATGTATTAATTATATTAAACGTTATAGTGTTTATCTTAACAATGTTTAATGATAACTTATTTAATGCTTTAATATTAGATCCATATAGAGTAAGAAATGGTGAAATATATCGTTTAATTACATCTATATTTATGCATGGATCAATTTATCATTTGATTGTAAATATGTATTCATTATATGTTATAGGTAATCAATTAGAAACATTTTTAGGTAAATGGAAATACTTGCTTATCTATTTAATTAGTGGATTATCCGGTTCTTTATTATCATGCATATTAACTAATAGTTATTCACTAGGTGCATCTGGTGCTATCTTTGGATTATTAGGAAGTCTATTATATTTTGGAATGCATTATAGATTATATTTAGGATCTGTTCTA
>CAKOQK010000018.1 GCA_934101225.1 uncultured Bacilli bacterium | reverse complement strand
CAAGATACAAATTATAAAAAAACTAGATTTTATGGTATCTAGCAACAAGTTTTATTTAACAACTGTCAAACTAGGGTGATAAACAACCAATCACTAAAATAATAATACCATATAGTTCTATAAAGCCCAATAATTCTAGAAAAAATGTGATTTTAATTTGTAAAAAGATAGCAATCTTTGTCGATTTATATGTTATAATTATAATTGAGGGAGATGATATATATGTGGCTATACATAATTATAATAATTGTTGTTGTTCTTTTAATTGCATTTTTAGTTGCTTATAACGTTTTTGTAAAAGAGAACAATAAGGTAAAAGAGGCATTTGCAACAATGGATGTTTACTTAAAAAAGAGATGGGATTTAATTCCAAACATTGTTGAAACTGTAAAAGGATATGCAAAACATGAAAAAGAAACTTTAGAGGAAGTTATCAAATTAAGAAATGGCGCTTATGATAAGATGTCAGATGATGAAAAAATCAAAGCAAATGAAAAATTGTCAAGTGGAATAAGCAAAATAATGGCATTAGCAGAAGCATATCCAAAATTAAAAGCAAATGAAAATTTTAAAGATTTAAGTAATCAACTTGTTAAAGTTGAAGATGAAATTGCTAATTCAAGAAAATACTATAATGCAACAGTTAGAGATTTTAATAATAGAGTTGAGATGTTTCCAAGCAATATGGTAGCTAAATTATTAGGTTATAAATCAAAAATTATGTTTGAAGCAAACGAAGAAGAAAGACAAAATGTCAAAGTAAATTTATAATATGAGAAAAAGAAATAATACTTTAAAAACAATAATTTTACTATTTGTATGGACATTGCTATTGGTTATCATTCCTTTTTTTGCTTCAAAGGTTGAAAATAATAGATTTAAAAACAATGGATCATACATATCTTCTGAATTTGAAATTGTAAATTATGATGTTGTTATGGATGTTGATAGAAATAATCGTGTTGATGTAACTGAGAATATCGTTGTTAATATTCCTGGTAATGACTTTAACGGAATATATAAATCAGTTCCTAAATGGCTAAAATATTATGATTCAAATGGTAAAGAATACAAGAAAAAAATAAAAATAACAAATTTACGAGCTGCTGGTGAAAAGTTTGTTCTTGATGAAACAAGCGATAGTGTTGGAATTAAAATTGGTAGTGCTAGAACAACTATTAACTCTGGACTACATACATATCAAATTATGTATCGATATAATATGGGAAAGGATACAAATAAAACTTTTGATGAATTAGTATTTAATATATTTGACGATTATGATAATACTAAAATAGATAATATGTCAGTTACAATAAATATGCCTAGTAATATTGATGAAAATACTGTTAATTTCTTTAAAAATAAAGAAAAAATCAATAATAATATAAATTATAGTATAAATGGAAACACTTTGGTTGCTAAATTATCTGTTTATCAACTAGATGATTCAATAACATTAAATATGAAATTACCAGATGGTTATTTCGTAGGTGGAATAAGTAATTATGGAATTATTTGTTTTACAATATGTATAGCACTTATAATATTATCAATTTATAGTTTTTATTCTTGGTTTAAATATGGAAAAGATTTTAACAAGTTTGCACAAACTGTTGAATTTTATCCACCAGAAGATTTAGATGCCGCACAGGTAGGATTTATATATGGCGAAAAATCCATTGTTAAATTAACTACTGCCCTAATTATTGGTTTAGCAAGTAAAGGTTATATTTCAATAGAAGAAATAAGTAAAAACAAATATAAAATTGTTAATATTGGAAATAGCAATTCAAAAAAATTATCTATTACAGAACAAATAGTTTATCAAGAACTATTTAAAGATGGCAACAATGAAAATATAATAAGTGAAAACCCATCATTCGCAAGTGTATTTGCAAAAGTGAATACTTGCCTTGAGAATGTTATGGATAAAAAAATAAATGATATAGAATCAAGAAATAAAATGATATTTACTTTTGTACTATTATTTATTGGAATAGTTGCTTGGGTTGGTTCCTACCTTTATATTAAAGATTTAAACCCATCATATAACATAATATATATTTTATCATTTATATCAATGTTTATTTCTGGTTTCTTTGCAATAATAACAAATAGAAAAACATCTTATGGCGAGATGATTAGTTCAAAAGTTCTAGGTTTTAGGAATTATCTAAATACTGCTGAAAAAAATCAATTAAATCAATTGGTTGAAGATGATCCAAATTATTTTTACAATATATTGCCTTACACTTATGTATTAAATATATCTAAAAAGTGGATTGATAATTTTGGTAAAAAGAATATGCCTAACATTGATCTTTCAGCATTAGAATATTACGAAAATAATCTTTTCATGATAATGTCTGAATAGATTATAAAATAAGAATAAAGGAGATGTGTGTTATGAAAAGATTTGACAATAAAGGAGTGATAATACTATGGATATAACTAATGCTCTATTTATGGAGGCATTCGTATCGATTCACATGTCAGTATTTGTATTAAGCCCTTTATCAAAAATTATCTCAAAAGATAATTCAAAAAAAGTATTTTGGATACTATTTGCAATTAGAGCTACAATACTGATATTCTGCGATTTGTTTGTTACAACAGGAATCGCAATAGTGGATTTCATTGCAGTATTCATTGGTGCGTTTATTGTAATACCAATAATTACAGCAATTACAAAAGCACCCATCAATGGTAGAAGCAATCAAGTAATTACTAACAATATTGGAGCAAATATGAATCCAAATCCTACTATTACTCCAAATGTCGCATTAAAATGTGCAAAATGTGGTGCGGCATTACAAATAACTGATAAATTCTGTACTGCTTGTGGAACTTCATTTGATGGAAACAATGTTCAAGTAGTTCAACAACAAACTGTCCAAGATACAAGTCCTGTTGTTAATTTCGATATGGCATATTATGGAACAGAAAAAACAATTTTAAAAAATATGTTAAAAGAAGAAATTAAAAATCAAGGCGAAAATATTTCTTTGCTTTCAACAAGAAGTTTAAATACAAAAAAAAATATTTTATTGGCAATATTTGGAATTATTACTTTAGTAAGTACACTACTATATTTCTTTAATTTTTCAATAGTTTTATGTGCATTTATAGAAATTATAGGATTACTTATCTATTTAATTATTTCAAAAAGATTTAACATTTTAAATGTATTAACAAAGAAAGCAATTAAAAGTCCAGATGAGGATTTATCAAAAATAGTAAATGATATTAGAAGTGAAAAGCAAGATACATTCTTACCTCAAATCATTAAATTAATGTTAGTTGTATTTGTTGCTATATTTATACCAGGTGTAACATTCTTCCAACCTAAACTTCTATATTCTAGATATGGAGATGGATACCAAGTATTTAGATACACAAAAGGAATTGTACAAGGTAGCGATGAAGTAACAATACCAAGTACATATAAAGGAAAAAATGTTATAGCAATTGGTGAAAGTGCATTTCAAAATGCAAAAGTTTCAAAAGTTAATATTCCTTATGGAATTGAAAGTATAAAAACAAAAGCATTTTATAATGCTGGTAATATTACTACAATAGAAATACCTTCTACTGTTTATGAAATTAGAGGCGATGCATTTGCATATATGTCTAGTTTAACCCATATTTCTTTACCTGAAGGATTAAAAGAAATAAGAGGTGGAGCATTTGCTTATGATTATAATTTAACTAATGTTAAATTACCTAATTCTCTTGAATATCTTGGTGGTAGTGCTTTCTCACATTGTAGTTCAATTACTGAAATAACAATACCATCAAAAATTACTGAAATAAATGGTGAAACATTTGCATATATGACATCTTTAAGAACAATTAACCTACACGAAGGAATTACATATATACATGGTGAAGTATTTATGGGAGATACAAGTTTAAACAATGTTAAATTACCTTCTAAAATAACTGAAATAAAAGGTAGTACATTTGAAAATTGTAGTTCTCTTACTTCAATAGAAATACCAGAGGGAGTTACAAGAATTGGGGGACATGCCTTCTATGGTTGTTCAAGTTTAAGTTATGTATATGTTCCTAGAACAGTAGTTGAAATAGGAAGTTCGGCATTTAGACAATGCTATTCATTATCTAGTATTACAATACCAAGAAATGCGCTTGTTAATGAACGAGCATTTAAAGAAAGTCCTACTTCAATTAGTTATTATAACTATTAGAGGTTTGATATGAATACTGAATATAAATTTATTCATTTGTTATATGTCCCAACGATGAATTGCAATATGCAATGTAAATATTGTTATTTAAAAGAAAACACAATTGATTTAAAACACGATGATAAATATTTAAAAACTTTGAATTATGCAGTAAAAAAGTTTAAAGATGCAAGAGTTATTCCTTTCAATATATCATTACATGGTGGCGAAGTAACAACTCTATCGAAAAAAGATTTTAGAGATATAATTGAATTTATATCTAACTATTATAAAGACAATAAAAAGATTATTGAAGAAAATGGATTTAGACTTGGCGAGCCACATATTAAAACAAATCTTTTAAATATAGAAAAACATATAGATACTATAAAAGAGTTTAATGTATCTATCAGTGGCAGTTTAGATTTACCTTTTTCACTACATGAAGAATATAGAGTTACAAAAGGAAATCAAAAAACATTGGATAGAATACTAAATAATATTAAATTATTAGAGAATATTACGAACAAGAAAAAAGTATCTGCAACTATTTTCAAAGAACATTATGATAAACTTGATGAAATAGTTAAAGATATTAAATATTTAGAAAAAAACACTTGTTTAGATATGAACGATTTTAATTTTATGATTGGTTTTGTATCTAAAGATGAAAAAATATTGCATGCTATGACGGAAGAAGAACAAGTTAAATTCTATAATAGAATGAAAAAAGAATTTCTCAATACTTCACTTGATTATGGAGTTAGAAATACATGGTTTGCAGAATTTAATCCTACTTATTGCACTAATTGTGATAATTGTGGAGAAAAGTTTTTCTTACTTGAAAGAAATGGAGATATATACTCTTGTGTTAGAGGTCAAAAAAATCCTAATTTCTATTATGGAAATATATATAAAGATTCAGTTGAAGATATAATGAATAATGCTCGAATTAAAATATTTGAAAATCATAACCGAGTTGGTTTTAACGAAGAATGCTTAAATTGCAAATACTTATATTTATGCAAAACAGGATGCCCTTATGTTAAGAATAACTATAAAACAAACAAATCATACACTTGTAAGTTACAACAAGAAATTTATAAAGACAATCCTGAATTATACAAAGAAGATGAAAATAATGAAGAATCAGTATATATGTATTTAAGCAAGATGCATCCTAATATTGCTGAAAAGTATTATCCAAAAGATAATAAACTTAATACAGATGATATTCCAACGATACACGAAATAATAAATAACGATTATAAATTAAAAAATATATACAGTTCTGAAATATTTATATTAAAGGTTGATGATGTCGAGTATAAGCTCGAATCACAAATAATAAAAAGTAATAGAGATATTATTTACTTAACTGATAAAAGTATTGTTAAATTATATATTAAAAAAGGTGTATTAGAGGATTGCGATTATCCTGCAAATAACTCATTATATATGATGTTATTAAGTGGTAATTTAGTTCAATATGGTGATGAAAATCGAATTAAACAAGAACATATAATGACACATCAAATATATACTAATACTATCACAAAAAATAAATCAGATAAAAAGAATTATTATTGTATTGATATAACAAATATATTATCGTTATATTATAATGATATTTCTAATGATAATCCAAATAATCTATTCTTTACTACATCAGAATTAAGAGATTATCATTATTTTAAGCAAAAAAATAATGCTTATTATCATATACAAGCAATAAATCTACCATTTCAAAATATTGAATTTTTCTATGTTGACTGTAAGGAGGAAATAGAATGATTAATAAAAAACCAAAAACATATAACGAAATTGTTAGAATGAAAAAATGTTATACATTAACACAATATTATTCCAATATAACTGAAAATGTGTTTAATGATATATATAACTTTTTAGGGGAAAATCCTGATAATACTATTGTAGCAAATCAAAGTGTATTATCATTTGTTAATGGTGCTACACAAGTTGTTAAATCATTACCATTAGTGCCAAAGAATTCATCTTTTGATAGTATAAAGATTGGTAGAAATGGTGTTTCAGTAGTTCCTCATTATAGTACAAGTTCTAGTTCATCATGGGGTGGATCTTCTAGCAATAATAACAATAATAATAACAATAATAACAACAACCAATGATAACAACATATAATTAAAGAAGACGATAGCCTAAAGTGATAAGCCATCGTCTAAAAGTGTAAAAAATTTTTTATAAAGTTACCAATCCATGGTAATAAAGATATTTGAGGTTGATTAGTATCAATCTCTTTTTGTTACTTAAATAATAACACAAATTAAATAATAATTCAAAGATCAATTTAATCGTTCTGGATATAATATATTTAATTCATTATAAATCATATCCGAATTAAGATATCTAGTAGTCCATTTTTTCTCTACATTTTTAGTAGCTAAAAACAAACATTTCATTAAAGAATTATCACTAGTAAATACTCCTTTTGTTTTGGTATATTTACGATATGAACGATTTAAACTTTATATCGCATTTGTTGTATACATTATTTTTCTTAAATCCTTGGAATAGTTAAATAATGTACAAATTGCTTCCCAATTATTTTCCCAAACTTTTAAACTTGTTGGATAAATAGAACTCCATTTGTTTTTTACTTTTTCTAAATTTTCTCTTGCCTCCTTTTCAGTATTTGATTTATATATAGTTCTTAAATCATTACAAAATTCTTTTAAATGTTTATAAGAAATAAATTTAACAAAATTTCTAATTAAATAAACAATACATCTTTGCTGCATAGCTTTTGGATAAACTGCTTTGATTGTCTCATTTATTCCTTTTAATCCATCAGAACATATAATTAAAATATCTTTAACTCCTCGATTTTTTAATTCGTTTAAAGTACCTAACCAATATTTAGCTGACTAATTTTCTTCAATCCATATTCCAAGCACTTCTTTAAAACCATCAGCAATATCATTTGCATTTTTAATATCATAATTTTCTAATAAATATTTAACAACTTCATTATTTTATTTTCCTTCATACAAAAATCCTTCCTTGATTCTATATTTCTATATTACCATAGAAAGGATTTTATCTTTACACAAATTTATTTACAGACTCTAAAATACAGCAACTCAAATTATTATTGACTTAACAATTTGAGTTATTTATTATTAAATTAACTTAATTTTTATATTTCTTTTACACTTTTAATATCTGCAAGTTCTAATCTATATTTTTGTTTAACATCAGGATACTTTTCGTGATCAACCTCACTCATAAACATATCATAAGGTCTAATCCATAATTTATTATCACCATATAACGCTCTATAGACAACATATTTTTCTTTAGTTTCAGAATTATAAGCAACATCAATTACCAAATAGTAATCACCCTTAAAATGTCTATAAACCCTATTAATTTGTAATTCTCTCATAAATTATTTTCCTTTCTACCAAGAGCTTCCGCCGCCTCCGCCGGAGCCACCACCAGAGAATCCACCACCACTAAATCCTCCTCCTGATGAACTTACACTAGAAGATTGTGGAACAGAATTCATAACTCTACTAGCACTATGAATTGTACGATTCAAAGAACGATTAAATCTATAATAATCAAATGTATCAGCTGATTCATACCAATCAGGAGGCGCAATGGCAATTCCTTCGAATTGTTTTATCCAAGCATCACTTACACCCAAAACATATGCATAAGGTAAAATATTATAAAAGTATGACGGATCATCATGAACTAAACTTTCTAACTTATCTTTTTCAGCAGTTTCTAAAAATTTCTTAAATCCATTAACTTCACCTAATATTTTAGTTCCATATTCTGTTCTCTTAATCACAATAACATAAAAGAAATAAATCAAATATGTACAAACCATACATAATATAAAACCAATTAAATAAACAATATCGTAATAAATATATTCAAAACCAACTATACTAAAATTAAATATTGCAAATACTACAATAAATATTCCTGCAAATATTAAAGAATTTGTTAATCCCATCTTAGTATAATTATTATCATAAATTAAACTAAACATTATTAAAATTGATGTACCAACTAAATTAACAATAATTAATGGAAAATACATATCACTAAACTTATAACCTATAGCCGGAACAAGTGTTGATAAAGTTGCAGTTATAAACATTAAGAGAAATAACATATATCTTTTATTACTAGATTTACTATTAAATATTTCTTTTCTATTAGCTGTACTATTTTTTTTAGTTAAAATTGAATTTATTGTTAAATAAAAACTTTCATTTAATTCATCACTTGAAATAGAATCCCAAACTTTTTTAAATAATCCTCTAAAAAATAATTCTTCCTCTTTATTATTACCATCATATTCTTTAACTTTTTGAATAGTAAATCTACTTTTACTCTTCTTATCTTCAACTATTTTGATATAGCCTTTACTTGCTAAATAAACTAAAAGTGATACAGCATCATTTGAATTAACACTTCCTTTTTTTGCAAACGCTACATCTAAACTATTCATGTTTTCTGGTGGATAAAAAGATACAACATCAACAACCTGATCATCTTTTCCATATTTTTTCCATACAACATAAGCAACAATTACCCCTAAAATAGGAATAATATAATACCAGCACTCTAACAAACTAGAACCAAAAGATTTTCTAATAAAATACCCTTCAGGTAATTCCATTCTAACATTTAATCCTTCACCTGCTAACAAAGTTCCATCAAAACTTCCTGTTATTACATTACCATCAACATCATAACTAATATTATCAGTATTACTGTCCCCATATTCGCCATAACTAAATCCGAGTTTATTAGCATCAAATTCTTTAGGCATTGTAATTTTAAAAGTTACATTACTAATATCAGTATCCCAATTTGTACCAATAATATTAAAATACAATTCATCATACTTATTATTTTTATCAAGCCCAATATCATAATCATAAGAAATAGTATAAGAATGTTTTCCCATTAAAGTTTTATCAGCACTACCGATTTTAAGAACATAATTACCATTTTCTCTAGATAAATCAAATTCTTCACTAACCTTAATATTAGATATTAAAACTCTATTTTTTTCATTATTACCATCTTGTCTTTTAATATTGTTATACAGAGGAATTTTTCTAACAATCCCATGCTTACTAACATTAAAATAAGTATCAATATTTTCTTTTATACTATATTTATTATGTTCATCAACAACTATTTCAACATCATACTTAGTTATATCATAATCATTTGCATAACAATTTAAACTAAAAAGAAAAAAAGTAAATATGCAAAATAATAAATTTATAATTTTTCTATTCACTTTTTTCACCTTCTAAAATTTTACCTTAACATTTTCTCTTTCAGCAGCATCTACTTCAAACATAGTTCTAGTCTTAAATCCAAAAATACCAGCTACTATATTGCTAGGAACCATTTCGATTTTATCATTATAAGTTCTAACAGTACCATTATAATATTTTCTTGAATTAGCAATATCTTCTTCAATTTTACTTAAATCTTTACTTAATTCTTTAAAATTTTCATTAGCTTTTAATTCTGGATAAGCTTCTGCTAAAGCCATAATCTTTGTAACACTTTGACTTAACTTTTGATTGGTTTTAACCTTCTCATCATCACTCATGCCTTCATATGGAGTATTTCTTAATGAAATAACTTCCTCTAAAGTTTCTTTTTCATGTTTAGCGTAGCCTTTAACAGTTTCAACTAAATTTGGAATTAAATCCCATCTCTTCTTTAAATATACATCCATAGTAGAAAATGCTTCTTGGCAAGTATTTCTTAAACCAACTAAAGAATTATATGTTGATACTATCCAAAGTACAACAACTACTATTACAGCTATTAATATCCATAGCCACATAATTATCACATCCTTCTACCTAAATTATACTATTAAACATTCAAAAATAATAGTATAAATTTTTATCTTATTATTAAAAAATTTAACATTACATAAGAAAGCATAATATTATAGAAATATGTTTAAAGAATGTAAAATTTTCCATCACCAACACCAATTTTGTCTGAGTAAGTTTATATAATCGAAAATATACACTTAAATATATTTAAATTTCAAAACGTTATTTTGTAACCATAGTTTTAAATCGGAAAAATAATAAATTAACAAAAGTAATTGGAAAAATATCAAATAAAATAATTGAATAAAGTTATATTGAAGAAAGGTAAAACTTCTATTTTTTAATAAACCTAAATGATGTTACACATTTTTCCATTTTCTATATATTTATTAACACAAAAAAGCAAGCAAAATTTAATCTGCTTACTCTATATACTATTCTGTTCTAAGTGCTTCAACAGGATCTTTTTTACTTGCTATTCTTGATGGAATTAAACCACCTATTAAAGTTAAAACCACACTTAAACAAATTAATATTATTGAACCAATTAATGGAAGTACCGCAGTTATATCCGGATTTCCTGTTAATTTATGAATTAATTGATTAATAAACACTAATAAAACAAGTGATATTCCAATACCAATTATTCCTGATAGCAAACCTATAATAAAAGTTTCAGCATTAAATATAGATGAAATATTCTTTTTAGAAGCACCTATTGCTCTTAAAATACCAATTTCTTTAGTTCTTTCAAGTACACTAATATAAGTAATAATTCCAATCATAATACTTGATACAATTAAACTTATTGATACAAACGCAATTAAAACATAACTTACACTATCAACAATCTTTTTAACAGATTTCATTAATATACCAGTAGTATCAGTATAATTAATTACCTTATCTTCCTCATTATTATTTTTAACTTGTTCATTATAATTATCAATAAACTTTAACACATTTTCTTTACTATCAAAACTATTAAAATACAACGAAATCATACTTGGATTTTCAATATCTTGATATCCTAAACTACTTAAATTAGTACTTGCACTTCCCATCTCATTACTTGAAAATGCATTCATTAATCTACTTAATTCTTGTTCACTTAAATTAAATTTAAATGCCTTAGCAATTTTATCTTGATCAACATTAAATGAAGAAGCAACATCTTTAACTAAATTATTACTAAGTTCTCCAACCATAGTTAAAATATTAACTTTCATTTTAGCCTCTAACATACCATCAGACATTTTACTACCAGTTAGACTTACTGCACTAGATTTTAAAAATAAATCTAAAGAACTATCAATTAAATCTTTATTAAATAATGCTCTAACATCCATACCATCGTTAAATGAACTATCATTTGCCGAATAAGATCCAATATAACTATTTAAAAATGCGAGTAACAAACCTTTATAAGTATCTTTAAACACATTAGATGGAACATAATAATTCTTTTCAAGTTCACTTAAACTATTACTAACACTATTATTATTTATATATTCATTAACATAATCACTAACTTTACTTAAACTAATAACTTTATAAACTACATTATCTTTAGTAACGCTTTCCCTCGGATTACTATCATAATCATTAATAAATCCATTCATAATATCATTTAAAACTTTATTAAAATCATTTAAAGCACTACTATTATCAGTACTAATACTTTCTTCAATTTTTTTAGTATAACCATTTGTCATATTTTTAAGTTTATTTTCATCTAAATTAATTCCAAAAGCGCTTTGAAGCATATCTTTATCTATACTAATCATATCTTCAAAATTAATATTCGTATTACTCTTTTTACTATCAAATGCTTTATTAGTAAATACATCTATATTCTCATTTTCAAGTTGTTTTTTAACAATTTCACTTTCACTAGCAAGTTCAATAATATGTTTAGTTAAACTACTAGGATATGCAACACCTGCCATTAAACTCATTGAAGAATTAGATGAGTTAGGTGCAACAACTCCAACAATTTTTAAATCTTCCGCACTATCATATATCTTTTTAACATAATCACTATCTTCACTTAAATCTTCATATACTTTATATTTAGAATTATATTTATACATATCACTTGGATTAACTAACTTTAACTTAACATTCATTAAATCTTCATAAGTAAATTCCATTGGATCATTTTTAATATTTACTTCTTTACCAGCCATAATATCTTTAATCATATTATTAAGTTCACTACTATCTCTTAATCCTAAAGAATAAACAAGTAAATCACTTATAGTGTTCTTACTTGATAAAACAATAACCATTTCATTATAATTTTTAGGCCAACTGCCTGCTAACACATTATAATCTTTTTCGAGTGAAGATATATCATCAATCATTTGATTAAACACTGAAGAAAAAGAATACATAGAACTTGCACCAAAAGAAGAAAACATATCACTTGGATTTATTTTAGTAATCTTATTAGTAACATCCCTTGTATAAATTAAAGGTTCAACATTATAACTATACTTTATTGTAGAAATATCATTTTTAATTAAATCATAATTTTTATCAATATAACCTTTAAATGTCTTTAAATCATTACTTTTAACATTACCAAACATACTACTTATATATTGTTTTTCAATTACCTTATCTCCATCATTATCACTATCGTCACTAACCATTGTAAGTAACATATTAGTTAAATCACTATGTTCAGTTGTAATTGTTAAAGGATAACTAGCTAAAGTATCTTCTTGTAATTTATCTATATAATTTTGAAAACCAGTCGATAATCCTAAAATAAGTGCAATACCAATAATTCCAATTGAACTAGCAAATGAGACAAGTAAAGTTCTTTTCTTTTTAATCATTAAATTATTAAAAGATAAACTAAGTGCAGTTATAAATGACATTGATGTTTTCTTAACATTATCTAACTTTTTACAAATTTTACTTTTCTCTTTACATGGATTATTATCACTTGTTATCTTACCATCTTTAAGTTCAATTATTCTAGTTGAATATTTTTTAGCAAGTTCCGGATTATGTGTAACCATTATAACTAATTTATCTTTAGATACTTCTTTTAATAACTCCATTATTTGGACACTTGTAACCGAATCTAATGCTCCCGTAGGCTCATCAGCGAGAAGAATATCTGGATTATTTATTAAAGCTCTAGCAATAGCAACTCTCTGCATTTGCCCACCAGATAATTGATTTGGCCTTTTATTGATATGATCTTTTAAACCTACTTTATCAAGTGCCTCTATTGCTCTTTTTCTTCTTTCTACTTTAGATATTCCTGCTAAGGTTAAAGCAAGTTCTACATTACTCAAAATAGTTTGATGACCAATTAAATTATAACTTTGAAATATAAATCCAATTTTATGATTTCTATAAGTATCCCAATCTCTTTCATTATAATTTTTAGTACTTACTCCATTAATAATTAAATCTCCACTATCATATTTATCTAATCCACCAATAATATTTAAAAGTGTTGTTTTACCACTTCCTGATGGACCTAATATTGATGCAAATTCATTATCTCTAAAATTAACACTTACATTATCAAGTGCTTTTTGAGTATAATTATCTACTTTATATTCTTTAGAAATATTTTTAATTTCAAGCATAATTATATACCTCCTAGATAAATAATATTTTATCACACAAATTAATTTTATTGAAGAATTTCAAAAATTATAACTATCAAAATTTAAGAAAAAAATAAAGGGATAACCCCTCAGATTAACGGTGGGACCATCCCTTGTAAAATATTATTAATATGACTACCATAAGTCAAATAAAACAAACAAATTTTTTATCTAACAATAAGTTGATTTTTATATCATACCATTTCAAATACTTCTACCAAGCTTTTTTCTTTTTCATTTCACGAACTAACTTCATACCCTTTTGGTATTGCTCATTTGTTAAAATTCCTTTACCACCAAAACAAGATTCTGTTGTATCAATTTTCGCTTTTTCCATAGCTATATAATGTTCCTTACTAATTCCCTCATTTGGTGCTAATTTAGCTTTTGCAGATTCATATGACAAATTAATCTCCTCCCATATTGACTAATATATCATATGTTTGAATAAATTAATAGAGGCAATTTTTTAATCAAAAAATGTAACTGTACTAGTATTTCAGCACGACCTCATTTCAAAAAATTATAGAAATTTAAAAGCATTAAAAAAAGAACTGTAATTATTTTATATTAAAAATTATTACAAAACTTTACACTTTACTTAACAAAAAAATGTAAAAAATCCTAAAATTATATTATATTTATAATAGAAGAGGTAATTTATGGAAATAAAAAATAAAAATCCTAAAATAATAATGCTAGCTGGTAAAGCCCGTGCTGGTAAAGATACAACAGCTAGTTTTATTAAAGAATATGGAGAAAAAAATAATTTGAAAGTTATAAACTTACAATTTAGTTTTTATATTAAATATTATGCTAAATTAATAAGTTCATGGGATGGCTCTGAAGAGACTAAACCAAGAACCCTATTACAACAACTAGGTACTGACATTATTAGAGACAAAATTGATAATTATTATTTTATTAAAAGGATCGTTGATGATATTAAAGTACTTAGCTATTTTGCTGATATAATCACTATAAGCGATGCAAGATTACCCGAAGAATTAGACACAATAAATAGTACATATCCAAATGTCATCAAAATAAACATAGTTAGACCTGAATTTGATAATAGTTTAAACCTAACCGAAAGTGTTCATCGAACTGAAACCGCTCTTGACAATTATGAGAAATATAACCATAAAATTATTAATGATGGAACTTTAGAAGAATTAAAATTAAATGTATTTAATCTATTAGATCATGATTATGGAAAGAAGGAATAAAAAATGAAAAATATTTATGTAATAACAGGAGGAGCATCTGGTATTGGTTTAGCAACAGCTAAAATGATGCCAAAAGAAAATAGTTTAGTAATAATAAGTGGAAGAAATGAAGAAAAATTAATTAACGCTACTAAAGAAATAAAAGAAAATGATATTAACGTAGAATATTATGTATGTGATACTTCTAATCGTGAAAATGTTGAAAAACTAGCTCAATTTGCTAAAAGTAAAGGAAATGTAGTAGCAGTAGTTAACTCAGCAGGTGTTTCAGGAACCGGAAACACATCGGAAAAAATTATAAAAATAAATGCTTTAGGAACTATCTATATTAATCAAGAATTTTATAAAGTAATGAATGAAGGCTGTATTTGCGATATTGCATCATGTTCAGCATATCTAGTACCAAATATAATGATTCCTAAAAAAAGTTATCATCTTGCACTTAATAATGAAGAATTATTTATTAAAAAAGTTGTCAAAAGATGTAATTTAGTTGGTAAAAATAATGCCTCTCAAATGGCATATTGTCTATCTAAAAATTTTGTTATATGGTATGTTAAAAATTCTGCCTATAAATATGCTAAAGAAAAAAATATTCGTGTTGTTTCTGTATCTCCAGGTTTTGTTCACACCCCAATGACAGTAAAAGAAGCAAACGAACCTGGTACACAATTATGCCTACATTATTCTGGATTTGATCGTGGTGCTAAACCAGAAGAAATAGGTTACTTAATAAGTTCAGTCATTAATCCTCAAAATGGTTACTTAACTGGCACTGATATCTTAGTTGATGGTGGTACAACATCTGCTGGATTCGGCATGAAAGTAGTTAATAAACCAGATTCCAGACCAGAAATTAAAGAAAATTGGTAAAAAATTTGCTAACAAAAATGATTAGTGCAAACTAACCATTTTTTATTTGTCCCTATTTAAAATAGACATTTTATCTTCACTAACTAATAAATAATCTCCATAATCCGGATCATACGCATCAACATATAAAATATTATTTTCTCTATCATGTAATATTCTCAATTTAGAAGTAGTACTTAATAAATATTTTTTATAATTATTTTTAATACCATCAACAAAACTATTCTCATTTGATAAACTATTTTTATAAATATAATTATATTTTAAGAACGGATTAGCACTATCAGTATAATCTACATAAGCAAGAACATAATAATCTTTTTCTTCCATTATTATATAATCATATAACGATTCACATTCAATCTCTACACCATAATTAGTATTTAAATTAGTAAATACTAGATTATCTTTATCATTTTTACTTAATTTAAATGAATACTTTTCTCTAGTACTATTTTCTGCATCTTCAGAATTTACAACATTTTCATAATTTATAAAATATTCTTCATAATTATCTTTAGTTATTGAATATTTCTCAATATTTATACTATCAAATTTATATGAATCTCCATGAGTATTACTAAAAGATACAGAAATTATTGAAAAAATTAATGATAATATAATACCTGTAATTGCAAATACAATAACAGAACTTTTTTTAGGCTCTTCATCTATATTTTTAAAATAAGGTATTAAATTTAATAATTCAGCAAAGAAAGATAAAATTGTAAATACTAAAGAAACAACTGACAAAGTAGTAAAAATTTCGGTTGTACTTTGAACAGGAATTATATCACTTAAAGACAATGAAAAATCCCAAAATCCATGTATGAAAATTACTGACCAAATATTCTTAGTTTTGTAATATATTAAGCCCAAAAATATTCCTGTTCCTGCTGCAGACAATGCTTGAGATATAGTTTCCGGAATATCCTGTCCAAAAGAACTAATATTACCTAAATGCATTAATCCAAAAATAATGCCAGAAATAATTATTGAATACCATACTCCTTTTTTACTGTCTCCATATCTTTCTAAAAATTCATTTAAAAGCCATCCACGACATAAAAATTCTTCTGCAACTCCGATAAGAAAACATCCAACAAACACATTTAATAATGAATAACCGTTAAATTTAAATGCAACTGCCATAAATGACGAAAATGTAATAAAACTCGCTATTATTATATAATATAAACCATAGAATAAGCCTTTACTAAATTTTTCACTTGGTTGTGTAAAAACATAAGAATTTTTAAATAATAACATCAAAATTAATACTAATGCTGCTACAACTGCTTCATTTAAAACCAAAGAGCCTTGTGGATATTTCGTAATTGCATCAATTAAAGTATCAGAACCATAGCCCCAAATTCCTAATTCAGTAATACCAAAAAATACAATTAACATAAATATTGTATAAAGAACTACATTAGGCTTTTTCTTTTTATTCATTTTTACGACTCCTTATCTACAAATTGACTTTCTTGTAATAATAGATTTGGACATTTAAAGTCTTCTCCATTAACCTTACAAGTACTTGTTTCATCACCATTATCAACACAAGAAGTAGCAGTTCCGCAATAAAAACCTTGGTTAAAAGCTTCTTTAAATTCGTCCGCATTCATTATAATAGCAACAATTAGCATCAAAGTATAAAACACAAACGGAAAAACAATTCCCATAACCGCATATTTTTTACCAGAAAGATTTTTTTTCTTTATTTCTTTAAAAGCCATTATTGCCAAAATAATACAAGCAATAAATAAGCCTATTTCTAAAACATTAATAATAACAAATGATTTGTTTAAAGAAGCTAATACTACACCAAATAATAATATAAATAAATATACAAAAGTTAACCCAAAGGCATAAAGTGCCTTTTTACTTACAGGACCTTTTTTATTTTCAACAACTTCTTCATCATGAAATGTAATATTATTTTCATTATTCATTAAAAGTCACCTCCTTTCAAAATTACCATACAGAAACCCTATCTGATTTATTTACAAACATTTTATCCGTTGGTTTTATATTATAAATTTCATAAAATTTATCAGTCGAAGATAAAACTGCATTAACTCTTACTTTATCAAAAGAATGTACATCATTTTCAATTATTATCCTATTATAATAACTTGATTTTTGAGAACACCATAAATTTGCAAAACTTTCAAATAAAACTTTATAGTCTGTATCTAATGCTTTTTTATCTTCTGCTATTTTCAATATTATGTTCATACTACCTAAATCAGCAATATTTTCCGATAACGTATTATCGCCAAATTCATTATATTTATCATAATATTTTATTACTTTTATATTTAATTTTTTAAAATTATCTTTATCAACTTCGTTCCACCAATTAACATAGTTTCCTTTTTCATCATATTTACTTCCACTTGAATCAAGTGAATGTGTTAATTCATGTCCAATTATTGAACCCATAGTTCCCAAAATTTTATAATAATTATCTTCTAGATTTGTCGTATCTAAATTAAAAACAGTTTTATAAGCATATATCATTCCAAGCAAAACTGATATACTATTATTATTTGGAGAATAATAAGCATTTGAAATTAATAAATCAATTCCATACATTATATTACCATTTAAATATTGTTTATAGGCTTGACTTGTTAATTCTCTATTTAAATTAATAATATTATTCATATAATTATCACTAACAATATAATTATTTTCACTAAATACAAGTTCACTTGGAACACCAACAGTATATTTAATATTATTTAGTTTATTTATTGCTTTAGTTTTTGTTTCGTTTGTTAGCCAATCTTTTTTCTCAATTATCAATTTAAACATATTAATCTCATCTTCAACTAATTTTGTATAAAATTGTTTCTCGTTTTCTGTTAAAAATTTATTAGAAAATCTTTCAGTTATAGTATCTTGAAAAAATGTATAAATATCATCATAAATAATTTCTTTTTTATTAAATTCCTTATTACTTGAATTTTCAACACTGGCAAAAAAATAATAGTTTTTATAATCATTCATTTGTTTATCTATTTTATAATAATCTTCATTTATATATTTAGAATAATTTGTTAAAATTTTAACAATAGCATATGTTTTTAAAGTTTCTAAGTTATCTTGTGTTAAATAATTATCAATTTCCTTAATTTGATTAATATCCGCAACAAGAATCTTTTCTCCACTAGCATATATGTTATCATATAAATTAACAATATCGTTTATTGGAATATTATGTAATTCACTTTTTAATTGTTCTAAATCATATAATTTATATCCTTTATCTATATATTCATCTTGACCTCTTAAAGAGAATAATGCTATATTACTGTACATTTCATGTAATTTTTTTATCATTATATTTGCTTCTTTATAACTATAACCATACGTTTCTAATAATGACATATCATATTTTTTTAAATAATTAAGATAGATCTTATATTCACTATTTGTATATATAGTGTTATACAAAAAAGAATAATCACTACTATCAGAAGTTAAATTATAATCATATGTTAAAGAGTCTAAAGTAAAATAATGTTTTGAACTTCCATTTTCCTTAAAATTTACATCAGGATTAACAATAACATCCATACCAAGTTCTTTATTAAGTTTAAAAATAATATTTAAATATTCTTCAATACTATTAACATTTTTAATTAAATCAATATATTTATTTAATTCATTTAACATTTGTGAAGATTCAGAATTTATATAACTGTTGTAAAAATCACATATTTTTTTATAATTCCCACTTTTATAGTCATTGCATTTAGAAAGAATATCATCTATAATTAAATTTCTTTCATCCTCTATCTTTTTTTCCGCATCAGTAAATATCAAACTCCAATAATCTTCATTTCCTAAATTATTTTTATTTAAATATTTATAATTTGTATAATCATAAAAGTCATCTTCTAATCTAGGTTGATAACCAAGTTCAATTTGATTTTTTACATTAACAACGGTTGTAATTTTATTACCAAATATTTTAATTAAGCCAAAATACAATAAAATACCAGTAATTACTGTAATAATAATTACAACCTTATTTTTATTAAGATTCAACACTACCACTTCCTTTAGAAACAATCATTCCATCTTTTAAATAAATAATTCTATCAGAATAACTTGCAACTTCCATCGAATGGGTAACTTGTATAATTGTAATATTTTTTTCTTTATTTAATTTTTTGAACAATCTTAAAATTTCTTCACTAGATACACTATCCAAATTACCTGTAGGTTCATCAGCTAATAAAATTTTTGGTTCCATAATAACAGCTCTTGCTATTGAAACTCTTTGTTGTTGCCCTCCAGATAATTGTTTAGGTAAATACGTTCTTCTATTTTTTAATCCTACTATTGTTAATATTTCATCTAATTTTTCTTTATAATCACTAATTTTTTTCCCCGCCATTATTACTGGTAATAATATATTTTCTTCAACTGATAGATTTGGAATTAAATTATAAAATTGAAAAACAAAACCTATTTTTTCACATCTTAATTTTGACTTTTCAGTATCATTTAAATTCATGATATCCATTCCATCAATCAAAATATTTCCTTCAGATGGAGTATCTAAACAGCCAATCTGATACAATAACGTAGATTTACCACTACCACTTTCTCCCATTAAGGATACATACTCCCCACTTTTGATATTTAAATTAATATTTTTTAGAACTTCAAGTGGTGTTGCTAACTCATCTGTAAAAACTTTTTTTAAATTAATAACCTTTAAAATATAATCATTATTCATATTTTAATTCCTCCACTATATTTAATTTTTTAATTTTTAAAGCAATAACAAAATATATTATAAATAGTATTAAAGCAAGTATTATAAATAAACCTAAATTTAATAACATATTAAACTTAAATGGCGTATATAATACATTTAGATCATCAATAGTATAATACATTAATTTACAAAGAATATAAGAAACAGGTAAAGCTATAAAAATAGATATAAGATATGAAATTGACATCTCTTTAAAAACCATTTTACATAACTGATTCTTATTCATACAAGTTGAATATAAAATAGCAAATTCCTTAGTTCTTCTTAAAAATGCGACTGTTTGATTATTTATTATTCCTAATAAACAAAATAATACTATTAACAAAACAAGATTTACAATAGCTTTATATATGCCATTATTTTCTTCTTTAAGATTATTAATATATTCTTCCTTTGTATTTATTTCTTTATAATCTGAAACTAATAATTTTGAAATATCTTTTTTAGTTTCGTCAATTTTTTGCTTATCATTTGTATTAATAAAATAATATTGATCACTAGATGGTGCTTCTCTATAAAATATATCTCTTGAAACAATAATTGAATAATTATCAATAACGTCTGTATTTGCAAAATCAACTATTACAAATTCATAAGCAACATCATAAGAAAAGCGTTTTGCTTTAGTTTCTAAATCCAAAATTATTAAATCTCCAACTTTTAATCCGTATTTATCTTTATAATAATTACTAACTATAATTTCATTATTTTTTAAATTATTCCATTTTTCAAAATCAGTATCAAAAACATTATACATAGTATTTAATAACTTTGGGTTTTCAGAATATATAAAACTTATATTTTCTCGTTCACTTAATTTGTTATTTGCTAACGTAATAGAATCATAGGAAACAGTTCCATTGTATAAAGAAGTAATTTCTTTAACATTTTCCAATGATAATATATCATTAAATGTATTTAAAGATTCTTCTGATGTACTAATATAAATATCGCTATTAAGACCATTCATTTTACTATTATTTAGTTTTATATAATAATTAAGAGCTGAACCTATAAGTATCGAAATACTTATTAAAACAGTAATTATTATATTAGTTCCAACCTGTAATTTATTTTCATTAATATTATTAAAAGCAATTGATAATAATGGATTAATTCCTTTTACAATTATTTTCTCAAAAAATTTAGTTATAAAAGGCAATAATAATGTTAGTGATATAAAAATACTCAATATAGCAAATACACCAAAATAAAAATTCAATGAATATCTAAAATATACACTACCTATTCCGATAATTAAAAATATTAATCCAATTATCAATTTTACTTTATTTCTTTTAAATTTATAATCATGAACACTAAACATACAATCTTTAATACTCATTGTATTAAAATTTAGAATTTCGTTTAATGACAATATTATTTGAAATAAGAATAAAAGAATACCTGTAAATAATATTATTAAAAATACATAAGAACTATAACTTGGTACCATATCAACACCAACAACAGTTGAAATACTACCATATAATATCTTAAATACCGTACCAATAAAAGAAGAAGCAAGAATCGCACCAAATATACCACTAATTAGGCCATAACTACCTTGTTCCAAAAGAAGAATTAAAGACATTTTTGTTTTAGAAGCACCTATACTTCTAAAGCTTCCAACAACAGGAATCCTTTCATTCATAATTACTTTAACTATAGAATTTAAAATAAAATATGCAATAATTAATACTAATAATATAAAAATTGCTATTTCTTTAAAGCTACTACTTAAACCAAAATAACCGTTAAAATTATTTAAATTTACTACATCTAATTCATAATCTTGTTCAACATTAATTAATTCATCATAAATTTTTGAAATATCTTCATTACCATCATATTTAGCTAGAAAAAAATTATATTTAATATCATTATCATCACTATTAGTTAACTTTTGGTATAAATCATTATTCATAAATATATATGTACCAATCGTTGATGATAATAAATTATTAGAGAAATACTTTACCTTTAAAATATATTTTTCTTTATTAACTGTATAATACTCTATTTCATCATTTAGATTAATATTATTTAATTTAGCAAATTTTGAATCAATTATAATTTCATTTTCAGTTAACTCAAAACTTTCGTAATCAATTAACTTTAATTCCATCGCTTTAATCATATCAAAAGATGTATAATCAATTTCTTTATATGTATCATTTTTATAAAGGTAACCAATTTCCGCAGGTCTTACTCCCAAATACGAAATATCATTTCTAAAATTAGACATACTATCATAATTGAAATTATTATCATTATTAGTAGTATAAATTACAAAATCGTAAGGATTACTTTTAACCATCAATTTTACAAAATCTCCCATAAAAACCATAAATGATAAAACCAATGAAATCATGAAACCAATTCCAAATAAGGTTATAAACATCAACAAAGTTCTTATGATATTATCTTCCAAATTTCTTAAAATATGTTTAATAAAAATTTTCATACATCACACTATCCTTTTAACTTAATTCATATACATAAAAAGTAATTTTTAATTTTATGCTAAAACAAAACTTAATATAATTTCCCAATTTTATACTTAAATTATAAAAATAATTAATTAAAAAAGTAATAAACAAACCATATAATCTCAAAATTGGTATTAAAGAAGTCAATAATAATTTTTTTAACAATCACATCATTTATCAAATAAAAATACATTAACACCTTTTACACCTATCTTATTTTACAATTTTATTATACAAATTTAAAAAACATATGTCTATAATTTTTTACTGTTTTTAAAAATTTTCTTTCGCTATACTAATAAAGACAATACATTTATCTAATAATAAAATAAAACTAAGTTTTAGTCAGGTGATTACTAATGAAATTAATTGATAATTTATCATTAAATTTAAAATATTATCGAAAAATTTATAATCTATCCCAAGAAAAATTTGCTGAAATTCTCGGAACAACATTATCCTATCTTAACCAAATAGAAAATAAAAAAGTTGATGTAAGACTATCAACAATTGATAAATTTGCAAATAATATAAATAAATTTGATAATAAAGTTAATCTTAAATCAGAAGATTTAATTAAATACGATAAAAAACATATAACTAACTATACAAGAATAGACGAAATAAAAAACAAATAAAAAAACTATCAACTATGATTTAGCTAATAGTTAAAAATTCTGTTACTATTTTTTAAATTTTAAATAATTCATTACCATATTTTCATAAATAATTTGAGAAACAAACATTAATGATACATTAACAAAAAATAATCCCCCACATATAGCTGCATAAATATCAAGATCATTATTCATAAAATCATTAATTATGAAACACATAAAACAAATACATAAAGACATAATTACAAATATTGCTAATACTGTCATACACATTTTTACCTTTTTTCCATATATTGTTTTATCAAAAGCAGCATGTGCCTTTAAAAGTTCATTATATTCATCAGAATTCAAAGTATATTTTTTCATAACTATCACCACCTACTATAACAATAGTATCATACAAAATAATTTTTTTAAATATTAAAAAAAGAAATGAATTAATTATTCCAAAATGAACTGAACCCCAAAAGTTGGACAGTTTATAAATAGTTTCTAATTAGAGGATTGTAGCCTGTAATTTACAGGAGACAGTCCTTTTAATTTCACTTTAATTCTATCATAATTATAATAATTAATATAGTCATCTATAGCTGTAATTAATTCATCTAGTGTTTTATATTTATCTTCTTGGTCGTAGAACATTTCAGTTTTAAGTAGTCCAAAAAAGTTTTCCATCAT
>CAKOQK010000017.1 GCA_934101225.1 uncultured Bacilli bacterium | reverse complement strand
TCATCTAGTGTTTTATATTTATCTTCTTGGTCGTAGAACATTTCAGTTTTAAGTAGTCCAAAAAAGTTTTCCATCATACCATTATCCATACTATTACCTTTTCTAGACATGCTTTGTTTTATCCCTTTATTTTTTAATCTTTGTTGATAGGATTCGTGTTGATATTGCCACCCTTGATCTGAATGAAATATTAATCCATCAAGTTTATTATTTTTATCGAAGGCTTTATTTAACATGTCATTTATTTGTTCTAGATTAGGCGATTTAGAAGTATTATAAGATATTACTTCACCGTTAAATCCATCTAATATTGGAGATAAATAACATTTTTCTCCACGAAGATTAAATTCTGTAACATCTGTATACCATTTTTCATTTGGATTATCTGCACGAAAATTTCTTTCGATTAAATTATCAGCAATTTTACCTATAGTTCCTTTATAAGATGAATACTTTCTTTTATTTCTTTTTAGTGGTTTTAAACCTAATTTTACCATTATTCTATAAACTTTCTTGTGATTTACATTATAACCTTGATTTCTTAATTCTAACGTAATTCTACGATAACCATATCTTTCTTTATTATTAATAAATATTTCTTTTATTTTATCTATTATTTCTTTGTTTTTATCATCTTTATCTATTTTAGATAAAGTATAATAATATACTGATTTTGCTAAACCAGATACTTTTAGAAGAATCATTAATGGATATATTAGCCGAAGTTCATTTACAACATTTACTTTTTCTTCTGTTGTTGATTCTTCCTTGCTTGAACAACGGCTCTCAATTTTTTTGAGTATTCTAACTCCGCCTTTAAATATAAGTTTTCTTTTTTTAATCTTTCATTTTCTTCTTCTATAGTTTCTTTTTTGTCTGTTATTTTAGGCTTTTTTGACATAGTTGGACTCCTGCCTCGCTTTCGTTCAACTATATTATAACCCATTTCTTTATAATTTTTAATCCAAGTTGCTAACATTCCTGGACTAGATAATCCTTCATCAATTGCAACAGATAAAAGGGATTCGTTATTTAATAATACACGATTAATAATTTGCTCCTTTTCATAAGATGTAAATTTTCTGTTTCTATTTTTTCTTAAAATATCATAACCATGCTTATCTATTAATCTAGTTAAATATTCAACATTAGCATGTAATATTTTATATTTTGAACACAATGATGAAATTGATACTCCTGATTTTCTATCATTATACAAATTTATTTTATCTTCAAATGATAATTTTCCCATATAAAAACCTCGTTTCTATTTTGTCCAAGAAACGGGGTTCCTATCAAAATATTCATTTCTTTTTATTTTTCTTAACCTTGTTTTTAGTACTAGCTTTTTTATTCTTTTTAACACCATGTTTACTTGCTTTATATAAGTCTAAGTATAAACTAGTTTTATTAGCTAAAATATTATTTTTTAAAGAATCAATCAAAATAGTACTCTTATCCACTTCACTTAATTTATCAAAAAATTTAGTTAATCCCTTATCTTTATAACTCAAATTATATCTAGTTAATAATTCTTCATAAGATAAATCATCAATCGATTTCTTCTTCTTTAGTAACTTAACAATATTATCTTTATTTTTATATCCTAAATATATTAATCCAACTGGAATAATTAAATAAAGAATTACAAACATATTAACTTTTTTAACACTTATATTAATAGTATAAACCGTATTAGATGTATCAGGAGCAGTAACTGTTATATAAATAACACTACCATTTTTTAAATTCTCATTTCCACTAATTACATATGAAGCCTTTTCATCATCAAGAATCGGACTAATATCTAAACTTTTATCATTTCTTTTAATTTCTAAATTATAATTTCTTACTTTTTTACTAAATTTTAAATTATAACCTTTTATATCAATAGATTTTAAATAACTATTATTTGAAAAAGATTCTATAGGCTTAATAATATTTAAAACATAAGTTTTTTCATTATTTTCCTTATCAGCTATTTTAATTAATACTATGTTATTACCAGGTTTAATATTAACGTTACCACCATTATATCCTTTAACAAATGAACAATCTTTATTCAAAATTTTAGGTGAAATATTTACATAATTTACTTTATTACCAACTTCGATATTATAGTCATATACCTCGCTTTTAAAATTAAAAATAATTGTATTTCCTGCATCATTTTTAATAATTAAATCTTCTAGTGTTTTATCTATATTATTATCAACATATTTTTTATTAACAATATTTAAGATATATGCTCTACAAGCACCACTTTCACTGGTAACAATTATAGGAACAACTAATCTTTCTAAATGTTTAGTTAAGGTTATCTTTCCAGTACTACTCACACTTGCAAAATTATTATTAGAAATAGCCTCAATATTAATCTCACTTAAATCAGTTTCATAAGTATAATTAAATTTATTAATATCAAAATCTTCAATTTCTACATCATTAATTTTTATACTTTTTAAAAAATTATCATCACTAATAACTTTAACCTTCGTGTTAACTTCTTTTACATCTTTTAACTCACCAGAATCATAAACACCATAAGAAATATTAGTAACTTTAACACTATATTCTCCAGATTTATCAGCCTTAAACAATAAAATACCAAATTCTTGTAAACCATTTACTATATTTTGTGATACACTTTCATTATTTTTCACATTCCATAAATTAGAATAATTACTTCTTACATCAACTAAAGAAAGTCCATCAAGTTCTGCTATATCATACTTAATATAATTATACTCATCATCAGATTTAAATGATAATCTACAAATAACTTGATCATTTACATTAATTTTATTTTTATCACAAGAAAGTAAAAACTCATTATCTGCAAACACAACATTTGGTAATAATAAAAAAGTAAATAATAAAATAAATTTTTTCATTTCTACCCACCCATTAATAATTATTTATAAGAAAACTCAAATCTAGTATCTTTATCATGACCAACCAAAGTTAAATCACTATCACTAGATACATATACATCATATGACAAAGTTAAACTATCTATTAAATCTCTACCATTAATTTTATAAAAAAATGTATTAGAATTTAATTTAATATAATTTCTACTTATATCTTCTACTTTTAAATTTAATTTACACTTTTCATCATCGGTTGCAAACATAATTTCATCATTAATCATAACACTATAAGATTCACTATGGTTATTACATTTAATATGTAACTTATAAGTATCATCTACTGGTTTTATATAATTATAGATTAAAAAAACTCCTAAACAACACAATAGAACTATAACAAATTTTATAACTTTTTTCATATTAATTAGTTCCCTTCTTCTTCCTTTATAGTATATCATGTAACTTATTTTTAGTAAATTAGAAAAAGAACTCTAAAAATTTAAAGTTCTTCAAAATAAATAATTTTAAATTTTAATAATTTAACTTATTTCTCCATCATTATTTTTTTTAATAGAATCATATAAACCACCTGCTGATAATGCTGAAATTAAACATATAACTAAAGCACTCCATATATTTGTATCTAACTTTAAAAAATATACTAATAATCCTGATAAAACTCCAATAACAATATTTTGAAATGGAATATATTTACTATCTAATCCCAAATATTTACTAATATAACCAATAATTAAAGTCATAAGTGAAATAACACTAGGAATTGTTATCTCCATTTGCATCACCACTCTTCCAGTTATGCTCCAAATACATAATTCTTTTTTCATGATTTTTAGTTGTAATAAGAACTTCTTCCATTGAATTAGTTAGTCCCACTATCGTTACATTTAATCTAGTTAAATTATTATTAAGTTTAATTATAGGCGTTACTATTGATATTAATGATACAATTAATCCAACAATAATAATTATTGTACTATCCACATTCCATCACCCATATTATTTTATGTTATATAATGACTTAACGAATTGGCATATATCACTTTTATTTTAAAAAAAATTATGTTAATATTTATAATAGGTGAAAGCCATGAGTAAAAAAAGGAATATTAAAAATTTATTTAAAAAATTAAAAAAAACAAATAAGATATATCGTATATCTTTCTATATACTATTTATTTTATACTTAATATCAATAATTTTATTTTCATATAGTTTAATTTTATTAGGAAATATTGAAACATTATTCAGAACTATCTTAATAATATTTTTATATTTAAACTTAATTTTATTTCTATTTATTGGACTAGTTTTATTAATCTTAAAAAAGCATGTAATTTTAACCATTTTATTAGTACTTACAACCATATTTACTGGTGTTAATTCATTTGGCTATTACTATATAAATAAAACTTATAAAATAGTAGATAATATAAGTAAAGATAAAATAATTTATACATCTAATTTAATTAGTTTAAATAAAGATATTGAAATAAAAACTATTGGCTTAATTAACAATGAAGAAGATATTGAAGGATATATTTTACCTCAAGAATATATTGCAAATAAAGGTATGAAAGTTAAAATAAAGGAATATGATACTTATGAAAAATTACTTGATGCTTTATATAATAAAGAAGTAGATGCAATATTTATCAATGGAAACTATGTTTTAAAATATAATAATATTGATAAATTTGCAAACATTGCAAATGAGACATTTATAATAGATAGTTATAGCAAACAAATGAAAAATCAAGATACAGTTGCATCAACAAATAAATCAGTTACTGAACCATTTACAGTTTTGCTACTAGGTGTTGATTCTGAATATGATGGTTTATCAAATAATGCTGCATTTAATGGTGATTCCATAATGTTATTAACATTCAATCCTAAAACATTATCAGCAACTATTTTCTCTATTCCAAGAGACACATATGTACCAATTGCTTGTAATAATAATAAAAGTAATAAAATTAACTCAGCAGCAAGTTATGGTACTAAATGTATGATTGATACAATTCAAAATTTAATTGATATAAATATTGACTATTATGTAAAAATTAACTTTAAAGGTGTAGTTTCTTTAGTAGATGCCCTTGGCGGTATTACCTTGAATATAGATAAACCAGATTTTAGAAAAAATGGAAACATTAATTGTGGCGATAAAATTTGTGAACAAGATTCAAATCGTAGCTTTGGTGAAAATTTAGTATATATAACGCCAGGCCCTAATCAAACACTTAATGGAGAACAAGCCCTTGCTTACTCAAGAAACAGACATCAATTTGCATCATCTGATTTTAAAAGAATTGAACATCAACAAGCAGTTGTGACTGCTATCGCTAATAAAACTAAAACAATTAGATCAATTGATACTTTTTATAAATTATTAAATGCAGTATCAAATAATATTGATACAAACATGGCAACTAAAGAAATATTAAACTTTTATAATGTAGGCAAAAATATCTTACTTAATAATAATTTTGATGATAATAATTTCATAAATATTCAAAAAACATACCTAAGTGGTTACGATTTAACAATATATCAAAATGGTTATGATATGTATACATTCCAATATTATGAAAATAGTTTAAAAGAAATTGTAAAAGCAATGAAAGAAAATCTAGAATTACAAAATACTGAATTAATTAAAACATTCTCATTCTCAGCAAATAAAGAGTTTACTATCCCTGTTATAGGTAAAAACGTAACTTCAGGAACAAGAAATGAAACCTTACCAAACTTTATTGGCTCATCTATAGAATACGTTAAAGGATGGGCAAGTTCTAGAAATATTACCATAACAGAAGAAGAATATACATCAAACGATTGTGAAAATAACAAAATAACAAATCAAGATATTCGAAGTGGAACACTTACTAATAACATTGAAAACTTAAAAGTTACAGTATGTAAAAATATCGCCGAAACAGAAGAATAAAAAAAAGATTATATCCTAATATTAATTTATTAGAAATATAATCTTTTTATTTTATATTGGAATACTTAATTTTTGTCCTATACTAAGTAAATTACTAGTTAAATTATTTAATGATTTTATCTCATTAACAGTTACATTATAACGTCTTGCAATACTATAAAGATTATCTCCACTCTTAACTGTATAAATAGTTGTGTTAACATTTTCACCATTACTTTTGCCCGGAATTATTAGTTGCTCACCAATACTTAAACTATTATTACTCTTATTATTCGCGTTCTTCAAATCATTTATACTAACATTAAAATTATTAGCTATACTCCATAAAGTATCACCCTTTTTAACTACATAAACATTATTTGGAACATTAGAACCACTACTAATTATTAATTTCTGTCCAATAGATAGAATATTACTAGTTAAATTATTTAAAGACTTAAGTTCATCCACAGTCATATTATTTCTTCTAGCAATTGAATACAAACTATCTCCTTTTTTAACTATATAATATTTATTATTATTATCAGCACTAGAACTACTATCATTTTTTTCACTGCTATCCTTAACAATTAAAGAATCACCTATAGTTAAATTATTACTAGTTAAATTATTTAGAGATTTTAACTTTTCAACAGGAATACCATAAGCTTTTGCAATACTCCATAAAGTATCTCCTTTTTTTACAACATAATAATCGCTACCAGCAAGAGGAACATATTTATAACCAGCATACTCAGTTACTGCTTTAACAACCGCTTCAGCATATTTCTTATAATTATTTTTAAGTTTATTAGCATCACTAGCATTATCTAAAAACCCATATTCAACAATTAAAGCTTCCGTATTAGGCGTATTCCTCAACATATAATAATAATCTTTATTATAATCACTAGGTAACCTTCTTTGATAATATTTTCTAACTAATTGTCCTTGTTTTTCTAATTCATCTAATATTTTCTTAGCAAGTGTATCTTTATTTCTTAAAGCATAAATTACTTCAGCACCTTCTGCACCCCGGGAAAGATTTTATGTGATTAGGCTATCATTTTTCCTTTATTTTACTGCATTTCTATTTTTTCTAAAAATAGTATAGGGGATGGTAAGATTGTGTGATTAACAATTTTACAACCCTATTTTTATTATTTAATTTATTTCTTCATAATTAGTTTTTATATCATTTAGCACCTTGAATCTATATTGAATTTCTATATTTCTATCTTTATCAATATAAATATTTTTTACTAAAGTCTTTATGAGTTCTCTATTAGGTTCATCTAAATTCAAAAGTGATTTTATTTGTTCTTCATATTTTGCTATTTCTTTTGTATCTTCTTTAATCTGATTTTCTTCATTATCAATTTCATAAATTCTATAATTTAAGGCTGATATTTGTTTTTCCGTTTGTGTCGACAGTCTTGTATAAGTATCAACACTTATTATTCCATTAAATTTATCATCATATAAAGCATCAGATTTTCTTTTTAATTCATCAATATCATTTAATAATTGTTGTTTTTCTTTTTGCCTCTCATTCTTTTCCTTTGCTCTATCTTGTAATACTCTTTCAGATAACTCTTTGATATTTAAACTATCTAAATATTTTTGACAAGTAGTTTTAATAACACTCATTATTTTTTCTTCTAGTTTATCATAAGGAAAGAAATGTGGATAACACAAATGTCTTCTTGGATCTCTTGCATATTTATTGCAATTAACACTCCAATATTTTCCATCCTTATAGTTTTTATTTTTTCTATAAAGAACACTTAAAGAATTTCCGCATTCTTTGCATACAAGTAGATTTTCTAATAATCTTTTTTCTCTATTACAATGAGTTGTTCTTACTCTTGCAGGAGCATTTTGTATTGCTTCAAATACTGTCTTACTAACTAGAGGTTCATGAGTGTTTTCTACTATTATCCAAAATTCTTTTTCTAAAGCAACTTTCTTTTGAGATTTATAGCTTAATTTTGTTTGAACATTTTGTACCATATCCCCTGTATACATTCTATTTTTTAATAATTTATTTACTGAGGATATTGTCCATACATTCACTTTTTGTCTTGAAGATGATTTAGTATTTTTATACATACTAGGACTTAATATCTTATTATCATTTAAGTATGATACTATATCACTTACTCCAGTTCCAGAATGAACCATTTTAAATATCTTTTTAACAACGGGAGCAACTTCTGGATCGGGTATTAAATGTCCTTTATCAAGTGGATCTCTCATATATCCATAACATGGTTTACTACCTATAAATTTACCTTGTTCTTTTTTATTTTTTAGTATTGAACGAATCTTCTTAGAAGTATCTTTACTAGTCATATCATTAAACAAAGCTTTAAATGGAGCAATGTCATTATTAGCGCTTTCTAGAAATGTATCAACTTGATCTAGTATAGAAATATATCTAATTTTCTTTTGTGGAAAATATTGTTCTACATAATAACCACATTGAATGTAATCTCTACCTAATCTTGATAAGTCTTTCGTGATTACGCAATTGATTCGACCGCTTTCAATATCTTTTAATAATCTTTGAAAAGAAGGTCTATCAAAGTTAGTCCCTGTAAATCCATCATCTACATACTCCTCAACCAAAGTAAAGCCACTCATCTTTACATAATCCATTAATAGATTTCTTTGATTTATTATACTTTCACTCTCTGACTCATAAGTTTTATCTTCATCACTTTCTGATAATCTGATATATAAACCTACTCTATAAAAACTTGGCGCTTGTATTATATTGTTATACACTTACTACTCCTTCCAATGTGTATAACTTTAATAAGCAATATCATTATACCACAAACTTTTACTGCTTACTATTTTCTAACATCAATTTTAAGTACTCCTCTATTAAATCAACCAAGTTTTTATCTTTATCGAAAGTTTCAGTTATATTCACTAATCTACACCTCTCCTTTCATTTTATGAAATAAGAACGACTATAAGACTTTATTATCAAAATTAGAGCATAAAAAAATTAGTTATATTTCAAACTAATCTAGTAATAGAAAATATTATATTCTTTTAATCTATTTCGTTTTCGCTTAACATTTTGAAGTTCTAATTTGTAAAATTCTAGTTTTTTTAAATAATCTTTACGGAAATAGTTTTCACTTAACCATTTAACGCCTTCTTTAGAAATTATTACTTTACCATCTTTTAAATACTTAAATGATTGATTATTTCTTTTTTCCATTCTATTAACTGCAACACCAATAACATTTTTACTTCTATTAAAATAACTTCTTAAATCATATAAAGATATATCTTTATATTCAAATTCATTATGAGGAAAATTAAGCTCGTCTTCTAATCTTAATATTTGTTTTTTAAAGAAAACAATTTCAGCATTTAAATAAAATAGATTGTTATTTAAATAAACTTCTTCTATCCATTCTACAAGTTCCAATTTTAGATATACTACTCTTTCACCATTCTGAGCAAAATGTTCATCAATCCATCTCTCATTTGGATGTCTTCTTTCTAATCTTTTCACTAATCTCTTATACTGTTTCTCACTCATATTAAACTTCTGTAAAACACGCCACTTCTCCATTGATTTAAATTCCATATTTCTCCTTTCATTTCTTATCACATTTTAGGTTACAATTAAATCCTCTTTTTAGGTTACATAACCGTGTAATACAATATATCAAGCATGGTGTATACACACCCATCTAGCTTGTTAGGGAATATCCCTAAAACCCACTAATAGTCTCCGACAGTTTTAAAAATTTTTAATCAAAATTTAATTTAATATTTCAATTATTTCATAAAATTCATTATCAATTTTTAAAAATATAACTCACCCTCTTTCTTTTGATAAAAATAAAAATGGACATAAAAAAGAGAGATAAAAAATCTCTCAAATAGTCCTTCTTTATAATTAATCTATATTACCATAATACCACAAAATAATAGGACAGTCAACGGACACTATTAAATAAAATAACTAACTAGAGGAAATCATTACTTAATTGCCCACACACCATTTTTAATTTTTTTAAACAAATCCACTTTATTATTGTAAGATGTAGAATCACTGTAATATCTTTGCAGAATTCCTCTAATAGTAGCTTTAATATCTTTATTAGTGAGTTTTTCAGGATAGTCATTTTCAATGATATCATACACTTTATCATATATTTGACTTAAATATGCTACTCCTCCTAAGCTTTGCAGAGCTTCATAAACAATATTAACCCAATTAGATTTCTCATGATATACTTCGTATTCTAAAACTTCTTTTTCCAAAAGTATATTTTTTTCAATTATTTCTAAATTATTAGAAGGATCATCACCTAACAATCTTATTGCATCAGAAATTAATTCTACTATTAAAAATTTCTTTCCGTTTTTTTCATTATATTCATTTTTAAGAAAATTATAATTTTCATTAAATGTTTTATCACGAGTAACAATGATTAAATCATCATGACAATTTTCTAAAATAGATTCCCATATAATTTCATCACAGCATGTGTTCTTATTACTCGTAGGTGGGTTTCCTATGTATTTTCTTTTAATAGCTCTATCAATAATATCTCTAGTTCTATCATAAGTGTTATGACAAAACAATAAATATAGTGAATAAACAGGATCTTTTTCAAAATCAAAAATTAATTCACTACATTTGTCTATCATGCATTTTATAGATTTATTAGCTAATTTCATATTTTCATAATAATCTTCAAAGCCATTTAAACTTGACAAAAAATTACCATCATATAATGGATTAATTTGGCTTTTTAAAGTATCTATAAATTCGTTAATAGTTTTTTCTCTATTTCTAAAAAATTCATCATATGATTGTTTAGTGTTTATAAAATATTCAAAATACTTTTTAAATTCATCTTTTAAATTAGAGATGTTATCATTTTTATTATAGCGATAAAAGTCCAAAAATATATTTGTATCAATAAAAATTTTAAACATAATAAAAATCCTTTCTCCTAAAATCAATCTGTTAAAAAACTTATTTTTTTAATCTTTCAATATTTTGTAATAATACTGATACTGTCCTTTCTATTTTTTTTAATTCGAACTCTATTCCACCAAGATTATCGTCTTTTAGTAATTTGTTAGAAAATGATTCATCAGTAATTTTTTTTCTAAAATTTGATATTATTTGAAAATTATTATCCATCTTACCAGAACCTGCTACTATGTCAAATCCACTATAAATATCTTCCTCACCTTCAGCTATATCTTTGAGTATTTTTTTTGATAGTTTATCATTTACTTTACTTATATCGCCGAGTTTTCTAACATCGATTGCCATTCTAATTTTATCACTTTTTATATCAGCAACTATTTTATTTTCCAACCCGGAAATTTCATCAAATGCTTTCTTTATTCCTCTATTTTTTAAGAGCTCTTCATAATAACTCCACTTATTCGGATGGTTATCATCTTTTTTTAACATATATTCATATACTGATAATAATTTTTTTATATCAGATATTTTCATTCCAAGTTCACTTGCTAATAATTCAGGAGTCTTATTAGATTTATTAATTGTTCTGTACAAATACCCTGCTTGCTCATAAGGATCCCAATCTTTTCTACCAATTATATGATATTGTCCTATTAATGCAAATATTGTTGAATCAGGTATATCTTTTGGCAATATTATTGCTTTTATTTTTGACCATTTAATTGGATCTTGTTTATATAACAAACGATAAGCAGCCAATCTACTATTTCCTTCTAATACAACATAATCACCATCTCTTACGATTACAGGATCTATTAAACCACCATTTGATTTAATAGATTCTTTTAATTGCTTAACATGATCTTTTTTACACATTAATTCTTCTATTTCCTCTTGAGTAGGAGTGTAATTATTACTATTTAATACTGAATATACCCTAGGATTTTCAGGATAAAACATTAATTTGCTCTGATCTATTTCATATTTATCTATTGGATATTTTTCTTTTCCTATAATTAAATAATCTTCTGTTTTGTTCATTTTACTACTCCTTAATATCTAGTATTTTTTTTATGAATTTATCATATGTGTAATCTGCAATATTCTCATAATCTTCAAGTAATATATCATTTTGAACTAAAGATGCTGCTTTTTGTTTACTTATTAACAATTTATGTATCCATTCATCAATACTACCTTTTATCATTATATTATAAATATTACATTCTTTCGTTTGAGATATTCTATGAATTCTATCTTGTGCTTGAAGATAATCATCTAAACTAAATCCTCTATCATAAAATATAGCATTATTAGCAACCGTTAATGTAAGGCCTTCTTTAGCAGATTGAGGGGTTGCAACTAAAACTTTTGAATTACCTTCTTTAAACTCTCTTATTGATTTATTTCTTTCATTAATATTCATATCTCCACTAATCTTTACAGCATCATACTTTTGAAATAGTGTACAAAAGTAATTAACATTATATATATAATTAGTCCAAATAATTACTTTTTCATCACGATTAATAATCTCTTTTACAATTGAAATAAGTTCTTTTTCTTTTCCTGATGCAAATTTTATATCTTCATTTATCATTTTAGGATTAGAAGTTATTTGCTCTAATCTTAAAATTCTTTTTAAAATTGGTGATGCGTCATCTACAATTTTATTGTTATTTTTTTTTATTTCTATCGCTAATTTATTTTTTAATTCTTCATACATAATTTTCTGTTCACTTGTAAACATTGTCCAAATATCATAATATTTTTTTTCTGGTAATGATAAATTCGCTGATTCTTTTGTCTCTCTAATTGAAAACTCACTTATTTTATCAAAAATATTAGAAATAAAATATTCAAACTCTTTTCTTTTTTCAGGATTCGTCGATAAATCATTAGATAAATCAGACTTTTTCTTAAAATCTTTAAAATTAGTCCCTAAGCTTTTCCCGTTATCTAAAAAATATATCTGAGCCCATACATCATAAGGCCGATTGGCTACAGGAGTCCCAGTCATTATAATCCTTTTTAAAAACTTTTGAGATAATTCAAAAAAATCTTTAGTTAGATTAGAATTTGGATTCTTTAACTTCGCTGATTCATCTATTATAACACCAACATTTCTTGATTTTAAAAATAGAATAAATCTGTTTTTCTCTAAAGAAATAGTTTCAAAATTAGTAATTAATATTCTAGATGGGCTATTAAATATATAATAATTACTGCTTCTATTATTAGTCAGTATTTTAGGATGCAAATGTGAATGAATTTTTATTTCTTCCTGCCAATTTTTAACCAATCCTTTTTTAGTAATAATTAACACAGTATCTATATCTTTATCAGATAGCCAGTATAAAGATATATCTAAAGCAATTTTTGTTTTGCCCAATCCTTGTTCATGGAATATTGCAGCGTAGTCTAAATCTTTTGCAAAATCAATTGCTTGTTGTTGATAAGTAAATGATTTTAGCTTTGATTCATAACTAGGTTCATTAGTTAGTTTAATTTTTTTCATATTCTTTGTACACCCCAACTTCATTTACAATTATCAATTTAATTTTTTTATTTATCAATGTTTTTAATATTTTATAAGCAGAAATAGAAGCTTGCCATGGGGTAGCAATTATTAGTATACATTTTTTACCATTTGAAGCATGAAGATTCAAATATTTTATATAAGATTTATATTGCTCAATACTATGGGATGTTTCTAAATCTTTTTCAGATTTTGCTTCACCAATTATAATAATATTCTTATAATTATAGTAAACATCCGGTACATAACCTTCCGACATTCTAGTTACATTGCCTTTAATTTCATATATGTCACTTTCAACCAAAGCATTTTCTATACATTGAAATGAACAAACATAATTATATATTTTTTTTACCAAATTATGATGAATTTTCGATTCCATTATTCTTTATTTATATCCTCAACAAAGATATCAATATTCCCTCTTAAATCAATTAAGCTATCTTTAATTGGATTACTACCATTTCTTATTGCATTATACTCTTGAAAAGGCATATCATTCATTTTTTTTATCAACTCTACACATAATTGTTCTATTGAAACACCATTAAGGTCTCGATATTCAGGCTTATCAGTTATTACTTTCTCTAATGCTGCTTTTATATTGCTTTTTAATAACATCTTTGTTGCCTCTTCATTTTTTAAAATCTCTGGTAATCTACGTACATTAATAGCAGCATCTATATTTCCTTCTATTACCCATTTTGAAAAATCATCCAATGAAAATTTTGATAATAAAGCCTGCTTAATATTATTGTTTTGCAATTCTAAGAATTTAGAAAAGTCTCTTTGATCAAACATATCATCAGCTTCTAACAAAGGTCTATAGTGTTTCTCCATATCTTGATAAGCATTAATAAGTTTAATTATTTCTGATTTCTTCCCACCACAAAAGTCAATTACCTGTGTCATAGGCAAATTTTGCTCATTGCTTAAGTAATTCAAATACTTAGCCTTTGAATATGGATCCCATTGTCTTGGACCAACTAAGTGTGATTGTAACCTTATTGCATGAATTTGATTTTCGCTTAATTGTTCATAAACCATTGCTGGGATAATGTCCCAATTTCCCTCAACATTATTTTCTTTAAATTCTTTATATATTTGAACCCTTGTATTTCCCTCAATAACAACATATTTGCCATCAGACTGATGATTAACAATAATTGGATGAATTATCCCTTTATTTGTTTTTATTGAATTATATAAACTTGAATAATTAGTTTGATTTGAGTCCTCTACACCACTACCTAATGCCAATGCTAATTGTTCACTATTCAATGTATCTTTATCATACATTTCAATAAATTTTGCTATTCTAGGATTGTTCATGTCTAATTCAATATTCTCAATAACCAAATTCATAAATTTACAGTCATTTTTCATTTAAAATTCACTTCCTTTTAACAATTTATTAATGTTTTATAACTTATGTCTCTTACTACTTAAATGTATCTTGATCAAAAACAGTTGTAAGTTCCATAATCCATTTAATCCAAGCAACCACTGTACTTGTTCTTCTTTCAGCAGTCCAAATTGAATTAATTTCCTCTCTACTATCATAAATAACTTTTGCAATTTCTGAATAATCAAATTCAAAATTTGTTAAATATTGTTCAAGTGCGCAATAAAATGGTTTATGCGACAAAATAATGCTTATAATTGCAAGATTCTTATTTTTATGATTCATTTTCATTATTTGTTTACCTAACTCAGATAATTTATAATTTTTATCTTTTATCACTAATCCCAAATATTGAACAGCAGCTAAATAATAATTAGCCTGTCTAATATCAAATTCATAAATATCTGATATATCACTTGCTGATAGTTCTTGATTATTTAATTCATTTATTAGATCCAAAACTCTATAAAAAGAATTGGCTTGCGGAAAAGGAATACTATTATCTTCTTTAACAAATTCAACTTGACTCATAACATTCTGTATATCATCAACTTCAATTGGATTATATATTTCATCTAAAATATATCTTTTAATTTTCTTTAATTTAATACTATTATAGTTGTTTTCATCTAAAAATTCATAGATAAAGAAATTAAAAATATTATCATGCTTAATTAACATAATAGGCATTATCTCTTTGTTTGTAACTCTTTTCCAAACTTTATATGGATAATATAGTTGTCTTATTATAAAATCCTTCATATAATGATTTTTAGCTTCAAAAATTACAAATTTACTTATACCTTCGTAACTACCATCAATTTCCATTTGAGAACTTTGAACATTTATATCAAACTTATTATTATCTTTTAAAGATATTTGATAACTAAATTCACCTGTTCCCATTCTCCCCTGTATAGTAGGTACAACTTCTTCTCCCACGATATCCTCAATCATTCCGGAAATATATGCAGAATTCAATGAAATTGCTTCACTTGTGATATTACTATAATCAATAGTTGAAATATAGTCTGGTAAATATTTTGTTTCGACGTCTAAATCATTATTTAGCTCAACACTTTGATAATTTTGAAATTTACCAATAATATATGACCCACGTTTAATAGGCAATATGGCCAAATTGTTTTCTGCAAAAATAGATGGTAAATTTTCACTACTATCAAATTTAGTCATCAATCTTGGTTCTCTACCTGATTCTTTAATTTGATCAGCGGTAATTTCAAAAAAGCCATTTGTTTCTATTGCATTAATTATATTAAATTTTTCAAACAAATCGTTCCATGCTTTATTATTTTTTGTTATCCAATTTTCCAATAATCAAAACCTCCTCCACTTCACCACGTTTTTGAGCATTGCTATTAATGTTACGCCTAGCATTTACTGTATTAATTGTATAAGTTACATATTTTGTTTTGTCACTATATAAATTAACAATAAAGGGGGTTTTAGAATTACTTACCATAATGTAGCATCCACGTTCAATTAGTTCATCACACATATTTTTTAAACGTTGTTGGTCATCCCTAGAAAATCCATTTTTTGTATATCCAACAAAGTTAACTTGCTCATCATATTGATCATAGGGTGGGTCTAAATAAACAAATGATCCTTTAGGAGCATCAATGCATGCATCATAAAAATCACCTGTTCTAAATTCAATTTCATTTTCATTAAAATATTTATTTATTGCTCTTAAAACTGGCTCATTACATATACAAGGATTTTTATATGAACCAAATGGTGAATTAAATTGTCCTGCACTATTCATTCTGAACAATCCATTATAACATGTTCTATTAAGATAAATTAACCTAGCTGCTCGTTCAACAGAGCTCCATTTTTTATATTCATCAGTTCTATCAAAAGCTCTTATCTCGTAATAACTATCTGCATCATTTTTGGTTTCATAGTATTTTAATTTTTCTATCAATTCATCCAAATTATCTTTTATACATTTATAACAATTTATTAAATCTTCATTAAAATCATTTACAACTGCTTTTTTAGGTTGCAAATGAAATAATACTGCTCCACCACCAATAAAAGGTTCATAATAAGTAGTAAACTTTTTTGGAAAATATTCCTTTAATTTAGGAATTAGTTGTCTTTTACCACCAGCCCATTTCAAAACCGGTTGCAAAATTAAATTTTGTTTTCTCTTCATTTTTACCACCTACATTCTAATAATAATTATATCATAAATATTTAAATATTAAATCCAATTATATCATTTTTCTTTATAATTGATTATGGATTCGTAAATCAAAATATCCGATAATTCATCTGTTAAAAATTTTATCCATTCAATTGTATAACTATAATCTTGATGTAAAGCATCAAATTGACAATATTGTGTTTTACAGCCATCTGATTGATATCCTTTTTTTCTAACACCATAATATTTCCAAGCATTAGTATGATGATGAGTTTTAAACTCTTTATTTATATTTTTTGAAACTATATTACAAACCTGTGACGGTTTATATTTATCTTTATTTATGACTGGTATCTCAACCGTTTTTTCTTTAATTAAAGTAATCGACTTTAGCATTTCATCATAGTCATTTAAATCAATATCTTTAAAATTTAAAAACTCCATAGATATATCACTTCTATTTTTATGATTCTTTAGCTTAGGAACTAAAAACACTTTAAAACTATATCTCATATCATTATAAATATCATCTGATAAAGCATTTCTAAAATCACAAATATATTTCCTTATATCATCAAAATTATCATTATAAAACTTTTGCATTGCCATTTTTTTTGATTCGCAATTAAAGTTAACCAATTGTAATGGAATAGCTATATTAGCTTCAAGGGAATATCCATTTCCATATACCTTAGTCATCAGTTCTTCAAAATTTAATAACATGGCTTGACACTCTCCACATACCTCTAAATCTAAAGCTGGAATAAAACGATGTTCAATTTTATTTCTTAATCCTACCATAAATTTTAAATTATCTTTAATAGGCTCTTCAATTATATCTGTATTTTTTATACATTCAGAAAGTTCCCATGTCTTCTTATCTCCATCAATAATTATATAACTACCATCTGACTCCTTGTAATAATAATCAATATCATTTTCTTCAAAAATTGAATGAAGTAATGATGTCCACGCAATTATCATCATCACAATGTACCCATCGGTTCTAAATTTAGTTTGAGGTCTATTATAAATATCAACTGCAAGATATGCTGATTCAATAGATTTCTCTAAATATTGTTCTGTTAATGGTTTCATATCTTTTTTAAATGGCTTTTCATTTTTAGATTGGTTTTGTGACATAAATCTTAAAAATGAAGATTCATCATATTTATTGATATTTTTAACAATATAGGCATCTTTTGATTTAAATAAAATTTTATCTTTCATTTTTTTATTATAATATGTATTAAATGTTGATATTTTCCAACTTGTTTGCTCAATAATTTCGTTCTTTGTAACTACTTCATCATTTTCAAATTTGATATTAAGTAATTCATATAACAACTTTAATTTTGAATACTGATCCTTTTTCATATACTACCCCAACTATTTAAAAAACGCCAATACAAAAACTTATAAAATAAGCCTGTACTAGCGCTCCCTTTTTAACTAATTACATTATACCATTTTTTTATATTTAAAAAAACATTTTAACTACTTTAACTATTTATTTTAATAATTAATTTTAAATAATTTATTGTGTATTAAAAACCGCACATGGAAACTCATGTATCCGTAAAGGTAATATGGATTAATCTTCATACGGTTTTTCATAGATTATATAATCATAATCAAATCTTCCATTATCATTCCTACTTTCAATAACTTTAAGATATTTATTTTCTTTCAACTCATTTAAAGTTTTCCTAATAGTATCTTTACTTTCAATACAAATACTAGTTAATCATAATAATGAATAATCCCAACTATCTGGTAAAGATAACATCAAAGATAGTAATCCCTTCGCCTTTAAACTTAATTTTCTATCTTTAAAATGATAATTACTCAGTATGGTATATCCTTCTTCTTTTTTTATTGCTTTTATTTTCATTTTTTGTATCCTTTCTAACATAAAAAAATTGTGTCCCCACAACTTTCAGATTAATCACTCTCTAATTTATTTAATTCGTCTATAACTTCTTTTAAAGTTTTTTTAGGTGTTAAATTTTCATAACTATTATCTTTTAATTTATTTTTATTTCCATATAAAATATAACCATTAAAAAGACCGACACTTTTACAAGAGCACCATATCTCTTTATTAATAACTTTATTTTCTATAATATCATCACATTGCTTACATTTTATTTTCATAGATAACAACTCCCATCTAAAATTTAACATTTTAATATTTTTTTGTCTATATATTCCAGTAAAATAAGAAGCTTATTAAGTTATACACAGATACCATATTTTAACCACATATTACGCGTCCTGACCTCCGGCATTAATATGATTAGAAACAACAATTACATCACTTCCATTGCCAAATTGATCAAGAACCTTCTGTGGTCTTTCCGAAGCCGGTAAATCAACATCACTATCTCTCGTTAACTTAACTGGAACACCAAGTTCTTTTAATCTATCATACATATATTTACTAATATTTAAAGTTAAATTTTTTTCAATAATTCCATTCCCAATAGCCCCAGAATCACTTCCACCATGACCGCTATCAATTACTACCTTTTTAGCCATTAATCATCACACCCTATATTAATTTATGCATAATTAACAAAATTGCCTATAAAAAAAGCTAACCATTACGAATTACAAATTACAAATAATTTAAAATTAATTATCAATCAAGTTATTTAATTTTTCAAAAAATTTTATTATCGATTTATCAGATAATGAATATTTTATAAAATCTAAAGCCAATAATTATGTATAATAATATTAAAAATGTAAATTAAATAATAAAAGATTATTTATTTGTTAAAACCTTATAACATATATAAAAAAGAGAAAGATAATCATTTTTATGAATATTTTTCTCTTTTAATCTTATGCACTTGCTCCGGTTGGTCCGGTTGGGCCTGTTGGTCCGGTTGGACCAGTTGCCCCTTCAGTTCCTGCTACTCCTTGTGGTCCAGTTGGTCCTTGTGGAATTGTAAAGTTAAGTGTAAAATTTGGTGCAGCACCTGTTATTGTAACCGCTGCTTGTGAACCTGGTGCACCGGTTGTAACTGTTCCAACTATAAATGTTGGAGTTTCACCAGCTACTCCTTGTGCTCCCGCAGGGCCTGTTGGACCTGTTGGGCCTGCTACTCCTTGCGCTCCTGCTTCACCAGCGGGTCCTTGAATTCCTTGTGGACCGGTTGGTCCTGTTGCTCCAGTTGGTCCTGTTACACCTTGTGTTCCAGCCGCACCAGCTGGGCCTTGAATTCCTTGTGGACCGGTTGCTCCTGTTGCTCCAGTTGGTCCTGTTACACCTTGTGTTCCAGCTACACCAGCTGGGCCTTGAATTCCTTGTGGACCTGTTGGACCGGTTGCTCCTGTTGCTCCAGTTGGTCCAGTCACACCTTGAGTTCCTGCTACACCAGCTGGCCCCTGAATTCCTTGTGGTCCAGTTGGACCTTGCATACCTTGGATACCTTGTACACCTTGAATACCTTGTGGGCCTCTAGGTCCAGTTGGTCCAGTAGGCCCTGGTGGCGCACAAAATGTATAAGTACATCCGTCATTGCATCCATTCATGAATAAATACATCCTTTCCTTTATAGTTTATGTAACAAGTCTTAAATTAGTGCAAAGAAAAAGATGTTTTAAACATCTATTTATAATTTTTTATATATTTATATGCATCAGTTGCTGCAAGTGCTCCTTCTGATGCTGCTGTTATTATTTGATACAATGTCTTTTCCTTACTATCACCGCAGACATATATACCATCTATTTTAGTTTTTCCATTATCGTCAGCAATTATATAACCTTTTTCATTAGTTATTCCTAATTCTTTAACAAATGAAGTAATTGGCCCATATTCGTTATTAATAAATAATCCATCTATTGTTAATGTTTTATCGTTTAATTCAATAGATTCTATTTTATCTTTTCCATTTATTTTTTTGATATTTTGATTATATAATAATTCTATATTTTCTAATTTATTAACTTTATCTACTAATTCACTATTGACTAATAATTTATCTTTAGAAGTTATTATATAAAGTTTTTTGACAATATTTGATAAATATAAAATATCTTCTAACATTAAAGGATTGTTTCCATAAATAGCAACAGTTTTATCTTTATATAGAGCACCATCACAAACAGCACAAGTAGATACTCCATTAATATTTTCATTATCAAGACCTAATTTTTGTTTTCCTCTACCAGTTGCAATAATAATAGCTTTAGCCTCATACGTTCCATTATATGTTTTTACTATTTTTTTATTACCATTTAATTCTACTTTAATTACTTCTTCATTTTTCATAGGAACTTTTAATTCTTTAAATTGTTTATAAAATAACATGGCAAGTTCAGTACCATCAACATTGTTATATCCTAGATAGTTATCAACATGTTTAATAGTATGAAGAGTTCCTCCTGGCATATTCCTTTCAAACACCAAAATGTTTAAATTACTTCTTTTAGCATAAATACAAGCATTTATTCCAGCAGGTCCTAAACCGATAATAATTAAATCATACATCACTTAATCAGTCCTTTCTTCTATATTATAGCATTTTCCTTTGAATTTAATAGATATTTTTTTGAATATATTGTATAATAGTCTAATTAGTAAAGGAGTTGCCATGATACTTAGAAAAAAAATTGATAGTTATAAATTACATTTAGAAGAGATTAAAAAATACACAAATGAACATGATTTACTTAAGGGAAAATATTTTGCTAGATATTATATTAATGAAGGTGAAATATATAATAAAGTTATAAATGGAGAAACAATTAAATTTTATGAATTTAGTTTAAGGGATTATTCTTTTAATTTTAAAACTTTTAATGTTGCATTTGGAATTAAAAATAATCATATAGATACTTGTACTTGTGATTGTGATTTATTTAAACAAAATAAAAGTTGTTATCATATAGGGACTGTTTATTATAATTATGCAAATTATTTATTTGATGATAAGTATGATGATAGTTTATTATACAAAGACTTTCTAAATAGATATAAAAATGATGATGTTGATAAAAAGGTTGTAAAAAAGGAAGTATTTGTTGAACCTGCTTTTAATTTACAATGTTATTCTTATGAAGGTTATAAAAAATATAATACTGAATTTAAAGTGTTTATTGGAATGAATAAAATGTATAGTTTACTTAATCATTCTAGTGGTTTTTACCAAGTATATGATAATCAAGATGGTGAATTTAAATTTGGTAAAGAATTTACTTATAATCCAAAACTAAATTTCTTTTCTAAACAAACTGATAGATTAATTAAAGAGATTAAAATATATATTCTTAATTGTAATAATATTGGTCCTACTAGGGCTTTAAAGAGAATGCTAGATTTCTTAGATTCTAATAAGATTAAATTTAAAGTTAGTGATCATGTTATTGAAAGTATTATTGATGGTAGTCCATTAAATTCATATATTCTTAAGGAAAATGATAATTATGTTATTAAGTTTGATTATGATAAAATTTATCCATTAACTGATGATTATGAATATGTTTATTATAATGGTGATATATATCATTTAAGTTTACAAGAAAGAAATGTATTAGAAGATATTGTGGATAATGAACTTGAAGAAATTAAAGTTGATAAAAATGAACTTAATGTATTTTCAAATGGATTACTTAAAATTATTAAAAATAATGTAATTGTTGATGAGAGCGCAAGTGAAGATATAAGAATTAATAGTTTAAGTGAAACTGAATTATATTTTGATATTGCTAAAGATGCTATAAAAGCTAAGGTTATATTTGACTATAAAAATGATAAGGTTGGATATTTTGATAAAAATGAAGCTATTGTTAGAGATATAGAAAAAGAAAACGAAGTTATTGCTAAACTTACTAGTTACGGATTTGTAATCGATAAAAAAAGTATTTCTATGAATGATGTTAATGATGAAGTTGAATTTATTGAAAATGGTTTAGAAGAACTTGCTAATGATTATAAAATTTTTACAACTGAAAAGTTTAATAATATTAAAATTAGAAAGAAAACTAATATATCTTCTTCTTTTGGTATTGGATCTGATAATATATTTAAGTATGATTTTAGTTTAGATAATATTAATAGTGATGAACTTGTTAACATATTTAAAAATATGAAAGCTAAGAAAAAGTATTTTAGACTTAAAAATGGTGATATTCTTAATTTAGAAGATGATAACTTAAAAGAACTTGAAGATTTAACTGAAGAGATGAATTTTACTGATGAAGAGATTATTAATGGTAGAGGCACTATTCAAAAATATAGAGCAATATATCTAGATAGTTTAAGACAAAATAAATTTAAAAATGTTAATACGAATAATTTGTTTGATGAATTTATTAAAAATTTTTATGAGTTTAAAGATGCAAAGTTGTCTATTAGTAAAGATGAGTTAAAGGTTTTAAGAGATTATCAAGTTACTGGTGTTAAATGGCTTTATAATATTCATAAGACGGGATTCGGTGGAATTCTTGCTGATGAAATGGGACTTGGTAAAACAATTCAAACTATTTATTATATTAAACAAATTTTATTAGATGATAAAAATGCGAAATTTTTAATTGTTGTACCTACTAGTTTAGTTTATAACTGGAAACACGAATTTGAAATGTATGGGGAAAATATTCCGATTTCAATTGTTTCTGGAACTAAGAACTTAAGAAAAAAATTAATTGAAGAAAATAAAAATGTATTTATAACTTCTTATGGTCAATTAAGAGAAGACGAAGATTTATATAAAGATAAGAGTTATCATACAATGTTTATAGATGAAGCACAAAGCATTAAAAATTATGTAGCTGGTATTACTAAGGTTGTTAAAGGAATTAAGGCAGGTACTAAGTTTGCGCTTACTGGTACCCCACTTGAAAATAGTCCTTTAGAATTATGGAGTATTTTTGACTATATTATGCCGGGATATTTATCAACTGCGGAAAAGTTTAGATCAAAATATCGTATTACTGATTTTGATGATAATGCGAATATGCTTTTAGATAATTTAAATAAACAAATTAGACCATTTATTTTAAGAAGAAAGAAAATGGATGTTACTAAAGATTTACCAGATAAGATGGAAAATAATATATTTGTTGAACTTACTGAAGAACAAAAGAAAATATATGTTGCAGAATTAGAAAAGGTCAAAAAGGAAATTGATGATATATTAAAGCAAGGTGGAGAGAAAAAGGCAGCGTTCTTGATTTTGCCACTTCTTACTAAATTAAGACAAATTTGTATTGATCCTAAGATTGTTTATCCAGAATATACTGGCGGATCTAATAAGATTGATAGTTTAATTTATGTTATTAAAGAAAATATTGCAAATGGGAATAAGATTTTAATGTTTACATCTTTTAAGGATGCAATGAATGATGTTATTGGACATTTAGAAAAAGAAGATATTCCTTATTATACAATTTCTGGTGAAGTTTCAAGTAAAGAAAGAATGCATAGGGTTGATGAATTTAATGAAAGAAAAGATCCTGCTGTATTCTTAATAATGCTTAAAGCAGGTGGAACTGGACTTAATCTAGCGAGTGCATCAACAGTTATTCATTTAGATTTATGGTGGAATCCACAAGCTGAAAATCAGGCTACTGATAGAGCTCATAGAATTGGTCAAACTAAAACGGTTGAAGTTATTCATATTGTTGCTAAAGGAACAATTGAAGAAAAGATATTGGAATTACAAAAGAAGAAACTTAAATTAAGTGAAAAATTAATTGATGGTGAAATTAGAGATAAGGATATTTTATCTAGCTTATCAGAAAAAGATATTAGAGAATTATTATCAAATGAAAACAAGGATTA
>CAKOQK010000016.1 GCA_934101225.1 uncultured Bacilli bacterium | reverse complement strand
GCTTGTTATAATCTAAATGGCGCCCGATGTAGGACTCGAACCTACGACCTAACGGTTAACAGCCGTGCGCTCTACCGACTGAGCTAATCGGGCATTTCCTTTGACTACAAGCAATACTATACTCTAACTTTTTATTAAATTCAAGTATTTTTTTACCAAAAATAAAATTTTTTTAAATTTATTGCTTTTATCAAAAAAAATGATATAATAAATTATAGAATAAGATAGGATTGGTGAATGTTTATATGAACATGGATTTATTTTCAAATTTAGAAGAAGGAACTAATTTTTTAAATTATAAAGCAAGAATAAGAATTGATTCATTAAAAAATATTTGTAAATCAAATAATGAAGATATTTTAGAATATATAAATAGTTGTGACGAGATATTCTCAAGATATAATAAAAATAATTTAATAAAAGACCTTTATCAAATTGACTTAGATTTAAATAATATTGACAGTCAAAACTTAGATGAAAATAAAATTAAAGAATTAAATCACAAGAGAGAAGTAATATCTTTTGAATTTAAAAAATTCCTAGAGGAATTACATTCATTATATGATGATGAAAATCTAGATTTGACAAAAAAGGCTAAATATTTAAGTGATAGAGAAGATATTGAGTTTGCTTACAAAAAGATTATAAATCGTTCTTTAGACATTCAAGATAAAAAAAGTACTATCTCTATGATAAAAGAAGCCTATCCTGATGCAATTAATTTCAATGTTAATGAATTTAAAAATAATTCAATAACATTTAAACTTATTAATGATTATACAAGAGACTTTGCTAAAGAGGAAAGTGAAGAAGAACAAGAACCCGTTGAATCAAAAGAAACATATGTAAATAACGATTTATATGTTGTGAAAATATCTGAAGCACCACAAGAATTAAAATTACCCGATAAAGAAGAATCGAAAAAAGAAACGCATTCTGAAAATATCGTAACTGAGAATGATACTTCGTTTTTTGGAATAGATGATGCATTAACAGAATCAATATTAAATAATGAGGCTCCAACATTTGAAGAAGTAGCCGAAGAAGAGCCAACTAAATTAGAAGATATTCCATTAGATGTTGATTTAGTTCCTGTTACTGAAGATTCAGAACCAAATCTAGAAGAAAAAAGTTCTCCAGAAACTAAAGCAGAAGAGGAAGTTGTAATAACTGAAGCAATACCAAATGAAGAAAAAAATGAGTCAACTACCGAAACAAAAAATGAGGAGTCTTCTAACAAACAAGAAGAAAATACTGAAGTTAAAGAAGAAACTATAGCTGAACCTGAACCTGCTGAAGAACAAATGACATATACAATGGATGAACATGACACAATCCATAATATTGCGCTTGCCTTATTTGAAGATGAAAATCTTGCTCAAATTGCAGTACGCAAAATAATAGAAAATAACAAGGAAGCTATTGATAAAAAATTACAAGAACAAAATATTACTGATCAAAGCAACCTAGAAAATCAAGAAAATGTATTAACCGGCTTAACTTTAAATTTATCTAAAGTATTTGAAGAAGTTGTATCTTCAAATGAAACCAAATAGGAGGAAATATGTATTTTGCTAGAAATGAAATAATTGAATTAAATGATAGTACTAAATATTTAGTTGTTGATACAGCATACATTGATGAAACATCTTATTATAAGGTAGAAAAAATTTCTGATAATAAACATACTAATGAATATTTATATATTACAGCAACAAATAATGAAGGAAAATTATATATAAATATGAATTTATCAAGTGATATTGTTGAAAAATTAAAAGAAATATGCGATTAAAAGCATGTTTTTTTATATAATAATTTACGACTATATGTAAAATTGCATGATTCCCCGACTTTGTAAACACTATCTTTTTGTTAAAAATATTTGTAAAATCATAAAAAATTGGTATAATATTCATGTGGTTAACCTACTTTCTAATTTATTGTTTCAACTTAATTATAAAGTAAATTTTTAAGGTTTAACCACTTTTTTTATACAATAATTTACGACTATACGTAAAATTGCATGTTTCCCCGACTTTGTAAACACTATCGAAATCACTTAGCTAATTGACGGCCAAGTTTTATTTTGGTATAGTTAGTATAGAAATGAGGATGATAAAATGAAGGATAAAAAGTTGTATGTTGGAATAGGAATAGTAGCTATTATAGTAGTAGGTATTCTAATTTATTTTTTAAATAATAAGAATACTGGAGATATAAAACTAAATACAAATAGTGAATTAAAATCAATGATTGATGATGTTTATAAATTATCTAATGCTGATTTACCTGATTTAAGAACTCAAAAAATTAGTTTGAATGATAAGGATGTTTTAAAATCATATACTGGTTTATCAAATAATGATGATGTAGAAGCAATAGTAGCATCAGAACCTGTAATGTCAAGTCAGGCTTATTCATTTGTAGCAGTTAAATTTAAAAATGGTGTAAATATTGAGAAGGTTAAAGAAGAAATGTATAACAATATTGATATGAACAAATGGTTATGTGTTTCTGCTGATGTTCTTTATTTAACTAATTATGGAAATACAATTGTCTATGTTATGAGTGAAGAAGATTGGGCTAAACCGGTTTATGATGCATTTAAGAAGTATGTAAATAATAGTAATGGAAAAGAATTAATAAAAAATAATTCATTAGATTTTGAAGAATTACCAGAAGTACAATAAATTAAAGTTAACTCCTTTTATAAGGAGTTTTATTTGAAAGGAATTTGATATGGTATTTACTAGTATTAGTTTTATTTATTATTTTTTACCTTTATTATTAATATGTTATTTTGTTGTTCCTAAAAAATTTAGAAATATAATTTTGTTAATGTTTTCTGTTTTATTTTATTTTTATGAAGAGCCTAAGTATATATTATTGATGTTAATAGAGGTATTGATATCTTATGTAGTAGGATTATTAATAGATAAGTATAAAAGTAAGAATATTTTAATTATTGGAATATTTATTCATGTATTATTATTTGGAATATTTAAATATTTTAATTTTGTAATTATTAATGTTAATAATTTATTTCATAGTAATTTGAATTTACTAAATGTTGTTTTACCGATTGGTATATCTTTTTATACTTTTCAAATTATTAGTTATGAAATAGATGTTTATAATAAAAAGGTTAATGTTCAAAGTAATATATTAAAGTATTTTTTATATGTATTTTTGTTTCCACAACTTATTGCTGGTCCAATAGTTAGATATCAAGATGTAAATAAAGCAATTGATAATAGAAATGTTACTTTTGAGATGTTTGCAAATGGATTAAGACGTTTTATTATTGGACTTAGTAAGAAGGTAATTATTGCTAATAATTTGGGAGAATTATGTAATATATATTTAAATTTAGGTGATAAGTCTGTACTTTTTACTTGGATATTTGCAATTAGTTTTATGTTACAAATTTATTTTGATTTTTCAGGTTATTCTGATATAGCAATTGGGCTAGGTAAAATGTTAGGATTTAATTTTCCTGAAAACTTCAATTATCCATATATGGCAAAGTCAATTACTGATTTTTGGAGAAGATGGCATATGACATTAAGTTCATGGTTTAGAGATTATGTTTATATTCCTCTGGGTGGTAATAAGAAAGGTGTATTAAAGCAAATTAGAAATATCTTAATTGTTTGGTCATTAACGGGATTATGGCATGGTGCTAGTTGGAATTTTATTGTTTGGGGATTATATTTTGGAATATTGTTGATTTTAGAAAAGTTTATTTTAAAGAAATATTTTAGTAATGTTCCTAAATTTATTAAAGGCATTTATACTTTGTTTTTAGTTATGATTAGTTTTGTTATCTTTCAAGGTGATAATTTAAGTAGTGCTTTTAATATTATAAAGGGATTGTTTGGATTAAATGGAGAGTTGTTTATAAATAATGTAACTTTATATTATTTAAAGGGATATGTTTTATTTATTGTGTTAGGTGCAATTGGTTCTACTAATTATGTTAAAAATTTAGTTATTAAAATAAGTAATGGTAAAGGTAAAAAAATTATTAATATATTGGAGCCTATTTATTTACTAATATTATTAATAATTGTTACTATGTATTTAATAGATAGTTCTTATAATCCATTTTTATATTTTAGATTTTAAGGGGAATATATATGATTGATAAAGTTAAAAATATAATTGTTTCAATTTTATTTGGTAGTATTCTTGTAATAGTTCTAATTGTTAATATATTTTCTAAAGATAAAGATATTTCAATTAGTGAGAGAAGAAGATTAGCAAGTTTTCCGGAGTTTTCAGTAAATAATATATTTAATGGTACATTTTTTAGTAATTTTGATAAATACGCAGTTGATCAATTTGTGATGAGAGATTATATAAGAGAAAATAAAGTTAGGTTAGATTTAGCTTTAAAAAATAATTATCATGATGTTTATGTTTATAATGATTATTTGATTAAGCAAGAATATCCATTAAATGAAAGTTCTTTAAAGAATTTAATTGATAGAATTAACTCTATAAGCAACAAGTATTTAAATAATTCTAAAATATATTATAGTGTTGTACCTGATAAAAATTATTTTGTTAATAATGGTAATTTAAAAATGAATTATGATTTACTAATAAGTAAAATGAATAGTGAATTAAGTAGTTTTAATTATATAGATATTATGAATAGTTTATCTTTAGAAGATTATTATTATAGTGATAGTCATTTTAAACAGGAAAATATTGTTAAAGTGGCAAATATGATTTTAGATAAAATGGGTAATAATTATTATAAAGATATAAATTATAATATGCAAAATGTTGGTGTTTTTAAGGGTGTTTATTCTTACCAAGTTCCAGTTAAAATAAAAGAAGATAATATTAATATTTTATCTAATGAATATATTGATAATGCGATTGTATATGATAATTTAAATAAAATAGATATAAATGTTTATGATAAAAGTAAGATTAATTCTTGGGATTTATATGATATATATTTAGGTGGAGCAAAGGGATTGCTTACAATTTATAATAATTTGGCAAGTAGTGATGATGAATTAATTGTATTTAGAGATTCTTATGGTAGTTCTTTAGTACCACTTCTTATTAGTTCTTATAAAAAAATAACCGTTATTGATACTAGGTATATTTCTTCAAATATTTTAGATAATTATGTTGAATTTAAGGGACAAGATGTTTTGTTTTTGTATAGTGTTAGTACGATTAACAATAGTTTTACCGTTAAGTAATATAATTAATGGGAGGAAATAAAAGTGATTTTAATTGGTGTTGTTTCAAGAATGTATAAAAATTTAGATGGTCAAGATATATGTCAAGTACATGAACAAATTAGAAGAGCACTTGCTAGATATGATGATGTTTGTTTAGTAAGTGTTTTACCAACGGAAGATTATAATTATAATGAAACTAATCAAGGAATGGATAAGGTTAATGAGGATAAATTATCTTATATTTTAGATAAATGCGATGGGTTTATTTTACCAGGAGGAAGTTATTATTATAATTTTGATGAATATATAATTAAGTATGCAATAGATAATGATAAACCTTTACTTGGGATATGTTTGGGATTTCAAGCAATTTGTAGTTGTTTAGCTAAAAATAGAGATATGTTTGCAATGGAAAAGAGAGTAAATTATAGTAATCATTATAAGAATCCGCTTGAATATGCACATAATGTTTATATTGATAAAGATAGTTTACTTTATAAGATAATTGGAACTGATGTTATGCTTGTAAACAGTGTTCATCATGATATTGTTGATTTTGAACTTAATGATATGGTAAAAATAAATGCGATTAGTGATGATGATATTGTTGAAGGAGTAGAGGTTAAAGATAAGAAGTTTATTTTGGGGTTACAATGGCATCCGGAATATATATTGGATGATAATTCATGTAAAATTTTTAATTATTTTATAAAAATGTGTAAATAAAAAAAGTAAATTCCACTCTTTTGGATAATAAATATATATAGAAGGGAGGAATTTTTTTATGATTAAATTTTTTAATAATTTAAGTGAATATCTTAGAGTTATTAAAATAAAATTATTAGTGTTTGTTTTATTTGATTAAAAAAAGGTGCTGTAAAAGGGCACCTTAATCTATGAAAAGATTATTTATTAAATTATTAATGTTATTTTTTCTTTTTTTCATTTCATCCTTATTTAAAGTGATTGTATAAATATCATTTTCTTTAGCGTTAGGAATTAATTCTTTGGGTAAGTTAATTATTTTACCATTTTCTAATTCAACTATTAAATAATTACCTTCTATTCGATCGATTGTAAATGTCATATTATTTCTCACTTTCTATTTTAATGTTTGTTCCATCTGATATAGCTCTAATAGTTCCATTTATGCTTGTTAAATATATTTTAGTTCCAGAATTTTCCCAGTTTGTAATTGTTTCTTCTTTGGGTAAATTGTATTTGTTGTTTAAACCAACGGAAATGATTCCATATTTAGCGTTTACTTTCTTGATAAAATTGATGCTTGATGATGTGTTAGAACCATGATGACCTATTTTAATTACATCGGCAGTTACATTTTCTTTAATTTCATTTTCACTTAGTTTTTCGGCATCTCCCATAAATAAGAATTTAGTAGTTCCATAAGTTATTTTTGTTACTACTGAATAATTATTAAGTTCAGTGTATGTGTCATTATTTGGAGCTATAATGTTTATTTTTAAAGCATCAGTATCAATTATTGTGGTGCCTGCTTTAGCAGTGTTAATTTTTAAATTTTTATCTTTGATTGCCATTAGAAGACTTTCATAAGTCTTGGTTGTTGATACTACTTTAGGCATATAAATTTTTCCTATTTCAAAAGTATTAATAATGTCTTTTAATCCACCAATATGATCTGTATGGGGATGGGTTCCAATAACATAATCTATTTTTTGATAATTTAAATTTTTTAGATAATTTATTATGTTTTCACTTTGATAAGATTCTGCTGCATCAATTAACATTGTTTCATTATTAGGTAGTTCAATAAATATTGAATCGCCTTGACCAACATCTAAGTAGTGAACTTTTAATAAATCATTATTCGTATTTATGTAGTCATTTTGATTTTGATTATTATTTTGATTAAATAAATTTTTAATTTTATCTTGATTATTAATGATTAAGAATGCAAGAAGTATGATTAATATTTCGAAAAAGTTTCTTTTGATATTTTTTTTAATTTTTTTATGTTTTGTCATATCTTATTCACCTACAATAAATATACATTAAAATAGATGTTTTGTTAAGTTGTTCTTTACAATATATCTTGCTTAAATCTTACTTAAATTCATTTTGACTTTGTAAATTGGTTAAAGTAGAATCTATTAAAATTAGCTAAAATATATTATAATTTTGGTAGGTGGTTTTAATGATTTACTTAAAGAGTTTTAAATTATTAGATGGTGATAGAGAATCAGCAATTCCGACTTTTATAGAAAGAAGAAATATATTTAATAATTATTATCCTTTACATTTATTTTCTTCTAAACAATTTGAAGATATAGAATTTGATAATATAACAATATTTTATGGTGGAAATGGTTCTGGTAAATCTACATTAATTAATATGATATCACAAAAACTTAATGCAAAAACTTTAAATGGAATTAATAAAGGATCTTATTTTGATGAGTATGTTAAACTTTGTAAGTATGAAATGGCTTATGATGAGCCTTTAGAAATTAAACTTGTAACTAGTGATGATGTATTTGATTATTTGTTAGATATTAGATCAATTAACTCAAATGTAAATCGTAAAAAAGAAGCATTATCTAAAGAATATTTAGATTATAAATTTAATAGAGATGCTTCAATTAATGATTATGAAGAAATTAGAAATATATATGACGCTAAGAAAAAAACGATGTCTAAATTTGTTAGAGAAAGACTTGCAAATAATAATATTATTGAAAACTCAAATGGAGAGTCAGCTCTTATGTTTTGGGAAAAAGAAATTGATGAAGATAGTATTTATATTTTAGATGAGCCGGAAAATAGTTTATCTGCTGAAAATCAATTAAAGTTAAAGAAATTTATTGAAGATTCTGTTAGATTTTATAATTGTCAATTTATTATTTCGACACATTCACCATTTTTATTGAATTTATATGCTGCAAAGATATATAATTTAGATGATATTCCTGTTAGAACTAGAAAATGGACAGAATTACCTAATGTATTAGTTTATTATAATTTTTTTAAGGAACATGATGATGAATTCAGGAAATAGAAAGGGATAGTATGGAAAAATTAACGATTGAAAAACAATTAAAAAAATATCCTTATTTACAAAGAATATCTGATTATACATTGTTTACTACTATGGAAGATATTGATTTTATTAAAAATAGTAAAACTATAACGGTTGGTGATATTGATGTTTACACAGAATTTTTAAAAAGAATATTAGAAGATGATAATTATTTTGAGTATGCTTGCCGATATTTTTATGATGCTACTGATAAATTTATAGTTTCTTCTATAATTAATGGTGATTTAGGTGTAAATATTAGATATGATAAAACAACTATTATTAATGGGATTAAAGAATTAATAAATACAAATCAAATTGGTTTAAATACTGAAGAGAAAGAGAGATTTGAAAAATTAAGAAGTTATATTTCGTATGATAAGTTTTTAGAAAAATATAAAAATTATGAATATAAAGTTTTGATAGATGGTTTTAATTATTCAATTCCATTTGAAAATATGATTAGTTTAATGAGATTAAGTGATGATAAATTTAATGAAATAAGTCATGATGATAATATAAAAGATATTTATGGACTACCTAAGGAATATTTAATTTATGCAACTTGTAAATTTTTAAGAGAAAATAATATTATTGATAATTATGAGTTACCAGATGGTTTTGTTAATAGACATTCGAGTATTTATTCAATGCAAGTAATTGATTTAGAAGCAATAAATAAATATGTGGTTACAACTGATGTTAAATATAAAGAAATTAAAATTGATAGTGATTTAGAAAAAGTAATTATGGATGGTTTTCCTTATGATGCAAGTGAACTGGAAATGGCAATTTATATTTATATTAAAATGTGTAAAGTATTAACTTATGATGAAGAGTATTATGCTGTTAATCAAATGGGAGTTGCAACAGAAAAACATAAAAGTACAAGTCATATTGCTTCAATAACTCCACAAAATAACCAAGTTGTTTGCTTTGAGTTTAATATTATTTATGCTAAATTTTTGAATATGTTAGGAATAAATTTTACAAGTAATTATGTATCATGTATAGGCGAAGATTACGGATATGGACATGCTAATTTAGATTTTAGATGTGGAAAATTTTTGGTAAATGCTGATTCGGTTACGTCAATACTTCAAGGGGATATTGCAAATGCTAAGATAAATCAACCTTTAATAGGAATTAATTGTTTAAATAAAAATTTAAAAACTATGACTGAATTTGTAAATGCATATCAAAAAATGTATATGTTAGTCGCAAGTCAAGAAAAAGATAAGGCTAGCGATGATATTCTACATAAAGAAACTTTTGAAGAATTATTAAGTGAATATGCAAGTAGAACTTCTAATTTAAAAGAAGTTTCTTTAGATGAAAGATTATCTATATTAATTGATAAGGTTAATAAAAAAGGTATGGTAGGAATAGATTCTTTATCTTATGCTTTACATTTAAGAAAAATATTATTTAATGAAGAAGAAAGAAAAAATAATGTTAAGATTATAATTATTAGGAATAATGAGCCTTTTGATAAAGACAAAGTTGCTATGCCTAGTGTAATAGTTGCTTTAAATAAAGAAGGATTTAAAAATAATCCTGATAAAACAGTTTACTTTTACTATAATCCGAATAAGGAGTTAGTTGTGGTAACAAGTGAAGAATTACAATCTAAGTTTGATGAAGGCATATTTGAATATGTTGCTAATGATGATCCACAAATACCAGGAATTAAGGGGAGATAACTATAATGATTGATGTATTAAAGTTAAGAGTTAATAAGTTAATAGAAGAAAATAAAGATAATAAAGAGATACATGAAAAGTATAAACTTATTAAGGAAATATTAAATAAAGATGATTGTTTTTTAAATATGAGTATAGAGTATGCTTATGCAATATTAAGAGATTTAGGTGTTCCTGAAGAAAAACTTAAAAGTGTTTATTTAGAGTTGATATAGTTGGATGTATAATAATATAATATTATTTAGATGGAGGAAATACTATGAAAGTTGTTGGAACAATGTTTTTTGAAGATGATAAGTTGTTAATAGATAAGCCAAGAAAAAGACCTACATATCAAATGATTGGTGGAAAAGTTGAAGAAGGAGAAACACCATTAGAAGCAGCAATAAGGGAGTGTCATGAAGAATTAGGTGGTATGGCAGTTTTTGATGAATCATTATTTGAATTAATTATGGAATTTGATGAAATTGCGACAAGTGATGGAGTTACACCAATTCATTTTTATGTATTTAAATATAATGGAAAGTTATTTGGTGATTTAAGCACATCTTTGGAAATTGAAAAATTCAAGTGGTATTCTAGTGAAGATGGAACTGAGATTCTTTCTAATACTTTAAAGCATGAAGTAGTACCATATTGTTTAAAAAATAAATTAATTAAATAGGCTTAAGACTAATGTTTTAAGTTTTTTTCTTTACAAAAATATAACGCTTGTTATAAAATAAAACTAGATATATAACATATGGTATAAATGAGGAGGTTATATGCCAGTGAGTAGGAAAATAAATAAAGATGATATAATTCGAGTGTGCTTAGATATAGTTAGAAAAGATGGAATAAATGGGATTAATGCAAGAAGAGTTGCTAAAGAATTAAATTGTTCAACTCAACCAATATTTTATTTATATAAAAATATGGATGAAATAAAAGATGATTTATATAAAGAAATTTCTAATATTTATTTTAATTATATTTTAAATGATAGCAATTCTTATAAAGATACTGGTCTTAAGTATATTAAATTTGCTAAAGATGAACCTAATTTTTTTAAGATTTTATTTAATGGTGATAATGATGGTATAAGTTATGTAGATTATAATAAATCGATTGGTAAAGTTTATGAAATTATTTCTATGCAAACAGGATTAAGTATTCAAAATGCGAAGATGTTTAATTTTAGAATGTGGTTTTATGTTAATGGGATAGCTAATTTGGTTGCTAATAAAACTTGTGATTTTAGTGATGAAGAATTAGGTCAATTATTAAGAGAACAATATATTTCAATGATACTTTATGAATATAATAGAGGAAATATTAAGAAGAAAGTTGTGGATAAAGTAATTAAAGATGGGCTAAAGAGAAAGGATAAATAAGTATGAATAAAGTTATAGAGGTTAAAAATTTAGTTAAGGAATATAAGGGTAAGAGAGCAGTAGATGATTTGTCGTTTGATGTTTATGAAGGAGAGATTTTAGGATTACTTGGACCTAATGGGAGTGGAAAAAGTACTACTATTAATTCTATTTTATCTTTATTAAAGTATCAAAAGGGTAGTATTAAAATATTTGGTAAAGAAATGACGCCTGATTCTTATGATATTAAATCTAGAATTGGAGTTATTTTTCAAGATGTTGCGGTATTCGATGAACTTAATGTTTATGATAATATTGATTATTTTTGTGGATTATATATAAGTGATAAGAATAAAAGAAGAGAATATGTTGAAGATGCTATTAAATTGGTTGGTCTAGGTGAGTTTAAGAAGTATTTTCCTAAACAATTATCAGGTGGTTTACTTAGAAGATTAAACATTGCTTGTGGAATTGCTCATAAACCAAGTTTGATATTTTTTGATGAACCGACTGCTATGGTAGATCCGCAAAGTAGAAATAATATATTAGATGGTATTAAAAAGTTAAGAGATAACGGGGCTACAATTGTTTATACTACTCATTATATGGAGGAAGTTGAAATTCTTTGTGATAGAATAATTATTATTGATAATGGAAAAATTATTGCAGAGGGAACAAGTGAAGAATTAAAGAAGAAAGCAGATATTAAGGAAACTATTAAACATGAAGGTCCTACTTTAAATGATGTATTCTTAAAACTTACAGGAAAGGATTTAAGAGATTAATGTTTATTCATAATTTAAGATATAATATAAAAATATTGTTTAATAATAAAGTATTGATATTTTGGACTTTTATTTTTCCAATAATATTAGGTGTATTTTTTAATATGGCTTTTTCTAATATTGAAAGTGATGAAATGCTTAAGGTATTTGATATTGCAATAGTTGATAATGATGAGTATAGAAATAATGAAGTGTATGTTAAAACATTAGATGCTTTATCAAGTAAGTCAGATGATAAATTATTTAATATTAAATATACTGATAAAGATGATGCGGATAACTTACTAGAAGATGGTGAAATTGAGGGATATATTTATTTTAGTAATAATAAACCGAATATTGTTATAAGAGAAAATGGTATGAATCAAACAGTTTTGAGATATGTAGTTAATGAGATTGAACAAAATAAAATTATTTATGGTGATGTAGGATTTGTTCAAAATATTAAAAGTAATGTTAAGATGATAGATGTTTCAAAAGATAATTTAAGTTATATGCAAATTGAATATTATAGTTTAATTGCTATGGCTGTTATGTATGGTGGAATGTTAGGGCTTACGGCTATTAATAATTCCTTAGCAAATATGAGTGATAAGGGAAAAAGAATTGCAGTTTCTCCTAATAAGAAAAGTAATATTGTGTTAAGTGCGATAATTGGGTCATATTTAGTTAGTTTAGTTGGTTTATCTATTTTGATGATATTTCTAAAGTTTGTATTATATGCTGATTTTGGAAGTAATCTAGCACTTGTAATTTTACTTTTGCTTGTTGGAGATTTAGCAGGAATATCTTTAGGTGTTTTAATTGCTTCTATATTTAGAGTTAGTGAGGGTGCAAAGACAGGAATTACAATTGCAATTAGTATGTTTTTATCTGTTTTATCAGGTATGACTGGAGTTACTTTAAAATATGTTATAGATAAAAATGTTCCAATATTAAATTTGATTAATCCATGTAATTTAATAACTGATGGGTTTTATTCTTTATATTATTATGATACTTTAAATAGATATTTTAGAGATGTAAGTTTTCTTTTAATATTTGTATTAATTGCGTTTGTTGTTTCTTTCGTAAGTTTAAGGAGGGAAAAGTATGATAGTATTTAAAACTATTTTAAAGATATTAAATAAGTTAAAGGGATTAATTATACTTTATACTATTATGCTCATATCAGTTACGTTAGTTAATCAAACTAGTGGTAATGTAGATAGTTTTGAAGAGGTTAAGCCTAGTGTAATTATAGTTAATAATGATAAAAGTGAAAGTAAGGTTACTAATCATTTTATTAAGTATTTAGAAAATCATATGGAAGTTAAAGATATAGATGAAAGTGATGAAGAAAAAATAGATGATGCACTTTTTTATAGAGATGTTAGTTTAGTAGTTTATATTCCAGATGGTTTTGGAGAAGATTTGTTAAATAATAAAGATGTAAATGTTGAGTATAAAACTAGTGGTGATAAAGGTTCTTCTTATGGAAAGATGTTAGTTCAAAATTATTTTGATTCTTTTAATATTTATAATAATTATTATAATGGTGATGAGTTATTTAATAGGTTAGATAATGCATTAAATCTTGATGTGAATGTTGAGGTTAAAAGTAAAGTAGATACTAATAGTTTAAGTAGAATGGCTAGATTTTTTAATTTCTTAAATTATGCAATTTTAGCTGGATGTGTATATTCAATTAGTATGATTCTTGCTAGTTTAAAGAGTGAGAATGTTAGAAAAAGAACGATAGTTAGTAGTTATGATTATAAAAAATATAACCGTATTGTACTAGAGGCTTGCTCGGTTGTTATAATTGGAATGTGGATTCTTTATATGATTCTTGCTTTAATTATTTTTAAAGATTTATTTATTAGTATGAATGGTTTATGGTATGTAATTAATTCTTTTGTTTTTAGTTTATGTTCATTATGTATTGGTTTCTTAATTGGAAATATTACGCAAAATAAGGGTGCAATAAGTGGAATAGTTAATGTTGTTTCCCTTGGTTCTTCTTTCTTATGTGGATGTTTTGTACCGTTTGAATTTATGCCAGATTATGTTATTAAGATAGCTCATATTTTTCCTACTTATTATTTTGTAATTAATAATGAGGCTTTAAAAGTTATGGATAATTTTAGTTTGAGTAGTGTTAGTACTTTAATTCTTAATATGGGAATTGTATTAATATTTGGTGTTTGTTTTGTTATTATTACAAATTATGTTAGTAAGAAAAAACAAGTTTTAAATTAATGGGTAGATATTTAATTGTTACAAGGAAAGGATAAAATGAAGATAATTGTTGATATTATTGTTTTGATTCTTTTGTATTATTTAGTATTTTATAACAAGTGGAAGAAATTATCTAATTATGATTTTTTTGTCAGAACAATGATGTATGTGTATATGAGTTTTGTGCTATATTTTACTTTAATGCCTATTATTTGTTCTATTCCATTTATGTTTAATCATCCATTTAAAATGATGAATATGAATTTATTTGATGATTTACTAAGTGTTTAAATTAGTTATAAGTAAGATTAATTAACAGTATATGACATTAAGAATAATGAAAAATTAGTGAAGAATCTTTTGAGTTAAATGCATATGTTGGGATAAAAAATGAAATAAAGAAATTAAAATTAATATACATTTTTTAAAATTTTTATCTAGCGCAAGTGATTCAGTTATTAAAGAGTGGTCAGATAGCATTTTAAAATAGTAATGAATAAGTAGATAATAAAATGTTATAATTTAATTAAGGATATGAGGTAGTTTATGATTTTTGATTTTAATAATGATATTGATATTATTTATGCTTTAGATTATTTTATAAAGAGAGATTCAAATAATTTAAAAATATATAATCCAAGTAATTTTAATTTTGATTTGAATGATTTGGATAATTTATATAAGAATTATGTAACTGAAAATGAAATAAGAGAACGGATTAAGTAATTTGTAAATATTTTAGCTATTTTGTTATATAATATTTCAAATTAAATTTTGAGAGAAGATGATGTTATGTTAAATAAATATGAAACAATTGAATTAAAAACTGATAGATTAATTTTAAAAAAAGGTACTAGTGAAGATTGTATTAAAGTCTATGAATACGATATGCTTAAATGTAGAGGTGTAGGTGGTATTGATATAATAGAAAAATCTTTAAGTAAGATTGATTTTATTGGTAATGATAATAAAAAATATTATGAACAGTGTAAAACTAATAAGATGTATGATTGGTATATTTATTTAAATGATGGAACTCCTATAGGAAATATTGTAGCTGATAGAGAGGATGATAACAATAATTCAATAGAGTTATCTTTTAATATGCATCCTAATTATTGGAGAAAAGGTTATATGACAGAAGCTATTAAGTGTATAATAAGTTATTTATTAGATAATTATTATGATAATATTGTTATTGGTTATGAAACAGGTAATATAAAAAGTAAGTCTTTTATAGAAAAATTAGGTTTTAGTTATTATAAAACTATAAATAAAGTATATGAAAAAAATGGAATTAATATAGATGTTAATTTATTAATTATGAATAAAAAAGATTGGAAAAATAATAATGGAGGTATTATATGATTGTACAAACTGCAGGAAGAGATTCTTTAGGTAAATTTGCGCCTAAATTTGTACATTATAATGATGATGTGTTATTTGGAGAAAATTGGAACGATGATGCAATTGATGTTAAAACTAGATGTATTATTACAGTTGTTGCTCTAGTATCTAGTGGAATTACTGATAGTTCTTTAAAGTATCATTTAGAAAATGCAAAAAAAATGGTGTAAGCAAAGAAGAAATGGCTGGAATTATTACACATATTGCATTTTATATTGGATGGCCGAAGGCATGGGTAGCATTTAATTTAGCTAAGGAGATATATGAAAATGAATAAGGAAGAATATGATAAGTTGGGTATGATAAAATGTTAATTGTAAATTTGGGCGGTACCTGTGGTAATAGTAATTGGAGAGAATCTTTAATAAAACTTTTGAATCCAAATATAAAGTATTTTAATCCATTAGTAAGAGATTGGAAATATACGGAGTCTACAAAATCAGAAAAAAAGCAACGAATGCAGGCTAGCGATATTTTATTGTATGTTATTACGCCAGAACAATTTGGATTTAGTGCTATAGCTTCTGCGGTAGATTATAGCAATAAAGTACCAAATAAACTTGTTTTTTGTGTTTTATATGAATATAATGATATGAAAATGGAAGGTCATATGTTAGAAAGTATAAAATCAGTAGAAGATATTATTAAAGATAATGGATGTATAACTTTTAATAATCTTAGAGATGTGGCAAATTATTTAAATAATGTTGCAATTAATTATGAAGCCCCTATAAATGTTTAGTGTAAAACAGGACGATGTTATAACAATTCCGGCAAACGTAAAACATTGGCATGGCACTAAGAAGAATAGTCGACTTAGTCATATTGTGATTGAGGTGCCAGGTATAGATACATCTACGGAGTGGTGTGAACAAGTAACTGATGAAGAATATGATAAGTTAGGAGAGTAGTATAAATGAAGACTTTAGTTGTATATTTTTCTTATACGGGAAATACTAGAATGATTGCTAAGTTAATTCAATCTAAATTAAATTGTGATATTTTGGAATTAAAACCAGTTATTCCTTATAGTAATGATTATCAAACGGTTGTTGATGAGGAACAAAGATTAGAAGGTAGTAATCACTTACTAGAAATTCAAGATGTTAATGTTAATTTAGATGTTTACGATAAAATTATAATTGGGACGCCAGTTTGGTGGTACAAGGAATCGCCGGTTGTGAGAACATTTTTAACTTATAATGATTTAAGTAGTAAATTGGTTATTCCATTTGCTACTAATGCAGGATGGCTTGGTAAAACTTTTGGTGAAATAAAAAAATTATGTCCTAATTCAGAAGTTAAAGATGAAATGAATATTGTATTTGAAAGTTATAGTGATAAATTAATTACTAAAATGGAAGATATAAATAATTGGATAGATAAATTATAGCTGGCATACTATTAGATGTTTGCCTTTTCTTTTGAGAAAATATACGTTTCAATAAATCATTGCATAGATGGATGGTCCTTAATATGGAAATCCTATAAATACTTGAAAAAAGTAAATTTTTAATAAAATAAGAATTATATTTAAAAATTCTGAATTTAATAGTGAGATTTAAAAGTTATTTATAACTACTTAAAACTACTTAAAACTATTGCAATAACAGATTAAAAAAGATATAATGATCTCGTAGATGAGCTCTGGTACCCGTGTGGGCCAGAGATTTTTTTGGAAAGGAAATAAATTGAAAGAATTTAAAACAATTGAACAGCAAATTTTAATATTAAAAAATAGAGGATTAAATTTTGAAAATGAAGAATTTGCTAGAACAAAACTTTTAGAAACAAATTATTACAATACCGTTAATGGATATAAAAGATTATTTATAGCAAAAAATAATGAAAATGAAGAAAGATTTATTGAAAAAGCTACTTATGAAGAATTATATTATTTAGCAGAATTTGACAGAAGCATAAGAATCGTCTATTTAGAAAATATACTAAAAATAGAAAATAAATTGAAGACATTAATAGCACATTATTTTTCGGAACATTATGGACACGATAATTACTTAAAGATAGAAAATTTTGAAACATTTAAAGAAAGTAACAACATTAAAGCAAGTGAAAAAAGAGTTAAAAGTATTCAATATTTAATTTCTTCTATCCAAAAAGAAATAGCTGATTCTATCGAAAAGAAAAATTATATCAATCATTACATAATGAAATATGGATATATACCTTTGTGGGTACTAATAAATGCTTTGAGTTTAGGAACAATATCAAAATTTTATGAATATATGAAGCAACCTATAAGAGTAACAATTGCTAAACATTTTGATATGTTAGAAGGAGATTTATGCATATTTATAAAAGCTCTAGCATTTTGGCGTAATTTATGTGCACATGATGAAAGATTATATGATTCTCGCTCTTTTAAAATAATAAGTATACCAAATACAAAATATCACGAACTTTTAGAAATTCCTATACAGGGAAATCAGTATATACAAGGAAAAAATGATTTATTTTCATTAACAATTATTTTTAAATTTTTATTATTAGATGAAGATTTTAATCATTTTTATAATAAGATAAATGGAAGAATTTATAGCATAGGTTCTAAATTAATATCAATTAGTATTGATGACATAAAAAAAGTCATGGGTTTTCCATCAAATTGGGAAAAAATTAAAAAGTCCTAGTTCCACACGGGCAACTAGGCACATTATTTATTATGATAAATAATTTAAAAATAATACTTTTTTACAAGTAAAATAATAATTTCTAAAATATTGGAGGTTTTCCGAATATTAATTGATATAATATTAGTGTTAGATCTTCAGATATTACGGATTTAATTACAAATGTTTTTGTTGCGATTATTGGGTATTTGATTTATTTAATATTTAAGCCAGTGATTAATAAGATATTTAAGAGGTGATAGAAGTTGTATTTATTTTATATATTTGGTGCTATTATATTTGGTTTTGTAATTGTAAATTTTATTTTAGATGCTAAGGCTCCGGAAGAGAAAGTTAAAGCTATTTTAATAAAAAAATCTACGGATACTTTTGTAGATTCTAATAATGTTATAATAAATAGTTATATTTTTACTTTTGAATTTAATGGCAAGATTAAGAAATTTGAAGTAAATTATTATATATTTAATGAGTTTAATGAAAATGATGAAGGAATACTTACTTATAAAAGAAATAAGTTTATAGATTTTGAGGTTTAATTAAATTATATAAAATTTTTTATGGAAATTTAATTATTTTTTTGTTATAGTGTTAGTTAGAGTAGGAGGATAGGTATTTATGGAGAAAAATAGAAATGTTCAAATTATAGCAATAGTTGCCTTAATTGTTGGTGTTGTTGGTTTATCAGTTGGTTTTGCTGCATTTTCTAATGTTTTAAATATTCAAGCTAGCGCTAATGTAAAACCAGATAATAATACAATGAATGTTGATTTTTCTAGTGTAGAAGATAAAGTTGAGATTGCTGAAATTGTTCCAACTGCTACACCTAGTTCATTAGTAACAACTGCAGCTACTATTGATAATAGTGGAGATCCAACCATTTCAAATTTAAGTGCAACATTTACAGAACCGGGACAATCAGTTGTTTATAAGTTTTATGCCTATAATGCAGGTGAATTAAATGCTTTCCTAAAAAGTATAGTGTTTAGTAATGTTTCTGGTAAGAACTCTACTAAAGTTTGTACTGCAGGTGAAGGAACTACTGATGCTTTAGTTCAAAGTGCTTGTGAAAAAATAGTTGTAAAAGTAAAAGTTGGAAATGAACTTGAAACTTTAACTGGTATGGCTTCTATTACAGGACATTCTTTAGCTAAATCATCTGGTGAATTAATAACAGTTACATTAGAATATGAGGCTGGCGCTGAAAGAGCAGATGGAGACTTTACTGTAGCGTTTGGTGATATTTCATTAAATTATAGTTCTGCAGATTAAAATATAAATTGAAATATATTTGTCTCTTTGAAGGTGGGAGATAATAATGAAGAAAAGCTATGTTAAAATAATAATATTTATCTTTATTTTTAGTTTTATTTTACTTTTAAATTGTTTTAAATTTAAATTTTTAGGGCAATTTAGTTTAGATTTTACTCTTTTACTTTTATTGGTCATTGTTTATTTGACTTTAGGATTTGAAAAAGATAGGCATCGTTATAGTAAAGATATTAGTTTAGAGATAATTATTATTTTAATAGCTTTTTTTCTTCTTTATTATTTATTAGGTATATTAATTGGTTTTGCTAAAAATAATAATTATTTAACTACATATTCTTTTTGTAATATTATATTTCCAATTATTTTATTTATTTTAATAAAAGAATTTTTAAGATATCAATTATTAATGAAAGCAAGTGAATCTAAAATATTAATTATAATTATTTTAATCTTTTTCATTCTAATTGATAATGTTATACCTTTTTCATCCCATTCTATTGGTTTTAGCAAAGAAACTTTTTTATTAATTTCATTAAATTTTTTACCTTCGGTTTGTGAAAATATATTATGTTCATATTTAAGTTTAAAACTCGGTTATAAACCTGGAATATTGTATTTACTTATTATGAATTTATGGAAGTATTTTCTTCCAATTATTCCTAATCCGAATGAGTATTTATATTCTTTAATTTTTCTTATATTTCCTTTATTTGTACTTATTAAAATAATTAAATGGTTTAAAATGGATAGAACAGATGAAATAATTAATGAAAATTATAAGCAATCTAAGAGAGAGTTTTTTCTTTTTATTCCAGTATTTATCTTTGTTGGTATTTTAGTTTATTTTGTTTCAGGATATTTTAGATATTACGCTGTTGCAGTAGCAAGTGGATCTATGGAGCCTAACATATCAAAAGGAGATGTAGTTGTTGTTGATAAAAAATTTAATGAAATTAATGTAGGGGATATTCTTGCATATAGTTATGAAGGAAAAATAATTGTTCATAGAATATATAAAATTATTAATAGTGATAATGAATATTTTATTTATACTAAAGGTGATGCTAATAGTAATTTTGATAATTATAAAGTTACTAAGGAAATGTTTATTGGAATAGTTAAATTTAAAGTTCCTTTTGTTGGATATCCAACTGTATTACTTAATGAGAGGTGGTAAATAATGACCAAAAATAATGGTTCTAAAAAAAAGAAGAAAAAAATTAAGTTATTATGGATTGTTTGTTTAAGTATCTTATTTTGGTTTTTATTTGTATTATTAGGAACCAATCTTATTATAAAATCATTAAAAGTAAATGGTAGTGAAAAACTTTATTTTGTGGAAAAAGGTGATGTAAACTATTTAGTTTGTTTAAAAGATAATAATTTTTTTGAAGATCAATGTTTGAATTCTAATATGTCTTATGTTGCTAGTTTAATTAATAATATTTCATTAAATTTTAATTATCAGTTTAATGGAAATATAGATGATTTGATTAATAATGTTGATTATCAAGTTAATGCAAGACTTATTATTGAAAATATTGATACTAAAGCTAAGTATTATGAAAAAGATTTTGAATTGGTTTCTAAAACTGATGATATAGTTAGTAATAATGGAACTTTATATGATTTAAATAAAAATATTAATATTGATTATGAATATTTTAATAATATTGCTAATAGTTTTAAATCACAATATGGAGTTAATTCTCAAAGCTATTTAGAGGTATATTTAAATATAAGTAAATATAGCAGTTATCAAGATATACCAAAATCTTCTTTAATATCCGTTAAAATACCTTTATCACAAAAAGCGATAGAAATTAAATTTAATACACATAATATAAATAATAGTATAGATAAATCGATATCATCTAAATCATTAATTATTAATGGATATTTTAAATTTATAGTTGGTATTCTTTTGCTTTTATTTTCTTTTGTATTTCTAGTAGTTATTGTTATGATTATAAATAATTATAGAAGGAAGGTAAATAAATATAATAAGTTTATTAATAAGATTTTAAGAGAATATGATCGTTTAATAGTTGAAACGTCTACAATTCCTAATTATGAAGATTATAACGTACTTATTATTAATAGTTTTAATGAGTTGGTTGATGTTAGAGATAATTTAAGATCTCCAATTATGTATTGTGATGTGGTAAGTGAAAAAGAGTCATTATTTTATATTATTAATGATAATAATTTATATTTGTATATGGTAAATGAAATAAATATAAATAATGGTGAAAAGAAAATATGATATATAAGAAGAATAGTAAATATTTAATTTATATTGGAATTATAAGTGTTGTTTTAGTTATTGTTTTTTTAAGTGTTGGATATTCTGCTTTTCAAAATAGATTAGCTATTGAGAATATAGGGGCAATAGTTCGAATAGATAAAGATATAAGAATTACAAATGTTTCTATTGAAAAAGTAAATAATGTAATTAGTAATTATGAAGAATATAATGTTTCTAATTTTGAAGGTAGTGTTATTTTAAATGCAAGTGATTCTTATGTAATATATGATGTAGAGGTTCATAATTTAGGAAATATTGCTATGGGAATTAGTGAGGCAAAATTAAATAATGATAATTTAAAATTTGAATTTCTTAATTATAAACTTAAGGATAAAATATGTGAAAATGATGAATGTTCTTTAGGAATTAAGAAAAATATTAGAATTAAAATATCTTATAAGGATGGGGTTACACCTAGTGGTAAGGAAGAAAAATTTTTATTAAGTTTTGTTTTTGGAAGATTTTATAATATTTCTTATTATAATATTACTAATAGTAATGAATTACCAAGTGAAATAATTGAGGGAGATACTTTAAATTTGTCTATTCCTAATAATGAAGATCATTTTTTAAAGATATTTATGAATAATAAGTTATTAAATAAAGATGTAGATTATACTCATATGAATAATAATTTAATTATTACAAATATTTCAGGAGATTTACAAATTAATCTTAATATGCCAATATGTCAAAGAGCAACCTTATTACATACAGAAGAATGTAAAGGAAATATTTGTAATGGTATGGGTTATAAACCAGGCGGCGCAATGGGTTCTAGCACGATTACTTACGGAAAGTTAGGGACTTTTGGGGTATTATCTTCTGGTGATGCTTTTGATTGTGATGTAAATGGGGATGGCATTTATGATGCTGTTACTGAAAGATTTTATTATGTAACTGATGTGGAAAACAATAAAAACATTGCTGTATTAATTTACTATAATAATGTAAGTAATGGAATGCCAAATAATAATAAATATTATCAATATTATACAATTGCCGAAAATTGGCATGGACCATTAAATGCAATGAGCCAGCTACCAACAACATCTCAGTGGAAAAATGTAAAATTATCAAATTCACAGAGAAAGCTTGTAAATGAATATGGCACTACTAGTTCAAAAGATGGACACAACTATCCAGAAATTCTAGACTATTCAAATTATGCAGCTAGACTTTTAACAATGGCTGAAGTAAAAAAACTAACAACCACTTACATCCCGTCTTGGAAAAATGGAGAATTGGATGCTCATCTATATCTAGTTGAAAATACAAATTTTTCCAAAAAAGATAACTCAAAATTTGATGGGTACTGGCTAGAAACACCAAGAAACACCATGTCTAATCATGGCTGGATAATCTACGCTACTGCAAGAAGAGTCCATAGTGTAGAAGTTCAGCGAACCGACGTATTAGTCGGAGTTAGACCTGTAATAGAGGTTTCAAAAAATGATATTTTGTATTAATATATATGTTATATATATTTTAATTGTAATGAGAGTAGTAGTACTAGTGAATTTAGTAGAGGCTTATTACTTGGGGTATCAATTGGAATTAATTTAGTGGGAATAATAATTTTGGCATTATATGTAAAAAATAATAGTAAATAAGTAAGTTATGAAAAATAATTTGCTTTTTTTTGGAACTTTTTTGTAAAATATACAACTATATTAGTGAGGTGGATGTAATGATCGATCAAGAAACCTTAAATAAATTTGATAAATTGTATAATGAATCTTATAAGAATGTCTTAAAATATGTGATTTGTAATTGTTCAAATGTGGAAGATGTTAAAGATATTGTACAAAATGTTTATGTTGATTTACTTAAGAAGATTAATAAAATAAATATTGATAATGGTAATGCGTATGTTATGGGGATAGCTAAAAATAAGGTTAATGAGTATTATCGTTTTAATTATAAAGTTAAGTTAGTTAATTTATTTTCTAGAGATGAAGAATTTGATGTAACTGATAATATTCCTGATGATTTTGATTTACAAGATGAGTTTATTAAAAAAGAAGATATTAAGTTTATATGGGATTTTTTGAAAAAGAAGAAAGCGATTGTTTTTAAAGTATTTTATCTATATTATTATGAGGATATAAGTATTAAGGATGTTGCTGGATTACTTAAGATAAGTGAATCTAACGTAAAACATTATCTATATAGAACTTTAAATGAACTTAAAGTTGTAATGAAAAACAGGGGTGATGAAAATGTTTAATAGAAAGGAATTCAAAAAAATATTTGATGATGAGTTTGATAAACAAGAGATGAAGGAACAAATTTTAATTAAATATAAAAATAAAAATGTTAGTAATATGATAAAGCTGGTACGTTATGCTGTAATTGTGATTGTTTTAATTATTGGGGGAGTATTTGTTTATAATAAAAATTTAGTATTTAGTAATGGTGGTAACGCTAGTAATGGGGATAATAGTAGAATTTTGGTTAATGAAATTAGTAGTGCTGGTGTAAACAAGATTGATGCTGATATTAAAATTCAAGCTGTAAAGAAAACTGATTCTTATTTAAGTGATGCATGGGTTCCTGATGATTTAAATAAGTTTAATGGTTATAGCGTGTATACTAGAGACATAGGTAAGAGTAAATATGATAATTTAAATTGTTATGTTTATTATTTTTCTAATGAAAATGATGAAAGAAATATAAGGGTTGCTTTTTCTGATAAAGGTAAGCCAGTAAGAGATTATGGTTTTGATAGTGATAGTGCTTTAAAATCTAATATTAATGATAATGAACTTGTTATTTATAAATATGAAAATATTTATTTTGTGGAATTTATTTATAATAATGTTAATTATGATATTGAAACTAATGGTATTAATATAGTTGAATTAGAGATGTTTTTAAAATCAATAATTAAGTAGGAGTGTGTGATGAAGAAAAAAGTTTTAATTAGTTTGATAATTATTGTTTTAGTTATTTTGTTATTTCCTAGACGTAATGCCTTAAATGATGGTGGAACAATTGAATATAAAGCCGTTATTTATAAAGTGTCTAAGGTACATAGATATAAAATAGATGGTAAATATAATAATGATTTTGAAAATGGTATAATTATTGAAGTGTTTGGCAAGGAAATTTACAATAATATTAAATAATATATTAAAAGAATGTATAGAAGCATTCTTTTTTCTTGTTTTAATTTTTTTACTATACATATAATAAGTTTTACTTTGAGAAACTTGTGAATAATGGAAGAAATTTATATTTTATTATGTTATTTTACTATATACTTAATAATTCTTGCTATAGAATGTGACTAGTACTATAATTTTTATAGATTATATTAAGGAGAAAATGTTTATGATAAAATTAGTATTAGTAAGACATGGGCAAAGTGTGTGGAATTTAGAAAATAAATTTACTGGTTGGACAGATGTTGAGTTATCTGAGCAAGGTATTTTAGAAGCAAAAGAAGCAGGTAAAATATTAAAAGAAAAAGGATTTCATTTTGATTTAGCGTTTACTTCAGTACTTAAAAGGGCAGAAGATACTTTAGGTTATATTTTGAAGGAAATGGGAGAAGAAAATATTGAAATTAGAAGAAGTTGGAAGTTAAATGAAAGACATTATGGGGCATTGCAAGGTTTAAATAAAGATGAAACAAGAGAAAAATATGGTGAAAAGCAGGTTTTACTTTGGCGAAGAAGTACAGATGTAAGGCCTCCAAAATTAGAAGAAGATGATCCAAGATATCCAGGTAATGATGAAAAATATAAGGATTTAAGTAAAGATGAATTACCAAAAACAGAAAATCTTTTAGATACAATAAAGAGAGTTCTTGAGTATTGGAACTTGGATATTAAACCAGAAATAGAAAGTGGCAAGAAGGTTATAATTGTTGCTCATGGGAATAGTTTAAGAGGATTAATAAAGTACTTAGATAATATAAGTGATGAAGATATTATTAAGTTGGAGTTAGAAACTGGAAATCCGATTTGTTATGAGTTAGATGAAAATTTAACCCCAATAAGACATTATTATTTAAAGTAGAAATTATTGTTGATAGTTGCAATTATGAAAGAGTTAGTTGCAATTTTTTTAAGTGATATATGTAATTTTTAAAAATGTTAAAAATATTTGCGTATATTCCAAATGAAATTGGTAGAATATAATTTGGAAAAGTTTAAAATTAAAATAGAAAGGAGAAAATGTATGTTAGGAGATAAAATTATTAATGAAAGAAAAAAACATAAATTAAGTCAAGAAGAACTTGCTGAGATGATAGGTGTTACAAGACAAACTATATCAAATTGGGAACTTAATGAAACTAGTCCTGACTTAAAACAAGCACAAAAATTATCAAATATATTTGATATTAGTTTGGATGAATTAATTGGGAGAAAAAATTTACTTTTAGAGAAAATTGATAAAACTGAGAGTAATTCAAAATTAATTATAAAATTAGTTAAAGTGGTAGGAATTACTTTAGGAACTCTTATTTTTATTTTATTATGTGTGGTTTGTATATATTTTTATACTATTAAATATTATTCAAGCGAGTCATTATCAAGTGGAGAAGGAAGAATTTGTTATTATAATGGTAAAGTAAAAAGTTATATTGTTATGAAAAATAATAGTGATGGAACTCTTTCATTTGATATTGATGATGTAGATATAATAAATGAATTTAATTTGCATAATTTGAAAACTGGTGAACCAAAAGAATTATTGGATAAAATAGTTATTTATATTGAGAATAATGGTGGAACTTGTTTGGAGGACAATTAATTTATAAAGGATCAATTTGAATAGTTGATCTTTTGTTTTAATATATTTAAATTTGAAAAATAAAGATAATTGAAGGAAATTTAAATAAATTTTTAATGCTAATTTATGGCAAAATGATATAATTATTTTTTCTATTTTTATATAATAAATATAAATGTATGTTAAAATTATTTATAGATATATATGTTATTAAAGATTTAAATTGAATGAATATGTAGATTAAGACTGATGATAAAGGAGAATATGTATGGAAAAAACAAATGTTATGAGAATATTAGATCAAAAGAAAATAAAGTATAATGAATATTTCTATGGTGATACTGAAGCAGTAAGTGGTGTGGATGTTGCAAGTGTTTTAAATGAGGATCCAAATAAGGTTTTTAAAACATTAGTAACGGTTTCAAAGTCTAAACAAAATTATGTATTTATGATACCAGTTCATAAAGAATTAGACTTAAAGAAATGTGCTCAAAGTGTTAGTGAGAAAAGTATTGAAATGATTCATCAAAAGGAGCTTTTACCATTAACTGGATATGTTCATGGTGGGTGTTCGCCAATTGGGTTAAAAAAGCCGTTTAAAATAGTTATAGATGATTCTGCTAAAAACTTTAAGGAGATAATTTTTAGTGGTGGAAAAATAGGTTATCAGGTGGAAGTAGAATTAAATGATTTAGAAAAAGTTATAAATTATAAATTTAGTGATATAGTAAAGGATTGATATAATTGAATAAAGATATAGGTGTTTTATTAGATTCTTTATCTAAAAGTAAATTTAGGGGTTCATTTCATTTAAATAAAAATATGAAAGATTATGTAAATCTTAAGGGAATTGAAAAGATTGAAGCAGATGCAAGGGATTTGATAATTAAAAGAATTGCTCCTAAATATCCTAATAATGATGGAAAGCAAACTCCAATGAGACAAGTACACCCAGTTTTTATTGCTCAGCATGCTACTGGGTGTTGCTGCAGAGGTTGTTTAGAAAGAATTCATGGTATAAAAAAAGGACATGATCTTTCAAGTGATGAGATAGATTATATTGTTAATGTAGTTATGTTTTGGATTCAAAAAGAAATGATGAGATAGTAAAATTTGATAATTTTATTGGTATGATTATATTTGTTATGAGGTAAAAATGATAAAAAATAAAAAAGTGATTATTTTAATAGTGATATTTGTGTGTACTAGTGTTGTACTAGGAATTCTGTATTATAATGAAACTAAAAAATCTTCTTATACTTTGGATTTACCATTAGATGATAGTGTTTATAGCATAAATATGGAACAAGAAGATAAGATAGTTAGGATAGATGAACAGAAAAAAATTAAACATATTATGTTTGTTATAAGTAAAGTTAAAAAAACTACAACTAGTAAAAGTGTACAAGATAGTCCTGTAAACGCAGAAAACGTAATAAAATTAAATATTGAATATAGTGAAGGTAATATTTTAACTTTGTTTATTTATAAGAAAAAGAATAAATATTTTATTGAACAGCCTTATAATGGAATATATAGAATTTCTTTTGATGAATACTATTTAGTAGAAAAGTATATTAAATAATTGCTATAAAAGAGATTAATTTATATTGATAATAATGATAGATTTTGTTTAGAAGATATTAATATTTTATAAAATAGAAATTTATATGGTTTTTTAGTAACTAAACTGATAGTTGAGTTTATCAACTTGAAATTTATAGAAATTTTTGAAATATTATAATAAAATTATTTTGTTAGGAAGTGATTTTTTATGAAGAAAAAAATAATGGAGAGTTCAAAGAAAAATGTGTATATAATTTTTGGAATTATTGCAGTTTTGATTTTAATTATTTCATTAAGTTTTTTGTTTAAAAAAGATAAAATGAGTGATGCTGAAAGATTTGCTAAAGAATATGACTTTACAGTTAATAATGTTTTTGTATATAGAAACTTAGATGAGATTAATAAAATTCTAGAGAATGGGACTGGGGTTGTATATTTAGGTTTTCCTGAATGTCCTTGGTGTAAGGCGTATGTTCCTTATTTAAATGAAGTTGCTATAAATGAAAATTTAGATAAGATTTATTATTTTAATATTTTAAATGATAGAAAAAATAATACAAGTGGTTATAAAAAAACTGCCCAGTTATTAAATGATTATTTAAAATATGATAATGAAGGGAATAAAAGAATATATGTTCCTGCTGTTATTGCTGTAAATAATGGTAAAATTGTTGGTTTTGATGATGAATCATCATTAGATACTAAGGGATATGAGACTCCGGAGGAATATTGGAAAAATGAAGATTTGGATGGTCTTAAGAAAAGACTTTCTGATATGATTAAGGCTTCATTTCCAAGTTATTGTACTTCTGGTTGTAATAAATAACTATTAATTTAGTTATTTTTTTGATATTCTATAATAGAGGAGGAATTATGAAATTAAAAGATAAAGTATGTGTAGTTACAGGTGGTGCGATGGGAAATGGTCTTGGTATTGTTAAAGTGTTCTTAAAATATGGTGCTAAGGTTTCTATAATTGATTATGATAAGTCAGTAAATGATGTTGTTATTAATTTAAAAAATGATGGATATAATGTTATTGGTTTTTGTGCTGATATAAGGGATAAAGTAAGCGTTGATGAAGCAATTAAAAAGACAAGGGAAGTATTTGGTAATATTGATGTTCTTGTTAATAACGCTGGTGTTGCTAAATTAGAAACTTTTGAAGAAATGAGTGATGAGGTTAGAGATTTTCATTTAGATATTAATATTAAAGGGACTTGGAATGTGACTAAATCTGCTCTTACTTGTTTTAATAATAATGGTAGTATAATAAATTTATCTAGTGTTACAGGTCCTATGGTTGCTGATGCAGGGGAGTGTGCTTATGCTACAACTAAGGCTGCTCTAATTGGTTTTACTAAGGGGTTAGCTATGGAATTAGTTACGAGAAATATAAGGGTAAATGCAATAATGCCTGGTTATATTATGACTCCTATGGTAGATGGTATTGCTAATGATTCAAATAGTGATGATCCTAAGAGTGTAATTGAGGGAATAAGAATTGGTATACCAATGAAAAGACTTGGTAGTATAGAGGAACTGGGAGAATTAGCGGCTTTTTTAGCAAGCGATGAATCAAGTTATATAACTGGACAAGGAATTGTAATTGATGGTGGAAGTACTTTACCTGAGACTATGAGTGTAGGTGTTTAGGATTACTTTAAATTATATAGCATTTATTATAATAAGGATTTACAATTTATTGTAAATTTTTTTGTGTGTGCCGTGCATGGCATATATCTAGTTGGTGAAAGTCCAATATACGCGTAGGTATCAACGAAGTATTA
>CAKOQK010000015.1 GCA_934101225.1 uncultured Bacilli bacterium | reverse complement strand
TTTAATATTAGTTTTTTTATCTATTAATCTAGAAAATAAATTAAATATAGTTTATAATGTTTACAGGATAAAGGTGATAAACTTATGGATTTAACTAAATATGGTTTAACAATGGATAATAAGTATTTACAAACAGCACTAACTCATACTAGTTATGCTAATGAACATAATGTCGAATCTTACGAAAGATTAGAATATTTAGGTGATGCAGTATTAGAACTTGTAATATCTGATTATTTTTTTAAGAATACTAAGCTTGCAGAAGGTAAAATGAGTAAGAAGAGATCTATGTATGTCTGTGAAGAAGCCTTAGATGCTTATGCTAAGGATATTAATTTAGCTAAGTATATTAAAGTTGGTAATGGAATGCATAATGAGGTTAATGCAACAATTGTTGCTGATGTTTTTGAAGCAGTTATTGCTAGTATTTATTTAAATAATGGATTATCTAAAGCTAAAGAATTTATTTATGATATAATTATACCTAAAATAGAAGAAAATAATGTTTATTTAAGTGATTATAAATCTTATTTACAAGAATTAGTTCAAACTAATCAAAAGAGTGTTGAGTATATTGTTGTAAATGAATATGGTCCATCTCATGATAAAACATTTGAGGTAGAAGCAAGGGTTGATGGAATGCTTTATGGTAGTGGTATTGGTAAAAGTAAAAAAGAAGCAGAACAAAATGCAGCACGTGATGCAATTAAGAAAAGTAGTGGTGGAATTAAATGAAATTATTAAGAATAAGTATTCATGGATTTAAATCCTTTGCTGATAAAGTAACTATTGATATAAAAGATGGAATAACAGCAATAGTTGGACCTAATGGATCAGGAAAAAGTAATATAGTAGATGCTATTAAATGGGTACTAGGACAGCAATCACTTAAAGATATTAGAGGAAATAATTCTTCTGATTTTATTTTTAATGGAAGTAAGTCAAGAAGTCCACTAACTAGAGCATGGGTATCACTTACATTTGATAATTCAGATCATTATTTAAAAAGTGATTTAACCGAAATAGAGATAAAAAGAGTTGTATATTCTACTGGAGAAAATGAATATTATATAAATAATTCTACTTGTAGATTAAAAGATATTACTAATTTATTTTTAGATTCTGGAACTAATGTTAATTCATTATCAATTATTTCTCAAGGTAAAATAGGTGAAATTATTGATGGAAAGCCTGAAGATAAAAGAGTTATTTTAGAAGAAGCAGCAGGCGTTTTAATGTATAAAAAAAGAAAAGAAGATGCTCTAAGAAAATTAGATAAAACTAATGATAATATTGAAAAGATTAATTTAATTATTGATGAATTAAGTATTAATTTAGAGCCTTTGAAAGAACAGGCAGCAACTGCTCATAAATATTTAGATTATAAAAAAGATTTAGAAAGTACAGAAATCGCACTTCTTGCTATAGATATAACTGATATAAATGATTCTTATAAGAAACATAAAGAAGAGTTAGATAAATTATCTAACGATTTAATGGTGAATGAGAATAATAATTTAGTTGATGGTGCTAAAATAGATTCACTTAAAGTTCAAGTATTAAAAATAGAAGAAGAAATAAGTAAGAAAAGTGATGAATTATTTAAGATAACCAAACAATTATCTAATTTAGCAAGTGAAAAACAAATTATGATTGAAAGAGAAAAATATGAAGTAGATGATGCTAAATTACAAGCTAATATTATAAATTTAAAAGAAAACAAATTAAAAATAACTAATGATTTAGAAACATTAAAAGAAGAAATAGAACTTAAAAAGAATAATTTAAGTTTATTAGATAAAAAGTATAATGAATTAGTTGCGGAATATAAAAATGAAAATATTAAAAAGAATTTGTTACTTAGTGATTTAGGAAAACTTAATAAAGATGAAATGTATTTAAAGAGTCAAATTGAAATATTAGAAAATAGTACATTAAATGATAGTAAGCTTCCTTATGCAGTTAAAAGTATTTTAAATAATCATCGTTTAAAAGGAATACATGATATAATTGGTAAGTTAATTGATACTGAAGAAAAATATTCCTTAGCAATCGATACAGCTCTTGGTTTTACAGCTAATGTTATTGTTACCGATAATGAGGTAAGTGCTAAAGAAGCAGTTTATTATTTAAGACAAAATAATTTAGGAAGAGCAACATTTTATCCTTTAAATGTTATTAGAGCTAAAAAAATAGATGATATATCTTTAAAGAAATTAGAAGTTGTTCCCTGTTTTATAGGCATTGCATCTGATTTATGTAAGTTTGATCCTAAGTATCGTAATGTAGTTTTAAACGTCCTAGGTAATGTAATTGTAGTTGATAATTTAACTAATGCTACTAATGTTGCTAAAATAATTAATCATATGTATAAGATTGTTACTTTAGACGGAGATATTATTAATGCGGGTGGTTCAATTACTGGTGGAACTAATAAATCAGTTACAAGTATGATGAGTCAAAAGTTTGAACTAGAAAATAAAATTAAATTATTAAATTCTAAAGTTAATGAAATAAAATTAAAAGAAGAAGAAATAAACGCTCATGATAAAGATGTAACTATTTTAGAGAGAAAAGTATTTGATGCTAATAATGAACTTAATAGTGCTAAAGATTATTTATTAAGAAAAAATAATGAATTAGAGTCACTTAACAATAATTTAATTAGTGTTAATAATGAGATTAATGGAAGTGTTGGACTACTTAATAATGATATATCTAGTAAGTTACAAGAAATATTAGATGAGTATTATAAAGTTAATGGAGAAAAAGAAAAGTTAGAAATAAGTATTAATGATCTTAAATTAAATAAAAATGATTTACAAAGTGAGATTAACGAATTAGAACTAGCTAGTCGTAAACAAAATAGTGAATATAATAAAATAATGAATGATGTTCGAACTTTAGAAGTAACTATTAGTAAAGAAGAAAATAAATTAGATAATTATTTAGTTAGATTAAGTGAAGAATATGGTATGACTTATGATAAGGCTAAAGAATATAATTTAGATATGAATATAACTGATGCTAGAATTAAAGTTAATAATCTAAAAAGAGATATTAAGGCTTTAGGGGAAGTTAATACAGGATCTATTAGTGAATTTGATCGTATTAATACGAGATATGAATTTTTAACTAAACAAAAAGATGATTTAACTGGTTCTATTAATGATTTATTAGAAATTATTAATGAATTAGATGGAACTATGAAAGATAGATTATCTACTACTTTTAATGCTCTAAATAATGAATTTTGTAAAGTGTTTAAGAAGTTGTTTAGAGGCGGAGAAGGAAAGCTTGTATTACTAGATGAAAATAATATTTTAACTAGTGGATTAGAAATTAAAGCTTGTCCTCCAGGAAAAGAAATTAAGAGTTTAAAGACATTATCAGGTGGAGAAGCATCTATGACAGCGCTAGCACTCTTATTTGCAACTTTAAATATTAGAACTGTTCCATTTTGTATATTAGATGAAGCAGAGGCAGCACTTGATGAAGCAAACGTAGATATATTTGGTAATTATTTAAAAGAATATAATAATAAAACTCAATTTATTGTTATTACCCATAAGAAGAGAACTATGGAGTATGCTTCTAGTTTATATGGAATAACAATGCAAGAATCTGGTGTATCTAAATTAGTTAGTGTAAAATTAGATTAAATTTAGTTGTAAATTTATATAGAAATTAAATTAACTTGTATTTATTTACAAGTTTTTTTGTGATACTATTAATATAGTAGGTATAGTATGAAAAAGTTGTTTAATAAATTAGATAAAAAATTATTACTTTTAATGTTAATCTTTACTATTTTTGGATTAGTAATGGTTTTTAGTGCATCTTCAATTTCTGCAGTACTATATAATAAAGTAGAAGAAACGTATTTTTTTAAACGTCAAGCCTTTATCGCCATTGGTATGTGGTTTATAGGTATATTTTTTATCTTAAGAATTCCAACAAGTAAATATAAATTTTTAGCCAAAGGATATTTCTTTCTTATTTTAATTATTTTAGCTTTAATATTTCCTTATGGAACTATTACTAATAGTGCAAAGTCATGGTTTCGAGTCGGACCTATTAGAGTACAACCAAGTGAATTTTTTAAATCTGCAATGATTTTATATTTTAGTGTTTATTTTGAAAAATTAATTCAAAAAAAGGATTTTGATAATAAAAAGGTAATGTGGCCTATAATTTTAAGTGTAATAGGTATAGGACTTGTAGCAATTCAACCAGATTTAGGTACCGCTATAATTATAGCTGGTATCTTTGGTCTATTAATTCTTTATATGCCAATTAAAACTAAGGCTTATAATTTTCTTAAAACTTCAGGTATAATTGTCGTATGTTTTTTAGTTTTGTTTGTTGCGTTATCAGGTAATTTATTAACAAAAGAACAATCAGATCGTTTGAATTTTAAATCACCATGTACTAGATATACTGAAAAAACTGGTTATCAAGTATGCAATGGTTTTATTGCTATTTCTAATGGTGGATTATTTGGTAAAGGGCTTGGTAATTCAACTCAGAAATATTTATATTTACCGGAAGCTCATACTGATTTTATATTCCCAATAGTTGTAGAAGAAATAGGAGTAATAGGTGCTTCAGTTGTGCTTTTAATGTATATTTTATTATTATTTAGGTTACTTAAAATTTCTAAAGAAGCATCAACAATTAGAGGAACAATAATTGCTTATGGGACGTTTTGCTATATATTATTACATTTAGCAGTTAATTTTTTAGGAATACTTGCTTTAATACCACTTACTGGAGTTCCAGTTCCTTTTTTATCATATGGTGGATCATTTTTAATGAATATATTATTTTTGATGTTTGTAAATGAGAGAATAGCAATTGAAACAAACATAAATAAAGAAAATCAAGCATTTAGGAGGATATAAACTATGAATAAAAAAGGATTAACATTAGTCGAAATAATAGTAAGTATTGGATTAATTTCAATTGTAATGGTTTTCTTATTTCAAATAATTATGACAATTAAAAAGGCAAATGATAGACAAAATGAGAAAACAGATGTTTTAATAACAACAACAATAATAACAAGAGAAGTAGAAAAAGACTTAGAATCTTTTGGACTAGCTAAAGATAAAAATAATAATAATTTACCAATTAAACCGGAAATATGTAAAGAAGAAGATATTGGAAATATTGAAGATACAAGAAATAATATAGTTCCTAATACAGCAAACAATATAAAATGTCTTAAAATAATTTATGATGAATCAAAGGTAAAGAATAATGAAGGATATATTCTATATTATGAGAACAATGATAATAAGAACAATGATAATAAGAACAATGATAATAAGAACAATGATAATAAGAACAATGATAATAAGAACAATCGTAAATATTTTTTAGCCTACAAAAGAGGTAAAGGTAATGTAATTGAAACTCAAACAGTTAGAGAAATATCAATTCCTCCTAAAAATGATTTTGTTTCAGAAATTCAAAATTACGATGAAAGTCAAGGAAAAGGATACAGTTTAAATATTAAAATGATAATTCAAAATGATAATATAAAAAGTGATTTAAATATTAATTATGCTGTAAGTGTTTCTCATAAAATAACTATTATTAATAAAGATGGCTATTTAAAAAATAAAGAACTTGAATTAATTAGACAAACAGGTGAACTTGTAACAATAAACTTGGATTTCAATGAATATTTATATCAAAACAGTGTTTCTTGTAATAAATGTACATTATCTCCAGAAGAACTTAAATTTAATAAAGCAGTGTTTACTATGCCAGATGAAGATGTTATTTTAAATGTTAGTATAACAGAAAGACCTATTGAACTTACGAAATACCTAATTGGTATTATATGTGAGAAACCAGATGCCAAAAACTTATTAGGTAGTATGTGTAATGAATATTCTTATTCTTTAACAGGTAATCCACTTGCTGATGATATTGGACTAGTAACTGATCCATTCGAAAATATAAGATTTAGTGGAGCAAGTCCTAATAATTATATAACATTTAATAATGAAAAATGGAGAATAATAGGTGTATTTAATGTTACAACTATAGATAAAAAAACAGAATCATTAGCTAAAATAGTTAGAGATGAGCCATTTCCTGATCAAGAAAAATGGAATAAAGTAAATATAAATAATTGGAAAGAATCAAGTTTACAAAAAGATTTAAACGAGACATTTTATAATAAAATCGAAAATAAAAATTTAATTGCAAATGTTGAATGGGGACTAGGTGGAATAAAAAGTTTGGAAAACAAATCTGATTCTTTTTATAAAATTGAACGTAACATAGAAGGATTTACCGGTACTAAAAACTATCCACAAACATGGACAGGAAAAATTGGATTGATTTATCCTAGTGATTATGGTTATGCTTCAACTGATTCAAATTGTTTAAACTCTACATTAAATGATAATAAATGTTATAATCAAAATTGGCTTTATAAAACATATAATAATAGTACAAAAATTAATTATTGGACAATAACTCATTATAGTAACAATAATAATGCTAAAAATGCACTATATATAGATCAAATTAATAAAAAAATAAACTCTAATGTATCAATAACGGATTTATATGTATACCCAAGTTTATATCTAAAAGCTGATACTAAAATACTAAGAAGCAAAGGAGACGGAACAAAAGATAAACCATATAAAATTTATCTAGAAAATAATGAATAGTGTTATAACAAATAATATTAAATGAATAATTCTAGATTTATAAAATAAAGTATAGTTAAAAGTATTTTCATTTTTGAAGATACTTTTTATTTGCGTAATAATAGATAACCCTCCAAAACTAAGAAGTATTCCAGTATAAATAATTTTATTTTTATATGATGAACTTGTATTTCCTACTAAATTTAACCCATTTGTTATTTCAAATAATCCTGTTATTAATGGATGCTTAATTGGAAGTAAATTATTTATAATATTAAAAAAAACAACTATTCCTAATATCAATAACAAAGTATTAACACCATTATTTATTGAATTAACTAAACTAAATTTTTTATTTTTAATAACTTCATTTTTAATTTCAATTTTATAATTACGATTTATTAATCCTATAATTAAATTAATAATAATATTAATAACAATTATTAACATAGAGTCTTTAAACTTTAAATATTTAGTTAAAGATATTATTAATAATGGATTATATAACATACACATAGATAATAATTTTTCAGCTTCTTTAACACCAATAGATTTATTTTCTAGCAAATCATTAATATATTTTGCGTTACTTGGAGTTCCACTTAAACATGACATAATAAAAGGATATATTGAACATTTATTTACTTTAAATATTTTAGAAAATAAGACTCCCAATGAATTACTTAAAATATTGATAAGTTTAGTACTTAATATAAAATCACTTAGTATCATTATAGGAAAAATACTTGGAAATATTGCTTTATTAAATAATTCAAATGATTGTACTGTACTATAAATAAGAATTTCTCTATTTGTAAATAATAAAAATAAAATAAATAATACAAGTAAAATTTTAAAAATATTCTTCATATTTTCTCCTTTATAGTGATATAATTTAATTATGAAAAAAATAGATAAGATAAAAAAAATTTATAATAAATACATTGGTATAAATCTCTATGAATTAATCTTTTTAATCATATTCGTAGTGTTTTGTTTTTATGACACAGGTTACACTATATATAAACCAGGTGGTATAGTTAATGTTGATACAAGAATAACAGGAGATAATTTAAATGAAACTAATGGATCTTTTAATATGGCTTACGTATCAGCAATGAAAGGTAAAACACCAATTTATTTAATTTCCAAAATTATGCCAAATTGGGAACTTGTTAAAAATAGTGATATGTTACCAGATAATGAAACTATAGAAGATGCAAACATGCAAGATAAACTTGATTATCAAGAAGCAATGAGTAACGCAAAATATGTAGCGTTTAATAAAGCAAATGTAAAATATAATATTGATAAAGAAAATTATATTGTTTATTATTTAACAGAGCAAAATGATAGTAACTTAAAAATAGGCGATGAAATAATTTCTTATGATGATATTGAATTTAAAGATATGAATTCATTTAAAGAATATATTAAAACTAAAAAAGTAAATGAAAAAGTTAAAATTAAATATCAAAGAAATAATAAAGTTTTAGAAACAGAATCTACTATTTATGAAAAAGATAATGACAAATATATTGGCATTTCAGTTATATCTATTTTAGATATTAGTAGTAATTATAATTTAAAAATAAGTAAAAAAAATAGTGAATCAGGTCCATCCGGGGGATTAATTATGTCTTTATCAATATATAATGCTTTAACAAAAGATGACATAACCAAAGGGAGAAAAATAGTAGGTACTGGTACAATTGATAAAGATGGTAATGTTGGCAAAATAGGTGGTATAAACTATAAACTTGCATCAGCAGTTAAAGAAAAAGCAGATATATTTATTTGCCCAAATGATAATTATGATGAAGTAAAAGAATTAGTTGAAAAATATAATTATAAAATAAAAATAATTAATGTTAATACATTTGATGAAGCAATTGAAAAACTAAAAAACGTATAATTGTACGCTTGACAACAAATGAAATACTAAGTTATAATTTTTAAAGAATAGGATTGATAATAATGAAGATGTTAAAGAATAAATATGTAATAATAACCTTAATTTTTACTTTATTAATAGGATTATCTTTTATTTGCTTTTCAGTGTATAAAAATAACTATCAATCTAATATTACAATAAATGATTTATCTTTTAATATAACAACAAATAGTAAAGAAATAGATAAAAGAATACTTAAACTATCATCTAATAAACAAGAAGAATTTAAAGTATTAATAAGAAATTTAAATAAATCTAATGTAAAATATGAATTAACTTATGACGTATGTATGGATGAGATATGTTCAAATATTGTAAATTATTTACCAGAAAATATAAATATCAATTATGATAAAACATTAAAAACTCTTAAAAATGGTAAAAAGGATGAAATAATAATAAGTACTGAAAATAATACAACAAAAGATGTATATATAAAAATAAAAATTAATGCTGTATATGAATGGAATGAATTAGAACTTGTCAGTAAAAATGATAATATGAATAATTTAAATTTAAACGGAATTAATATAATTAGTTATGTAGATGGCATAGAAGTTTCATACATACCAAATAGTTGCTCATATAATGTTACAGTTGATGCAACTGATTCTAGTGGTAATGAAATATTTAGTTCGTTAAATCTAGTATGTAATTATCTTTCAAATAAATGGTCAATAAGTTTTAGTGACTTTGACAAACTTCCTAGCAGTATCACATTAAATTTTGTTTCAGAAAATTTACCAGAAGATGCATATGTTACAAAATATGAATATATTGCATCAACCGTATCATGGAAAGAACCATATAGTATTTTTACAGCTACTGAAAATGCTGTATATAAACTTGAAACATGGGGTGCTCAAGGAGGTAGAGACAAAGGCGGATATGGTAGCTATTCTACTGGAGAAATTACCCTTAATAAAGGTGATAACTTATATATTTATATTGGTAATAATCCTACGATGACTAATAATTATTCTGTTGGTGGATATAATGGTGGTGGTTATTCTTGTAATTCAACCATTGCTTGCGGCGGCGGTGGTGGTGCAACCCACATTGCTAGAAGAACCGGATTACTTAAAGATTTAAGTAGTAATATTGATGATATTCTACTTGTAAGTGGCGGTGGTGGTGGCGGCTGTAACTGTACTGTGAGTTCTACCAATAAAGATTGTGTTGGTGGATTAGCTGCTGGTGGTTCCGGTGGTGGCATTGAAGGAGTAAAAAATGTCACTGTTAATTCAAAATATAATAATATTTATTCTGGTGGTAATCAAACAGGACCAAGTGGAAGAACATTTGGACAAGCATCTCCATCCTCATCAGCATCAAGTGATTGCACCGGAGGCGGCGGAGGCGGCGGATTTTATCCTGGCCGTCGAGGAAGTTTATCAACTGGCTCAGGTGGATCCGGATATATTGGCAACACAGATTTAACAAATAAATATATGTACTGCTATGATTGTACTGAATCTACTGATGAAAATACTTATACTATAAATACAATTGGAAGTAGTGATTTAACTGATAAAGAAAATTGTCCAAATGGGTATTCTGAAGAACCAATTAGTAAGTGTGCAAAAGCTGGCAACGGTTATGCAAAAATTACTTTTTTAAGGCTTGTAAATTCAACTGGTAATTAATTATATAATTGAGGTGATCTTATTTGAAAACGAAAATTAATGATTTTTATAAATTAATTAGTAAAAATAAAAAAACAAAGTTTTTTACAATTGTAATCATTATATTTGTGTTTATTGTAACTATTGGCTATTCCTTAGCGTTTTTTACATTGCAAAGTAGTAAAACAGTTGCCAATATTGTTATTAATGATCTTAAATTTAATATGACTACTAATGGTGGCCAATCAGATGATCGTATTTTAAAATTAAAAGCTGGAACTAAAGAACAATTCAATGTTGCATTAACTAATTTAAACAATATTGTGACAAACTATGAAATAATCTATGAAATTTGTAGTGATTCAAATTGCACAGGAACTAATGAAGAACTTGCTAAAAAAATTAATGTGCAAAATGATTGTACATCTAATCCCAAGATTTCCGGTAAAATTTATCCAGGAAATTCCAACAAAATTGATACACTGATTTATACTCAAAATTTTGGAAAAGAGGATATTTATATTAAACTCAGTTTGAAAGCCGGTTATTTTTGGAACGATTTAATACTTACAAATCAAATTGGAAATGGATCTTTAAGCATGGAGCAAATAAAGATTCTGAGTTTTATAGTTACTGATCAAGGCACTACTCAAGTTGAAGAGTTGCCATCATCTTGTGCTTATAATGCCAAAATGAAAGCATTTGATGAAAATGGGGAAATTTCATTTGAAAGTTCAAGAGTGTTATGTGATTATAGTACTAGTAAATGGTCAATTCAATTGAATGACTTAGAAAAATTACCAGATACGATAAATATTTATTTCACAGCTTTAAATGCATCCGCAGATTCTTTAGCTAAATCTTATACATATGACGCAAATACACCTTATTATTTATACACTGCACCTGTAACCGGAATTTATAAATTAGAAGTGTGGGGCGCACAAGGAGGATATTCTAGTAGTTATGGAGCGGGTGGATACGGTGGATATTCAGCAGGAGAAATTAATTTAGAAAAAGATGAACAAGTTTATGTATATGTTGGGTCAATGCCAATTCATCCTGCAGCTGGTAGAACTTCACCGGGTGGCTACAATGGTGGTGGCGGATCTGGTGGCAAAGCAAGTGGTGGATCAGTCTGCTATGGTGGCGGTGGCGCTACGCATATGGCTTTAAGAGAAGGATTATTAAGTGAATTAAAAGAATATAAAGACGATATTTTAATAGTTGCTGGTGGTGGCGGTGGAGGTATGGCTAATGTTACTACTCTAGGCGGATCCGGTGGTGGTTATATAGGTTCAACTGGTACTACTAGTATTTCAGATTATAACAACGCTTCCCGTCTTCCTGGTGGGGGAACACAAACTGGAGCAGGACATCATGATACATATTCTCCAGCTGGTAAATTTGGAACAGCAACTACCAGCAATTATGACACGAATGGCGGAGGCGGCGGAGGCGGCTTTTGGGGCGGTTCTAGCGGTCGTGGCTCAACAGGTGCTGGTGGATCAGGTTACATTGACAATGGCAGATTAAATAACAAAAAAATGTTTTGTTATGCATGCGTAGAATCAACCGTAATTGGCACCTATACTGTTAACACAATTGGTTCTAATATTTTAAATGATAAGAAAAATTGTGCTGATGGTCATTCAGCTAATCCAATAAGCAAATGCGCTAAAGAAGGCGATGGTTATGCTAAAATCACGTATGTTAATGATGCAAATTAGGGAAAAGTTAAAAAATTATTAACTTTTCTTTTTATTTTCTTTAAAATATTCTATAATACATCTAGGTGTTAAAAATGAAAAGAAATGAAGTAAACTATGATGATTTAAGTCCTATGATGAAACAGTATATGGATATTAAGAAAGACTATGAAGATACTTTACTATTTTATCGTATTGGTGATTTTTATGAATTATTTTTTGAAGACGCTGAAACAGGTGCTCATGAACTTGAACTAACATTAACTGGTAAAAATGCTGGATTAGAAGAGAGAGTTCCAATGTGCGGGGTGCCTCATCATGCTGTTAAGCCTTATTTAGAAAAAGCCGTTAATAAAGGATTTAAAGTGGCAATCTGTGAACAAATGGAAGATCCTAAAAAAACAAAAGGTATGGTTAAAAGAGAAGTAATAAATGTAGTTTCCAAAGGGACTTTAGTAGATTTAGATTTCTTAGATTCATTTGATTTTAATTATTTAGCAAGTATAATAGATTTAAGTTATGCTTATTTACTTACATACGCTGATATTTCTACCGGAGATATTTATTCGGAATTCTTAGACTATAATGAAGATACTTTAGTTAATAAAATTCTTACTTTAAATATAAAAGAATTAATATTAAAAAAAGATTTTAATGAAAAAATAGTTAATCTATTTAAAAATAGTTATAGTGTTAATATTAATTATAGTGATGAATTGTATGATAAAGACTTAAAAATACTAGATAATATTAGTGATGAGAGAGTAACTATTGGAGTTAAACATCTATTTTATTATTTAATTGTTAAAGAACTTAAAGATGTATCCTTATTTGAAAATGTTAAAATAATTAATAATAGTAATTATTTGAATTTAAATATCCATACTATTAGAAATTTAGAATTATTTGAAACTCTAAGATTAAAAGAAAGAGAATATTCTTTAATATGGTTTTTAGATAGATGTAAAACTAGTATGGGTTCACGTACTTTAAAGTTATGGGTATCTAATCCTCTTAGAAATGAAGAAGAGATTAATAAGAGATTAGATATTATTACTAAATTAAATGAAGAATTCATTTTAAGAAGTGACTTGCTTAAATGTTTATATGAAGTTTATGATTTAGAAAGATTATGTGGTAAGTTAACTTGTGGTTCTTTTAACGCTAGGGATGCATTACAAATAAGAAACAGTTTAAAGGTATTACCAGAAGTAAAAGATATCTTAATTAAGATGAATGTTGATATTAAAATTAATACTCATGAAGAATTATACAACTTACTTGATAAGGCAATATATGAAGAACCACCTATATCTATTAAGGAAGGTTATTTAATTAAAGATGGATACAATAATGAATTAGATGAACTTAAGAAAATAAGAAGCGGTGGTAAAGAATTTTTAAGTACATTAGAACAAGAAGAAAGAGCAAGAACTGGCATTCAAAATTTAAAAGTTGGATATAATAAAGTTTTTGGTTACTATATTGAAATAAGTAAGGGACAAGCATCTCGTGTTAAAGAAGAGTTTGGTTGGGAAAGAAAACAAACTTTAACTACTGGGGAAAGATTTATAAGTCCTGTATTAAAAGAAAAAGAAGCTATGATATTAAATGCTGAAGAAAGAATTATTGAACTTGAATATGATTTATTTAATGAAATAAAAGAAACAATAAAGAAAGATATTATTTCTTTAAAGGAAACAGCTAATAAGATTGGTATAATTGATGCTTTATGTTCTTTATCAATTGTGTCAGAAAAGGAAAAGTTAGTTAGACCAGTATTTAATCATGACAAGTTAATTGATATTAAAAATGGTTTTCATCCAGTTATTAATATAGTAACTAATGGAAAGTATGTTAAAAATGATATTTATATGGATAAAAATATAAATACACTTTTAATAACGGGGCCTAATATGAGTGGTAAATCTACTTATATGAGACAACTTGCTATTATAATTATTATGGCTCAAATAGGATCTTTTGTACCTGCTGATTATGCTAATTTATGTATTTTTGATGCTATATTTACTAGAATAGGTGCTAGTGATGATTTAGTTAGTGGAGAATCTACTTTTATGGTTGAAATGAAAGAAAGTAGAAGTGCGATTAAAAATGCAACTAGTGAATCATTAATCTTATTTGATGAGTTAGGAAGAGGTACTGCTACTTATGATGGTATGAGTTTAGCTGGAGCTATTTTAAAATATGTCACTAAAAATATTAAATGTAAAACTCTTTTTAGTACTCATTATCATGAATTGACTAGTTTAACAGATGAATATCCTACTATTAAAAATGTTCATGTTAGTGCAACTTTAGATAATAATAAGCTTGTATTCTTACATAGAATTGAAGATGGAGCAATTGATAAAAGTTATGGTATTCATGTTGCTGATTTAGCAGGACTTCCTAAAGACATTATTAATGATGCCAATAAGATGCTTAAAGAATATGAAACAAATAGTAAAGATAGTGGTAGTAAGCAAATATCATTTGATTTTACTGAACCAGTAAAAGAACCAAATATTTTAAAAGAAGAAATAGATAAAATTGATCCATTAAATACAACTCCTATGGATGCTCTAAAAATATTATTTGATTTAAAGAATAAATCTAAAGATATAAGAGAATAATTTAGGATAAAATATTCTTTGAGATATGAAAGGAAATAATAATAAAAAAAGTACGGTTACAAGTACCACAAATTTAAGCCTGCAAGCGACTAAAAGTTACTTTATCGGGGTGAAGCAAAAGCATTAATGATTATTTTATTTCGATTACGAAAAAAGGTACAAAACGGAAAAAATTCGTAATATTATTGACATAAAAGCTTAATTATGATGTATTTTATTACGAAAATGGGTACGAAACGGAAAAAATTCGTAATGGAAGTATGAAAATAAATAGAGATTATTGTTACTAAAGATGAAGTTAGTTCATATAGAAATGATGATGGTATATTATTTTTAAATATTTATGAATTTTTATTAAATGAAAATAGTTTAGAATTATAAAAAAGCTAGTGACTCCCACCATGATAGGAATTAAAAAAAGTGATTTTCACTTAAACAGGAACTAAAAAAGGAAACTAGGGTTTGTTCTCTAGTTTTATTAAACTTAGATAGATTGAAAATAAATTTTTGAAAATGATTCAAAAAACAATTGACTTATGTGAAAAATCGTGATAAATTAATTATGCATAAGTGATTATGTGAAGCAAATTGTTGCATATAATATTAATGCAACATGTTGTTATAAAAAAGCGAGTGTATCCAGCTCATTTAAATGGAAGTTAATAAAGTGGTGAAACCAGCCGTAAATGGTACTTGATAAAGTGGTGTATCCAGCCGTAAATGGAAGTTAAAAAAGTAGATTAGAGAGCAAACTCTAATCTTTAATTTTATTTGTTTGGGGGAATTAGAAATTATGATTAGAAATTTTAAAATAGTAAAAGTTGATTATAAATATTGTGATTATTTAAGAAAATTTGATGATAAAGTTTCTTATAATGCTGGCATAAAAGAACTAAGACCTTTTATTGGAATTTTATTTGTGGTAAATAATTGCGATTACTATGCACCTTTATCTAGCCCAAAAGATAAACACCTTCATATGAAAAATAATATTGATATTATAAAAATAAATGGTGGAAAGTTAGGTGTAGTTAATTTCAATAATATGATTCCTGTTTCGCCTAATAATTATGAAATAATAGATATTAACAAAATACCTGAAAATATTTATGAATTAAAAAGACAACAATTATTAAAAGAACAGTTGTTGTGGCTAAATAAAAATTTTAATAGAATTATAATTAAGGCAGTTAAATTGTATGATTTATATACATGTGGAAGATTAGTAAAAAGAATTAAAGATAGATGTTGCAATTTTCCTCTTCTTGAAGAAAAATGTAAAGAATATAATAATATAGAGCAAAAAGTTTAAACAAATACCTTAAAAGTATTTGTTTTATTTTAGATTTTAAGTATAATTATATTCAAGGGTGATTAATAATGGATGATAAATTAATAAGATTCTTTAATAAAATAAATTTTGATGATGTAGATAATTTTGAGGGAGTAAAAGTTTCTAAAGTTGTTATAAATAAACAAAAAGAATCTTGGATAGTATATTTGCAAAGTGATAAAGTTATTAATCCAGAATCAATGATAAAACTGATTAATAAGGCTAAAGACGGAATTGAAAATGTTAATACGATAGATATTAAAATATGCTATAGCAATATAAGTGATGAAGATATTATCAAATATTTTAAATATTTTTTAGATCAAAAAGTTATTGATAATGTTTCTTTACAAAGTATCATTAATAACGATTTTAAAGTAGAAAATAATGAAATAAGTGTTGAGGTTATTTCAAAGATGGAAGCTAATTTAATAGATTCTTTTAATGATGAATTTCGTAAATATTTAAAAAGTTTAGGTATTTTTGAAGTTAGTTTAGTTCCTGTTATTAATGATGAAAAAAGAAAAGAAATAAAAGAAGAAATAGAAAATAGTAAAACAGATATAATTGTTAATAAAGAACCTGAATTTAAAATTATAATGGGTGAAGAAATTAAATCTAAAAAGATTACAGAAATTAAAGATATTATTGGCGAAGAAAATAATGTTACAGTTGAAGCATATATTTTTGGAATAGAAGAATTTGTATCTAATAAAAGTAATTTTAAAATATTAACTTTGAAGATTAGCGATAAAACTGATAGTATTTTAGCTAAAATTTTTACAAGAGAAGATGATGAATTTAATAAATATAAAGCTGGTTTAAAAGAAGGAAAATGGTATGCTTTTAGAGGGTATGTTAAAAATGATACTTTTGCTAAAGATTTAGTGTTTAATGTAAGAGATATAGAGGAAATTCCTAGTAAAGATGATGAGTTTGTTGATGATGCTGAAGTTAAGAGAGTCGAATTACATGCTCATACAATGATGAGTCAAATGGATGGAGTTACTAAATTTGATTTAGATAAACATACATCAGAGCTTGTTAGTAATGCTATTAAATTTGGATATAAAGGAGTTGCGATAACTGATCATGGTGGTTGTCAAGCATTTCCAATTTGTTATGAAATAATTAAAAATTATAATAAAGGTAAACCTAAAGAAGAACATTTTAAAGGTATTTATGGTACTGAACTTACATTAGTTGATGATTCGGCTGATATTACTTTTAGAGCAAAAGATGATGATTTAAGAAGCACTACTTATGTTGTATTTGATACAGAAACTACTGGTTTTAATGCTGGTGGTAAAGATCAAATGATTGAAATTGGTGCTGTAAAAATTGCGAGTGGTGAAATAATTGATAGATTTGATGAATTTATTAATCCAGGTAGACCACTTCCACAAAAGATAGTTGATTTAACATGTATTACTGATGATGATCTAGCTGGTGCTGATAATGAAGCAAACGTAACTAAAAGATTTTTAGAGTGGGCAGAAGGACTACCTATGGTTGCACATAACGCGAAATTCGATATGTCTTTTGTTGATATGGCTTGTAAAAAATATGGATTACCGGAATTTAATAATACCGTTATTGATACATTAGAACTATCAAGAGCGTTAGATCCTGATTTAACAAGACACAGTTTGTCAGCGTTAGTTAAAAGATATGAAGTACCTTGGAACGAGGATGCTCATCATAGAGCAGATTATGATGCTGAAGGAACAGCTTATGTATTTTGGAAAATGTTAGATCGTGTTCCAAAAGATACTTATAAAACAATAAAAGATTTAGATAATTTAGTTTCTAAAGAAAATTTATATAAGTTTGGGGCAACACATCACTTTAACGCTTTAGTTTTAAATCAAAAAGGATTAAAGAATTTATTTAAAATTGTTTCATTAGCTAATACAACTTATTATTTTAAATGTCCTAGAATTCCAAGAAGTGTCTTACAAGAATTAAGAGAAGGATTACTTATTGGTAGTGGATGCTTTGATTCAGAAATATTTAAAGAAGCTAGAAGAAAAGATAAAGAAGAATTAACTAATTTAATTAATTTCTATGATTATGTTGAAGTTCAACCACCTGATGTTTATTCTCATTTAGTTGATACAGGAGATTTTTCTTCTAATGCAGAATTAATTGGAAATATTATGAAAGTTGTTGATGCAGTAAGAGATGCTGGTAAAATAATGGTTGCTACTGGAGATGTTCATCATTTTTATAAAGATGATCGAATTTATAGACAAATAATTATAAATACTAAAGCTAATTTTGGCAAACATCATTTAGCTAAATCTAGTATTAAAGAAATACCTTCACAACATTACAGAACAACAAATGAAATGCTTGATAATTTTAACTTTTTAGATAAAGATGTTGCATATGAAATAGTTGTTACTAATACAAATAAGATATGTGATATGATTGACGAAATAGAAGTTATTCCAGATACAGGTGGAACACCATTTTCACCTAGAGTAAAAGCTGATGATGGTAAAACTTATTTAGATTGTCCTAGAGTTGTAACTGACTTGGTTTATGGTAGAGCAACTGATTGGTATGGAGATCCACTTCCATTATTAATTGAAGAACGAATTGCTAAAGAACTTTATGGAGAAACTGTTTATAAAGTCTGTCGTGAAAATTTATTAAAAACTCATAGTGAAGATGAACCTAATTTAAAAGAATTAATATTTAAGGATGTTCATGAAGTTATATTAAAAGGTGTAGATGCTGTTAAAGAGTTAGTTAGAAATAATATTAAAGAACATTTAGAAGAAGAAACTAGTGACGAAGAAATAGAACAAAAGTTAAAGAAATCACTTGGTGGTGTAATTGGTGCAGGTTTCGATCCAATTTACTTAATTGCCCAAAGACTAGTTAAACACTCTAATGATGAAGGATTCTTAGTTGGTTCAAGAGGATCAGTAGGTTCATCATTTGTTGCAACAATGATGGGTATTACTGAAGTTAATTCTTTAGCGGCTCATTATCGCTGTCTAAAATGTAAGACAAGTATTTTTAATGATGAAGATGGTAAACCACTTGGCGCAACTTATTCATGTGGTATTGATCTTCCTGAAAAGAAATGCCCTAATTGCGGGGAAGATATGTACAGAGATGGACATGATATTCCATTTGAAACTTTCTTAGGATTCAATGCTGATAAAGTTCCAGATATCGACTTAAACTTTTCTGATTTAAATCAAGCATCTGCTCATGAATATACTAAGGTACTATTTGGTGTTGATAATGTATATCGTGCTGGTACTATTGGTACAGTTGCTGAAAAAACGGCTTTTGGTTTTGTTAAAGGATATATGGAAGATAAAGGAATTACACTTCGTACTCCAGAAATAGAACGTTTAGCTAAAGGCGTTACAGGAGTTAAGAGAACTACTGGACAACATCCAGGAGGAATTGTAGTTGTTCCCGATTATAAAGAAGTTTATGATTTTACCCCATTTCAATATCCAGCAGAAGATGTTAATAATGCATGGCGTACAACTCACTTTGGATACCACTCAATTGAAGAATGTTTACTTAAATTGGATATTTTAGGTCATACCGATCCAACTCAGCTTAGAATTATTCAAGAGCAAACAGGACTTGATGTAAGTAAAATACCTTTATCAGATCCAGAAACTATGAGTATTTTCTCATCAACTAAAGCGTTAGGGGTAACTAATGAACAAATATTAGCATTAACTGGTACATTAGGAATTCCAGAATTTGGTACTAACTTTACAATTGGAATGGTTGATGAAATTAAACCTAAGACTTTTGCTGAACTAGTTAAAATTGCCGGACTTTCTCATGGAACTGATGTATGGCTTGGTAATGCGAGAGATTTAATTATTAATAATGTTGTTCCATTTAGTGAAGTAATTGGTTGTCGTGATGATATTATGATTTATTTAATGTATCATGGAGTAGAACCTATTAAAGCCTTTAAAATAATGGAATTTGTACGTAAAGGTAAAGCAAGTAAACCAAAAGAAAAAGATACGTGGGAATCTTATAAAAAGATAATGCAAGATGCAAATATTCCTGATTGGTTTATTGATTCATGTAATAAGATTAAATATATGTTCCCTAAAGCTCATGCTGCTGCTTATGTTGTAAGTGCCTTTAGAATTGCTTGGATTAAAGTTCATAAACCAGTGTATTTCTATTCATCTTGGCTATCTTGTAAAGCGACTGATTTTGATGTTGAAACGATGATGAAAGGATATGATGCTATAAAAGCAAAAGTAGAAGAAATTCAAAATAAAGGATTTAATGCAACTAGTAAAGAATTAGGACTTCTTGAATGCTTAAAAGTATGTTTAGAAGCATCAGCAAGAGGAATTAAATTTGCTAAAATAGATTTATATAAAAGTGATTGGAAAGTATGGCAAGTAGCTGACGAACATACAATAATTCCATCTTTCTTATCAGTAGATGGACTTGGTGAAACTGTTGCTAAAAATATCGTTAATGAAAGAGATAAGGGTAAGTTTGTAAGTATTGAAGATTTTCAATCAAGAGCAAAAGTATCAGGAACTATCGTTGAAAAATTAAAAACAATTGATGTTTTAGAAAATATGCCACAGTCTTCACAGTTAAGTTTATTTGATTAAAAAAATATGGTTTTATGTTATTTACATAATACCTTTTTTAATGTAAAATTAAATAAGATAAGGTAGGTAATTTATTGTGAAAGAATTAGACCTAAATAAGAAAAAAAGAATACTAATTATAATGATAGTAATTGGACTATTATTAATTTTAATTATTGGTGCTGCTCTTGCTTATATGGCTCCAAATATTAATAATACCGAAACATCATCAACCATTGTATTTAATAGTGGAATAGTTGCAATTGTTTATGAAAATGGAGAAAATCAAATAAATGCAAAAGATGTGCTGCCAGGTTGGACGGCCATTAAAGAATTTAGTGTAACTGCAAAAAATAATACCGAAATTGATGCATCTGATGTAATGAATTATGCATTAAAATTAGTAGTAGAAAAAAACACATTTAGTAGTGGTGCTATAACTTATAAATTAGAAGGTGTAAATGTAAATAATAATGGCACACTTGCTTATATCTTGCCTAATACATTAAATAGAGGTGCTAGTAAGATTAATTTAGGCTATGGAACATTTGAGCAAACGGATGCTTTAATAAAAGGTGTAACACATAAATATACATTAACACTTGCATTTCCTAATAAAACATATGAAAGTCAATCAAGCGATATGGGAAAACAATTATCTGCATATATTACTGTTGAAAAACCTTCAGAACTTGCTAAGTTAACAATTACTGATGCAGAACACAATATAAATAATCTTACAATAAATGTTGAGAAGAATGTTGAATTTGATTTATCAAATCCGGGATATGCAAATAACCAACTTTTTTCTAGTTGGAAAGTAAATACAGGTACTGCTTCAATAAAAATAGGTAGTCAAAAAATAACTGTTTCATCAGATGAGGTATCAGTTTCTTCTAATTATTATACAACTTTGAATTTTGATTATAGCGATGATCATACTTGGTCTATATCCTTTTTTGCACCATATACAGGAATTTATAAACTAGAAGCGTGGGGTGCAAGTGGTGGATCTAGCACAGCAACTGGAGGTTACGGAGCATATGCTACAGGAAATATCATGCTAAAAAAAGGACAAGCAATAGATGTATATGTTGGGGGTCAAGGATCTAAAGCAACATCATCAGTTACTCCAACATCAGGTGGTTACAACGGTGGTGGAAGTTCTTACTACGCTGGTGGTACTGGTGGTGGTGCTACTCATTTTTCATTCGAAGACTCATTATTAAATGAAACACAAGATAAATCTAAATTAATACTTGTTGCTGCTGGTGGTGGCGGCGGTGGTAACTATAGTGCTAACAATAAAGGCGGTTCTGGTGGTGGAATTATTGGTGTAGATGGTGGATATTATAATGCATCTAATAAACACAATGGAACAGGTGGAACTCAAACTTTCGGTGGCGTTATAAATTCAAGTGCTGTTGCTGGAAAAAATGGTACTTTCGGATATGGTGGAGATGCTGGATACAATTCAAGTAATAAACAAGGTGCTGGAGCCGGTGGCGGTGGCTATTATGGCGGTGCCGGCGGTTCAAACCGTAATGGTGGTGGCGGCGGCGGTTCTTCTTTCATAGGAAGTAATCACTTAATTGATGATGGTAATAAAATCATGTATTGTTATAATTGTACTGAGTCCTCTGAAGCATCCACTAAAACAATATCAACCAGTAATTATAGTAGTGATGCCGTTTCTAATTATGCTAAACAAGGAAATGGTTATGCTAGAATAACCATTCAAACTATCGAAGAAGATGTTGAATATTCAACTATTACCGTTGTAAATGAGGAATATCAAACTGTTACGACTATTGAAACAAAAAAAGGTAATAAAATAAATATTCCTGTGGAATCTAATCCAGTTTATGAATTTGATAAATATGAAATTGAAAAAGGAACTGCTACAATTGATGGAACAAATGTTACACCAACAAGCGATAGTCTAGTAATTAAAGTTAAATATAAAGAAAAGAATATATATGAACTTGCTTATGTTGATCCCACAACTGAAAATGCTGAACCATATTACGAATTTAAAGCACCTAAAACTGGAATATATAAATTAGAAACATGGGGTGCACAAGGTGGTGGAAATGATTTATATTTAGGCGGATATGGAGGATATAGTGTTGGAAATATTAATTTAAATAAAGATGATATTATATATATAACTATTGCCGGAAAAGGTAATTATATAAGTTGTACTGATTCATCTTTAATTTCTGGTGGCTTTAATGGTGGTGGTACCGGAAAGTGTTCATCAAACAGAAATGCTGGCAGCGGTGGTGGTGCTACTCATATAGCTACAGAATCAGGTTTATTATCAACATTCTCTGATAAACTTACCAATTTACTTATTGTTGCCGCTGGTGGTGGCGGTGGTGCTATGACTTCAACGTCTAGCTATGGTATAGGTGGATCCGGTGGTGGGTTTACTGGTGTAGCAAATAGCCCTGTTGGGAATACTTATAAAAATACAGGTGGTACACAATCATCTGGAGGAACCTCAGGAACTGGTAAATATAGTGGTTCATTTGGTCAAGGTGGTTCATCATCATCTTATTGGGGTTCTGGTGGTGGATCCGGTTTATACGGTGGTGGAACTGTTTATTATGGTGGTGGTGGTTCTGGAGGGTCATCATACATTGCTAATAATAATTTAACTGATAAAGTTATGTATTGTTTTGGTTGTGAAGAATCAAATGAATCATCTACTAGAACAATTGCTACTACATGTCATAATGAAACACCAACATCTAATTGTGCTAAAGAAGGAAATGGCTATGCTAGAATAACATATATTCCTTAAAATTAACTACTGAATTTCAGTAGTTTTCTTTTTTTTAAAACATATAATTAAATGGTGATGCATATGCTAGAGATAATTAATAATGCCTTAAGAAATAATAATTATTATATATGTTTATATAAAAATAATATTTATTTATATAATTATAAAGATATATTATCTTTTAATAATAATTTAATAATGATTAAATTTGATAATTTTAATTTAAAGATTAAGGGAAATAATATGTTAATAAAACATATGCAAGAAAAAGAATTAATTATTTCTGGAAATATTATAGGGGTAACCTATGAATAAACAAATTAAAATAGAAGTAACTGGTAGTATTAATAGATTTATAAATAAGTGTATTAGTAATAAGATTTATTTATCTAGTATAAGTTATATAGATAATAATAAGATAACATGTATAATAAATTTAGATGATTATAAAAAAATTAAAAGATTAAATTATTATTCAAAGATTAAAATAATCAGTTATGTTGGAATTAATAAACTTAAAGAAATGATTAAAAATAATATTTTTTATATAATAATATTTATTCTTGCTTTTATATTAATTGACATAATAACTAGTTATATTGTAGATATAGAGGTAATACATTCATCATCTAGTATTCGTAAGTTAATATATAAAGAATTAGATAATAATAATGTTAAAAAATATTCTTTTGCTTATAGTTTTAATGAATTAGATAAAATACAAAAAAATATTTTAAATAATAATAAAGATAAATTAGAGTGGATTAGTATTACTAAAGATGGTATGAAATATATAATTAGATGTGAAGAAAGAAAAATTAAAGAAATAAATAAAGAAAGTGGATACCGAAATATAGTTGCTAAAAAAGATGCTTATATTACTAAGATTATATCAACTAAAGGAGTTAATTTAGTTAGAAGTGGGGAATATGTTAAAAAAGGTGATGTTTTAATTAGTGGAGAAATTAAATTATATGAAGAAGTTAAAGGAGATACTTTAGCAACAGGATATGTATATGGTAATGTATGGTATAACGTAGAGGTATCAATACCTAAAGAAGAAAATAAAAAAGAATATACTGGTAAGTCTAGATTTAATATCAATATAAATGATAAAATTTTTTTTAAAAATAAATATAAATATTTTAGTCAAGAAAATATAAGAGAGATAAAGATATTAGGATTAAAAATTAAGTTTTATAAAGAAAAAGAATATAGATATAAAAAACATATTTTAAGTGATGAAGAGATAGAAAATCTAGTAAATGATAAAATTAAAGAAAAATTTAATAATATTGGGACAATTAGTAGTCAAAAAGTTTTGAAAAAAGAGATAAATAATAGTACAATAGATTATAGAGTATTTGTTATTTGTAATGAGCTTATTAATGAATACCAGTACTATGAAAAAGGTGATGCTAGTGATACCCAAAGCAGCAATTGAAATTATAGTTGATTTATGGCCTATCTTATTATTATGTATGATTACTACAATATGTTTAAAGATTGCTTATAGCTTGGCAAATCGTACTAAGTTAGAGATATATAAAGAGATAATTAATTTAGTTTTTATAGCTTATGTTATAATGTTATTTAGTTTGGTAACAGCGACTGATTTTTCTTCTTATAGTAATAATTTTATTCCTTTTAAAGAAATATTTAGATATAGTGTTACATCTAAATTATTTTATCGTAATGTGATAGGAAATGTAGTTTTATTCATTCCATTTGGTTATTATACTAGTTATTATTGTAAGACTAAAAATATAACTTATAGTTTTTTAATTACACTTATTGTTAGTTCAACTGTTGAGACTATTCAGTTACTTTTAGGTAGAAGCTTTGATGTAGATGATATAATTTTAAATGTGGTTGGTGGAGTAGTTGGATATCTTTTCTATTTAATAAGTGAGTTTATATTTAAAAAGACTAGTGAAAGAGTAAAAAATAGTTTTTTATTAAATTTAATATGTGTGTTAATAATTGCTATATTAGTGATAATAATACTTAATTTGTATGGAGTGGTAATATGAATAGTTATGATATAATAGATGAATATGGTTATAAAGAATATGATTATTTAAATGATTTATTTGATTTTGCTTGTAATAAGTTAAAACTTAAGAATGTTTATTTTTCAGTAATTTTTATTAATAATGAAGAGATACATAAGATAAATAAGAAATATAGAGGTATTGATAGACCAACTGATGTTATTTCTTTTGCGTTTAATGATAATGGCGCTTTACAAGGCCCAGTTAATATGCTTGGAGAAATATATGTTTCAATAGATAGAATGAAAGAACAAGCTATAGAATATGGTCATAGTGAAAAGAGGGAATTATCATTTTTATGCATTCATGGTCTTTTACATCTACTTGGTTATGATCATACTTTAGGAGAAAAAGAAGAAAAAGAAATGTTTGATTTACAGAAGGAAATATTAAATGAAAAAGGTATTATCGATTAAGAGATTAAAAAAATCATTTGGTTATGCATTTAAAGGAATAGATGATGTTGTTAGTAATGAACCTAATATGAAAATCCATGTTAGTGTAGCAATACTTGTTGTTATTATGTCTTTTTTACTTAAGATAAGTATGATTGAATGGATTATTTTGGTTTTATTAATAGGATTAGTTTTAGCAGCTGAGGTTATTAATACGACAATTGAAAACTTAGTTGATATGTATACTAAGGATTATAATGAAAGAGCTAAGGTTGTTAAAGATACGGCTGCCGGAACAGTTTTAATACTTGCTATAACAGCAGTTATTATTGGATTAATGATTTTTATTCCTAAAATTATTTTAGTGTTGGAGAGTTTATGAAAGATAATTTAAAACTAATTATGAAAAATGCTTATGCTAATATTTCTAATTATAAAGTTGCATGTGTGATTGTTATGCAAAATAATCAAGAAGTAATAGGAGTAAATATTGAAAATAAAGATGGTAAAAGTGGAATGTGTGCAGAACAAGTTGCTATTGCAAATGCATTTAGTGAAGGATTTTCCGTTAAAGATTTTAAAGAAATACATGTAATGGGATCAAGCAAAGGAATATGTATGCCATGTTTTATGTGCAGGGAATTACTACATGAATATTTCTTGCCTGATGCTAAGGTTTTTTGCTATAATAATAGAGGAAAGTGTAAAGAATTTACAGTAGCAGATATTTGCCCTTATCCGTTTAAATTGGAGGACTAATGATAAGAGAATTAGAAAGATTATTAAGTAATTGTTATGCTCCTCATGATAGTGTTTTTTATAGCGCTGTAGCAAAGATGAATGATGGAAAGTTATTTGCAGGCGTTATTGTTAAAAATGATATTTTTAGAAGTACAATTTATGCAGAGGAAGCTGCAATAGCAAACGCGGTTAGTCATGGATATAGAAAAAAAGATTTTGATAGTTTATATATTATGACAAGTTCTAAAAATTTAAATGATTTAAAAAATATTAATAAAAATATGATTAAGGAATTTTATGAAAATGATTGTGAAATATTTTTATATGATATAAATAGAGAAGAAAGAATAATAAAAGTGGGAAATTTAATCGAAAATATTTATTAGGATGTGATTATAAATGAATGAATTATCTTCAGAAATAAAACATAAAAAATTAACCAACGCTCATGTGAATTTTGTAAGAATTTCAGATATGAATTTAGGCGATAAGTATACTAATTTTGAAAATACCATTTTAAAAAATAGCAATACATTACTATATGAGATAGAAAATAAACCATTATACTTTAGAAGATATAGTAGAGGAAGTGTAATAAAAGTTAGATTTGGAGTAAATATAGGAAGTGAATTTTCAGGAGATCATTTTGCAATCGTTGTTTCTAAAGGAGACACAGCATATAATCCTGTCTTACATGTTATTCCTATTTCATCCAAAAAACATAAAAAAAGTGTTGATTTGGGAAATGTTTTAATTCTTGATAGCGAAATAGAAAAACTTAGATTAAATTATTCAAAAGAAAGTGATAACGCAAAAAAGAAAAAAATAAAAAATTCTTTAAAATATTACAGTAAACGTGATAATATTACTTCATATGCATTAATCGAACATATGAAAACTATTAGTAAAATGTCAATTATTCCACCATTTAGTGAATATGATTATATTAATGAGATAAGAATATCAAATGAAAAAATGAAAGAAATAGATAGCAATATTATTAAAGAATATACTTTATAAATATTTTTAGTATAAAATTATCTTGACTAGAATATAATAATGTAGTAGTATATAGATACAGGAGCAGAAATGCTTAGACAGTATCATACCATTTATGGTATATACTATGACAGGTGCCGATAGGCATAGACAAAGACTAGTCTGATTGACTAGTCTTTAATTTTTTTATTAAAATAATAAGGATGTGGTAATATGAAAAGTGGATTTGTAAGTATAATAGGTAGACCAAATACGGGTAAGAGTACCTTAATGAATACAATATTAAAAAAACATATAGCAATAGTTTCTAATGTTGCTGGAACAACTAGGAACGCAATTCAAGGGGTTTATAATGATAAAGAAACACAAATTATTTTTGTAGACACTCCAGGAATTCATAAACCTCAAGATAAATTAGGAAAATATTTAAATAAACAAACTTATGAATCCCTAGAAGATATAGATGCTATTTTATTTGTTGTAGATGCATCTGCACCAATTGGAAGAGGAGATAAATTTATATCACAGACTTTTAAAAATATTGAAACACCAGTTATTCTTGTTTTAAATAAAATAGATAAATTAAGTGATGAACAAATATTAAAATCAATAAATGATTATAAAGAGTTATATGATTTTAGTGATATAGTTCCTATTAGTGCTTTAAAAGATGATAATGTTGAAAGATTAATTAAAGTAATTAAAGGGTATTTAACAGATGAAATTAAATACTATGATGATGGAACAATTACTAATACATCGCTTGAATTCATGCTTGGAGAACTTGTTAGAGAAAAGGTTCTTAATTTAACCGAAGAAGAAGTACCACACTCAGTTACATGCGTTGTTACTCATTTAAAAGATAAGGGCTCTTTAATGGAAGTGTATGTTGATATAATAGTTGAGAGAAATAATTTAAAGAAGATAATTATTGGATCACAAGGATCAATGCTTAAACAAATTGGCTCTTTAGCTAGATGTGATATGGAAGAATTACTTGGTAAACAAGTATATTTAGAACTGTATGTTAAAACAATTAAAAATTGGCGTGATAAAGAAAGATACCTAAGCGAGCTAGGTTTTAAAGATTTTTAATGAAAAGGGAGATATAAAATATGGCAAAGTATACAATAGAAGAAAGAATTAAAATAGGACAAGAAACATTTTATCGTTTATTAGAAACAGAGTACGGGGAAAACGTTAGAGATGAAATGGCAAAAAAATATGGAGTAACAATTGGAAATATTTCTACATATTTAAATATGTTTAAAAGAAATGTTATAGAACCAAAACCAACTGAGGAAGAACTTAATATATTAGAAAATTATTATTCAAAAAGACGTCAAAAGCTTTATCCATTAAAAAACAATGGAACAGCTAAAAATTATTCAGTTGCTCTTAGTTTATTAAAAGCTACAACAGAAGAAGACTATAAAACAATATATGAAAACTATAATAAATATTATGTTAAATCATGTATTAAGGAATATTGTGAAAAATTTCCGGATAGTGAAACATTATTAATGGCTAAATATGAAAAACTACTTATTTTAATACAAAAAAATCAAAAACCAGAAAATAAAGAAACAACTAAAGAATCTTCTTATGATAGAATAACAAATTTAATAAATGCATATCTTAATAGTAATGATCATTATCCAAATTATATTTTTAAGAGATATAGAATTGACAATGGTGATATTCGAAATATATTAAAAAAAGCCAAAGAAGAAAATAATGAAAAAGTGTTAAATTTAATTGAAGAATATCGAAAAACTTTACAAAAACGTGAATTGGATTTTAAAAAGTTATGCTTAAACTTATATTATATGATTGAAAATAATCAAATAAATATTCTAGACTTTTATCGTTTAACTCATATGCCAATAAATAAATTTAAAATGTTTATAAGAGTAGCTAATTTACGCCATCAAATTAGTGGTGAAGTTTACTTAAAAATTGATAATTTTTTAAGTAAGTATTATTTAGAATCTCATAGCTATGAAACAATTAATGAAGCAATTGAAAATCTAAATTATAATTATAATGGTAATGAACTTGATTCTGAAATGATAAAAACAATTTGTGCCGAATTATTTGAACAAGATATTCCAATAGATCGAAATTCAATAATACTTACATTTCAAGAAAAAGTTAATCAAAGAGTGAATAAAAGATAATTTAAATTCCCAATATATAAATAGAAAGGGAATTTATATGACAAAAGAAGAAGCATGGGAAAAATTTAAAGAAACTGGCGAAATTAAATATTATATGAAATATAAAAGAGGTTAGAATTATATGTTAAAACAAGTAGAAGGAATTATAGCAAGTAATGTTAATTATGGTGAAACAAGTAAAATAGTTAATATTTTAACTAAAGAGGGAATGATAGGTGCAATTGCTAAAGGAGCTAAAAATATTAAAAGTCCTCTTAGAAGTTTTACAGTTAATTTAACTTATGGTTCTTTCTATTTATATTATAATGATAATAAATTAAGTACTTTAAAAAGTGCCGATATAATTAATGAATTTAAAAATATAAAAAAGGACATAATCTTAATTAGTTATATGTCCTTTTTAATTGATTTAACTACTCAAGTTATGAAACAAAATAATGATGAAGAAATATATAATTTATTAATTACTACTTTATATAAAATAGATGAAGGGTTAAATCCAATGGTTATGACAAATATTTTAGAACTTAAATATTTAGATTATTTAGGTGTTGGATTTGATTTTAATACATGCTGTAAATGTGGTAAAAAAAGTAATATAGTTACGATAGATCCTGATGTAGGTGGTTATATTTGTAAAAATTGTTATACTAATGAAATTATTTATGATAGTAAAACATTAAAAATGCTTAGAATGTATTATTTAGTAGATATTAAATCTATAAGTGAACTAAAAATAAGTGATAATGTAATAAAGAATATTAATTATTTTGTTAATACTTATTATGATAGATATACTGGTTTATATTTAAAGAGTAAAAAATTTTTAAATGAATTAATAGAGTAATGTAGCACTTTAAAAATGCTATATTTTTGTTTATAATGATATAGGTGAGTATTAATGAAACATATGTATATCCATATTCCTTTTTGCAGTCATATTTGTTCTTATTGTGATTTTTGTAAAATGTTTAAGAATGATAAAATGATAGATAATTATTTAGATGCATTAAAAAAAGAAATAGATGAATACTATAATTATGAAGAGATGGAGACAGTTTATATTGGTGGGGGAACACCATCTTGTTTAAATAGTAAGCAGTTAGATAAATTATTTAGTATATTAAGTGCAGTTAAAATAAAAGAAGATTATGAATATACTTTTGAATGTAATCCTTGTGATATAAATGAAGAATTAATTGATTTATTAGTTAAAAATAAAGTTAATAGACTAAGTATTGGTATTGAATCTTTTAATATAGATAATCTTGGTTTTATGGAAAGAAAAGTAGAGTTTAAAGATATTCAAAATAAAATTAATATGATAAGAAATAAAGGAATAAATAATATTAATTTAGATTTAATTTATGGAATTCCTGAAGAAAATATTAAAACTTTGAAAAAGGATCTTTTACTTTTAGTTAAATTAAAACCAAATCATATAAGTACTTATTCATTACAAATAGAAAAACATACTAAAATATATAATGAAGGTATTAATCCTATAAATGAAGAATTAGATTCTAAAATGTATTTTACTATTATTAATTATTTAAAGAAGCATAAATATAATCATTATGAGATAAGTAATTTTGCTTTAAAGGGGTATGAATCAAGACACAATTTAAGTTATTGGAATAATGAGGAGTATTATGGGTTTGGACTCGGAGCATCAGGTTATATGGATGGATTTAGGTATGATAATACTAGAAATTTAAGTAGATATATGAGTGGTGATTATCATTTAAATGAAAGCTTGTTAAGTTTAGATGATAAAATGTATGATGAAGTTATGCTTGGATTAAGAAAGATGAAAGGAATTAATTTAAAAGAATTTGAGAATAAATATGGAGTTAAATTAGAAGATAAATATGATATTAATAATTTAGTTAAGAATAAAGAACTAATTGTTAAAGATGGTTATGTATTTATAAGTCCTAAATATTTATATTTGATTAATGAGATATTAATAAAGATTTTGTAG
>CAKOQK010000014.1 GCA_934101225.1 uncultured Bacilli bacterium | reverse complement strand
GGAGTTGCAGTATTTTTACATGGTCCATCATCTGAAGGTAAATCAGCAAGAGTTAAAGAAATAGATCCTACTTGTGAAATAATATATTTAAGAAATGCTACTCCAGATAGTTTAAATGGTAAAAGTGTTTATTATTCAGAAACTGGTGAAATGATAGATGTTCCACCAACTTGGCTTAAAAAATTACAAGCTAAATGCGGCCAAGAACCAAATAGACTTCATATATTATTCTTTGATGAAATAACAAATGCCTTACCAAGTATTCAAGGTATAGCGTTTAATATAGTTTTAGATCGAGAGGTAAATGGTATTTGGAAATTACCAGATAATGCTAGAATAGTAGCTGCAGGAAATGATATGAAAGATTCTCTAGCAGCAAACCAATTAGCAGAACCATTATTTAATAGATTCGCTCATGTATATATTAAAACAACAACTAGAAGCTGGCTAAAATGGGCAAGTGAACATAACATTCATCCAGCAATATATTCATATATAGCTTATAAAAATGGTGAAACATTACGAAGTAAGTATGATGGAGAAAAACCTAATGCTGATCCAAGAAAATGGGAAATGGCTTCTAAAATGCTTTATGCAACTGGAAGCCCAGAAATGTTAAGAGCATTAGTAGGTGAAGATATAACAAGAGAATTTATTGAGTTTTGTAAACAACAAGTAATAACCTTAGAAGATGTAATAAATGAAAATTATACAGATAAAGATATTAATTCATTAAATACAGCCCAAAGATATGCAACAATGATGGGATTATTGCAAGTAGACGAAGCTAATTTAGGAATAGTTAGAAACTTTACATTAAAGTTAGGCTCCGAATTTAAAGCTATATTCGATGCATTATGGACACATGGTGATGAACCAAGAATAGAAATCATCGCTGAATTAAATATAAAGAATACTGAAACCAAAATCTTAAATCTAAGATAAAAATATCTTAGATTTTTATATAACAGGAATTTTTACTTAATGAAAAAATATATCAAGCACATAATTTTTCATATAACTTGTATAAGGAATAACTATAACTTGTGCTTTTTAAATGATTATGATAGAGTATAACTTACTTAAGGGGAATATATATGTTTTGGAGTTATTTATTTAAAAAGAAAAAAATGTTTAATACAGATATAGTTAATAATACCTATTCTAAAATACCTTCATTTGAAGAATTAACTCCTGAAGAACAAGAATATGTTAATAAACTTAAAGAAGAATATCTAAAATTTTACGAAAATGAAGATAATTATATTAACTTAGATAATGAACTATTTAATGAAATAAAAATGTATCAAGAATTAGCCCTAGATATTATGCATAATGAACATTTTGGTAATATTGTTAATTCAATAATAGATAGTAAAAAATTAGTGTATTATTCTCATAAAATAACTGAATTAAATAATACACTAAAATACAAATACATTGCGTTATGTGAGCTAAGAAAAGCTAAAAAATATTTAACTAAACATATGGGATTATATGTTTTAGGAAAAAGAAAAATAAACATATTAAAAGCCCTAGATTATCAAATTAATATTACAAACAATATGTTTGTTATCGCCGACCAAAAAATAACTGATTACTGTGCTTGTGCAATTGCAAACTATCCAAAAAATATCGATAAAAGTACGAAAAAAGAATTAGAAAATAGACACGACGAAGTAGAAAAAGATTATAAAGATTTATTTAATCCTTCAATTACTTTAAATGATAATACATCAATCATAGATAAAACAACATATATGGAAATACTTATAGATGAATTTATATATGAAAATAAAGATTTAATAGATAAATTAAAAGAACAATTAGATCTAATTGCGAATAGCGAAATAAATGATAAAAAAATGCAGCAAGAAATAATAGATAATTTAATGAAAATCAAAATGTATTATAATATATTCTATAAATATGGCAGAAATAAATTAATTAAAGAAGACTTTGAAGACTTGTATCAAATAATATTTAATGTATATACGTATTTTCCTCTAAACTGTTCATCATTTACCGTTTATTACGTGGATGGACCTGTAACAAAAGAAGAAACAAAATTTTATAGACAAATTATTGAATCAAAAGTAGAAATACTTAAAATGAAGCAATCACCAATATTTAAAAGTAATAAAACATATCCTGATAGTATTGTTGATAGTATTCTATATGCAATTAATTACAAGCCAATGACTAAAAGTAATGACATGTTTCCTAATCCCTACTATGCCGCTAATACCCGAAATGAAAGGATTATACACATCCATTTAGAAATGTTATTATCTTTAGATTATGAAGATGGACTAGTAAATTATTTCAATAATTTAAAAGAATATTTTTTTTATGAATCTGTGTTAAATAATGAAGTCAATCAACTTGATTACCTAAAATTGGTTTTAGGCATAAAAAAATTGTATGATATTAATACAAAAAATGTTAAAAACGATAATGATGATTCAAACTTTAAAATTAATCATTTTATCGATTATTATAATCGTAACAAAGGTTTATTCGATATATATCAATTAATATGTAAACCCGATTTTAATATAATACCTAATATATTATTTGATTTCGAACAAGGAATGCTAAATAAAAATATTATAGAATTATATTACTATGATAAAAATAAACCAATATATTTTAATCCCGAAAACAAAGATTTTCATTTCTTAATGAATGAAAACGAAAATATAACATTCGCAATTCCTGAGGATACAAGATCTATTAATTTATTATTTATAATAACTAATAAAGAATTAAGAAATATATCAGGCAAATGTAAAGTAATAATCCCTTGTAATTTTAAGGATATGTCAATAAATATTATAGAAGAAAAAGGTATATTTTATTATACTAAACAAAAAACAGAAAATTTATATGATTTTTTTGTTCAAATAGGACAAAGTATAATACTAAAAGAAGATGCGTTTTTGTTTATTGAAGAAAAAGTTAAAATTAATTATGCTTTTGAAAGTATTTTTCATAATTTAATAGAAATAATTGAAAAATATAGACTAATAATAGAACAAGAATGTAATTTTTCGTATTTATGGCTTGATATTTTTAAGGATATATCTTTAATTGATAATGATAATAAAATTCATAAATTAGAAGATTATTTTCCTTATAATGCATGGGTAGATTTGGAATTAAATTCAAAAACTAGTGAATACTATTATAAAAAAGCTTATAAATCATTTGAAACAGCAATTCATAATTATTTCTTTAGTAAATACACTAATAATGTTGTGAAAAGTTATTTAAAGAAATGATAATATATGAATTTGAATAGTTCTATAAATAATAAACATTTTACATTTTATAGTCAATTTGATAGAATATAGTTGTGATTTTATGAAGAAGTATCAAAGATGGATATACATTATATCTGCCATTATAATTTTTATTTTAATTATAGCAATGCTTATAATTCACATATTTAGTTATTAAAAGGAGATTAGAGAAAATGAAAAGAGATATTTTAATAGGTGGCGCATGGCCATATGCTAATTATTATTTACACGTAGGACACTTAGCAGCCCTTTTGCCAGGAGATGTTATAGCAAAGTACTACCGAATGTGTGGAGATAATGTTATTTATGTATCAGGCTCTGATTGTCATGGAACTCCAATAACTGAAAGAGCTAAAAAAGAAGGAACTACACCACAAGCCATAGCAACTTTTTATCATGAAGAATTTGTTAAAACATTTAATAATATTGGCTTTAATTACGATTTATATACTGCAACAATGACAGATTATCATAAAAAATATGTTCAAAATGCCTTTTTAAAAATGATTAATAATGGATATATTTATGGAAAAGAAATTGAACAAGATTACTGTGATACATGTAATAAATTTGTATCAGATCGTGAAATTGTTGGAATATGTCCAAATTGTGGTGGAGAATCTACTGGTGATCAATGTGATAATTGTTTAGCATCATTAGATCCAAGTCAAGTATTAAATAAACATTGTAAAACATGTGGTAGCTTATTAACAACTAAAATAAATAAACATTTATATTTTAAATTACCAGAATTTAAAGAAGAATTACAAAAACTATTAGATAAAAATAAAGATAAATGGCGTAAAAACGCTATTGGTGAAACTCAAAAATATATAGATGGTTTAGTAGAAAGAGCAACAACTAGAGAACTTGACTGGGGTGTTGAAGTACCAGTTAAAGGCTACGAAAACAAAAGAATATATGTATGGATTGAGGCTGTTTTAGGTTATTTAAGTACAGCCGATAAGGTATTACGTGAAAGAGGATTAAATCCCGATGAAGTATTATCGGATAATAATCAAAATTTGAGAGTTTATATGGTTCACGGAAAAGACAACATTCCTTTCCATACAACAATTTTTCCAGCTCTTGAACTAGCAATAGGTGATAATTATAGATTACCTGATTATATAATTTCATCAGCATATGTTAATTTAAATAATGAAAAAATGAGTAAAAGTAAAGGAAATCTAATATCAGTTAACGAATTATTAGAATTATTTAATAAAGATACATTAAGATTTTACTTTATTTTTAATGGTCCTGAAGTTAAAGACATTAGTTGTTCAATTGAAGAAATGATAACTGTTCATAATAAATTCTTAGTTGGAACGTTAGGAAACTTTATTAATCGTAATTTCTCATTCATAAATAAAAAGTTTGAAGGTATAATTACCGAAGGAAAAGTAGATTCTAAAATAAAAGCAACAACTTTAAAAACTTATAAAGAAGTTGGAGAACTAATTGAAAAAGGAGAATTAAAGTCAGCGTTATCAAAAGTAATGGATTACATTTCTTTAGGAAACAAATATTATGATGAAAATACTCCATGGATCAAAGTAAAAGAAAATATCGCAGAATTTAACGATATAACTTATACTTGTACATATATGATTGTAAATATAGCTAACTTAATTAGACCTTTCTTAAGTGAAACCTCAGAAAAAATTCTTAATATGTTAAACATATCTAAAGAAAGTAACTGGCAAGAAAAAGAATTAACAGGTAACATTAAAATAGTAAATAATGAATTATTATTTAATCGTATCGATGATGAAGAAACTAAAAGTATTATGAATAAATTAAATAAAAAATAGTTAAAAAAAGTCTTATGCATAATATGACTTTTTTGATTGACTTAATAACAAATGTTTGCTATGATACATTACATATAAATAAACAAAAAGGATGATTTATATGTCTAGAAAACCGCAAACAATTTATGAATATTTTAATGAATATACTGAAGAAATTATAGATAATCTTATAGCAAACTTAAGCCCTGCTGAAAAAGAATTATTAACCATTAGATATGGAGAAGATTTACATAATCCATGTCCAAAAGAAGAATGGAGCAAAAATAAACACCATTATCAATTTTATAAAGTATTAATTCCTAAAATTAGAACTTTATTAGAAGCAGAAAAAGATATTGTTAAAGAAAAAGAAGAAACTAAAAATATTGTTCAAGAAAACATAAAAGAAGATACTAAAAAAGTAGAAATATCTTCAATTCCAACTTTTACAATTTATGATTTAAATAATTACAAAGCATTGATTGATTTAATAAATAAAAATGTTTCAAATGTAGATATATGCAAACAGTTAAATATCACTTTTTTCGAATTAACAGCAAAGTTATTAGAACTTAAGAATTTAGGCATAGCTTGTCAAAGAAAATATTATTCAAATGGTTTAACTAAATATATTCCTGCATCAGAATTATCATCATTATCAAAATCAAATAATAAAAATTTAGAAGCAACAATAATTACAGATACAAATGAAGATAAAATAAAAATTCTTGCTACAGCTGATTTTCATTACTGTAATAAAGCATTTCGTCAAGATTTAATAGCAAAAGCTTTTGAATATTGTGTACAAAATGGAATTCATATTATTATGTGTGCTGGCGATTTACTTGATGGGGCATTTCCTCCAGGAAAGCAAATTATAACATCGCCTTATGAACAAATAAAATATTTTCTAGAAAATTATCCTCATGATGACTCAATTTTAACTTTTGCTGTAGGAGGAAATCATGATTTATCAGTGTTAAATAGTTCGTATATTGATTTACGGTATGCAACAGCCAATTATCGTCCTGATATAATAATACCTGGTTATTGCAATAGTATAATTAATATTAAAAATGACAGTATTTTGTTACATCATCATGTAGATAATATTCACATAGCATCAACAAAATCTACTATTTTATTGCATGGTCATTCTCATAAATTTAAAATTAATGATATTTATAATAATGGGTTGCTAGAAATATGGATTCCAAGTTTATCAAATATTTTACAGATCATGCCAACAGTTTTAGAAATGACATTGAAATTTAAAAACGGAATTATTAGTCATGTAAACATTAAACAAGTTATGTTAAAAAAGAAACCTATAATATTAGGAGAATATGATTATTACAAAGATAATAATTTAAATGTTGAACATATTGCCAATATAGAAGATTATAAAAATGACAATATAATAAATCAAGAAAATAAGTTTGATAACGATTTTGAAAGATCATCAATGTCTCAAATTGAAAAATTCAATAAAAGATATAGTTTATAACGTTTGAAGGATCCTTTAAATAAGGATTTTTTAATTTGCTTAAAAACAATAATAAAAAATTTTGACAAATTTAGCACTCATATATTGACAAGTGCTAAACATAATATTATAATGATATTAGCATTCAGGAAAAATGAGTGCTAATAAAAGGGAGTGATTAAATGAATAATCGCCAGAACGAACTTTTAAAATTGATTGTCGAAACATATATCAATACAATTAGACCTGTCGGATCAAAAAGTTTAGTAAAAAAGCTTAAATGTTCTAGTGCAACAATTCGTAATGATATGGCATTCTTAGAAAGTTTAGGTTATTTAGAAAAAACTCACACATCTAGCGGACGTATTCCTTCAGAAGCAGGATACAAATATTATGTTGATAATTTAATGAAACCAAAAGAATTAACTGGAGAAGAAGTATTAAAATTACAAACTATTTTAAATAATAAGAATTTACCAGTCAGTGATTGTATCGTAAAATGTATGGAAATCATTAGTGATATTACTAACTATACAACTGTAATTTTAGGCAAAGAAAGTGAAAATAATACTTTAAAACAAATAAGTATTATCCCATTAGATACAAATAAAATAGTAGCCGTAGTTGTTACATCTTCAGGTCATGTTGAAAATAAACAATTCATTATCCCAAACAATATAAGTATAAATGAATTAGTTAAGACAAGTGAACTAATTAATAAAGAATTATTTGGCACCAAGTTATCAAACATTAATGATAAATTAGAGTTTGAAATAAAACCGGTAATTGCCAAAAAAATAAAAGAACATGAAGCAATTATGAGATTATTTAAAGAAGCTTTTGAAGATTTTACCGTAAAAAATTCTGATATTCTATTTCAAGGCAAAACTAATATTTTAAAGCAACCAGAATATGACGAACCAGATAAGATAAAGGGAATGATTAGTAAACTTGAAAATATTGAATTAGTAAAGAAGATTGAAACAGATGATGAAGGAATTAATATATACATTGGTGAAGAAAATGAATTTGATCCAAATGTAACAGTTATTAAAACAGGTTACAATATTGCTGGAGAAGAAGGAACTATTGCAATAATAGGGCCAAAAAGAATGGAATACGATAAAGTAGTTACACTTCTTAACTACTTAAAAAGTTACTTAGAAAGGTGAAACAAAGTGGAAAAAGAACATAAAAAGAAAAATGTAGTTGAAGAAGATTCAAAAGAAAAAAATATTAAACACGAAAATAAACATAATGAACTACAAAAAGAAATTGAAGAATTAAAAACAAAATTATCTGAAGAGCAAGCAAAATCAATGAGAATTCAAGCTGAAATGATGAACTTTAAAAGAAGAAAAGAAGATGAAATAGCAAATATTTACAAATATTCAAATGAAGAATTAATTGAAGATTTATTGCCAACCATTGATAATTTCGAAAGAGCATTAAAAGCAGAAATTTCAGATGAAGCAAGCGATGAAGTTAAAAAATATCTTGAAGGATTTAAAATGATTTATACTAATTTGATTAAGTTACTTACTGATTTAGGTGTTAAAGAAATTGAAGCATCAGGAATTGAATTTGATCCAAATTATCATCAAGCCGTTTTAACTGAAAAAGATGAAAATAAACCTTCAAACGTAATATTAGAAGTATTGCAAAAAGGATACATCTATAAAGATAAAGTAATTCGTCCGGCAATGGTTAAAGTTAATGAATAAATATAAAGGAGTATTGCAATGAACATTGAAGATGAAATTAATAAAATTTTAAATGATGATTCAATTGATTATAGTGAAGACTATGCGAATTGCTTAGAATTAATGGTTAGATTGAGGTCTTTAGATGAAAATGATATGGAATATAACCACATATATAAAGAATTTTCAAAAGCATTCTCTAAGTTAAACCCAAAAGAACAAACAAATATTAGAAAAGTTTATGAATTAGATGATGCAATTTTTGAAGAAATAGCAAAATCAGATGATTTACAATATGATTATGATTTAAAAAATAAAATAAAAAATGAAAAAATTAATTCTGCTCACAGAAGATAATATAAGAAAGGAAATGATTAATTATGAGTAAAATTATAGGTATAGATTTAGGAACAACAAACAGTTGTGTAGCTGTTTTAGAAGGTGGAGAACCAAAAGTTATTGTTAACCCTGAAGGCGACAGAACAACTCCATCAGTAGTTGCTAGTAAAAAAGGAGAAATCTTAGTTGGTGTTACTGCTAAAAGACAAGCTGTAACAAATCCCGAAAATACAATTAGTTCAATTAAAAGACATATGGGAACTGATTACAAAGTAGAAATGGATGGTAAAAAATATACTCCAGAAGAAATTAGTGCTAAAATCTTAATGAAATTAAAAGCTGATGCTGAAGCATATTTAGGAGAAAAAGTAACTAAAGCTGTTATAACAGTTCCAGCATACTTTAACGATGCACAAAGACAAGCAACTAAAAATGCTGGTAAAATAGCAGGCTTAGAAGTAGAAAGAATTATCAATGAACCAACTGCTGCAAGTTTAGCATACGGTCTTGATAAACAAGACAAACAAGAAACTGTATTAGTTTACGATTTAGGTGGTGGTACATTTGATGTATCAATCCTTGAATTAGGTGATGGAGTATTTGAAGTTAAATCAACAAGTGGTAATAACCATTTAGGTGGAGATGACTTTGATAAATGCATTATGGATTATCTAGTATCTGAATTCAAGAAAGAAAACGGAATTGACCTATCTAAAGATAAAATGGCAATGCAAAGAATTAAAGATGCTGCTGAAAAGGCCAAGAAAGACTTAAGTGGTATGTCTACAACAAATATCAACTTACCATTTATTACTCAAACTGAAAGTGGCCCTGTTCATATGGATATTAACTTAACAAAAGCAAAATTTGAAGACTTATGTCGTGACTTATTTGATTCAACATTAGAACCAGTTCGTAAAGCTTTAAAAGATGCAAATCTTAAAGCATCAGATATTGATGAAGTAATCCTTGTTGGTGGATCAACTCGTATTCCTTACATTCAAGAATTAGTTAAAAAAGAATTAGGAAAAGAACCAAATAAGAGTGTTAACCCAGATGAAGTAGTTGCTATGGGTGCTGCTATTCAAGGTGGAGTTCTAACCGGAGAAGTTAATGACTTAGTATTATTAGACGTTACACCATTATCACTTGGTATCGAAACATTAGGTGATGTAATGACTGTATTAATTCCAAGAAATACAACAATTCCAACAAGTAAATCACAAGTATTTTCAACAGCTCAAGATAATCAACCAGCCGTAGATATTCATGTATTACAAGGTGAAAGACCAATGGCTGCTGATAATAAAACACTTGGAAGATTCCAATTATTAAATATTCCACCAGCACCAAGAGGAGTTCCTCAAATTGAAGTAACATTTGATATTGATGCTAACGGAATAGTTAACGTAAAAGCAAAAGATTTAGGAACTAATAAAGAACAATCAATAACTATTACATCAAATACAAATTTAACTGATGAAGAAATCGATAAAATGATGAAAGAAGCAGAAGCCAATAAAGAAGCCGATGAAAAACGTAAAGTAGAAGCCGATACTCGTAATGAAGCTGATCAAACAATATTTGCTTGTGAAAAAGCAGTTAAAGATTTAGGCGAAAAATTAACTGATACAGAAAAGAAAGAAACTGAAGATTTAATTGCTGACTTAAAGAAAGCTTTAGAAGGAACAGATATTGACGCAATAAAAGATAAAACAAAAGCATTAAATGACAAAGCAATGGCATTAGCAACTAAAGTTTATGAAGAAGCCGCTAAAACAGCTGAAGCAAATAAAAACAATGATTCATCAGATAAAAATGATGGTGCTGAAGAAGCCGAATTTGTAAACAAAGACTAATTAGTAAAGCAAAAAGTTCTAGTTATTGCTAGAACTTTTAACTAATTATGATTAAAAAATATAAATAAAAGGGTAATTTATGATAAAACAAAAAACAAGAAATGATATAGATGATAAATATAAATGGGATTTAACTGCAATATTTAAAAATGACAAAGAGTTTTTAAAAGAATTAGATAAAAGCAAAGATTTAGTAAGTGAAATTATTAAGTTTAAAGGCCATATATTAGATAGTTCTGATTCACTTTATAATTATTTTAAAACAAGTGAAAAAATAGAAAGAAAACTATATAAATTATATTATTATGCAAATTTAAAACATGATGAAGATACAACGAATCCAAAATATCAAGAATATTATCAAAAAATTCAAAAAATATTAACAAAATATACTGAAGATACATCTTTTGTAGCACCAGAAATGATGAAGAAAGAATTTAATTATGTTAAAAAATTTATTGAAGAAAATAGTAAGTTAAAAGATTATGAACATAATTTAGAAGATTTTTATCGTTATAAGGAACACACATTAACAGATAAAGAAGAAAAAATATTAGGTACTCTATCAGATGTATTAGGTAAAAATGCTGAGACATTTGAATCTTTAACTGATAGTGATTTAAAATTTGGTAATATAAAAGATGAAAATGGAAAAATAATTGAATTTACTGAAAGTAATTGGAGTAAAATTGCAAGATCTCCATCAAGAAATGTTCGTAAAAAAGGATTTAAATTATTATACAAAAGATATGCTGAATTTAAAAACACATTAGCAAGTACATTTGCTGGTAATGTTGATGTATTAATAAATTTAGCTAAAATAAGAAATTTTTCATCTTCACTAGAAGCATCCTTATTTGATGATGCAATTAGTAAAGATGTTTATATAAATGTAATTAACACAGTAAAAAGCAATTTAGAACCTCTTTATAATTATTATAATTTAAAGAAAGAATGTTTAGGATTAGATAAAATTCATTTATATGATATATATGTTGATTTAAAGCAAGATTACAATCGTGAGTTTACATTTGAAGAAGCAAAAGATTTAGTATTTAAAGCATTAAAACCATTAGGAGATGATTATTTAAATATTTTGCAAAAAGCTTTTGATGAAAAATGGATTGATGTATATAATAGTGTTGGAAAAAGAAGTGGAGCATATTCAAGTGGTTTTTATGATACATATCCTTATGTTCTTCTTAACTTTGAAGGAAAATTAGACGACGTATCAACTCTTGCTCATGAATTAGGGCATTCTGTTCATACTTACCTATCTTGCCATAACAACACATATAATAATTCAAGTTATAAAATCTTTGTTGCTGAAGTAGCATCAACCGTTAATGAAATGTTATTAAGACTTTATCTACTTAATAATTCTAAAAATGATAATGAAAAATTATATATATTAAATCAAATCATGGAACTATTTAAATCTACAATTTATCGTCAAACTATGTTTGCTGAATTTGAAATGAATATGCATAATTTAAGAAGTAATGGTGAAGCACTAACATATGAATTATTATGCCAAAAATATTATGATTTAAATAAAATCTATTTTGGCAAAAACGTCATAGTTGATAAAGAAATAATGTATGAATGGGAAAGAATTCCACATTTCTATTATGATTTCTATGTTTATAAATATGTTATTGGTCTTGCATGTGCATGTAAAATTGCTAATGGCATTTTTAATAAAGTTCCAAATGCTTTAGAAAATTATAAAAAGTTTTTAAAGAGTGGTGGTTCAAATTATCCAAGTGAAGAATTAAAATACGCAGGAATAGATATTACTAAACCTGATGTATTAATAGATGCAATAAATTTCTTTGATGAAACAGTTAAAGAGTATCAAAAAATATTAAGAAAGAGGTAATAAAATGGCTAAAAAGGATTATTATGAAACATTAGGTGTATCTAAAACCGCTACCGATGCAGAAATTAAAAGTGCATTTAGAAAAATGGCTAAACAATACCATCCAGATGTAAATAAAGAACCTGGTGCTGCTGAAAAATTTAAAGAAATATCTGAAGCCTATAGTGTTCTATCTGATGAAAATAAGCGAAAAATATATGATCAATATGGAGCTGATGCTGTAAATAATGCTGGTCAAGGTGGTGCCGGAGGATTTGGTGGCTTTGGTGGATTTCAAGGCGGATTTGGAGATTTTTCTGGATTTGGTTTTGGTCAAGATGATTTAGAAGACATTATTAGTTCATTCTTTGGTGGAAGTTCATCCAAATCAAGAAAAGCAGGAGCAACTAAAGGTGAAGATTCACTAGTAAGAATTAACTTAACATTTGATGAAGCAGTATTTGGCTGTGAAAAATCATTTAAAATAAATTTAAATACTATGTGTTCTGATTGTAATGGTAAAGGTGGTTTAAATTCCCATACATGTTCTAAATGTAATGGTAAAGGTCGTATTCTTTCACAACAAAGAACATTGTTCGGTGTAACTACAGTTCAAACAGTATGTCCAAACTGTCATGGAACCGGAGAAGAATTTGCAAAAACATGTTCAACATGTCGTGGTACAGGAAGATGTAAAGGTGAAAAAACAATCACATTAAGAGTTCCATCAGGTGTTAGAGCAGGAGATCAAATGCGTATGGCTGGAAAAGGTTCAGCAGGAACTAATGGTGGACCAAATGGCGATATATATATTGAATTTGCAGTTAAAGAACATCCATTATTTGTTAGAGATGGACGAAATATTATTTTAGAAGTTCCTCTTACAATTACAGAAGCTGTTCTTGGCTGCATAAAAGAAATTCCAACCATAAATGGTAAAACTAAAATTGAAATTGATGCTGGAATTCAAAATGGTGAAGAATTAAAGCTTCGTGGAAAAGGAATAACTGAAGAACGTACCGGTAAAATCGGAGATATGATTATTAAAATCAAAGTTGTTATTCCTAAAAAATTAGATCGAGCTCAAAAAGCATTGTTTAAAGATTTAAATGAAACAGACTTAACAAATAACGAAGAAATCAAAAAGTTTAATAAATATCTATAATCAGAGTTTATTAAACTTTTTATATTTGATATAATTTAGTAGTACAAGAAAGTAGTTGATTATTAGCATGGAACAAATAAAAAAATGGCTTAAAGAAAACTTATTATTTACTATATTACTTTTAATAATTATCATAATTAGAATATTTTTTTATTCACCAATTAGAGTAAATGGCAGTAGCATGTATCCAACCTTACAAGACAAAGAATTTATGATATTAAATAAAATTGGCTTACAAAAAGGAATTAATCGTTTTGATATAGTTGTTGTTGAATCAAACGGAAAATACATTATAAAAAGAGTAATCGGACTTCCTGGTGAATCAGTTATGTATAGTGATAATAAATTATATATTAATGGTAAAGTAGTTGAAGATAATTATTCTAAAAGCGAAACTGAAAATTTTGAAAATGTTATACTAAAAGATAATGAATACTTTGTAATGGGGGATAATAGGGAAGTATCTAAAGACAGCCGTGTAATAGGACCAGTAAATATCAAAAATATTAAAGGTAAAACTAATTTAGTAATTTTTCCATTTAATAAAATAGGAATTGTTGAATGAAAAACTATATTTTAAACATATATTCTAATTACCTATTAGAAGAAGAAATAAATAAAATAGTTTCCAAAGAAGATAACATTATTAATTTAAATTACGATGATTTAAAAATAGATGATGTTATCCTAGAATGTTCCTATTATTCTTTAATTGATACTTCAAAATGTGTAATTGTTAAGAATTTTAAACTAAATGAAGAAGCCCGTAAATTAATAAATTATTTAGAAAATCCCAATAAAGATGTCAAACTAGTATTGATATGCAATAACTATGATAAACGAAATAAAATATATAAAGATATAAAAGATAAAATCAATATTGTTGAAATAAAAGGACTAAAGCCAAATGAAATAATAAATAAAATAAATAATTACTGCAAAGAGAAGAAAATTAAAATAGGTTATAATGATATAAATTATTTATTAGATAAAAATCAAAATGATTTAGATTTAGTTATAAGTGAAATAAACAAATTAAGTATAATTTCAAATAATATCACAATAGATACAATTAACACTTATGGTTCATTTATTCCAAATGATGATAGTTTCGAATTATGTGATGCTATAGTTGAAAAGAAAACAAAAGAGATTTCTCCATTACTTAATGAATTTATTGAAGCTAGAAAAGAAGTAATTCCATTTGTTGCCCTACTCGCAATGCAATATAGGTATATTTATGCCTGTAAGATAACAAATAAATCGCCAGATTATTTAATGAAATTATTTAACGTAAATAGTGATTATCCCTTTGTTAAAGCAAAAGGACGTACAAGTAAATATAGTAATCAAGAACTAAAAGAAATACTTATAAATTTAGCAAAAGCAGATTTAGATTTAAAATCTACTGATAAAGATAAATATAATATTTTAAAAACATTCATAAGTAGTGTTATAGTATAAAAAGGATGGTAAAAATGGAAACACAAGAAATTAAATTAGATGACAAAAAAATTAATATCGTAATTAAATTAAATGGAGAATATCCTGCAGATATTGATATCGATGACAATAACAATCAAAATAATAATATAAATAATGGTGAATCTCATGAATAATCCAGTAGAAATTGAAGAATTTTTAAAATATTATGCAAGAATATATAAACAAAATCCAAATTTACCAATTGTAAGAGATACTATTTATCATGGGTTAGCAACTTATGGAATAAGTGATGAAGAAAAGCAAAATAAAAGTATTAAATATATGTTTCCTTATTGGATAAATCATTTTCGAAATACTAACTTAGATGTTTTTGAAAGTGATATGCAAAAAGGTTTCCTTCAATTTCATACATCAGACGGAAGAAATACTGAAGACCATATAAAAATATATGTAACATTTTCTAAGGAAGATATGGAATCTTGTGTAATTAGTATATTTGATTATATTAATCAAAATAATTTTGCAACATATTCGAAAGTATCAGATGTCGTTAGATCAGATTCAGTAGTTTTAAGAATGGTTAATCCAGATGAAGCAAATAAAGTTATTAATTTTATCAATAATGATCCATATCTATCTAGTAAAGCACGCAAAACAAATCCATTTTTGATGAAATCAGGAGTAGTTGGAATTGCAAGTGATAAACAATTAAGTTATAACTCCACACTCGCTTATCTTATAACTAAATATTTTAAGAAAACAACTAATTACGATAATGTAAGTTATAATGATTTTAAAAGATTTTCTCAAAAGTATTTTAATGATGTCTTTATAAATCAAACTAAATTAGAAGATTTTATTTATGATGAAGAATTTCTTATAAACAAAAAACATTTTAATTATGATGGGGAAGCTCTAGCAAATTTTTATGAAGTATTTAGATTAATAAATATGTCTTTAAATGAATACACAAATATGAAAGATTTTTATAATCATATACTTATTTGTCAAAATAAAGAATCATTTCAAAGATTATCTAAATATTACGATACTATAATTCGAAACCTTGAAAATGAACCAGTGCCAAATAATAAAAATAAAAAAGAATTATTAGATCAGTACATTAGATATGCTATAAAAAAATACAATGGTGTTGATAATACTCTAAATTGTTTAAAAATATATGTAAATGGTAACTTAAATGCTATTACAAGAGATAATAATTTTAGATCTAATTTTGCTAAAAATCTATCACCAAAAGAAGTTATAAATATAGCAAATGGAAATATTGAAAATTATGTTCGTAGTTTTATGCCAAATAAGATAGTTAAAAATGATAATCTTCATGAATTATTTATGGTATCAATTATTGCCACATATAATAAATATGGTTTTAATCATGCTAAAGTTGCATTAAAAGCTTTAATTACTAAAAATGATGCATGTCATATTACTAATGGTAATCAAAACTATCGTAATAGATTATTAAAATATAGTCATGAAGAAATATTAAAAGAATTTAAAAATCTAACTAAAGATTACATTCCAAATAATAATCAAGATATTTATAGTTATGCATTGCATACTATTTTAAGAAAAAAATATAATAATGTAAGTAACAAAGAAAATATTCCAAATGATCCATTTAATAATTCATCCATAGAAAAACTTCCATATTATTTACAAAAAGTAATAAAAATAATTGCTCAAAATAGTGATATTAATTTAACAAATAAACTAGTACAAGAGTTACTTCAAGGGAATATAAGTAGTCTAGCAAATATTCATGATGAAGATTTTGATATACTAAAAAATTATTCACAAGTAGAAATTCAAGCTGCTATGTATGCCTTGACAAAAGGATATAGCCATGATTTAAATCAAAATCTAATAAACTATATATGTACATTAAATTTAGAGTCTAAAATTTCTGATAAACATATTTAAAAAAGTTATTGTAAAGAAGACAATAACTTTTTATTCATTTTCTAATATATTTTTCACTTTTTCTGTATTTTTGAAATTTAATTTAGCAATCTTGCTAAGTTCATCCACTCCATATTTTTTTGCTATCATAGCAGCTTGTTTATCAACTTCTGGACCAGCACCTTTTTTTATAAATATTTGATATTTTTCTTCAATCTTTTTCATTTCCATTAAAAATACATATCTACAAATTATTGAAGAAACAGCAACTGCATAGCATTTATCTTCCGCTTTAGTTGTAAAAGTAATATTTTTATAAACTTCTTTAGCATCCTTAATGTACTCAAAATAATTTTTAGGAAAACAAAATTGATCAACAACTACATACTTAACATCATTATAATTATTCTTAACCACATTAACAAGAACCTTATTATGTAATATTGCTTTAATCTTATTCATATTAGTAGGATACTTATTGTAAGTTTGATTGTCTAAAATATAAGTAGAGTGGGGAATAGTTTTAATTAATTTAGGTCCAATCTTAAGAATAATATCATCAGTAATTTTCTTACTATCTTTAACACCTAAATTCATTAATTCCTTAATGTTTTCTTTGCTTACATATGAGGCTGTAACAACAATTGGTCCAAAATAATCACCTGTTCCAACCTCATCTGAACCAATAGTAGCAACATCTTTAAATCTTAAATCCGTCTCTTCTTTAACTTTATCTTTCTTCTTGTCTTCATTCTTTTTAAGTTCACTATCAATATTACGCTTATTTAAACTCATCTCTAAATCTTTCCAAATTTGAGCTTCGATATCAGCACTATTGCCTTGAAAAACAACTTTTCCCGAATTATAAAGAGTTATATTTGTATCCGCATCATCAGCTTGAAATATAGCATAAGGAGGAGTTTTTTGTCTTCTTTTATCCGCATAAAAACTGATCATTCTATTTTTTACATTATCACTTACTGTAAATACAATTGTCATAAACATCACCAACTTCATAATACCATAACTTTTTAATTATTTCTTTATTTTTTTAAGTAATTATAATATAATTAAACTAGGAGTGTAAAAAATGAATATATTAGACTATTTAATATTAATAATTATTATTTTAGGTGCCCTATATGGTTATAAAAGAGGCTTTATTGGTTCATTAATTAATTTTATTGGAACAATAGTAGTAATTATCCTAGCGTTTTATTTAAAAAATCCAATATCAGTATTCTTATATGAACATTTTCCATTTTTTAAAATAAGTGGTTTTTATAGTGGTATAAGTGTTTATAATATTTTAATTTATGAAGGTATCAGTTTTCTTATCACATTATCAATATTAAGCTTTATCTTTAAAATTATTTCTAAAATAACTGGATTAGTTGGTAAATTAACACTTGGAATATTTTCTGAAGGTTTAATAGGTAGGATATTAGGATTAATATTTGGTTTATTTCAGGGATTTCTAATCGCATTCTTCATTTGTTTCTTATTTAGTACTTTTGCAAACACAGCCAAAATATATCAAGAATCAAAATATGGCAATCAAATAGTTTCTAAAACGCCATTTTTATCTGATGTAGTAGAGAAAACATATTTATCTATTAAAAATGTTTATGATATAACTCTAGAATATCAAAATAGTAGTGATAAAGAAGAAGCTAATAGAAAATGTTTAGAAGTATTATTAAAATACGAAATAATTTCTAAAGAATCAGCTGAAAAATTAAGTAATAATGGAAAATTAGGAATTAAAAATATAAAAGATGTTATAAATAATAATCAAAATAATGATAATAGTAATGAGAAGGAGGAATAAAATGATAGAATATTTAAGTAATCAAAAATTAGAAGATGTTTTAACAGATGAATTAACCATAGTAGACTTTTTTGCCAATTGGTGTTCACCTTGTAAAATGATTGGTATGGAATTAGAAGAGTTACCAAACAAAATAATTAAAGTTGATGTTGATACTCATGGAGAACTTGCACAAAGTCACGGTGTAATGAGCATTCCTACAGTTGAAATATACAAAAACAAAAAGATGGTTACCCATTTTGTTGGATTTAAAACAAAAGAAGAAATAGAAGAAATCCTTAAAGAATATAAATAAATATTTAGATAAAATAAATATTTATTTTTTTGTTCTAACATTTAACAAATGTACGGTTTTTATTGACTAATATAACCTTACGAAATATAATAATAAACATGGGTTATAAAATAGAAATATTATAATTAGTTAGGAATAATTACTAAATATTTGTTCATTAATTAATTTATTTTCTTTTATAAAAGATGAAAATATGATAATATAAACGTAGTTAAGAGGAGTGCATAAAATATGAATTTAAAAGATCTATATATTAATTATTTTGTAAGCAAAGGACATAAACAAATACCATCAGCGCCAGTAGTACCAGAAAATGACGCAAGTGTTTTATTTAATACTGCTGGAATGCAACCATTAATTCCCTATTTAATGGGAAAAGAACATCCTTATGGAAAAAGATTAACTGATTATCAAAAATGCGTTAGAACTAATGATTTAGATTCTGTTGGAGATGAAACACATCATACATTCTTTGAAATGTTAGGAAACTGGTCTTTAGGGGATTATTTTAAAAATGAATCAATTGAATACAGTTTTGAATTTCTAACTAAGGTATTAAATATTGATATCGAAAGATTAGCCGTAACCGTATTTGCTGGGGATGATAAAATTCCTAAAGATACTATATCCGCAAATAAATGGATTGAATTAGGCATTAATCCTAAAAAGATTGCCTACTTAGGCGTAGAAGATAATTTCTGGATTGCCGGAGAAAGTGGACCATGTGGTTCAGATACTGAAATATTCTATTTTAGATCAAACGATGAAATACCAAACTTTTTTGATCCAAATGATAATAGATGGGTTGAAATTTGGAATAACGTATTCATGCAATACTTTAAAGATGAAGATGGAAACGTTACTGAACTTCCTAAAAAGAACGTTGATACAGGTATGGGAGTTGAAAGAGTAGCAGCTATACTAGAAGGTGTAAATGACAATTACTTATCATCAGTTTGGATAGATGTTATTAAGTTAATTGAACAAATTTCTAATAAAAAATATGAAGAAAATAAAAAAGATATTAGAATTATAGCTGATCATATTAGAACAGCAACCTTTATATTAGGAGATAACGCTAAAATAGTTCCTTCAAATACCGATAGAGGCTATATATTAAGAAGATTAATTAGACGTGCTATAAGATGTGCTAGAAACCTAGGCATTGATAACAGTACTAACTGGGAAGAACAAATTGCTAATTTGATTATTCAAAAATATGCTAAATATTATGATGAATTATCTAATAATAAAGAATTTATAATTACTGAACTAGCAAAAGAAAAATATAAATTTAGTAAAACATTAGAAAAAGGATTAAGAGTATTTGAAAAAGAAACTCAAAATATTAAAACAATTGATAAAGATTTAGCGTTCAAATTATATGATACATTTGGTTTTCCTATAGAACTAACAGAAGAACTAGCAAAAGAAAAGAATTTAGAAGTAGATATAGAAGGATTTAAAGAAAAATTTAAAGCTCATCAAGAATTATCAAGAACTGCTTCTAAAGGTATGTTTAAAGGAGGCTTAGCAGGAGATTCTAAAATAGAAACGAGATACCATACTGCCACCCATCTGTTAAATGCAGCCCTTAAAAAAGTGTTAAATGAAAACGTTCATCAAAAAGGTTCAAACATTACAAATGAAAGAATGCGTTTTGACTTCTCATTTGACCGTAAGCTAACTAAAGAAGAATTAGAGCAAACCCAAAATCTAGTAAATGAATGGATTCAAAGAGATTTAATTGTAACAATCACTGAAGAAAACAAAATAGATGCAGTTAATAGTGGTGCTGAAGCAATGTTTATCGAAAGATATCCTGATATTGTAACAGTTTATACAATAAGTGATAAAACAACTGGAGAAGTCGTTTCTAAAGAAATTTGTATGGGGCCACATGTTGAACATACAAATGAAATTGGTAAATTTAAAATAGTAAAAGAAGAAGCATCATCTGCTGGAGTAAGACGTATCAAAGCAGTAATTGAATAAAAATGTAAAATTAGTGTAAAGTTTAAAAAATAAAAAGTAAAATGGCACAAGATGGGTAATAAGTATATATGGAGGTAAAAAAATTATGAAAAATATAAACTTGCTAAATCCTTATTCATTCCATTATTTATGGAAAAATGAAACAGGTAAAAAATTTATTTGTGCTTTAGCAAACGAAATAATTAATGATAATGAAAATTATATACTTTTACCCTTTGTTAATGATAATTTAAACAACGTTAGAAGTTATGTAATTTTAGAATCAGAAACAAAATTATTATTTATTGATTTCAACTTCAAAGAAAATGATAATTTATTAAAAATTGATTTATTATTAATGAAGTATTTAAGACATACAAATAAAAAAACTGTTAAATTAATCTTAGTTAATGATTATAATGGTGTGAATAATGAAATAGACAATATTATTGATATTTACAATAATGATAAGATTATTCCAAATTGTAAATTACTTTATGCTAAAAAATATAAAGAACAGTCTTTAATTAATAAAGAAATTGCTGATATTTTAAATAACATGAATGATGAAGAATATAAAATCTATCAGCATGAAAATATGTTAAAAGATAGAATATAAAGGAATGTGATAAAAAATGCAAAACATCCGTAATTTTTGTATAATTGCTCATATTGATCACGGTAAAAGTACATTAGCCGATCGAATTTTAGAACTTACTGGAGCAGTATCAAAAAGAGAACTAAAAGAGCAAATGCTTGATTCAATGGATATTGAAAGAGAAAGAGGCATCACAATTAAGTTAAATACTGTAAATTTAAACTATAAAGGATATGAATTTAATTTAATAGATACCCCAGGACATGTCGATTTTTCCTATGAAGTTTCAAGAAGTTTAGCTGCTTGTGATGGAGCAATTCTAGTCGTAGATGCAACTCAAGGAATCGAAGCTCAAACACTTGCTAATTTATATCTAGCCTTAAATCATAATTTAACAATTATCCCAGTAATTAATAAAATTGATTTACCAAATGCTGATGTTCCCAAAGTAACAGCTGAATTAGTAAAAGTTCTTGGCTTTAAGGAAGACGAAATTATACCTGTAAGTGGTAAAACTGGTGAAAACGTTAATTTATTACTTGACGCTATAATTGAAAGAATACAGCCACCGCAAGATTTAAAAGAAGGAACTAAAGCTCTAATTTTTGATTCTTATTTTGATCAATATAAAGGAGTAGTTGCATCAATATGTGTTAAATCCGGTTCTATTAAAACTGGTGATACAATTATTATGATGAACAATAATGAAGAATACGTAGTAACTGAAATAGGAGTAAATACTCCAAATGAAAAATTATTACCTGAATTAAAGGCCGGAGATGTAGGATGGGTTGCTGGCGCTATAAAAAGTGTTGAATCAGTACGTGTTGGTGATACAATTACAACTAAACGTGATAGAGCTATAACACCTTTAGAAGGTTATAAAAAAGTTAAATCAATGGTTTATAGTGGAATATATCCAATTGAGCCAAATAAATATAATCATTTAAAAGACGCCCTAGAAAAATTAAAATTAAATGATGCTTCTCTTACCTTTGAAGTAGAAACATCAGAAGCCTTAGGTTTTGGCTTTAGATGTGGATTTTTAGGACTACTTCATATGGAAATAATTGAGGAAAGAATTAAAAGAGAATTTGGTATTGATATAATTGCTACATCACCATCTGTTATCTATAAAGTAGAATTAACTAATGGAAATGTAATTGAAGTAGATAATCCATCAAAAATGCCAAATAAGGTCAATATTAGTTCAATTAGTGAGCCTTTTGTTAAAGCAAGTATATTTGTTCCAAGTGAATACATTGGTGCTATAATGGAACTTTGTCAAGAAAAAAGAGGTATATATAAAACAACAGAATATATTGATGAGAAAAGAGTTAATATAATATATGAATTACCACTTGCTGAAATTGTCTATGACTTCTTTGATAAATTAAAAAGTTATACTAAAGGATATGCTTCATTTGATTACGAATTATCTGATTACAAGGTAAGTGATTTAGTAAAAATGGACATCTTAATTAATGGTGAAATAGTTGATGCTTTATCAGTTATTGTACATAAAGATGCTGCATATCATCGTGGTTTAGCAATTACAAAAGCTCTAAAAGAATTAATACCAAGACAATTGTTTGAAGTACCTATTCAAGCATCAATTGGTTCAAAAGTAATAGCTAGAGAAAACATTGCTCAAATGAGAAAGAATGTACTTGCCAAATGTTATGGTGGCGATATATCACGTAAAAGAAAACTATTAGAAAAACAAAAAGAAGGTAAAAAAAGAATGAAGATGGTTGGTTCCGTTGAAGTTCCACCTGAAGCATTTCTATCTATCTTAAAGACTGATAAATAATCAAGGATAACATGATGATAGAAATAGATATTAATAAATTAAAACAAGATTTAAAAGATTATTATGAATCAGCATATTTTACATTAGGTTATGGAGCAGCCTTAATGCAATCATTTGATCTTGATAACCTATCAGATGAAGAAATAATAAATAAATCAATTGAAAATGGATTAAATATAGAAAATTATATTGTAAATAATTCAAACAAAAAACTTAGTAGATAGATTCTATTAAGTTTTTAATATACTAAAATATAATAAATTAGTGCACTGATAGTACTTGCAATAATTGCAAATAAACATACCCACACTAGAATTTTAGATCCAACGCTTTTCTTTTTTGCTCTATAAGCCATAATACTTATTCACCTCAAAATAATTATACAAAAAATATCATAAAATTAAAAGAAAATAATATGATTAAATAGGTGAAAAGAATGAAATTTAATTATATGAAGATTATACGTAGCCGTTTTAAGTTTCTCCTTACTTTTTTATTTTTAGGAATAATTATTGGTATAGTTGTGTATCTTAAATGCACCCAAGACATCAAAAGTAACATTGATTTAACTCTTGCAACAACGATTAACAATATTAGTGATGTAAAACAAAATCACATTCTAATTCATTTATTAATAATAAGCCTCATAATTATACTATCAAGTTTTATTGTAGGATTTATCCCATTAACAATATATTATATATATGAAGGAGCATCTATTGGTTTTTTATTTTCAGCATTATTACATTATAAAAATATTAAAGGAATTTACTATTTTCTCGTATTTACAATTACTAATAAATTAATATATTTAATTCTTTTATCATATATCTTTTATTTAACATATAAATATATTAAGATTTTTATAAATAATCGTTATAAGATAGTTAATTTAAATGGTTATATGTTAAGAACATCAATTACATTATTAATTATTTTGTTAAATGATATCTTTTTATATTACTATGGTAATAAAATAATTGCCATATTTATATAATATTAGCCTATTAATAATTGCAATTTTTTGCTACAATAATTACGTGATGTTTATGGAAAAAGTTGTAATAGGAATGAGTGGTGGAGTAGATTCATCAGTAGCCGCTTATTTATTAAAAGAACAAGGCTATGAAGTAATTGGTTTATTCATGCGCAATTGGGATTCTCTAGTAAATGATGATATAAAAGGAAATCCTAATCTAAATAATAATATTTGTCCCCAAGAACAAGATTATAATGATGCCTTAGCAGTATGTAATCATTTGGGTATACCACTTCATAGAATTGATTTTGTTAAAGAATATTGGGATAATGTCTTTACTTATTTCTTAGATGAATTAAAAAAAGGAAGAACCCCTAATCCTGATTTAATGTGTAACAAATATATAAAATTTGATTTATTTAAAAAAGAAGCTAAAAGATTAGGCGCTAATTATATTGCAACCGGTCATTATGCCAGAATTGTAGGAAATAGACTATTAAGAGCTGTTGATTTAAATAAAGATCAAACCTATTTTTTAGCTCAAGTAAGTGAAGATGCTCTAAAAGACGTATTATTTCCTATTGGTGATCTAACAAAACCAGAAGTACGTGAAATAGCTAAAATGCAAAACATACCTACAGCAACCAAAAAAGATTCAACTGGAATATGTTTTATTGGTGAAAGAAATTATCAAAAATTTGTATCAAACTATTTAAAACCAAATCCTGGTGACATAATTGATATTGAAACAAATAAAGTAATTGGTACACATACTGGTTTAATGAATTATACAATTGGTCAAAGACGTAATGTTGGAATTTCTGGTAATTTAGAAAAACACTTTGTAGTTGGTAAAAACGTTGCAGAAAACAAACTTTATGTTGCATTTGGAGAAGATAGTGAATATTTATACTCTGATTCATGTATAATTGAAAATGTTAATTTCTTATGTCAAACAAGACATACATTCTGTACCGCAAAATTTAGATATAGAGGACCAGATTATGAAGTAATACTTGAATACTTAGAAAACAATGAAATATTAGTAAGATATCCCGAAAAAGTTAAAGCAGTTACTCCAGGACAAGCTTGTGTATTATATTTAGGTGAACAATGCTTAGGTTCAGGAATCATTAAAACAGTCATGAAAAATGGTGAAAAACTTTGGTATTTATAAATTAAATTAAGTACAATTTTTGTACTTTTTAATTTTACAAAAAGAAGTATATTGCTTGACATATATGTGTCAAATAAGTTATGATTATAGTGTAAAGAAAGTAGGTAAACATAATGAAAAGACTAAATGAAATATTACAAGAATTAGGTATTTCTAAAGTAAGATTAGCTAAATATTTAGGCGTTTCTAGACAAATGGTTTATAATTATCTTGAATTAAATTCACTTAATGAATGGCCTAGAGAAAAGAAAATTGCCCTTTTAAAATTATTAGATATAGAAGATGGAGAAGAGGATACTTTAAATGAAATTAAAGTAAATACAGATTATCTTTTAGAAGTTGAAGAAAGATTAAATAAAGTATTAAAATCAAATGCATCAAACGAATTATTAGATTTAAAAGGATTAAAAAAAGAAGAACAACAATTAGTTAGTGATATAACATTTCTTATTAAAGATAAACTTTTAGAAGGAAACGATAGAGAAGAGAGGTACTACACCCTACTATACACTTTCCACTTATTACAATGTGTTGATAATATTGAAGAAATAAAGTATTTATTAGCATATATGTCTAAATACGCAGGATTTACAAATCCAAATGAATTTAAATTTAATGAAAATAAACAATTCATGTTTGAAGGTATCATTCATTCTGCATTTAATTTATACTTAAACGGTAATCCATCTAAAAGTAAAGTGATCGAATCAAGGAAACGTTTTGTTGAAGAAATTGAAACAAGAAATGAAGAAAAATTATCACGTACTCAGCAACTACTAACTATCCGTATTCAAGCCTTACGTGAATTAGGTTACACCACTATTAATACAGAAAATGCTTCTGAAGTATTTGAAAAAATAGCAGAAATTGAAGCAAGATCTAGTAAATAAAATAATTATTCTAAAATTTAAAACTACCCCTTCTCTATTTAATTCAATCTAAAGTGGAGAAGGGAGTTTTACTTTAAAACAAGTTATTATGTATATCTTTTATTTGTATAACACATATACTTTGTAATTAAATTATTCATTGTAAAAAATGATAGTATAATTTATTAAACTAATAATAAAAAATATATTAATAGATAAAATTTAATTTACACGAAAAAAATAAAATAATTAAAGGAAGTAGTAGATAAAATATAACTAATAATTAACCTATACAATAAATTAGATAAATCCTGCAAATAAAGATAGATGGATAATTTTATCATCTTTTTATTGTAAAATACAACTTCCTATAATATATATTATGTTAACCAATGCATATTTAAAAAGAAAAGAACTATTTATTACCAATCATTATATAACATGCACTGCCATCACTATTTTTTAATTAAATATTAATAAGTAGTTATCAATAAAACTAATTTTTTATTTGCAAAATTACATTCTTTCATAATCATTTATATATATATAAATTTTTGTTATATAAATTTTTTTATATACTTATAATTAACATTTATTTTTTATTCAAATTATATTTTATACATTATATTAATTATAAATTTATATTTTGTATATTACCTTATTTACTTATTAGTAAATATAAAACTTATATTTTTTTATTTATATAACGATCATTCAATAATGCAAATTCTCTATTTTGTACTCCACTTTTCTCCTACTATTTTCACTTTACATTTAGTTTACATAATAAATTACAACACAAATTCAGTTAAAATAACAACAATTAAGCCGAGTAGAGTACCTAAAATAATATTCTTTTTACTATACTTCTCTACTTCTTTAAATATTTCATTAAAACTAATAGAAACCATAATACCAGATACAAATAAAAGTATTAAGCTAATAAGAAAATTAGATAAAAATCTATATAAAAACAAATACGCAACAACGGCTCCTATTGTTTCAGCAAAACCGCTTATTAAAGTATAAATAAATGCCCTACTCTTTTTATTTGTTCCATAATACGTCGGAATAGCAATCGCAATACCTTCTGGTATATTATGTAGCATTATTGCAGCACTAAGCCTGATTCCTAAATTGATATTTATAGTAGATGATAAAAAAGTAAGAATCCCTTCCGGCATATTATGAATCATTAATCCTATCATTGAAAGTATTCCTATTTTTTCTAAACTATTTGAATTATTTTTGCTAGTAAACCTATCAATAATCTTAATAATTAAATTTCCAACAACAAGCATTCCCAGTAAAACAATAGTAGCAATAAATAAATTATATTCTTTTAACAAATAAAAGAATCCATCAGGTATTAATTCAAACAAAGAAATAAAGAACATAATAGAGCCTGAAAACGCTAAAGAAAAACCAATAAATCCATTAACATTCTTTGGTTTTAAATATATAAATAAATATCCAATCGTTGTAGATATTCCTGCTAAAAAAGTAATTAAAAATGGTATATAAAAATTATTCATATTAAACTATATGAAATAAAATTAAAAAATAACCATTAATTACCATAATAAACAAAAGAAAAATTACCATACTATTATTAGGAGGTAATTATGAGTAGATATAATACAAATGCAAGATCAAATGCAAACAACAGCAAATGTCATTCAAGAGCTAAAGAAAATGCAAAAGCAAATGAAAATAACGCTAGATCTAAATAATGAATTAAACTATCTAGGAAAGTATTCATCATAGTCCTTCTTAAGAGTTTCATTATCTAAATGAGTATAAATTTGAGTTGTGGCTAGATTTTCATGACCTAGAAGTTCTTGAATTATTCGCAAATCAGCTCCATTTTTAAGTAAATGAGTAGCATAAGTATGTCTTAAGGTATGAGGAGAAACATTTTTCTTTATACCTTTTTTTATGCATTCTTGTTTAATAATTCTAAAAATATATTGCCTAGATAACTTATTTCCCAAATTATTTAAAAATATATAAGTACTATTCTTCTTATTAATAGAAGTCCTATAATTATTTATATAATCATTTAATACATTTTTAGCAATATCTCCAAAAGGAACAATTCTCTCCTTTTTGCCCTTCCCCATTACTCTAATTAAATTTTCATCCATATCAACATTAGCCATTTCTAAATTAATAAGTTCACTAATTCTAAGACCTGAAGAATAAAAAAGTTCTAAAATTGCCTTGTTTCGAGCATCATATGGCGAGTTTATTTCAATATCTAATAAAGATGTTACCTCTTCTAAAGAAAGCACTGTAGGCAGGCTTTTATCTAATTTTGGAGACTTAAACTTAGTTAAAGGATTATCTTTTATCTTTTCTAATCTTTCTTCATAATTATAAAAAGATTTCAAAGCACTTAAACTATGAGAAATACTTTTAGGAGATTTACTACTAATTGCTTTTAAGTATTTTTTTACATCATCATCATTAATTTTAAGTAAATCCTTATTAACATATTCATTAAACATAGATAACTCTAAAATATACGAATTAACCGTATTAACACTATAATTTTTTTCATATCTTAAATAGTTTTCATATTCTTTAATGTAACCATCATTCATACCATACCTCTATATAAATTATACATATATCTTTAAAAATAAGCAAATTTAATATATAATAAAAAGGCAAAGGAATGACAAATATGGAACTATTAGCAAATGATATTAGACCAATAAAATTAAATGATGTATATGGACAAAATCATCTTATAGGTGAAGGTAAAATCCTAACTAATCTAGTAAAAAATAAAAAATTATTTTCTATGATATTTTATGGTAACCCCGGTTGTGGTAAAACAAGTATCGCGAATGCCTTAGTTAATGAATTAAATATGCCATATCGTATGTTAAACGCTGTAATTAATAAAAAAACAGACTTTGATATCGTAATCGAAGAAGCTAAAATGAATGGTCAAATGATTCTTATAATTGATGAAATTCATAGAATGAACAAAGATAAACAAGATATTCTTCTTCCCTACTTAGAAAATGGTAAAATTATTATGATAGGTTTAACAACATCAAATCCTTATCATAGTATTAATCCAGCTATAAGATCAAGATGTCAAATTTTTGAGGTAAAATCTCTTAAACCTGAAGACATTGTTAAAATTCTTATCAAAGCTAAAGACAATTTAGAAGGTATTCAAATAGATGATAATTGTCTAAATATTATTTCATCTTCTTCAAATGGAGACGTCAGAAGTGCTTTAAATTTACTAGAAATGGCTTATTATAGTTCAACAGATCATATCATAACTGAAGATGTTTTAAAAAGTATTAATGCTAAACCAATAATATATATTGATAAAAACGACGATAATTATTATAACTCAATAAGTGCCTTGCAAAAATCAATTAGAGGTAGTGATGCAGATGCAGCAGTTTATTATTTAGGTGTATTATTAGAAGCCCAAGATTTAGATATAATATTTAGAAGATTATCAGTAATTGCATATGAAGATATCGGTCTAGCTAACCCCTCTATCGGTCCAAAATTAGATGCTGCTATTAATGCTGCAACCCGAGTTGGCTTTCCTGAATGTATTATTCCATTATCAGAAATAGTAATTGAAATGGCTCTATCTCCTAAAAGTAATAGTGCTTATCTAGCAATTGATAAAGCATTAACTACAATTAGAACTAAAAACTGTGGAAGTGTTCCTAAACATATTCATACCAATAGTAAGGATTATTTATATCCTCATAATTATAAAAATAGCTGGGTTAAACAGCAATACTTGCCCGACAATATCAAAAACGAAAAATTCTACTATCCCAAAAATAATGCTTACGAAAACAATCTTAATAAAATAGATAATGAAAAGAAAAAACAATAATCCATAATAAAATATTAGATGATAAATCTAATATTTTTATTTTGTTATATCATTAATTACATAACTTGCACATAATAATCCAGCAACACCTGGCATATAGCATACTGTGCCAAGTACCTTATCTTTATTCTTAGTTGGAACTTCAGTAGAAGAAACAACTTTAAATTTAGTTCTAATACGATTTTCTTTAACTTTCTTTCTTAATATTTTAGCAAGTGGATCTCCACTGGTTTTATCAAGAGTAGTAATTGATAATTTAGATGGATCAGTCTTGTTTGCTGTTCCCATACTTGAAACTAATTTATATTTATTAGCATGTTTCATAAGTAATAGCTTAACTTTAACATCATCACAAGCATCAATAACATAATCATATTTATTAACTAATAAATCATTAAAATTATCTTCAGTTATAAACTTATATATTATTGAAATATTAGCATTCTTATTAATACTTAAAGCCCTTTCCGCAGCTGCTTCACATTTAGATATTCCAATATTTTTATTATTGGAAATAATTTGTCTATTTAAATTAGATTCTTCAACAACATCTCCATCAACAATAGTTATGTTTTTAACACCAGACCTAACTAATGCCTCTAACGCATATCCTCCTACTCCACCAAGTCCAACAACTAACACTCTTGCTTTTTCTAACTTAGTAAAGCGATCTTGTCCAAATAACGCTATTAATCTATCAAACATATTATCCCTCCAAAATAAAAACCTAACTAGACATCAATTGTGATAAAATCCCGCATTCTCGCAGGTGGGCATCACATAAAGAACTTTAGGATTCTAACTCTTTGAGCTAGCATTCAACACCATCCTTTAATTAGATTCCCTTACATCACACATAGTCGGTTTTATGTAAATCGACATCTATTAGGTAATTTAATTATATCAAAAGTTTTTATATTTAACAATTAGATTATAATCAATTTACACTAAATTTTAATAAAATAAAAAGAGATAAAATAACTTATCTCAATATATTAATTTCCACTTGCTTTCCATCTTTCAAGAACATCACAGTTAGCAGAATATGGAAGTGGATCAGGCAAATCCATTTTAATTAATAATGGTATTTTAAACGCATTACCAAACGATACTAAAGTACCAGCTTGTAACGAATTAAGTTTTTCAATTATATCGCTAGATACATTAGGAAGCATCTTTTCAATATATTCTAAATCCTTAGGATGTGTCATCTTAAGAACTAAGAAATTACTCATTTGAGCAACAACTGTTTCTGATATATCAACAGGTCTTTGACTAATCAAATCAATAATAACCCCATATTTACGTCCTTCTTTAGCAATTCTTTCAAATATATTATATCCTAATAAGAACTTATCATTATCGTTTTGAACATATCTATGTGCTTCTTCTAATATTAGATGAAATGGGATAGAAGCTCTAACTTTTCTCTTCTTAGCAAAATCAAAAATCATTTTAGATATAATCTTAACGATAACTTTAGCAAGAGCATCATCTATATCTTCTAAATTAACATTGATAATTTGACTTCTTCTTGAATTTAAAACAATTAACTTAGAAATATATTGTTCTAGTGATATATATTTATCAAATTCAAAATATTTACCATTTTTACTATTTATAATTGAATTTAATCTTACTTTTAATATTATAGCCGAATCCTGCATTATTCTATTATTTAAGAATCCTTCTCCAATAAGTGCAAAATCTAATGCTTTAGCAAAATCTTTTAAATTATAAAAAGCATTATCATTAACTTCAATTTGACTTTCTAAATCAGGCTTAATAAAATTAGCTAAATATTCATTGATTAATACACTCTCACCAAATTCACCTTTATTATCAATTTGAAAACAATTTGCAAACCTTCTTGTATAACCAATTCCTTTAAGTTCCGCATTAACATTAAATTCATTAGTAGAACAAGATGCTAATATTTGGAATATATCATTCTTTTTGCCAGCAGCATTTTGATTAGAAAATAATACACTTTGAATAGCTGATGCAATTAAATGATTTTTAAGTTTATTAACATTATCATTATTTTCACTAAATATTTTAGCAAGTTTACTAGCTCTTTCTATAATTGTTAATTGACTATGATTTTCAGCATTTAAAAGTAACGCTAAATCATCATTAGAAAGTAAATAAACAGGAATTTGTAATAATTCATCACCCTGTTCAGCAGGATTAGTCGTAATAAACTTATATTGATAATTCGGATTTATTTGATTAATGCTTCTAAATGCATTTTTATATTCTCCATAAGCATCAAATATAAATAAATTCGCATTATAAGTTAGTACTTGCGGATTTAAAAATATATTTTGAATAATTCTTGATACTGAACATGATTTACCAGATCCAGAATTACCAAATATAGCCATATGGTTAGAAAATAAATCATTTATACCAGCATATATCTTACGATTTTCATATATGGGACTCTTACCAATATATAAACTCTTTTCATCTTCTTTACCCATAATAATATCTAATTCTTCATTATTAATTACTCTTATTGTACTATTTAAAGTAGGTTTTTTTATTGTACCAGCAATAAACCTAGTTCCTACAAATTCACCAAGTAATTCAATTTTAATAGATTCTTCATCTATATTTTTAACCTCACCTAAAAGTTTAGTACTATCATTTTCAAACACAACATGCAAATTCATTAAATTTTGAATAACACTTGCTTCTTTATTTATTGCAACAATAACAATATTATCACTTATAAATTTAATTTTTCCAAACACTTTAATCTACCTTCTATTCTATAAAAAGTATAACATAAAAACCAAATAAAAAAAATCAAAATAATTCATACTCCCATATTTTTACAAATAATTACAAACTCTACACATCATAGAGTGTACAATTAAACGTACTATGTTATCATCTAATTACCAGGGAGGCATTTATAATGAATAATATAGAATTAGAACTATTAGAAGGAGTAAAAGAAGTAGAACAAATTAAAGAAATGTATAAATTTATATCAACTTATAATGAGTATAAACTTTTATTAGCACATTGTAAAAATAAAGAATATAACCCTAGTTTGACAGTTGTTAAATAAAACTTGTTGCTAGATACCATAAAATCTAGTTTTTTTATAATTTGTATCTTG
>CAKOQK010000013.1 GCA_934101225.1 uncultured Bacilli bacterium | reverse complement strand
ATAGCAATATATAATTAACTTAAGGAGAAAAGTTATGGATAATAATAGATTAAATAAAAAATTAGAAATAGTTCCAGGAGAAAATAAACCTTACCAAGGAAATACGTTTGTTGGTTTTCTAGTTTGCACCCTAATTTTAGCAATTATTGGAGGCATAATCTATTATCTACAAACAAAAGGACTAATAGACATAACTAAATTATTTGAATGAAAGAATATAACATAAATGAATTATTAAATGATATAGATTTTAATAAAAATAAGTTAGTTAAAGTTAATGAAAAATTATATTTAACAAATTATCAAATTGAAATTCTTAATAAATATGAAATAGATTTTAAAAATTTAAACCTATCATCAATTATCTTTTTAGGAGAAGAAATATTAGAAGAAGATGACTATGAAGATTTAGATGAAGTAATAAGAGAACTAGCTGAACGTAACTATTATGAGAACACTAATAAGTAGAGTTCTTTTTTAATGGTTCTTTATAAATACCACAATTTTTTGGATAAAAACTATAATATGCAAAATAAACAATCATTATCAAATAAATAATTATTCCAACTAAATTTAAGTTATAAGAAATATTATTTTTAATAATAAATATATTACAAATACACCCTAAAAAAACAGAAACAAAAAATATTAATATATTAATAAATCCAATATTTTTCTTAAAAATAAATAAACTTAAATAATATAAAACAGGAATTAAAAGAATTGAAATAAGTAATCCAACACTACAAGCATAAATAATATTATCATAATTAAAAATTAATATTGAAAAAATCATACCTAATATACTTGGATAAAGTACTAATTTCATATGCTCAAATGTGCTTTCACTAGAAGCAAAAAATAACTTTAATATCTTTAATTTACCAAACCATTCATACAAAAAATGATTTAATGTTCCCAATGTCGAAATTATTAAAAAATTTAATATAAAATAATTTAAAAATATAAAAATCACCTAATATAAATATATGAAAGATTATCAAAAAGTTTAACATTTTAATAAAACCTATGTTAAAATTAAATTAAGATAGAAAGGAAGTTTAAATTATGGATAATAAAAAAAGTTATATAAAGTTTTTAAGACAATATGTTGGTCATGAACCAATATTAACTGCGGGTGTTGGTTTATTTGTTTTTAATGAAAATAAGCAAGTGCTTATGCAACTTAGGACAGATTATAATCAATGGGGATTCCCTGGCGGAGCAATGGAACTTGGTGAAAGTTTTGAAGAAACTGCAAAAAGAGAACTAAAAGAAGAAACTAACTTAGACATTATTGATTCAACAATGGTCAAAGTATTATCTGGTAAAGATACATACAGAGAATATCCAAATGGTGATAAATTATATGATATTACAGCAATTTTTGTTATTACAAATTATAGCGGTGATTTAAAAGTAAATGATGAAGAATCAAAGAAATTAGAATGGTTTATCATTGATAAATTGCCAGAAAATATAACTTCACATACAAGGAATTATTTAGAAAAATATGGTGATATATTAAAAGAAGCTTTGACAATATATGAAAATAAATAATTATAAGAAGGGAAGGTTTAGTATGAAGGATTTTAAAAATATCATTATAATTATGTTAACAATTATTATTGTATTATTATCTATTGTAGTATACAAGGAATTCAAAAAAACAAGCGTTTCAAACAATGAAGAAAATAACTATGAAAAATATGCAAAAAAACTTTCAGATGAAATAAATAATTTTAGCGGTTCCAACTATTTATCTCAAAGAGTAGATCATGAAATGCTTCAAAGTGTTTATTATGTAACGTTAAATAAAAACAAAGAATTACATATTGAATATTCAAACGAAGAACTTAATAATGTTTTTGGAAATTATAAAATATCAGACAATGTAATTAGTTTTTACATAATTAATGATGGTCAAGCATTTTTTAATAGTCTATACTATATAAAAACTGACGGAACAGTTGGAAAAGCTGATGTTGAATTTCCAAACATAAATAATAGAAATATTACAATAACTAATGACTTAGGACTTAAAAATATTGTAACAATTTTACCAACAGCGTTTGATAGTCAGGAATCAGGTTATCATGGTCCAACATTTGTTGACATTAATGGCAACATATTTACAAAAACAAAATGATTTTAAAAAATAAAAAATTTTCAAACTATTAAAACAATTAATAATTATTTAAAGAAAGAGATCTTAGATTTATGAAAAAAGATAAAATTAAAATTATTACAATTATTAGTGCTTTACTACTAATAATTATGTTACTATTTTTAGTAATAATTATGTTATATAAAAATAGTACTACACCAAATAATATTAATTCTTATAAGAAATTTAGTAAAAGTGATTATCCAATTTATAGTTGGTCATTAAACGATAATGATAGTATTTCTAATTTAGAAATTATTTCAAACAATAATAATCTTAAAGAAATCAAACTAAATAATAAGAGTATTAAAATTGGATATAATATTTATCAAGTAATTGAAGAAAACAATTATGACTCAGGCCAAAAAGGATATTCATATTATTTACAATTTTTATTTAATGATCAAAAAATTGGTTTAATTAATATTGGAGAATATAATACCGAATTAAGAGATTATTATTTAGATAAACTAGAAGTTAATAAAATAATCGGGTTGGATAATAAAGAATATTTAACTATTAATGCAAACGTTAATTCTACAAATAGCACATTTATAATAAATGATAATACAGAACTAGTATATATAGTACCATTAGTTAGTGAACAAGAAATAGAACTAAATGACAAATATAATATTGAATTTAATGATAGAGTTAGCATAAATAATAATTGTATCTATTATTTAAGTCAAAGTAATGAAAATAATAAAGCTGCTGTACATAAAGTTACATTATATGACAATAAATATTATGATGAAGTTATTGACACTATAAATGCAAAATTTAGTGGTGTAAAACTATAAGGAGAATTAAAATTGAAAAATGAAAAAGATAACTATACTTTTATATTAATTTTAATAAGTATAATAATAATATTGATAGGTATATTAATATATTTAATAATAAATAAAGAAAATAATAATCAATATAATAACTTTTCTAATAAAACTACAAACAATATTAAGAGTAATGTTAAGCCAATAGAATATATAGAAAATTTTAAAGAATTAATAGTTGATGAAAAAATGATTAACATATCATATTCATTAAATAAAAATGATGATTATTATTATATAAATCTATATTACAATGGAAAAAAGCTAAATAAAGACTTTTTAATATATACGGAAAATTATAATACAAAAATAGATGATTTTAAATTTTTAACTTTCAAGAATAATCAGAACGAAAATTATTTTGTAATTGATTATTCTGATTCAGATGAAAATGGAATGGATACTCATTATGTTTATATATTTAATACAATTTATGAATTTATATATCAAGTTCCTTTAGTATCAAATCAAAGTTTAGTATTAAATAAAATGTATAATGATTATATTTTTAATGATCGTATTTACATATCAAATGACTCAATTTATTATTTAAGTTTAAATGATAAAAAAAGAGATCAAAATTCAGATACTATTGATATACATCACGTAACATTTAATGGAAATAAATATAATGATGTCATAATTGATTCAAAAAGTGGTAGAGGAAACGGTGCTCGTACGTAAAACATTAAAGTTAATTATACAAACTATTAGCAAATAAATTATTGTTAATAGTTTTTTTATTTAATAACAAAAATTTTTAAATAATAATTTATAATAAATATTATAAAAATTAATTTTACATACTTAAAAAATTGCCGAAAACTTAATAATTAACTATACAAACTAAGCCTCATAATGATATAATTTATTAAGGTGGGGAAAATGAAAAGAAAAATGCCAATTGGTTTAATTAGAATATTTGAAGGTTTAGTAGGTTTACTAATAACCTTATTTATAAATAAATATGTAGATATAAGTGATATTTATATCATTATTTTAATGGTCTTATCTATTTTATTAGAACTTTACGGATTAGTTCTAATAATTAAAGATAAAAATTATTAACAGGTTAATTATGTACAAAAAAGCTTGTAAAGAGGCCTTAAATTTTATTAGACCAATGATAATTGGTAAGAAATATTATGGCGTAATCGATATTTTAAATGATATAGGAACTATTATGGTTGTAAATCAAAATGGAGACATGATTACAACTAAAGAAATTGCTGAAAATATTATCTTATCAGTTGATACAAAAGATGTTTTTACCCCTATATTTGCCGAAATGCAAAATAAAAATTCTAAACAAATTAAAAAGATAGAAAAGAAATATGATTTAAATGATAAAACCATCACTAATATCTGTATACAAATTGTCGATGTAGCTGAAAGTATAACAAATATTGAAATCGTTTTTCACAAATACTTAAATTTAGCATTAATAAAAAATACAAATAATAATTTATTAATTAGTAAATTTCCTAAATTTGAAAATAGTAAAATTATGCAAGGACAAGATTTTGTTGGAATCGGATTTGCTTTCCCAGAATATGAAACATTTATTTATAACAAAGAAAATAATGACATAGATTTAACCTATAAAAAAATGAATTTTCCATCATATCCAATAACAGGAATAGTAACAAGAAATTTAATAGATGAAAACGGAAATATTTCTGAATTTGAAATAAGTAATGAAATATACATTGGAATGAATGGTGGTCCAGTTTTAAATAAAGAAGGAAAAATTCTAGGAATGCTATCATCAAATAAAAACATTTATGTTAATAATGAATTAATTAAAAGAGTTGGAATAGTTATAAATAGTACCGATATTATTAATTTTCTTAAAGAAAATAATGTGGAATATGGAGAATAAAAATGGATATTAAATTAGTTATGTTTTTTATAATCTTAATTATTTTGTTAATGCTAAATTACTACTTTATAAAAAATAGAAAAAAAGTAAAGAAAAAATATCGTAAGAGTGTATTAATAATAATTTTACTAATTGATATTTTACTTATTGGCATAAGCACATACTTATACAATAACAACAACAAAACTGATAATAACGAACCAGAAGAAAAAATTAAAATTCCATCTGAAGGTGAAAATAAAGAAAACCCAGAAACTACTACAACAATCACGAGTGCAACAACTTCTTCAACAACATCAACTACTAAAACAACAACTACATCAACTACAACGACTAAAACGACAAGTAAACAAAATCAAAATAGCAATTTATCGAATAAAACGTCCAAAGGGTATACAATAGAATACCGAAATGGTGCATATTATATAAATAATGTTTTAATAGTAAATAAAACATATAAATTAACTAAAGATTGGAAACCAGTTAATCCATACAAAACAGTACCATCAGATGGTTTTGATCGAAACCCACTTGATAAAGACGCATATGAAGCATGGAAACTAATGAAAAGTGATGCAGCTAGTCTAGGTTTAAATTTATGGGCGCAAAGTGGTTATCGTTCTTATGATTATCAAAATGATTTATATAACGGCTATATTAAAAGAAATGGCAAAAAAGCAGCAGATACATTTTCTGCAAGACCGGGAGCATCAGAACATCAAACCGGACTTGCTTTTGACTTAAATACTATATCAAATTCATTTAAAGATACAGCAGAAGGAAAATGGGTAGCTAAAAATGCTTATATTTATGGTTACATATTAAGATATCCTGAAGGTAAAACAAACGAAACAGGATACATTTATGAACCATGGCACATTAGATATGTTGGAAAAGAATTAGCAAAAGAACTTTATAATAATGGTAACTGGATTACTATGGAGAGTTATTTTGGTATAGATTCAAAATATAATGATTAGGAGAAAAAAAATATGAATATAGACGACATTAAATTAGAAATAAATGCATTACAAAAACTTGATACCCAAAATGCAATTAATAGTGGAATCGAAGATAAAAAAGAATGGTTTAAATTACAAGTTACAAGTAATGCAGATGATGTAATAGCTGAGTCTTTATTAGATTTATCATCAAGATCCGAAGTTGATCCAGAAATCTTAGCAAGTCATTTTGATGATACAATGATTTTAAGAATTGCTAAACAATTACAAAGACAAACATTAAAACAAGGAAAAAGTATTTAAAAATCACATAATCATATTAAAGAATAATACTTGACATAATTTCGTAAAATATAATAGAATGTAATTGTAATTACATTTGAGGCCTTTCCCATTCCGTTTGGAGGGGGGACAGCCTCATTTTTTATTTTCTTATAAAAACTTTAATTAGATTAAAATTTTTAACAATTAGTACATACTTAATCCACTCTCTTCCACTAGTACTATATAATCTTCTAACTTGTTGTAAAATTATATTTTCATTCAATATTGAATCTGAAATATCCAAAATTATATTTTCAGTTTGAAATTTTGATTTTTTTACAACATTATCTACTGCTCTCTTCTCACTTATCGCATTACAACTCATCTTTTTTAAATCCCAATATTCATTACGAAATAAATAATCAGCAGTTTTTATACCTTTTGGCTCATTTACTTTAGGTAATAAATATATTTTTCCACCAAATGAATTTTCAAGCCATACAGCAATATCTTTCTCATAATTTGTATAATCAAGGACAACTTTTTTACCGTCAACAAAATATCTAATACCATCATGTTCATAATAGTTTCTAGTTTTTACCCAATGAGAATTAGGACAAGAATTTTTTAGCCATTACCTAGTAACATCTCTATAATTTAATTTCATAAAAGGACTTTCTAAGAAGTAGTTATTAAAGTTTGTTTTTTTTTAGAATCTAAATAAGCTTTCATTATTGCTAAAAAGAATTCATCTTTTTCACTTTGAGTTAATTCGTCGCTTTCAAATAATAATTTAACTTTAGTAACAATGCTCAAACATGAATCATTATTTTCCAATAAAAAGAAATAAGATAAATCAATATTAAAATATTCACAAATTTTCTCCAATTGTCCTAAACTAAAATTTCTTTTTCCATTTTCTAAATTACACATTTGTCCTTTACTAAGCCCTAAAACATTTGCTAATGTTTCCTGATTAATACCTTTATTTTTTCTAAGAATTTTAACTTTATTACCTAATTCAGTTATCATATAACACCTCATCTACTTCCAAAGTATATTCTAAATTTTTCATAAAGTAAACATTTTAATTAAAAATATTCAAATAATAAACAACTTATATTTAATAAACTAATTACTATACATATAAATGTATGATAAAATATAATTAAGACATGAAAGGAATAATATGAACATAAATATTGATTTAAATAATAAAATTTTAATAATACCAAATAATATCAAAACAAAAGTAATTAAATATATTAATAATTTACCAAAATTATCTAACGTTAAAATATTAACTGAACAAGAATTTATTACTAATCTAACCATTGATTATAATGAAAAAACTATAATTTATTTGATGAACAGCAAAAACTTGAGTTATCAAAATGCAAAAGAAATATTAAAAAATTTAAAATTTACTACCAATGATAATAATGATTCTTCTAAATTACAAGAATTAACAAATATCAAAAAAGATTTATTAGAAAAAAAATTACTAATAATAAATAATCGCTTTTTACCATTTATTAAAGATAAAGAAATAATATTTTATGGCTTTGATTATATTAATAAATTTATAAAAAAAATTATTGATGACAACAATTTAAAAGTAAATATTATAGAAAAAGAATATCAAAATATAAACCCTAAAGTTTATTTATTTGATAATGTTTCATATGAAATAGAATATATAGCAGAAGATATTATATCCAAAAATTTAGATTTATCTAAAACTTATATATACGGAATTAATAATGATAATAAACTAATAATTGACAGAATATTTAAAAGTTATGGTATCCCTATTAACTTAAACTACAATAATACTTTATATAATACATATATAGGAAAAGAATTACTTAATAATCTAAATAATATTGAAGAATTCTTATCTAAAATAAAAGATGACAAAATTAAAAAAACAATTATTAACATATTAAATAAATATTATTTTGTGGATAACTACCAAGATATTAACAATGTTATCAAGGAAGAATTGAAACAAACTAAAATTAACAATACTAAAATACGTAACGCAATAAATGAAATTGATATCATAAATAATATAATTGAAAAAGATGATAATGTTTATATAATAAATTTTAATAGTGAATATATTCCTGTAATAAATAAAGATGTTGATTATATCTCTGATAATGAAAAACCTTCATTTTTAGAAACATCAACTGAATTAAATAACATTAATAAAGAAATATTAAATAAAGTAATTAGAAATATTAATAATTTAACAATTACAGCAAGTCAAAATAATTATAATGGACCACTAAATATTTCAACTATTGCAACTGATTATGATTATGAAATTATTTCCAAAGAAAACAAAATAAGTAAATATTCTAACAAAATTAATAAATATAATCTTACTAATATGTTAGATAACTTTTTAAAATACAATAATAAAAATGATAATCAAGACATTCTTTTAAATACATATCCCGATTTAAGATACAAAGATTATAATAATACTTACACCAAAGTTGAAGCAACTGAAGAATTTAGTTTGTCTTATTCAAAAATGAATAGTTTCTATGAATGCCCATTTAAATACTATTGCGATAACATATTAAAACTAAATACATACGAAGACACATTTGATACTTATATTGGTTCATTATGTCATTATATATTATCCAAAATATATGAAGATAACTTTGACTTTGATGCCGCAAAACAAGAATTTTTAGAAACAAACAGTTATCAAGTAACAAATGAAAATTTATTATTTCAAAATAAAATATTAGAAGAATTAAAAACTGCAATATCTTATATTTTAAGTATGCAAAATGTTACTAAATTTAATGAAATAGAATGTGAAAGAAAAATTGAAACAACCATAAATGAAACTAAATTTGTAGGAATTATCGATAAAATTCAAAAATACCAGAATAAAATTATCTTAATAGATTATAAAACAGGAAATCCCAAAATAAATCTAAAAGAATGTCAATATGGCTTTAATTTACAATTACCAACTTATATTTACTTAATAAAAACAATTTATCCTGATTCTCAAATAGTAGGTGTTTATCTAGAGCATATTTTAAAACCCAAATTTAATTTTAATATGGATAAAAGTGATAACGAATCATTTGAAAATTCACTTAAATTAGAAGGATATTCAACATCAAATGAAGAAATATTAGAAGAAATAGATAGCACATACGAAAACAGTATGTATATTAAAGGAATTAAAAAGAAAAGTGATGGCTTTTATAAGTATGCTAAAATATTGTCTAATGAGGAATTTGAAGAATTAGAAAAATTAGTAACTGAAAAAATAAATAATTGTATAACTGAAATAAAGAATAACAACTTTGATATAAAACCAATTATATTAAACCAAACAAATAAAAGCTGCCCAAATTGTAAATATGCATCTATTTGTTTTCATACTGAAAAAGATAATGTTTACATGGACACAAAAGGAGATGACGAAAATGCCGAATTGGACTAAAGAACAATTATCAGCCATTACAACTAGAGGCAAAAATATTATAGTATCAGCCGGTGCCGGTTCTGGTAAAACCGAAGTTTTATCTGAAAGAGTTATTCATAATTTAATGAACAACAACATACATATAGATGAAATGCTTATTCTAACATTTACCAAAAATGCTGCTTTTGAAATGAAAGAAAGAATTAAAAAGAAAATTAAAATGCATGATGAAATAAAAGACGAATTAAAACTTATAGATTCTGCTGATATTACTAACTTTGATGCCTATACCCTTGCATTAGTAAAAAAATATCACTACATGCTTAATTTAGACGCCAATCTAACTATTATCGATTCTAGTATAATTAACAAATTAAAAAAAGATATTCTAAACGATATATTTGATCATAAATATCAAGAAAATAATAAAAAATTTAATAATTTAATAACCTCCTTCTGTAATAAAAATGACAAACAAATTAAAAATATAATTCTTTCATTAGACAGCAAATTAGAACTATTATCTAATAAAGAAGAATATCTAAAAAACTATATTAATAACTATTATAGTAAAGAAAATTTAAATAAATTATTTAATGAGTATACAAATAACTTATTAGATAAAATAAACACTATTAAAGGCTTATTAGAAGATATTCAGTATGAAACAGACTCATCATTCTATGAAAAATATTATAATGGATTACTACCACTTTTAAATGCAAAAACTTATGATGAAATCAAGTCATCTTTAGATATACCCAAAACTATAAATCGTAATTCTACTCCCCTTGGAAAAGAATTAAAGGCAAATATTTCAAGCATCATCAAAGAAATAAAAGAAGCAACAATATTTTCTAAAGAAGTTCTAATAAATCAAGTGATTAACACTAAAGACAATGTCGAAATAATTATCAATATCATTATCGAACTAACAAACAAAATAAATAATTTCAAAAACGAAAATTCTTCGTATGAATTTAATGATATAAGCAAATTTGCAATTAATCTAATTAAAGAAAATGAAAATATTAAAAATGAATTAAAATATCACTATAAAGAAATCATGATTGATGAATATCAAGATACCTCTGATATTGAAGAAGAATTTATTAATTTAATTGAGAATGACAATGTTTATATGGTAGGCGACATCAAACAATCTATCTATCGTTTTAGAAACGCTAATCCAAATATTTTTAAAGATAAATACGATTTATATAAAGATGGCACCAAAGGAATAAGAATTGACTTAAATAAAAATTTTAGATCACGTGAAGAAGTACTATCAAGTATTAATAATATCTTTAATTATATTATGGATAATAAAATAGGTAATGCCAATTATAAAGACGAACATAATCTTATTTTTGGTAACCAAACATTTAATATTGAAGGTAAAAATAACAACAACAATAAATTAGAAATCTATAATTATGAAAAAAATAATATTAATACTAGAGAAGAAATTGAAGCCTTTATTATTGGAAATGACATAAAAAACAAAATAGAGAGTCATTATGAAGTATTTGATAAACAAATAAGAAGTTGTAAATATAGTGACTTATGTATTCTTTTAGACCGTGGATCAGCTTTTAACACCTATAAAAAAGTATTTGACTACCTTGGAATACCACTACACATTTATCAAGATGAAGATATTCTATTTTCTTCAGAAACTTTATTAATAAATAATATAATCGGTTTTCTAATTAAAATAAAAAACAATATATTTGATACAGAAACTAACTTTTATTATGCAAGTATTGCCCGCAGTTATTTATTTGAACAAAAAGATAATGAAATATATCAAACAATAAAAAATCATACTATTAAATCAAACATTATCTATGAAACACTTTTACCTATAGCCAAGGATTTAGACTATTTATCAAATAAAGATGTTTTAATAAAAATTATTGATAAATTAAATATTTACGAAAAATTAACATTAGTTGGAGACATTAATGAAAAAAGTATTATCCTAAATAATTTAATTACTAAATTTGAAGAACTAAATAATATTGGCATTGATATTTATGGAGTTAATGATTATCTTAACAACCTAATCGAAAATAAAGATAAAATAAAAATAAGTGCAAGTCACATTGCTATCGATTCAGTAACATTAACAAATATTCACAAATCAAAAGGATTAGAATATAAAATATGCTACTTTGCCGGCTATTACAAAAAATTTAGTACTGAAGATGTCAAACCAAAAATAAGATATGATAATAAATATGAAATAATATTTCCCGATTATGATGGCACATTTATTGAAACATTTATCTCAAAATTAAGTAAAGACAATTTTAAAATAGAAGATATATCTGAAAAAATTAGATTATTATATGTTGCCTTAACAAGATGTAAAGAAAAAATGATTATTGTTGATTCACTTAAAGAAGATGAAGGAATAAGTTCAAGTGAAATAGTTGTAAATAACTACAAAAGAAGTAAATATAATAGTTTTGAAGATATATTAAATTCAATATATCCTCATATAACTAAATACATTACCAATATTGAAACACCAATTATAGATAACTCCTACAAAATAAACAAAAATATAAGTATTGCACCAGAAACATCAGATAAAATTGAAATTATAGAACATAACTATAATATAGAAGAAATTGAAGAAAATCATTTTTCTAAAACTACAAATAAATTATTTACTAAAGAAGAAAAAAATAACATGGAATATGGTACTAACATCCACTATCTTTTAGAAATAACTGATTTTATTAATCCAAATTATGATAATCTAACAAATAATGAAATTGAAATAATCAAAAGTTTACTTAATAATGAGTTATTTAAAAATATCAAAGATGCCAATATCTTTAAAGAATATGAATTTATTGAAGAAAATGATAACGAAACTAAAACAGGTATAATAGATTTAATGCTTGAATATCAAGATCATATTGACATAATTGATTATAAATTAAAACATATAGATGATAAAGCCTATACAAATCAGTTAAACGGTTATAAAAATTACATCTATAATTTAACTAATAAACCAGTTAATACATATTTATACTCAATTTTAGATAAAAAATTGTTTAAATTAGATTAAAAAAGAACTTGGAATTTTCTTATCAAAGTTCTTTTTTATTTATTAAATAATTATTTTTTATCAATAAGTTATTTTAAATATCTTTGAAATGCCAAGTTATCGACATTAATCAGCACTATAATAGTCAAATAATGTCGATAACTAAGGTTTTCACACGATTATTAATTAAATTTTATACAAAATATATAGTCTAGCATATTTAAAACCATTGACAATCATCTAATAATTATATATTCTAATTAACATGAACGAAAAACAATTAGAAGCAGTAAAATCATTAGAAAATACCTTAGTAGTTGCCGGTGCAGGCTCAGGAAAAACATTTACCATAGTAAACAAAATTAAATATCTACTTGATAATAACATATACAAAGAAAATGAACTTTTAGTAATCTCCTTTACCAACGAATCAATTAATGATCTAAAAAGAAAAATAGACTACAATCTTGATATCATGACATTTCATAAACTAGCAATAACTTTAATAAACAATCCAAATATGAAAATATCAAATGAATATTATCTAAAATTTATTATCAATGAATACTTTAATTCCTATGGTAAATATAACAAAAAACATAACAAATTAATAAAAAGAATCCTGAATGAAATAGATATAGATAACTTAAAAAAACTAATCTTCACCTTTATTAATCTCTATAAATCTAATTACAACAATATCAATTACTTATATAACCTATATCAAAAAAGCCACTTTATAAACAAAATTTATTTTAGAATAATATTAGAAATATATCATATATATAATCAAGAATTAGAATCAAGTAATCTATATGACTTTAACGATATGATTAAAATTGCAACTGATAACATAAATAATAATCAAATTAAAACAAATTACAAATACATAATTATTGATGAATTTCAAGATACATCATTAAATAGATTTAATCTAATTAACGCAATCATTAAACAAAATAACGCTAAAATATTTGTTGTTGGAGATGACTATCAATCTATATATCGTTTTTCAGGTTGTAATCTAGATATCTTTTTAAATTTTAACAAATTAGTAAATAATCTTAATATAATAAATTTAGATTATAATTATCGTAACCCCAAAGAAATCATAGATGTAGCAAACTCATTTATTATGCAAAATAAAAGTCAAATAAAAAAAGAAACAATCTGTTTAAAAAATATCAATAAACCAATTAAAATATGCTTTTACAAAAATGAAAAAACTGTTATCGAAAAAGTTGTAAAATTTATAGACACAAAATATCTAATTCTAGGCCGTAACAACAAGGATAAAGATATTTTCAATGTGCAAGATAAACCATTTCTAACCATTCATAAATCCAAAGGCTTAGAAGAAGATAACATTATTTTAATAAATTTAACAAACAGCAACAATTCTTTACCATCTAAACTTAAAAATCATAAAATAATTAACAAAATAGTTAAAACCGACTATTATCCATATGAAGAAGAAAGAAGATTATTTTATGTTGCCTTAACTAGAACAAGAAATAATATCTACCTCCTAGTTCCCACAACAAATTATTCAATATTCGTCAAAGAATTAATGAGAAAATATAAAATATATATAGAATACATTAATATAAATTAAAAAATAGTTCTATATTTCAAGAATTATTTTAAATCTTTTATTTTAATTTGATATATATTGCCAAATTTATCTGATTCTTCTATATCATGGGTATAATTTATCTTTTTATAAACATAAACAACATTATCTTCAACACTTAAAACAAATACATCATCTATAATTAACATTTTTTTATATTCTTCAAAAGTCATACCATTTCTTAAAGAATCATTATTATAAAACTCTTTGTATTTTTCACTTATTTTATTATCTATTTCATTTTTTGATAATCCTAAAATTTTAATTACATCATCTAAAGATAAAACATTTCCATTTTCAATATTTACATAATAACTTTTATAATTTATATTACCATACTGCGAGTCATCATAAATATTAGTTTCAATTAACATATACAATATATTATTATATACACTATATCGATAAGAGTATGAAGAATTCTCCATTGTTGCAATATCATAATAATTATCTAAAATTTCATTGTTAGCTTCATTAGCGCTTGTACTATTAATGTTTATTTGAGGTAGTTCACTAATAAATTCATTATCACTATAATTTGTACTTGATGAATAAACATAATCATATTGTTTAAAAAGTTTTAAATTTTCTTCTTTTTTATTAAAGAACAACAATATAATAATTATTAGCAAAATTAACAATAACAATATACTTAATTTAATATAATCTTTTTTACTTAAAAACATTATAACCCAACTCTCTTTTGTACATTTAATGGTTCTATATGCCAGTTTTCAGAACAACTTCCCCTAACATTTTGACACAATGGAAATGCAAGTCCAAAACTACGTGCATTATCATGAGCCCACACTATTGCATTATAATTATTAAATGATAGATCAGATGCAATACCCCATCCATGGTTTGAAGTACCAGGTACAGCTGCTAAATTACCATTATTACATGATTTAGTCTTATAACAATTCCAATAATAATTTTGTAAACTAAGAGGTCGCCAAGCACCATATTGACTAGAACTTGGACTTATTAAATAACCTTGTTGTGCAGCAGCCTGCATAAATTTTTGTAACCTTGCATAAAAATAAATATTATATCCATAAGGTCCACTTCCAGCTGTTCCAGATGCACCGCTTTGCCCACTTGCAGGCTTATAAAAAATACCATTTTCAACTACAACTTTACCATCTCTTCCATTTTCTAAAAAATTACTATTCATAACTTCATTATAATTAGAACTATTTTCATTAACATTATTATTAGCAGCTATTTCTTGAGCTCTTTTTTTTGCTGCTTCATAATCTTTTTTATATAATTCACGTTGTGCTTTAAGTTCTTCATTTCTCTTTTTTTCAGCATTTTTTAAGGCTTCAAGTTCAATTTCATGTTGTTTTGAAAGAAACATAATATTACTCTCATTAGCGTTAATCCAACAAACCGATTCTCCTATATCAGCTTGTCCTAATGAGTTAAGTCCAACATTTATAAACGTTGGAACAAAAAACACAAAAAAAGCAGCAATAAATCTATTTAAAATAGTTTTTCCAGGTTTTTCCCCTGCCTTTATAACAATTTTATATAAATCAAGACTAGCCATTCCAATAAGAATTAAAGGTGCTATAACCCTAACAATTATTAAAGAGCCTTTAACAAAATATATAACTCGTAAAAAATTCAAGTCAGAACATATGTCCATATTATCACTACCTCTAATAAATTATAGCAAAAAAATATGAAGAAATAAACTAACTATTTACAAACATTTAATCCAATTTTCGTTATTGAAAATCCATTAACATTAGTAAACAACTTATCATCATCATTAGTAGTTTTATCTAATATTTTAGTTAAATTATTAACAATATCATCTTTATCACCATTTTTAACATTATAGCAACAATCATAAGAACAAACATAATAAATTTCCTTATATTCAAATTTATTTAAATAATTCTTTAAATTAAGAGTTGTTACTCCTTCTGGCTTAACAATCACATTACTACAATCAACATATGCATAACTTCTTTTATAAAATAAAACAATAAAAAAAACAAAAAACAATAATATAATAATTAAATACTTCTTCATCATACACCTTATTTATATTATTGTCTAAATTAAATTTTTTATTTAGTTATTTGCTCAATTAATATATTTTCAATCTTATCTTCATCAAGATGCATTACAATTGATAACTCAAGCAATAGTTTTTTACTTGCTTCTTCATAGTAATGAGAATCAACAGATCCCAATTTTCGACCTGAATCATTTCTTTTTTTATTTCTTAAAAATGCAGTTTTAACAATTGTAAATAAATCTATAGTTTCATCTGATAATAATAGTTTTCTATAGCTTTGTTCTAAAGCCTTATCATTAGTCATATTAAGTACACTTAAATTAGGTAAATCATCTATCATCTTAATTGCATCATTATATTCTATTAATGGCTTAACCAAATTAGTATCAACAGGCAAATTAACTATTAATGAAGTATCTTGAATTGGAGCAAGTGTATAATAATTAAAGCCTCTAATTTCCTTAATATTTGATATCACACACACATCATTCTTATATTTAACATAATCATTAACTTTAAACATAATATTACTCCCTTCATCTTTTAAACCTATGTTATTATAACATTTTTTCTAAAAAATTTCTAACGATTTAAGAGATAAATTGATAAATTTAAATATCCAGCAAATAAAATCCAAATTATATAAGGTATTTGTAAATAACCTGCAATTTTGTTATTTTTGTAAAATTTTAAACTCATAATTACAACTAAAACTAATAAAAATATTAACCATATAAACGCTAATAATCGTAATTTTAAACCAAAAAATATTAAAGTCCAAAAAGCATTAACAACTACTTGTAAAAAATAAATAATATATACATTGTCATCTTCCTTAGATGCCAAATAAACGCCTGTTGTCATTAATACATACAATATACTCCAAACAATAGGAAATAATATATTAGGTGGATATAAAGCCGGTTTAATAAGCATACTAGCATCATTACCTACAATCAAAGATATTCCAAGTGGGAATAAGAAAGTAAAAAATAACAAAATACCAAATTTTTTAAAATTCATTTAATATCACCTATATTAATATAAAATAAATGATATGAAAATATTTCCTAATTAAGTCGAAAAAACATAGAAATTAATCTATGTTTATAAGTTCGTATTCTCTGCTTCCTACATTTAAATTAGCAGCAGCTTCTAAAATATGTGTACCATTTTGTCTTTCTACTCTTTCTACAAAATGATCTCTTCCCTCATCTTTTGAATTATATATTAAATCAATACAAGACTGATCAATAGCAACAGGATCCAAGCTAGCAAGCATCCCTATATCTTTCATACAAGGTTCTTCTGCAACACGACAACAATCACAATCTACTGATAAATTTACCATCATATTAATATAAGCAATTTTATCTTTAAATAAGTTTGTAACACTTGAAGCAGCATCAGCCATTGATTCTATAAATTTATCTTGTTGAGCATTAAACATATCTTCATAACTACCATTTTCTTTACCTACACAGTGAATATATCTCTTACCATTACTTGAAGCACAACCAATAGATAACTGTTTTAATGCTCCACCAAATCCACCCATAGGGTGTCCTTTAAAATGAGATAAAACAAGCATAGAATCATAATTTTTAATATTTCTACCAACATAATTTTTCTTAATTATATGTCCATTTGGAACTTCCAAAGTTATTTCACCATCAGCATCCATAATATCAACATCAAAATATTTACTCCATCCATGTTTTTCCATTAATTCTTTATGTTTTTCTGTCGTATTTCTTGCTCCATCATATGCCGTGTTACACTCAACAACCGTACCATTAACAAATTCAATTATTGGCTTAACAAATTCTGGTTTAACATAATTTTGATTACCATCTTCTCCAGAATGTAATTTAACAGCGACCTTTCCATCTAGTTTAATACCTAACTTTTCATATAATTTAATTAATCCTTCAGGACTAATATCTTTTGTAAAATATACTACTGATTTTTCCATAATTTTTATCATCTCCTAAATAATCATAACATGAAATATCAAAAAATTAATAATAAAAAGAAATATATTTACCATAATTTGGCATATAAAGAGAATAAATAAAATCATTATAATAAACAACACCTAAAATAAGAACTATAGTTAAATCCATATTTGAATAAATTAAATTTATTAAAGAATTACCCCATAAACAAATAATAGTACCCATTAGTCCAAAAAACAATAAACTAACTAAACAAACTCTTCCATTAATATTAAATAATTTTTTAGAATAATCCCACCATCTATTATTCCAGATTTTTTCTTCTAAAAAAGAAATAAAATATTCAACTAACCCACAAAGTATTAAATTTATAAGAAACAATAATAAAACATTATTAGTAATATTTCTAATAAAAAAACAAATTACCAAACCACCAAAACCATAAACAGGCAACCATGGTCCATGTAATTGTCCTTTATTAATAAATCTATGACATTTAATTAAATACAAAAACACTTCCCAAACGTAACCTAACATAGAAAATAAAAGAAAAATATAAATAAAATATAAAATAATATCACCTATTTATATATTGTGTAATTTTTTTATTAATATAATTTAAATATATGATAAAATAATATTTGTAAAGGAAGTATTAAAATGGAAAAATTACAAGAAATATTAGAAAAAATATATGATAAAAGCATTTATCTTTTAATAGCAATCATATTTATGTATATAGGATTTAAATTAACAGATTTCTATGTCAAACATCTTAAAAAAGATAAATTATTAAAACTAGAACCTACTGCAAAAAACTTTATAATAAACATTATTAATGTAATCATTAAATTTACAATATTTATTATTGCAGCATCAATTATAGGTATACCAACAACAACATTTTTTACAATATTAGGTTCTTGTGGAATAGCAATAGGCCTAGCACTTCAAGGTGGTTTATCAAACTTTGCTGGTGGAATAATGCTAATAATATTTAAACCATTTAAACAAGGCGATTATATTGAAGTATTAAATAATGAAGGAACAGTTAAAAATATAAATATATTCTATACAACACTGCAAACACCAGATAATAAATTAATTGAAGTACCAAACGGAAGTTTATCAAATAGTTCAATTACAAATTATACTGCTAATGAAAAAAGAAGATTAGATTTAGAATTTTCAACTTCATATAATGACGATATTAAAAAAGTAAAAAAAGTAATTTCTGATATTATAGAAAAATCAGATTATGTCATCGATAAGGAAAATGTAATTATTGCCCTTAATCAAATGAGTGATAGTTCATTAATATATACTGTTAAAGTTTGGGTAAATACAAACGATTACTGGAATGCAAAATGGTATTTTATGGAAAATATTAAATCAGCGTTTGACAAAAATAACATAGAAATACCTTATCCACAATTAGATATACATCAAAAATAATATAAAAACTGATATTATGATATGAACCCCGTTTCTTGGACACAAGAGAAACGAGGTTTTTATATGTCAAAATCTTCATAAAAATCAAATGATTTGCACAAAACTAAAATTAATAATTTTAAATTTAAAAAAAAGACCATTTCTAGTCTTAATTCCTAAAATTTTATTCTTTCTTGAACATATTTAATTGCTTCATCAACATTTAAAGAAATTTGTTCCATAGTATCTCTATTTCTTAAAGTCACAGCACCATTTTCTAAAGTATTATCATCAACAGTTAAACACCAAGGAGTACCCATAATATCTTCTCTTCTATATCTTTTACCAATAGAGCCTGCTTCATCATAATCACAATTAAATTCTTTTCTTAAAGTTTTATAAATTTCTTTAGCTTTTTCACTATGATATTTTTTAATTAAAGGTAACACAGCAACTTTATAAGGGGCAATAGCAGGATGTAAACTCATAACTTCTCTTACATCACCATCTTCTAAAGTTTCTCTCTTATAACCATTAAATAGTAATGCAAGAACTAATCTATCAGCACCAACAGTTGATTCAATAATATAAGGAATAAATTTCTCATTAGTTACAGAATCAACATATTCCATTTTTTCACCACTATATTCTTGATGTCTTGATAAATCATAATTAGTTCGATTATGAGTGCCATTTATTTCTCCCCAACCAAATGGAAATTTATATTCAATATCACAAGCCTCTTTAGCATAATGAGCAAGCTTTTCATGATCATGAAATCTAAGCATATCACTTGGAATACCTAAATCTACAAAATAATTTTTTGCATAATCTTTAAAATACATATACAAATCGTGATCATCTTTCGGATTACAAAATGTTTGATACTCCATTTGTTCAAACTCAATAGTTCTAAATGTAAAATTACCAGGAGTTATCTCATTTCTAAATGCTTTACCAACTTGACCAATACTAAAAGGTAATGTACATCTACTTGTTCTTTTAACATTTAAATAATTAACATATTCTCCCTGAGCATTTTCAGGTCTTAAATAAATTAAACTTTGATTATCTACAACTACACCTCTATTAGTCTTAAACATCAAATTAAAATCTCTTAAATCAGTAAAATCACATTTTCCACATTTAGGACATGGAACCTTATTAGATTTAATATAATCCATCATTTCTTGTTCAGTCATAGCATCAACATCAACATTTGAATCATAATCATCAATTAAATTATCGACTCTATATCTACTCTTACATCCCTTACAATCAATTAAAGGATCACTAAATGACTGAACATGACCAGAAGCTTCCCAAACTCTAGGATGCATTAAAATTGATGCATCAACCTGATACGCATTATCTCTTTCTTCAATAAATCTTTTTTTCCAAGTTGCCTTAACATTATCTTTTAAAACACTTCCTAATGGACCATAATCCCACGTATTTGCAAGACCTCCATAAATTTCACTACCTTGGTAAATGTAACCATACTGTTTACATAAGTTAACAATATCTTTCATTGTAATTTCTTCCATAAATCCTCCTAACAAAAAAAGAATTCTAATATAGCATAGAGACGAGTAATTCCCGCGGTTCCACTCTATTTATCCTTATATAAGAATCCCTTTTAATTTCATAACTGATAGGCTTTCCAAACCCGTCCTCGTTTAACAATTTAGATTATACAATATTTATTATTGTTTTTCAATTATTCTTTTAAATTTAACATCACTATTTTTAATATATTCATCAATTAACTTACTTTGTTCCTTTGTTTCTGCATAAGCAGTTATTGCAAGCGTCTTCTTCCAATCTTTTGTATATCCATCTGTTGTTAAATTTGTAATCTTATTATCTTTAAGCCAATCTCTAAATTCCTTCATAACATTTTTATCATCGTTAAGTATAATATTAACAAATACTCGATCTTTAGAAAATCTATTACTAATATGTAACGCAAGTAAAGTACCAATTCCACTAGCAACTGCAATAACATAAATCATTAATTCACCATCATTACTATCAACTACATTAATTAATTTATAAAAGATAATCTGACTTATAACTACTGTAATAGACGCAATAAAAGACTTATTTTTTTGTATTAAAATAGTCTTGCTAGTTCCTAAAATATTGTCAATAACCTTAACAATAAATATTATTACTAAATTAATTATAAATTCTTTCATTTCTATCATTCCTTTCACAAAACAGAATTTAAAATATACCACACATATACCTTATATGCAAGAAAAATTTTTTTAGATTACACATTCATTACACTTTTTTAAAATAATTATAAAAGAAAAAACACATTAATTTGGAATAAACATTACACGTTAAAATTAAGTACATTTGAGATAATAATATCGTGCTGAAGCACAAAAGGAAGGAATGAAATATGAAAAGTAGAGTTAAGTGGTTTAATAATGAAAGAGGATTTGGATTCTTAGAATACAATGATACAGAGGATATTTTTGTCCATTATTCAGCAATTAATATGAAAGGATATAAAACACTAGCTGAAGGAGAAAGTGTAGAATTTGAATTAATAAGAACTAATAAAGGGTTACAAGCAAAAAACGTAGTATCTTTAAGTTGTGTTGTGCCTACAAATGAACACATAATCATTTAAATTAAATCTTCCGTACAGAGGATTTTCTTTTTTATTTTTATTACACTTTTTCTACAGTAATAAAAATAATAAGTTTGATATGATATTTAAGTAAATTAAAAAAAGGAGTATATAAAATGATGTTAGATTATAAAAATACAAAATATTATTTGAAAATTAACGTAACCAATAATGATATAGGATTAACTAATAATGATGTATGGTGTAATGTTGATATAACTGTTAAAAATGATGAATTTGAATATCACGTAAATAGACAATCATTTAGCAAAAATGAATTAATTAAAATAGTAAATAATTTAAAAACAAGTTACTATAAAAATGAAAAACCGCCAAAATTATTTTTTATAAAAAATTATTTTACTATTAATTGTTATTTTATAAAAAATGATAAATATCTGGATCTAAATTTAATAAATCCAGAAAATACTAATTATAAAAACTATACAATCACCTTTAAAAATAAAGAAATCTTAGAATTTCTAAATATAATTGAAAAACCTATTATTTAAAATTCTTGAAAAAATATTTATAACATAGTAAAATTAATTTTAGGTGATTAAATGACCAAGCAAGTTTTTTGGACAAAAGCGGTTGTTGAGGCATTTATTGAAGAAGGAAATTTAAACGAAAGACAAATATATATAATTAAAACACGTGCATTAGGTTACACGATAGTAAAACAAGCAGAAGAGTTACATCTAAGTGTTGATCAAGTCAACAAAGATATTGCTGATTTAAAGAGACTGTATGATGCAACACAAAAAACTAGCAAAGTATTGCCAGTTAGAAAGCGTAATAAAGCACATTTATTTGAAGAAAAGTCAGGAAACTGATTTTTTATTTTTACAATTTATTAGCAATGTTTATATAAACATCAACTGGTATTTCTTCAGCTCTATTTGATAACGAATAACCATATTTTTCCAATAAAGAATCGACTAAATCTAAATCATAACCAATCAAATTATTTTTTAAAGTTTTTCTTTTAAATCTAAAAGCATTCTTAATTAACCTATTAAATTTTTCAAAATTTAAAATATTACATTCCTTAGTATCTAATTTTATAATAGCACTATCCACATTAGGTACCGGATAAAAAGAATTTCTATTAACATTAAATAATTTATTAATATTATAAAAAGCATTTAACAAAACTGTTATATATCCATATTCTCTATTACCATTAGTACTTGATAATCTATCTGCAACCTCTTTTTGGACCATTAACAAAAGAGATTTAACTTTAATATTAGAAAAAGTAATTTTTTCAATTATAGGTGTAGTTATATAATACGGAATATTAGCAATAACATAAATATTTTCATAATTATAATTTTTTACAAATTCATCTAAATTCACATTCATAAAATCTTCATAAACAATTTTTGTCTTATCATCTTCTAACAAACTTAAATATTTATCTAAGGACTTATCAATTTCAAAACATACCAAATTTGCCTTGTATTCTTTTAACCTTTTAGTTAAGTTACCACTACCAGGACCAATTTCAATAATCAAATCTTTTTGACCTGGACAAATACTACTACTTATCTTATCCAATATATTTTTATCCATCAAAAAATTTTGACCATATTGTTTTTTAAATTTATGATCAATCATAAAAACCTCCTAAAAGTTATCTGTTATAACCATTTCTAAGTACACTATAAGAAATTAATCTTCCACCAACATATCTAATGGCTGCATCTTCACTTTCCATTAATAAGTCTAAATTAGTTCCAGTTACACCTCTATCAAGCACAATTGCCGTAATTGGTTTATTAGAAACAGTATCTAAATTAAATTGAACAATTGAACCACACTTTAAATTGCTAGAAGAGGCAACAATTCTAACTTCACCATAATCAGCATCGTTATAATAAATTGTTCCGTCTAAAACATTTTGACCATTACATCCAAGAGTTCCACCACACAAAGGACAATTAGCAGAATAACCAGTTAAAAATCCATTAAAATAATCAATTGGAGTATAAATATCATTTTGAATAAACTCCTCTTCTTTTTTTGCTTTCGCAATTAAATCTATGTTTTTATTAATACTTTCATTATCAATTTTAGTTTCTTTTTTACCAGTTGAAACACTAGAAGCTAAAAGAACTATAATAATCAAAGTGTAAATTTCAAAAATTACTAAAAATCTATTTTTCAAATTATATCACTACCTTAAATAAATAATAACAAAATAATTAAAAAAAGTCCATAAAATAGGACTATATATTAAAAACATCATTAAAATTATCTTCCAGTATGTTTGCAAGTTCTTCTAACGAAACATTATAAATTGTACATAAATAATCAGCAATTATATTAAGATTCACCGGTTCATTGGGTAATCCTCTAAGCGGAACAGGAGCTAAATAAGGGCTATCTGTTTCAAGTAAAATATTGTTTAAATCAATTTCCTTTAATACATCTTTTAAATTGCAATTTTTAAATGTTAATACACCACCAATTCCAAGCTTATATCCAAGTTTGATATATTCTCTTGCCGTTTCTAAACTTCCAGAAAAACAATGTATAATTCCTTTACATTTATGTTTCTTTAATAAATCAAGTAAATCTCCAGTAGATTCTCTAGAATGAATTATCACCGGCAAATTATTGTTTTCAGCTAACCCAAGAAAATATTCAAGCATTTCTAATTGTTCCTTTTTATTTTCCTTATTATGAAAATAATCTAATCCAATTTCTCCAATCGCAATTATCTTTTTATTTTTAATATTTTCGTTAATAAAGTCCTTAGCTTCATCATTAAAATCAGATATATTATCAGGATGAATTCCAAGTGCTCCATAAACATTTTTATTATTAATTAAATTCATTACTTCACAATTAGATTTAATATTAAATCCATTAATAATAATTCTCCTAATATTATCTCTTTCTAAATTATTAATCACATTCATAGGATCATAAAATTTATCAGATAAAATATGACAATGAGTATCAGTAAACATAAGAACATCTCCCTAAACAAGATAATAACACAAAAGAAAAGGTAAACACAAACATTTACCTAATATTTAACATTTATATATATAAAATAAATAGATATTATACCAGAAATAAGTTTCACATCAGTCAAAGTAACATTATCTCCATAAATAGAAATAACTCCAATATTTACTGAATTAACAATAATAGGACTATCTAAACTAGTTTTATTACTATTCTTATAATTAGAATATATAACATTATCTTTATCTTTAATCACAAACTCATATCCATATATCAAATTAAAAAGTGTACAAATATCATTTAAAAATTTACTATAATTTTCCAAATAAGAATATTTAGAAATACAAATATTGTCATCTTTTTGTGTTATAAGTACATTCTCATTATCTTGTATTTTAAGATTATTTCTTAATTCTTTAGGCACAACAATTCTACCTAACTCATCTATTTTTCTTACATATTCATTATTCACATAAACCACTAATACTAGTTTGCAATAAATTCAAAATTTTATTCTATTTCATTAATTATTTCTTCTAAAACTGGCACTAAATAATAAACATGATGCTTATCTAAATTAATTAAATTAAGTTTAATAATTATCTCTTTATTAAAGTATCTTAAACTTAACTTAGGATTAATACTATATAAAACCATAAATAATTTTTCACCATTAACTTTATTAGAAATATCACTAGGAATATATAATTCAACAAAATTTTTATTTTGAACAACTTTATTAATGTTTAATTTCATGGCTAATTTTTCAAACCATTCTTCATACATATAAATAATTATCTTTTCATCTAACTTGCCAAAACGGTCCTCTAATTCACTTTTAACTCTTAATAAACTTTCCTTATCTGAAATCGAATTAATTAATTGATGAATTTCAATTCTTACACTTTCATCTTGAACATAGTCTTCATCAATATGAGTATTTACATCAATCAATGATTTATCACTGTCATCTTCTTTAATCGGATTACCATTTATTTCAGATACAGCCTCTTCCACCATCTTAGTAAATAAGTCAATACCAACAGTTTCTATGAATCCTGCCTGCTCACTACCAAGTAAATCTCCAGCACCTCTTATAGACAAATCTCTCATAGCGATTTTATAACCACTACCTAGTTCAGTAAACTCTTTAATTGCATTTAATCTCTTCTCAGCAACCTCACTTATAATTTTGCTGTTATTATAAAGTAAATAAGCATAAGCAATCTTATTTGTTCTTCCAACTCTTCCACGAATCTGATATAACTGACTTAACCCAAAATTTTGAGCATCTTTTATAATCAATGTATTAACGTTCGATATATCTATACCAGTTTCAATTATTGTCGTACAAACTAAAATATCAAATTTATAGTTGACAAAATCGTCAATTATCTTTTCTAAATGAGATTTATCCATCTTACCATGAGCAAAACAAATACGTGCTTCCGGAACCATCCCTTGCAATTTATTTACTTCATCTTCTATCTTTTCAACATTATTAAATAAGTAGTAAACTTGTCCCTTTCGACTTAACTCTTTATAAATAGCCTCTTTAACCAAGAAATCATTATCTTGAGCCACATAAGTTTGAATTGGATATCTATCCACAGGTGCAGTATCCAAAATTGATAAATCTCTAAGTCCACTCATTGCCATTTTCAAAGTTCTAGGAATAGGCGTTGCAGATAAAGTTAATACATTAATGCTTGTACACATTTCTTTAATTTTTTCTTTTTGACTAACACCAAATCGTTGTTCTTCATCAACAACAAGAAGTCCTAATTTTTTAAATTTTATATTTTCATTAAATAATTTATGAGTTCCAAACAAAATATCTACTTTACCATCTTCCAAATCCTTAGTAATTCTTTTAAAATCACCAGGACTAGTAAATCTATTAACAATTTCAATTCTAATCGGAAAATTTCTAAATCTTTTTAAAGCATTCTCATATTGTTGTTTAGATAAAATCGTAGTTGGACATAAATAAGCTGCTTGATATCCATTAATAACAGTTCTAAAAATTCCTCTAAACGCAACTTCAGTCTTACCAAAACCAACATCACCACAAAGCAATCTATCCATTGGTTTCTTACTTGCTAAATCATTTAATACCTCATTAATACATCTTAACTGATCAGAAGTTTCAACATATTCAAAATCACTTGCAAACATAACTTCCTCAGGCATCTCTTTAAATACCGGACTAGTAATCTTCTTTCTTTCCGAATAAAGTTTAATTAACTCATCAGAAATATCTTTAATTTTACTTTGCACCTTTCTTTTAGCCTTAGCCCATGACAAAGAATTTAAAGAATTAATTTTTTGATTTCCACTACCGGCATCAGCATATTTATAAATAGAACTAATCTTTTCAACCGGAATATATACCTTGTCATTACCAGCATACTTTATTACAATATAGTCTTTATTAAAACCATTTTTAAATAAATTAACTACACCACCATAAATACCAATACCATGTGCCCTATGAACAACATAATCTCCCGGTTTAATATCACTAAAATCCTTAATCTTACGACCAATTTTAATCGGATTATAATAAGAAGCACTAAAATTACTACCAATTATATCATTTTCCGAAATAACAATATATTTATCAAAAACAAAACCATGATTTATCTTATTATCAAAAAAATAAATATTTCCCGGGAAATAATTTTTATCAATACTTACATTAAATAAATTACTTAAAGTTTCTTTTAATCCCTTAGATTTTATTGCCAAAAATGTAATCATATTATTTTTACGATGATTAATAAAAAATTGTAAATTCTCTAAATTAGAATTAAAATTATCAATTGATTGAGAATCAACCTTCAAACTTTTACTATTATCAAAATTATTAAGTTCATATTCATCTTTAATATAAATATCTTCTAAATTAGCCATATATTTCTGATTAATATCAATATCATTAGACTCCTTAAATTCAAGAATTTGATTTTGCAATTCCAAATAAGATTTTTTAATATTATCAGAATCTATTTTAACAACTATCGGATTATCCAAAATATCATATAAAGTTGAGTCAGATTCTAAATCATTTTCCTTATAAGGCTTAACAGTTACACTACCAATATTTTCAATAGATAACTGAGATTCTTCATCGAACTTTTTAATACTATCAATCTCATCACCAAAAAATTCAATTCTTATTGGTTTATCATAGTTATACGGAAATAAATCAATTATAAATCCTCTAACAGAATATTCTCCAGTTGAAGTAACTATACTCGTTTTATTATAACCATATTGAAATAATTTATCTTCTAAATCAATACGTTTAAAATTATCATTAATTTTAATAACAATATCTTGATTAACAATATTATCTTTTTTAGGAACAAACTTTAAAAATCCTTCTAAATTAGTTACAACAATCTTATTTTCATTATTTTTACTTATTAAAGATAAAGTTTCTAATCTTTTAACCATTAAATCAGGAGAAGAAGTCGTAAGAACAGTAGTTATAAAATCATCCATTGGAAAAAAGTAACTATTTTCAAAATAGTTATTAATTAAATTATAATAATTGGTTGCCTGATATAAAGAATTAGTTACAACAATTACATTTCTTTTAAATTTATTACATAAATATTTAATATACAATCCCTTTAATTCATCAGTTAATCCTGAAATAGAATTATTATTAAATTCATCAAATATTTTATCTAAAAAATCCATTTTAATTATACCTACTTTTTAATTTTTCTATATCAACATCATTAATAAAATCTTTTATAACACTATTAATCACATTACAAGAATTATTTAAAACTTCACTTTCTTCTTTAGAAAATTTTCCTAATACATAATCTACAATATCATTACTACTTTTAGAAATACCAACTTTTAATCTTAAAAATTCATTGCTACCAATTTCATTAATAATACTTTTAATCCCATTATGACCACCAGCAGAACTATTATTTTTAACTCTAATTTTTCCTAAAGGTAAATCAAGATCATCTTGAATAACTAATAAATTCTTTTTATCTATTTTAAAATAATTCATATAATATTTAACTGCTTCTCCAGATAAATTCATAAAGGTATTAGGTTTAATATATATAACTGATTTATCTTTATATACATCTGCTTTCTTTTCATGCTTAAAAGAAACATTATCTAAATAATTATCTAATGCCCAAAAGCCAATATTATGTCTAGTATTTTCATATTCTTTTCCTGGATTTCCAAGACCAACAATTAATTTCATTACTACCTCCTATAATTTTCTGTAAAAAGTGGTGCTAATATTTTTAAATCATCTTGACCATTTTTCATCGCTTCAATTAAAATCATTGAAGATAAACTTTCACTATTATTATAACAACATTGCAATTTCTTAACCCCAAACTTATATTTATCAAATAGCTTAAGAAGTTCCATTAATCTATCTGGACGATAAACCATATAAAGTTTACCCTTATCTCTTAAGTATTTATAAGCAAGAGAAACTATATCATCTAATTTAATAAGAATTTCATGTCTAGCAATTGCTTTAACACTATTATCGTTTATTTTAGAAGAATCAATCACTTTAAAATAAGGTGGATTACAAGTAATAATATCAAAGTAACCATCATTATAATAATTACCAATATTTTTAATGTCATCATTAATTAATCTCACATTATTTATATTATTCAACTTTAAAGATTCATCACCAAGTTCATAAATTTCCTTTTGCACTTCAAACGCTACTATATTTTTAATTGAATTAGACAAAATAATAGGTATTGGACAATTACCAGTACAAAAATCAAGTAATTTACTATCAGACATATTAATACCTACAAAGTTGGCAAGTAACATCGAATCTAAAGAAAATTTAAAATAATCCGAATTTTGAACTATTTTATAACCATAATCATATAAATCATTAATTTCTTTCATAATTATCAACTACAATTTCTTTTAATTCACCATCAACATTGATTACATATGACATTTTTAAAACATTAACAATTAAAACTTTATATTTTTTTCCATCATAAATAACTTCACTCCCAATTTTAGGAAGTAAGCTTCTATAATAACTATAATTTTCATCTTCATATGCTAAACAACACAATAATCTTCCACAAGCACCATTTATTTTAGAAGGATTTAAAGCAATATTTTGATTCTTAGCCATATTAATTCCAACTGCTTCAAGTTCATTTAAAAAACTACCACAACACAATGGTCTACCGCAAGGACCTAAACCAGATATTTTTTTAGCCTTATCTCTAATACCAATTTGGTGTAATTCAATTCTAGTTTTATATTTACCTGCAAGTATCTTAACTAATTCCCTAAAATCAATTCTTTCATCAGATACAAAATTGATTAATAATTGAGATCGTTCAAAATTAAAACTTGAATCTACAAATTGCATTTTTAATCCTAAATTTTTAGCCGAAGCCTTGGCAAAATCAAGTGCTTCTTTAGCGTTTGCTAAATTCTTTAAATATATATCATAATCTTTTTTACTAGCTACTCTAACAACATTCTTTATTTCATTATTAATTTCCTCGCTATTAATACTAAATACTTTTCCAAATAATGTACCATTATCAGATGGAACAATTACATAATCATCTTTTTTTAATTCAATACCATTCGAATTAAAATAAACACATTTATCAGTATCCTTAAATTTTACACCAACAACCATTTTAATCACTCCTTTCAAAATAAAAAATTATTCTATACTTTCAAAATAAAGTTTATCAAGTGCCAAATCAATATTAACATTATATCTAATATTATTTAAAAAATCATTTACCTTCAAATAAAAAATATCATTTTCACTATTCAAATAAGCTAAATATTTTATAAATAAGTTATTTATTACCACCTTATCTAATTTTGAAACAACAACTTTAAACTTTATATAATCCTCAAAATTAAAATTTTTAAATTTACATAAATTATTAAAAATATCTTCATCAACAGTAACATTACAAACATCAATATCATTTTTTAATACCTGACATCTACTGATTAAAGTTGGCAATAACTCATTTGAATTATCACTAATTAAAAATCCCACAATCTTCTCATTAGGTTCTTCTAAAACTTTTAATAATTTATTAACAGATTGTTCATTCATTAAACCAGCATTCAAAATAAAAAATAATTTATAGTACCCATCAAAAGACATTGTAGCTAAAAATTCTTGTAAATTTAAAATTTGATCTTTGTCAATTAAATTATCAATAGGTTTCAAAATTCTAACTGAAATATTATTCTCTACATCATCAATGTTGAATATCATTTTCTTTTCCAAAAATAATTTAAAAACACTATTCATAACATCTTCATAATTATTTGATTCAACTAAAAAAGCATGAGAAAGTTTATTCTCATCTATTATATTAGATAAATATTTTATGTTTTCTTCCTTCATACTCAAAATCTACATTAAAAATAGAAAAGATAAAGCAATCATAATTAAACCCGGATATCCTAAACAAGAGACAACCAAGACAGTAATTAAATTAATAGGTACCACAACATTAAAACCACTAAGAATTATATCAAAACTATAAATCAACAAAAATGAATAACAAAATTTTTTCAGTAATTTTAATAACATGATTATCACAATAAATTATATTATAATTCTTTAATTTTATGCAATATTTTTTCTATCTTCAAATGCCCTTTCTAATGTCAATGAATCCAAATAATCAAGTTCAGTTCCAACAGGTAATCCATAAGACAATCTTGAAATTTTCGTATTCATTTTTTCTAGTATTTTTTTAATATATTGTGTTGTAGTTTCGCCTTCAATTGTAGGCTTTAATGCAATTACAAGTTCAACATCATCATTATTACAACGATCAATTAAACTATCAATATTAAGTTCATCAGGACCAATGCCATCAATAGGAGAAATTAATCCTCCTAAAACATGATATACACCTTGATACTTTCCCATCTTTTCAAAAGCAAATATACTTTTAAAATCTTCAACAACACATATTAAATTTTTATTTCTATAATCATTATCACAAACTGAGCATATATCACCAGAAGTTATATTTCCACATATACGGCAAGGATGTAAATTCTTTTTGCCATCCATTATACATTTTGTAAATAAATTTATATCATCTTCAGAAAAATCTAGTAAAGAAATTGAAAGTCTTTCAGCAGACTTTTCACCAATTCCTGGTAACTTTTTAAAATACTCAATTAATTCTTCTAGTTCCTTAGGATAAATCATTACATCAAACCATTTAAACCTTTAGCATAAGCTCCAAGTTTAACTTCTACATCCTTATCAATTTTAGAAACTGCTTCATTATAAGCAATCTTAATCATATCTTGTAAAGCATCTATATCTTCAGCATCAGTTAATGATGGAGTATCTATCTTTATAGAAACCATTTCTTTTTTTCCACTTAATACAACAGTAACAAATCCAGATTTACCTTCATAATTTGTTTTAAAAATTTCCTCTTGTTTTTCAGTTATAACTCTTTGCATTTTTTGTGCTTCTTGCATTAATTTTTGCATATTCATAAAATCATTCCTCTTTCTTTATTTAACTTCCAATAGCGAATCACCAAATAAATCATTTGCAATTGAAACTGATTTATTTACATCATCTTCACTAATTATATCATTTTTTTCTTCAATATACACAAATTTATTTTGTTTATTTTTAAGTAATTCCATATATTTATTTTTTTCAATATTCCAATCATTAAGTGTTAAACAAATAAAACTTTTTTTATTCTTACATGCTTTATTAAAAGCATTTTCAATCAAATCTAAACTTTCATTAAATAATAAAACAGTCGATTGAGACTTGTTAGCAAAAATAACATTTGTTGGAGAAACAACCTCAACACTAACATTTTCAATTAAATTTAATAAATCATGATTATTTTCAAATTCAATATCGTTTAAAAATTTATTCCATAATTCTGTAAATTCTTTTTTACAATCACGACTAGCATTTACATAAGAATTATTTATTCTTATTTTAACAAATTCATCAGTTATTTTATTTTTAGAACTACTAACACAATTAACAACATTTGAAAGTTCTTCTCTATTATTTAATTTATCAGCAACATCAATTTTAGTTTCTTGTATCATATTCGGATTTTGTTCTAAATTATTAACAGTTTTGTCAATTGACAAATTGTCAACTTTGTTGAATTTTTTGTCAATTATCTCATTATTACTAGACTTGCAGGTAATTTTTATTTTATCACTATTATCAACTTTACATTTTTGATAGTAACTAAATAATATAATTTTAATTAAATCCAATGAATTTTTTTTACCAAAAACATTTGATAAATCAAAAGCCATATTTTTTAAATCACATACAGCAATTGGATAATTCATACCATTAACAATCTTCATTTCTAAATCAAAAATGTAAGCAATAATTTTATTTACAAATAAATTTATATTTAATCCCTTATCACCATATTCATTAAAAATAGAGTTAACATCGTCATAACAAGCATCATTTAATAATTCAAAAATCTTCTCTACATCCTTTGAACCAACAAAACCAAAAGTATCACCAATAAGCTTATCATCAATTAAAACATTTTCTTTTGATAATTGATCAAGCATACTTAAAGCATCTCTCATTGCACCATCAGCAAGTTCAGCAATTAAATTAGCAGCAGACTCTGTAATCTCAATGTTTTCTAATTTAGAAATTCTTAAAATATTGCTTACAATAATATCAGGAGTCAATTTTTTAAAAGAAAATCGTTGACATCTAGATAAAATAGTAAGAGGAATTTTTTGCAATTCAGTTGTAGCTAAAATAAATATAACATGACTAGGAGGTTCCTC
>CAKOQK010000012.1 GCA_934101225.1 uncultured Bacilli bacterium | reverse complement strand
AAAATAGAATTAAATATGTTGTAGATAATTAAAATATTTTCTATAATATATTTAGAATTGCTGATTTAGTATAGTGGTAATACAGAAGCATGGTAAGCTTCAGCGAACAGTTCAATTCTGTTAATCAGCACCATTAATTAAAAAATAATAAGTAAGTTAATTGTACAAAATATTTTGGTTTTAACTTACTTTTTTTGAATTAATACTTGAAAAAATGTCAAAACGTGATAGAATATTGGAGAAATTTATATTTTTTGCAAAAAAAATAAAAGAAATAGAGGGGATATGGGGAATAATATATGTAGGGTGATTTTATGGCCGGAATACCAAATGATGTAATTACTGAAATCAGAAAAAAAGCGGATATAGTTGAAATTATAGGTTCTTATATAAATCTGGCACCACAGGGAAAAAATTATTTTGGAATTTGTCCTTTTCATAATGACCACTCCCCAAGTTTAAGCGTATCAAGAGAAAAACAAATTTATAAATGCTTTACCTGTTTAGCCAGTGGTAATGTGTTCACATTCGTTCAAAATTATGAAAACATCTCATTTGTTGAGGCTGTAAAAAAAGTTGCCGATAAAATCGGATATCAACTAGATATTAAAGATAAAATAGTAAATAAAAATAGTAAATACTATGAACTTATGGATTTATCCAATAAAATATTTGTTAATAATTTAAATAGTAGTTTAGGAGTAAAAGCTAAAAATTATTTAATAAACGATCGTCATTTAAATGAAGAAACTATTAAAGAATTTAATATAGGTCTAGCGCTTCCAGATAATAATTTAAATAAAATATTAACTAGTAAAGGATATAGTAATAAAGATATAATCGATATGTCTTTAGCAAATAATACAGATAATGGCTTACTAGATCTATTTAGAAATCGAATCACATTTCCAATATGTAATAGTGAAGGTAAAGTAATTGCTTATTCAGCCCGTATTTATCAAAATGAAGATACAAGCAAATATATAAATAGTAGAGAAAGCGTTATCTTTAAAAAAGGCTATACATTTTATAATTATGACAAATGTAGATTAGAAGCTTTAAAAACAAAATCAGTTATTTTAGTAGAAGGACAAATGGATGCTATAAGAGTATATTCATCAGGAATTAAAAATGTTATTGCATCAATGGGAACTGCCTTAACCAGTAATCATATTAATTTATTAAAAAAACTAAATGCCAAAGTAATACTAATGATGGATAACGATAATGCTGGTGAAAAAAGTACTATATTAAATGGTGAAGAACTAGTTAAAAATAATATTGAGGTAAGTATTGTTAGATTAAATGGAGAAAAAGATCCTGATAGTTATATATTAAAATATGGAGTAGATGCCTTTAAAGACGCCTTAAAAGGAGAAATATCATTCTTTGATTTTAAATTAAGATATCTAAAAAAAGATAAAAACTTAAATAAAGCTGATGAACTAGCCGAATATATTAATAAAATAATAGATGAACTTAATAAATCAAATGATGAAATTTTAAAAACAATTACAATTAATAAAATATCAGAAGAATATCATATTGATAAAAAAATACTAGAAGGAAAACTAATTAAAACAATACCAGTTATAAAACAAACAGAGTTTAAAAGAATAAAACCTAAATTAAATCAATATCATCAAGCTGCTGAAGCAATTCTTTATTTGATGATGAGTGATCCTAAGTTTATAAGAAAATATAAGATAGAACTTAATTACTTTCCTGAGGAAAAATATAAACTTATTGCTAATGATATTCTAGCTTATAAAGAAATAAATGGTGAATTTGATATTGCCGATTTTATGACATACATTAATGATTTAGACTATAAAGAAGATATTTATCGTATTTTAAATGATTATCAAGATAAAATATTACCAGAAGAATTTGATAACTTTATTAATATTATAAATAAATGGATAAAAGAAAGTAAAATAGAAAAATTAAAAGAACAATTAAAAATAGAAACTGATATAAAAAAACAAGAAGAACTTAATGATTTAATAATTAAAATAAAAAAAGGAAGTGAAGATTAATGGCAAAAGCTGTTAAAGAAATTAAAACATTTGAAGAAAGAAAATTAGAGTTAATTGAAAAGGGTAAAAAAGAAGGATTTATTACTTTTGAAGAACTTGCTAGTAGTTTAAAAGGATTAGATATTGATAGTGATGCTTTAGATGAACTTTATAATGCTTTCTTAGAAAATGGAATTACGGTTGTATCTAGTGAAGAAGAATCATCATCTAGTGAAGCCGGTCCTGGTCCTGGTAAAATCAAAGAAGAAGAAGTAGAAATTTTAACTGATGAAGATTTAACTAAAGATATTAATATTAATGATCCTGTTAGAATGTATTTAAAAGAAATAGGTAAAATTAGTTTGCTATCTCCTGAAGAAGAAATGGATTTATCTATAAGAGTTGCTAACGGAGATCAAGAAGCTGCTCGTTTACTTGCTGAGTCAAATTTACGTTTAGTTGTATCAATAGCTAAAAGATATGTAGGACGTGGATTATTATTCCTTGACTTAATTCAAGAAGGTAATATTGGTTTAATGAAAGCAGTTGAAAAATTTGATTATGATAAGGGATATAAATTTTCAACATATGCAACTTGGTGGATTAGACAAGCAATAACAAGAGCCCTAGCAGATCAAGCAAGAACAATCAGAGTTCCCGTACATATGGTTGAAACTATTAATAAAATGGCTCGCATTCAAAGACAATTAACTCTAGAACTTAATAGAGAACCAAGTGAAGAAGAAATAGCTAAAAAAATGGGTGTTGGTGTTGAAAAGGTAAGAGAAGTAATTAAAATTAGTCAAGATCCTGTAAGTTTAGAAACTCCAATTGGTGAAGAAGAAGATTCTCATTTAGGTGACTTTGTTCCTGATGAAAGAAATATGTCGCCAGAAGACTTTACAACGAATGAAATCCTTAAAGAAGAAATAAAATCAGTTTTAGAAACATTACAACCTAGAGAACAACAAGTATTAGAACTTCGTTTTGGTTTAATAGATGGAACAAGTTATACCTTAGAAGAAGTAGGTAAGAAATTTAACGTAACAAGAGAAAGAATTAGACAAATCGAAGCAAAAGCTTTAAGAAAATTAAGACATCCATCTCGTGCTAAAAAATTAAAAGATTTCTTGGTGGATTAATGAAATTGTCTAAAAGACTAAAATCACTTGCAGCCTTAGTAAGTTCTGATGATATAGTTGCTGATATAGGTTGTGATCATGCCTACATAGATATTTATTTAGTTCAAAATAATATAGTACCATTCACACTTGCCTGTGATATAAATGAAAAAGCTTTAAATAATGGTATAAAAAATATTAAAAAATATGGTTTAGAAGACAAAATTACAACTAGACTTGGTGATGGTATTAATTTCTTAAATGAAGATATAAATACTCTTATCATCAGTGGTATGGGAACATCTACCATTATTAAAATACTTAGTAATAAAAATATAAATCAAATTAATAAATTAATTATAGAATCAAATAATAACCACTTTCTATTAAGAACTTATTTAACTAATCATGGATTCTATATAAGCCATGAAAGCACTATATATGATAATGGTAAATACTATATTAATATCGTATTTTTAAGAGGTAATAAAAAATATTCTGCTAAAGAATTAAAATATGGTCCCTTATTAATAAATGGTAATAAAGATTATTATGAATATCTATATAATAAAAATAAACAAATATATGAAAATATTCCTAAATATAAAATAATTGAAAGAATTAAATTATTAAAAGATATAAATTATTTTAAAAGATTAAAAAAGTAGAAATAAATATAATGTTTTTTCTCTTTTTTTATGATATATTTTAAGAGTAGGTGTTATAGTGAAAAAGAAATTATCTTTATATATTACTGGTATTTTAGTGCTAGGAATATGTTCGTATTTTATTATATTTAATTATAAAAATTATCGTAAAATAGAATTAGTAAACGTTAAAGTAGATAATTATGATGATATAAATAAAACAGTTAGTGTGTTACTAGAAAGAAAAATTAATACATTTAATAATGAATTTTATTGTCATGCTGATGGAAATAAGAATAAATATAAAATTAAAGGTGAAAATAATAAATGTTTAGTAGTGCTTGATTTAAATGATACTTACATATTATATTTAACCAATGATAAAGAAGATAAAAGTAATATTATTAATTTAAATGATATATTTAATGGTGTATTATCATTTAAATTCTTAAATGAAACTATTTACATGATACCGGAAGAAGAAAAAGAAATAACTTATTTTGAAGTCCTTTTAGATAAAAAAGTAGATTATAACTTTAAGAGTAGTAATACTGATATTATAGAAATAAAAGATAATAAAATAATTGCTAAAAATGTTGGTAATGCTTATATTTATTCTGATAAAGTTAAGGATAAATTAAATGTTGAGGTTACAAATTTAATTACTAAACCATATGCAATCAAGGATAAAAAGAAATTACTTCCATGTAATGCCTATAGTAAGGAAGATGCAAATATATTAGATAAAATCCTTGAATATAAAATAAATGAAGCAGGTTATCAAACCCGTGGTGGAGCAGTAGCAGCAGCTAGATTTTTAACTTTAGAGTTTAATTATCGAATTCCTTATTTTTATGAAAATGGAAGAGTTCCTCTAAGTGAAACAAATAAATCAAATGTTAATACGCATATTGCCGATGGAGAAGGAAGATATTATAAAAAAGGATTATATTTATCAGATAGTAAAAAAGAAAGCATTGTTGCTTCTTGGAAAGGTCCTTCAATTTGGGGCTGTGGTCTAACAAATTTAGAAACCGAACCACGTTGGGGATATATTGTTGGAAAGAAAATGCCAAATGGTTTAGACTGTTCGGGATTTGTTACCTGGAGTTTAAAAAATGCCGGCTTTGATCCTGGTGATGTTGGCGCGGGAGAAAGTCCCTATATAGATAATCAATGTACTGATTTAGGTGAATTTAGATATTTAGCTAATGAAATTGATAATGTTAAAGTAGGAGACCTTCTTAATTGGTGGGGACATATTGCCATGTTAATTGGAATTGATGGAGATACTTACTATGTTGCTGAAAGTTTATCATATATTGGTGGTGTAAGAGCTATGATATATACTAAAAAAGAATTATTAAATACGTTTGAATATGTAGTTTTAATGGATAAATTTTATAAAAAAGATGGTAATTATCAAAATTTTTGGTAAAATATATATAGAATAAAATTAGGAAGTGAAATTTATGAAAAATTCTAACTATAATAAAAAATTGATATTTTTATCTATTGGTTTAATTGTTACTATAATCATTTTAGGAATTGGAGTAGCATATGCTTATTTTGCAGCTTCCTATGTTAATTTAGAATCATCTAGTTCAATTAATTTAGAATCAGGCTCTATTGTTGTTACATATAGAAATGGAACTAACAATATTAACGCATCAAATGTAGAGCCTGGTTGGAGTGCGAGCAAATATTTTACAATTGCATCAACTAATAAAACAACAAAAACATATAATTATTCAATTAATTTATATATTGATAATAACAACTTTGATTTAACTAATGATGCGGGAAATAGTTATTTAACGTACTCTTTAGCTAAATGTACTTCATCTGAAAGTGGTTGTACAACAAATTTAAGTAGTGGGGTAGTTAATCGTAAATTTTATGAGATATATATGTATAGTGAATCTATTTCATCAGCAACTGCTGGAACTAAATACTACTCATTAACAATAAGTTATCCAAACGATGTAAATAATATTCAATCACAATATGGAGAAGATGGCAATTTACTAGCATTTGCCGGACATATTACAGTATCATCTGATGATAAATTATCACAATAAAAGTGTAAATAGACGTATCTAATTACGCTTTTTTTAATACATTTTAATAGAATATGGTAATATTAATGTAAGAGGTGTGAGATGAAACAAGAAAAAATTACCAAAAAAAATAAAAATAGTAGTAAATACTCAAAAAGTAAATTATTTTATAAAATATTATCATTTATACTAGTTCTTACTACAGTCTTTCTATGTAGTACCCTAATATATTTAAATATGCTACCGATAATTTATTTAATAAGTATCTTTGTTGGTATAATAGGTCTAGGGGTATTTCTAATTTATAAATTAAATCATAGGTCATTAGTAATAACTAAATTATTTACATCTTTTTTTAGTATTCTAATGATTATAGTAGAAGTATTTATTTCTATATATTTAATATTTTCTTTAGATTTTATTAATAATATATTTGATAATAATAAGTATTCAGAGATATATGGTGTTTATATAGTTAAAGATAAATATAAAAAGATTGATGCTTTAAATAATAAAACAATTGGAATTTATAATAAAGATGAATATATAGATAATGCTTTAGATAGTTTAAATAATAAAATTAAATATAAAACAAATAAATACGATTATATAGATGATGCTATTGCTGATATTTATGATGATAAATTAGATGCTTTAGTTATAAATGAATCTTTAGTAGAATTATATAAAGAAGAAAAAGAATTTAATTTATATAAACTTTCAGAAATTAAATTAAATATTAAAAAAGATAGTGTTTATAAAGATGTTAATGTAAAAAAAGAAGCCTTTACAGTTTACTTAAGTGGGATTGATACAAGTGGTAAAGTAGTGTCTTCTGCAAGAAGTGATGTTAATATTTTAGCTGTTGTAAATCCTAAACAGGGTAAAGTTTTAATTGTTAGTACTCCAAGAGATTATTATGTTACTTTAGCAAGTAAAAATGCCAAAGATAAACTAACTCATGCTGGAATATATGGTATCGATGAAAGTGCTTTAACTTTAGGAAAGTTATATGATGTAGATGTAAACTATTATGCTAGAATTAATTTTACTTCATTTGTAAGTTTAATAGATACCTTAGGAGGAATAAACGTTAACGTTGAAAAGCCAGATTATCGTTATAATTTAAATATTGATTGTGGCTCAGGATATGTTTGTGAACAAGACTCTAAACGTGAATTTGGTGATAAATTAGTTAAATTTAAATATGGAAATCAAGTTTTAAATGGAGAACAAGCCTTAGCATATGCTAGAAATCGTCATCAATATGCTGGAGGTGACAATGCAAGACAAGTTCATCAAGGACAAGTTTTAGAAGGTATTACTGAAAAATTAATGTCAAAAAGTATATTAACCAAATATAATCAAATTTTAAAGTCTCTATCAAGTGGAATTAAGACTAACATTGATAAAGATTCTATTTCTAAATTAGTAACTAAACAATTAAAAGATAATACTTCTTGGAGTATTGAATCAGTAGTTGCAACAGGTACTGATTCATATAATTATGCATATTCAACAGGTAAAACAAAAGTATATGTTATGAATCCAGATGAAGAATCAATAAATAGTATTAAAACTAAAATAAAAGATGTTATTTCAAATGAATAGCATCTTTTTAAATTATTTTATCGATAAGGCCATATTTTATTGCTTCTTTAGGATTTAAATAATAATCCTTTTCCGTATCTTTATTAATTTTTTTTACTGATTTACCAGTTATATCCGCAAGCATCATATTTATTTTCTTTTTCATCTTTAATATTCGCTCAGCTTGTACTTGAACATCTGATGCTTTGCCTTCTGCGCCACCTAAGACTTGATGAATCATGATTTCTGAGTTTGGTAGTGAACACCTTTTATTCTTAGTGCCTGCTGCTAAAATAACTGCTGCCATTGATGCACATAAACCTACTGCTAGAGTAGATACATCACTTTTAATTAAGTTCATAGTATCAATAATAGATAATCCACTAGTAACTGAGCCTCCTGGTGAATTAATATAAAGCTCTATATCTTCATGATTTAAAGAATCTAAATATAATAGCTCACTAACTATTAAACTAGATATATCATCGTTAATTTCTCCATTTAAAAAAATAATACGATTATTAAGTAATTTGGAATATATATCATAAATTCTTTCTCCATTGTAATTCTTTTCAATAATATTTGGTATTAGCATAAATTTTTCTCCTAATAATATCTTAATAGCTTTTAATAATTATATACCTAAAAATAATGAAAAATTTTGCAAAATAATATTAAATTATAAATAAAAAAGATGCTATAAAACATCTTCATCAAAACCTAATGTATTCTTAGTAATATATATAGGTCTTTTTTTAATTTCTAAATATATTTTAGATATGTATTCTCCAACAATACCTATTGCAAGTAGGTTCATGCCACCTAATATTAAAATTAAACAAATAATAGATGGATAACCTGGTACATCATTACCCTTAATTAATGTTTCTAATAGCATTACTATGAAATAAATAAATGATATAGAAGAAGTGAGTAATCCAGTAATTGTTGCCATTCTTAAAGGTTTTGTACTAAAGTTAATTATTCCATTAAAAGCATATTTAAAAGAACTAGTTAAATTAAAATTAGATTTACCTGAATATCTTTTTTCAACTTTATATTCTAAATATTTAGTTTTAAAGCCGATCCAAGAGAAGATTCCTTTAGAGAATCTATTTATTTCACCTAAGTTTAAAATGGCTTCTTTAGCGTTTATAGTAAACATTCTAAAGTCTGATGCATCTTCTTTAAAATTAGTATCACTAATTAAGTTTATAAATTTATAAAATAATTTTTTTAATGATTTAACAAAGAAATTATCATTAGATCTTTCTTTATTAATCATAGCTACTTGATCATAATCAGGATTTTCTTCTAAGAAATTTAACATCTTAATTAAATATTTAGGATTTTGTTGCAAGTCACTATCTATAATAGCACAGTATTTCGCATTACTATATTTCATTCCTGCAAACATAGCTGCATCTTTACCAAAGTTACGACTAAAGTTAATAACTTTAATATGTTCTTTATCTTGGTTATAGATGGTTTCTAATTTTTCATAAGTTTTATCTTGAGAACCATCATTAATATAAATTAATTGATAATTAATATCTTTTAATGTATCTTTTAATTTATCATTTAATAAAAATATATTTCCTTCTTCATTATAACAAGGAATTATTACATCTAATTTCATTACATCCTCCATTTAAAATAATCATATCATTTTATTTTTAAATAGTTAAGAGTAAAATTATAGTAAAGTAAACTATTATTATATTATTTGTTAGGTATTAAATAATTATGATATACTATATTTAGAATAATATGGAGTTTATATGAAAGAATATCGAAAAATTACAGAATTTATTTATAAAAATAATATGTATATAATGTATTTAGATAGTAAAAATAAACATTATTTTTTAAAAAAAACAGAAAATGGATTAATATATCCAACACTTAGTGAATTAATTGAATTATCAGCGTTTTTTAGTGATATACCTACACATTGTGCAGTAAGAGATCAAAATAATGAAAAAGTTAAATTTATTCCTAAAGTATTTATTGGTGGTGTAGCTGTTACACTTTCTTTATCTTTATTTTCATTAGGATTAGGAATAAATTCAAATTATAAAAATATTGAAGATATTGAAAGTTATACTACTCCAACTGAGGCACAGGTAATAGAATATATTTCACTTGCTGAAGAAACTAAGGATGTAGATAAAGGTTTACAAGTAGATACTTATTTAGAAAGTGATTCACCTAAATATAAATATATCTATGATATGGATTATTTAAATAAAGTATTTGATTATGATAATGTTTCTATTGATGAAGTTAAAGATGTTATAAAAAATAATGATAAAATTTCAGATAAATATAAAAACTTATTATATAGTTATTGTGATGCCTTAATAAATAAGTATCCTAATATAGAATTAAGAGTTTTTTATGAAAATTTAAAAACCTTAGAGATTGTTGAATGTAATAAAGAAGAATTAGCAACATATTCTTTAAGTAATATTTCTTATGGTTGTTATAATAGAAATGAAAATAAGATATATGTTTTAGAAGGATATGATTACCAATATGGTACTTGGGCTTATCAAGTAATATTTCATGAAATAAGTCATTGCTTAAGAACAAGAAAGACTAATGATGGAGAAGAAGAAATTAGAATTCAAGCTGAGGGAAAGAATTTCAGCAATACAATAACTAATGAAGCATTAAATTCATTATTTGCTGTAAGTTTATTTGATTATGAAGAGAAAAACGTTGCATATCAATTACAAAGTAATTATTTTAGCATTATGCTTGATGTTATGGATAATTATAAATTAGATGATTATGTACAACATAGTTTAAGTTATTTTGCTAAAGCATTAGATGATTTTAATGGAAATGAAAATTATGCTACTTGTATATTAGAATTAATTCAAATGCAGTATAAAGATTATCATAGTGATGCACTTACTTTAGAACAACGTAGTTATTATCCAATTTATGATTATTTATGTGATATGTATTTTAATAAATATATTACTGAAGGTATGAGTTTAGAAGAAGCTAGGGAAATTTATAATAGATTAATAGAAAAAGTAACATATCAAGTTCCTTATGAATATAATATAGATTTAAATAGATTTAGTAAAAATTTTGATGATTATTGTTATTTAAAGGGAATTTCTAATAATGTAAAAAGTAGATAATACTTTTTTCTTTTTGGGAAAATTAATTATGCCACATTAAAATATAGTAAATTTTTTAACGTCATGTCTTTTCTTTTTTAAAACATTATCTTGCTTTTGATTGATTTAAATAATAAAATATATGTTGAAAGAAGGCTTATATATGAATGATGTAAATTTATTACCTGCAGATAATTATGTAGTAGTTAATAAGACAATATTAACAGATAATGATAAAGTAAATTTAATTAATTTATATGAGCCTATTATAGGACCGTTACCAATAAGCTTATATTTAACTTTATGGAGTGATTTAGATCGAACTTTAACAGTAAGTACTAGTTATAATCATCATCATTTAATGACATTTTTAAAAAGTGGCTTAAAAGAAATAAAAGAAGCTAGAAGTTCTTTAGAAGCAGTTGGTTTAATTAAAACATATTACAAGAGTGGAGATAATATAAATTATTATATATATGAATTATATTCACCAATAAGTGCTTATGAATTCTTTAATCATCCTGTTTTAAATATTGTCTTATATAATAATATAGGTGTTAATGAATATAATAATTTAATTAAATCTTATAAGAAGGTTAATCTTAAATATGATGATTATTTAGATATATCATGTAAACTAAATGATACATTTAAAAGTAGTGTTGGATCTATGTTTAATAATGAGGATATTAAGAATAAGAATAGTAATAAACCTAAAGTTGATAATTTAATTGATTTTGATTCTTTAAAAGATAGTATTCCTAATAAAGTACTTAGTAGTGGGGCATTTAATAAGAAATCCAAAGAACTTATTAATAATCTTGCCTTTGTATATAATTTAGATACTTTAAAAGTTGGGGAGATTATTAGGCTTACTATTGATGAAAATGGTCTTATTAATAAAGAATTATTTATTAAAGAAGTAAGAAAATATTATGAATATAATAATGGAGGAAGTTTACCTACTATTATTTATAGAACTCAACCTGAGTATTTAAAGAGTCCTGAAGGTGATGTATCTAATACTGGTAAAATGATTTATATATTTGAAAATACTACGCCTTATGATTTTTTAAAGAGTAAGTATAAAAATAATAATCCAACACCTAGAGATTTAAAATTATTAGAGTTTTTAGCACTAGATTTAAATATGCCTCCTGCTGTTATTAATGTTTTAATTGATTATGTATTAAGAATAAATGATAATAAGCTTAATAAGGCGTATATTGAAGCAATAGCAGGACAATGGACTAGACTTGGAATAAAGACTGCTAAGTCGGCAATGGAACAAGCTAAAAAGGAATATAAAAAGAAACCTAAGAAGGAAATAAATAAGAGTGTTAAACTTCCTGTTTGGTTTGATAATGAACAAAAAGATAATAAGGTAAGTGAAGAAGAAAAGAAGGAAATAGAAGCTTTACTTAAGGAGTTTAAATAATGAATAAATTAAATATAGATAGTTATAAAAATAATAATTTAGAAATGATGATGAAACAAGATTATATTGAAGCTTTAAAAAATGATGATTTTAAAAAGTTAGTTATAAGTTTAAAAGTTACTGATGATATCGCATATAAATATACTTCTAAATTAGAAAGAAGTGTTAGTGAACTTAATAATTGTAAAAATTGTAAGAGTTTAATGTCTTGTAAGAATAAATGTAATGGTTTAGTTTATTATCCTAAAGTTAATGGCAATGCATTAGATTTTAATTATGTTGCTTGTAAATATATGAAGAAAGATTTAAAAGACAAAGAAGAGATTAAGTCTAAATTTTTTGAAATGCCTTATGAAATAAAAAAAGCTAGAATTAAAGATATAGATCCATCTAGTAAAGAAAGATTAGAAATAATTAAATGGATAACTAAATTTTATAAAGATTATAAAAAAGATAATAAACAAAAGGGATTATATTTAAGTGGATCTTTTGGTTCTGGTAAAACATTTATTGTTAGTGCTTTATTAAATGAACTTGCTAAAGATGGGTATAGTTCTATTATTGTTTATTACCCTGAACTACTTAGAAGTTTAAAAGAAGGATTTGGTAATGAGGATTTTAATGATAGACTTAATGAAATAAAAAAGTGTGATTTATTACTTCTTGATGATATTGGTGCTGAAGCAACTTCTTTATGGAATAGGGATGAGATATTAGGTACTATCATGCAATATAGAATGGACAATAAATTAAGTACCTTCTTTACATCTAATTTAAATTTAAATGAATTAGAAGAACATTTTATTATTAAGAATAATGATGAAGAAAAAATTAAAGCTAGAAGAATAATGGAAAGAATTAAGTTTTTAACAGACAACAAAGAATTAATAGGAGAAAATAGAAGAAAGTAGAATTCGTATGGGAAATTTAAAATTAAGAAAATTAATTGAAAGAGATACTATTTATAAAGATAAATATAAAGAATTCAAGCATATTTGTAAATTTGAAGTGCATTCTATTCTTAAAGTATTTAATTTGGATGGAAAATGTTCTTATTATGATATAGTAAAATGTAATGAATGTTTATCATTTAAATCCATAGCAAAAAAAGGAAATATTTGTGGTTGTATATTTGAACCATTAACAGAAGAACAAAAGAAATTACCAATGATTGAAGCTAAATTTAAGTATCGAAATTTATTTGTATCGTTTTCAATGTTAGAAGATGTTACTTTGATAGAGGAAAAAGATTAAATGATAAGATGATACTATTAATACTGAAATTAAAGAAATAATAGCTGGCGAAAATAGAAGTAAATTTTTATTGAATATTAGTGTTAATTATGAGAAAGAAAATGGTTATTAAATATAATTTATCAAGTTGACGAACTAGGTAGGTAAGTAAGAGAATAAAATAATTTTAAAAGAATACATTTATATAGGTGATGTATGAAAAAATTGTTATTAATACTTATATTATTAGTTCCTTTTGTTGTTAAGGCAGAGGAGATGGTTATTGAGGCTCCAAGTGCTATTTTAATGGAATATTCAACTGGTAAAATACTTTATGAAAAAAATGCAGATGAAAAGATGGCTCCAGCCTCGATGACTAAGATTATGACAATACTTCTTATTGAAGAGGCTATAGAAAGAGGAGAACTTAATTTAACAGATGATGTTATTATTAGCAATAATGCTTCTAGTATGGGTGGATCTCAAGTGTTTTTAGATCCAAATACAACCTTAAAGGTAGAGGATTTACTTAAATCAATTATTATTGCTTCAGCTAATGATTCAGCAGTTGCGATGGCAGAGAAAATAGCCGGAACAGTTGATGCATTTGTTAATAAAATGAATGCAAGGGCTAAAGAATTAGGATGTACAAATACTAATTTTGTAAATGTTCATGGATTAGATACTGAAAATCATTATACAACTGCTAGAGATATGGCAATTATTGCTAGAGAATTAATTAAACATGAAGATATCTTTAACTATACAACTATTTATGAATCTTATTTAAATAAACCCGATGGAACAAGTATCTGGATGGTGAACACCAACAAATTAATTAAATATTATAATGGATTAGATGGATTAAAAACTGGTTTTACTAAAAATGCTGGTTATTGCTTAACAAGTACGGCTAAAAGGAATGATATGCGATTAATTTCAGTAATAATGAAAGAAGAAACTAGTCAAAAAAGAAATGAAGAAACTACTAAATTATTAGATTATGGTTTTACTAATTATAAAATAAAAACTATAGTTAGTACGAATGATAATATTGGTTCTGTTTATATTTTTAATAGTAAAAAAGAAAATTATGATTTAACAATTAATGGAGATGCAACCAACTTAGAAAGCTTAAATGAAACTAATAATTATAGTTATAATATTAACTTGGATAAAGTAAAGGCTCCTTTAAAAGTGGGTGATAAAATAGGTACATTAGATATTATAAGTAATGGTAAGGTAATTAAAAATATAGATATTACGGTTAAAGAAGATGTTGTTAAAGCTAATATATTTGATTTAATGAAAAGAAATATAAAACTTATTTTAGCGTTATAAATACTTAGATATAAATTCTAGGTGTTTTTTTTTGTTTTAAAATCTTACGGTTAAATATCTTAAAAATGTACGGTTGAATTTCTTAAAATCTTACGGATGAATTAATGTTTATTAAAATAATTAATTTTATGATATTATATAGATAAGGCGATATTTATGATAGGTATTAAAAGTATAACATATGAAACTAATGTCCAAAAATTATTAATAAATGTAAATAATCAAATTCAAATTGCATATAATGAAAGTTCCTGGATTATAAGTGAAGAAAAATTTTTTAATTATGTAAGTAATCTTTTTAATATTATTTCTAATTGGAATAATGAATATATCGATATCAAAAGTAATGATAGTTCTACTTGGAAATTAACTATTATCTTTTCTAATAATGATAAAAAAGAATATAGTGGAAGATCTTCTTACCATAATAATTTTGAAGCTTTTAAAAGATTAAATCAAAAACTAATTGAGGAGTGAACACTATGGAAATTTTAAATATTGATTTTGAAAAATTATCTCCATATATTATTGATGCATTTACTAAAGTTTATGGCGATGAATATCATGATACTATTTCAAAAAAAATTAATAATATGCATATTTTTTATTACTATAATATAGATAATTTAAAAGAATATATAGCGGATATAAAAATGTGTAAAAGACGTGAATATGCTATTAGATTTTTAGATAAAATAGGTATAGACGTTAAAAAATATATCAAAGCAAATTATATGGACCCTTTAGGTGAAGAAGTTGAAGAAATATTAAAATACTACATTAGCTCTTCTTTTAAAAAGTCAGGTAATAAATCTAGTTCTATTCAGCAATATCATATAAATAATCCAAATGACCCGGAAATATCTTTAGCAAATAAATTATTAATAATTAATCATCTTCTTGAAAATAATCATGAAGAAATAACTATAGAAAATTATGAAAGATTCAAAGAAACTAGAGAGTACCAAGTAATTTTATCTAAAATAAAAGAAATAAATTTAGTTTTTAATAAGCTTTTAACTGAATATGAAACATGGGAAGAACAATTACAACCTTATGATGATTTTATAGATTCTGAAATTGAAAGAAAATTAAATATATTAAATGATAAAAAAGTAGCCACATTTAATAATATTTATGCCAAATTACCAATTTCAATTAAAGATGCTATTTCTAATAAAACATTAGAGGGACAAATCACTTCAATTTTTGGTTCTTTAGATTTTGGTTCAAGTACTCCCATTGAAGCTTTTAGTTCTAAAAATATGGAAAAATTGAAATCTAAAAATGTTAATGCTTTTAAAAGATTTTTAATACTTTCTTCTCAAATTTTATATTTAAAAAATATCGGAATTGCAATTGAAAATTATAATTTATTAACTAATAGTATTGATGAAATAATAAATAAATATTTAAATTTTATAACTGAAGACAATATAAAAAAATATATTCCTTCAAGTGAATTGATAGAATATATTACTTCTTTAAGAGAAAAAAACTATGAAGCCGCACTTAGAGAATATTACTTAACAACAGATAATTTAAAAGGACAATGTAAAAATGAACGAATATTTAATTACGTTTATTCAATAGTAGTAAATCAAAAAATATGTGTAGCAGGAAATGATTTATTGAATAATGATGGCGAATTTTGCTCACTAATGTTTTATGCTATAAGTTCATGTGGTTGTTTATTTTATTTATATATACATGAATGTGGTCATGTTATTGACAAAAATGAAAAAGGTTGTGGATTTGAGTTAATAAGCAGTTATGATGATAATCCTCCAAGAAATAGTTATGACAATAAATTTCGTAAATATGAAAAATTTAATGAAACATTGAATGATATTTTTACAAGTGAAGCTGTGGAATTATTGCATAATCAGGGAATATATTTAATTGAACCACAAGAGTTCACATTGCGAGATGTAAGTAATACAAATACTTCTTTACTAACAAAAAATATTTTAAAGCCATTACTATCTAAATTTAGAAAAGAAGTTATAAGAGCAAAAATAACTGCTGATCCTAACAAACTTATAAAATATATAGGAAAAGATAACTATGAAGATCTTGTAGATGTTGTTAATAAAATTGATTATTTAGCAAGAAATGGAGTTGAATACAAAATTAATACATCACCAGACGACGAAATGGTTAAAGAATATTTTATAGCAGTAGAAAATGCAAAAAATATATATCTTAATATTGATACATATTATAGTAATTTAGAATTAGAGTCAAATCAAGAAAAAAGAAAAAATAGATAAATATTATTTTAGTTAGGAAATTAACATTAAAATGAAAAAAATTATTTGTAATAGTCTTAGTATATTATATTAGGATTATCCTTAGGCATAATTAGCAGATTATTAGATATTTATACTACAAATTTAGGAAATATATTTTCCGAATTAGCAATATGAATATTTTTAGGTACTTTAATTTCAATTTATAGTAAATCTAAAAAGAAGAAATGTTAAAAGTCCTTCTATTTTGTTAGATATGCTTATAACATATTATGTTACCACATTTATTTCAAGTGGTGTATATTTCAAGTGGTGTATATAGTAAAATATTTATTATCGGCTGGACATTATATGCGTTTCTATCCTCAATATTCGCTTATTTCACATGGATGGCTAAAGAACAAGGAGTATTTTCTAAAATTATAGTATTTGTATAGTTTTAACTTCTTTTGCTTCATAAATTATATTTTTTGATAAATTAAGAATTTATGATTTTATAATAAATGGAATATTAATAAATTATTTATTCTTTAAAAAAATAAAAAGATAAATAATTAGATGGCGATTTTAGTTTTAAACTCAATTTAATTAGTAATTTAGATAATGAAGCAATTGCTAATATTATAATGCTTTTGCCTTTTGGAATTTTATTACCTTTATCTCAAAAAGAATTTAACTTTAAAAATAACATAATTAAAGGCATCGTATTTATATTATCTATTGAAATATTACAACCCATTTTTGGTAGAGCGTTTGATATAAATGATATTATTTTAAATATCCTTGGTGTTTTAATTTCAACAATTTTTTATATGTTTATCAAAAAATTAATACACAAATAATATAAAAGGTATAATGATTTTAAAACACCTATACAGATTATTCACCTAAGCTAAATAGTAAATTTTTACACTTATATTATAGTTAAAAGCGTTTATTAAGGAGAAATTTTAATATGAAAAATAGAAAAATAATTATTATAGGTATAATCTTTATAATTAGTTTATCTTTTTTTAACTGTTTACTTTATTACTTTAATTTTATTCCTCATCGAAAATATACTAATGAAGATTTTAATATCAAGACTTACGTTAGTAATATTGATAAAGATAATGATGGAATTGATGATCAAACTGATATATTAATAAATACCAGAAAATATATTGCAACCAAGCCTAAGTACAAAAGTAAGTATTATGGTACTGGATATCCCGATGATAATTATGGGGTATGTACGGATGTAGTTGCGTTTGCTTTAAAAGATGCTGGTTATGATTTAAGAGAACTAGTAAATAATCATGTTAAAGAGAATCGGAATTTATATGATATTGATGTGATTGATAAAAATATAGATTTTAGAAGAGTATTAAATTTAAAAACTTATTTTGATTATAATGCGATTAGTTTAACAACTGATGTATTAAGAATAGAAGAGTGGCAAGGTGGAGATATTGTTGTTTTTAAAAGACATATTGGTATAGTATCAGATAAAAGAAACCGAAAAGGAATTAATTTTGTAATTCATCATGCAAACCCTTATCAAAGATATTATGAAGAAGATATTTTAGAAAATCGAGATGATATAATTGGACATTATCGTATAAGTTAATGATATTTAATGTTTATTTAATAATTTATTGTATAATTAAGTTGATGATGCAAGTGAATATATTAGAATATTCTTATAAATTTATAATAAGTAATATTGTAATAGATAAAATTTTCAAATTAATTATGAATTTATCTAAAAAATCAAGTTATACTGGAACTATAAATGGTGATAATACAGCTAAAAATATAGAGTTAGTTTTAGATAAAACTTCTAAAATTCAACTTACAGGTGACTCATATGTTATAAAATTAGCCAATGGTGATTCATCAAATAGTAACATTGATTTTAATGGATACAAACTATATGTTAATGGAGTAGCGGTAAATTAAGGAATAATATTAATTGTATTATTTCTTTTTTTGTTATGATAAAACTTGTAATCAATTTAACAAAATGTTAAGATATACCGGAAGCAGAGGAGGACAATACTTATGATAAGTAGAGATGAAATAAAATTAAAAGAAAGATATATCTTAGAAGAAATATCTAAAATTACAGATAAAAGAGAATTAGAAAAATTAAAATATTCTTTAAGAACATATCTTGTAATTGATAGTTTACAATCTAAAGATTATCCATTTTCAACATTAATTGATGATTTATTAAACAAACACAATAGAATAATTGAAGAATGCAATAATCTTAACCAAAAATTAACTACTTTAAACGATTTTGCTAAACCAATTATTAGTGATTATTACCTTTGCTTTTTATTAAATCTAGTTAAAAATTTAAAATCTATTAAAACAACATATTCTAATGATATTAAAGAATTATCCTATTATAAATTTTCTGAACATAAAGTTGTAAGCACATCATATCAATTTTATTCTTTTCTTGAAGATGATGAAATAGTTGGTAATGCTAGTGCAATTTTATCTAATCATTCTCATTATGAGTTTAGAAGTAAATTAGGAGATTTTAAAGAAATTGCTGGTTTTATGGTTGGAGATTATTATTTTAATAAACCATATATTTATTGCACTACTAATAATAATTTATTTACTTATCAAGTATTTAATCATGAAATTATGCATGGAATTGATTTTTATATGAATCCAAAATTTAAAAATAGCATATTTGGAGGTTTTACAGAGATTCCTACATATACAATAGACTATTTATTTTTAGATTTTTTAGAAGAAAATAATTATAATCGTAATGATATTGATGCTTTAAGAAGAAAAAAATATGATTATATTCAAAAGATTGCTAATGATACCGTTTTAGAAATAAATTATTTACTCAAATTAAGATATGAAAGTGATAATATAAATACAACATCGTGTCAAAACGTTCGTTCAGTAATATCAAATAAAATATACAATACTTTGTTTGACCTTGTTTCTTGTGTAATTGCTGAAGGTTTATATAGACAAATATTAGTTGACAGAAAACAAGGATTAACAAATTTAAAAACTATAATGAAAAATGATTTTTTTAATAAAGAATTTCCCGATTTTTCTTTAGTTAATTTAGATAGCTGCAAGCTTTTACAAATAAGTTCAAATATGATTGGTAATAAAATTAAAGAATTAAAATAAAAAAACGAATCTATCTGATTCGTTTAAATTTTTATAATGGGGCGAAATGTGGGGATCGAACCCACGCATACCGGAGCCACAATCCGGCGTGTTAACCACTTCACCAATTCCGCCATGAACAAAAATAGTTTATCAAATAACTTGCAAAATTGCAAGTATTTGTTGTATAATTTGATTTATGAAGAAATTTTATAGTGAAAATAAAGATTATATATTAAATATGTTCTTAGTTTTTGGAACAAATGCCTTTTTATATTTTATAGTAAAACAGTTTATACCAAGTTACCATTTAATAACATTAAACATAGATGATAAGATGCCACTAGTACCATTTTTCATAATTTTTTATAGTATTTGGTATCCTTATTTATTTGTTGTATTTTATTTTATATTTAAAAAAGATAAAAATAAATTTAAATCACTAATAAATAAATCTATTGTGTGTGCTATTATAGCTGACTTGTGTTTTGTAATTTATCCGACAATGGTTTCAAGACCGGAAGTTAATGGTTTTAATTCATTAATTAGTTTAATGTTATATATTACTTACATATCTGATATACCAGTTAATTGTTTTCCATCTCTTCACTGCACATTTGCACTTTTTGTCATGTATGCAGTAACGTTTGATAAAAACATGAATAAAGTATTTAGAATTCTTGTTGGGATAATTAGCCCATTAATATGTTTATCTACCATTTTTGTTAAACAGCATTCAGTTATAGATGTAGTAGGAGCCTTATTTTTATCATGTATTGTCTACGTAGATTTTAAAAAGAAAAATAGGAGGAAAATATGATAAAATTATTTAAAAATCTAACTAAAAAAGAAGTTATTTATATGATAATAAGTTCATTACTTATTATTTTTCAAGTTGCCTTAGAACTTAAAATGCCTGATTATATGTCACAAATAACTGTTTTAGTTCAAACTGAAGGAGCAAACTTTAGTGATATATTAACTAATGGATCATATATGATGTTGTGTGCTTTAGGCAGCTTATTATCAGCTGTTGCAACAGGTTATTTAATTGCTGAAATAACTAGTAAATTTAGTTTAAATACTAGAAGTAAATTATATAAAAAAATTATTCATTTAGATACTGATAAAACTAAAGAGTTTAAAACATCTTCATTAATTACTAGAACAACTAATGATATAACGCAAGTAGAAAATTTGCTTGGTTTTGGTATGCAAATGTTAATTAAAGCGCCACTTACAGCTGCTTGGGCTATTACTAAGATATTAAATAAAAATATTGAGTGGAGTATTGCGACTATTATTGCTGTTCTAATACTGATATTTACATTATTAAATATTATGCTTAGAGTGTTACCTAGATTTAAAATTGTTCAAAGTTTAATTGATAAATTAAATGGAGTTGAAAGAGAAAATCTTCAAGGAATTAGAGTAGTAAGAGCGTTTAATGCTGAAAAGTATTCAGAAGATAAATTTGATAAAGTAAATAATGATTTAACATCTAATCAATTAAAGAATCAAAAATTATTTGCAATTTTAAGCCCAGTAATGTATTTAGTTATGAATGGATTATCTTTATCAATTTATATAATAGGTGCTATATTAATAAGTAATTCATTATTAATAGATAAATTAACTTTATTTAGTAATATGGTTGTGTTTTATTCATATGCTATGCAAGTTATCATGTCATTTTTAATGCTTGTTATGGTGTTCATGATGCTTCCCAGAGCAGAAGTTTCAGCAAAACGTATTAATGAAGTGTTAGATGCTGAAGATAAAATAATTGAAGGTAATATTACTAAAGGGAGTGATGTTGGAACAGTTGAATTTAAAAATGTTTCATTTAAATATCCTGATGCCGAAGAATATGTTTTAGAAAATATCTCTTTTAAAGCAAATAAGGGAGAAACTATCGCTTTTATAGGATCAACTGGTTCTGGTAAATCAACCTTAATTAACCTTATTCCAAGATTTTATGATGCAACAAGTGGTGAAATATTAGTTGATGGAGTAAATGTCAAAGATTATCAAAAAGAAACACTTAATAATATAATTGGATATGTTTCTCAAAAAGCTGTTATTTTTAGTGGTACTGTTAAAAGTAATATTAAGTTTGGTAAATCAAAAAATAAAATAAGTGAAAAAGATATATTAGATGCTGCTAAAATAGCTGAAGCTAAAGAATTTGTTGAGAAAATGGAAGATACATATAACTCACATATTTCTCAAGGTGGAACAAATATTTCAGGTGGTCAAAAACAAAGATTATCTATTGCTAGAGCTGTTGCAAAAGATCCTGAAATTTATATTTTTGATGATTCATTTAGTGCTTTAGATTATAAAACAGATGCCGTATTAAGACAAAATTTAAAGAAAAATAAGAAAGATGCTACTATGTTAATTGTTGCTCAAAGAATTGGAACAATTATGAATGCGGATAAAATTATGGTACTAGATAATGGTAAATGTGTTGGAATAGGTACACATAAAGAATTACTTAAAAATTGTGAGGTATATAAAGAAATTGCGTTATCACAATTATCAAAGGAGGAATTAGAAAATGCATAATAAAAGTCGTAATGATGTTCCTTCAAAACCAAAAGATTTTAAAAAATCAATTATGAGATTATTTAAGGAATTAAATAGTTATAAAGTTTTAGTAATTATATCAATAATTCTTGCTGTTGCATCAACAATACTTACAATATTTTGCCCTAATAAAATGGCAGATTTAACTGATGAAATTAGAACTGGCTTAACAATTAATACAAGTGCGTTAAATGAGGTTGTATCTAAAACTCGTGAAAAACTTGCATCTAATAGACAAGAGGATATTGAAGTAAGTGGTGTGACAATTAGTCATCAAGATCAAATTGCATTTATGACAGTAATGTCTAAAGTAGATAGAGAAAATTCATCAGATTTTTATAAAGCATATGAAGAATTACCTGAAAGTATAAAAGATGCCATTAAACCAGTAATGAATATGGATAAAATTAAACATATCGCAATACTTCTTGGTTCATTATATATAATAAGTAGTTTATTTAGTTATTTTGAATCATTAATAATGACAGATATTTCTAATAAATACGCCAATAAATTAAGAAGTAAAATTAATGCTAAAATTAATAGATTACCTTTAAGTTATTTTGATAAAACATCATATGGAGATATCTTATCAAGAACAACTAATGATGTAGACACAATTGCCTCATCATTTAATAACTCATTATCTACTTTAGTTAGTGCCTCAGTTCTTTTAATAGGTATTACATTTATGATGTTTAAAACTAATGTGTATATGAGTTTAGCAGCTATTTTATCAAGTATTATTGGATTTACCTTAATGTTTGGAATTATGGGAAAAAGTCAAAAATATTTTGATTTAAGACAAAAAGAATTAGGTACATTAAATGGTCATATTGAAGAAGTATATTCTGGATTAAATGTAATTAAAACTTATAACGCTGAAGAAGAAGTAACTAAAAAATTTGATAAATATAATGAAAAAGTATATATTGCCAATAAAAAAAGTGGATTCCTATCAGGACTTATGCATCCATTAATGGGATTTATTGGAAATTTAGGCTATGTTTCAGTATGTGTATTAGGTGCAGTTCTAGTAAGTAAAAATATAATTACATTTGGTTCAATAATTGCCTTCATATCTTATTGCCGTTTATTTACATCACCACTTACTCAGTTAGGACAAGTTGTTGCATCGCTTCAGGGAGCAGCATCAGCAAGTGAAAGAGTATTTGAATTTTTAGATAGTAAAGAATTAAGCGATGAATCATCATTTTCTAAATATTTAACTAAAAAAGATGTTAAAGGTAATATTGAATTTAAAAATGTATCATTTAGTTATGATGAAGGTAAAGAAATAATTAAAAACTTTAGTGCTAAATGTAAAGCCCATGATAAAATTGCAATTGTTGGTCCAACAGGGGCTGGTAAAACAACCATGGTTAATTTACTTATGAAATTTTACGAAATAAATAAAGGTGATATCTTAATTGATGGTGTATCAACTAAAGAATTAACTAGAGAAAATATTCATGATTTATTTACTATGGTTTTACAAGACACTTGGCTATTTAATGGAACAATTAAAGAAAATTTAATTTATAATAGAGAAAATATAACTGAAGAAGAAATTAAAAAAGTATGTAAAATAGTAGGAATTGATCATTTTATTAAAACATTGTCTGACGGATATGATACTGTTATTAATGATCAAGATCAAATATCAATTGGTCAAAAACAATTATTAACAATTGCAAGAGCCATGCTTTCTGATACACCATTTATAATTTTGGATGAAGCAACATCTAATGTAGATACGAGAACTGAAGAATTAGTTCAAAAAGCAATGGATAAATTAATGAAAAATAAAACATCCTTTATAATTGCTCATAGATTATCAACTATTAAGAATGCTGATTTAATATTAGTTATGAAAGACGGTAATATTATTGAAAGTGGTAACCATGAAGAATTATTAAAACAAGGTGGATTTTATAGTGAACTTTATAATTCTCAATTTAGTGAAGAATAAAACGAGTGAAATTCATTCGTTTTTTATATTCATTTTAAATAAAATTTGTTATAATTTTAGTAGAGTAGGAGAAGGATATATGAATAAAAAAGGATTTACATTAATAGAAGTAATAGTCTCACTTGCACTGTTGTCATTAATAGGAGTAGCAGTAGGAATATCATTAAATAAAATATTTAAAAACCAAGAAGTAAAAAACTATGATGAATATGTAGAAAAAGTAAAATCTAGTGCTCTTTTATATGCTAATAACACAGTTGAAATAATTAATGATTTAAATAGTAATTATTCATATAAGATAGTAACAATAAAAGAGTTAGTTGATAAAGGATACATAAATAAGAACTTAACAAATCCCAAAACTAAAGAAAAAATAAATCAAGAAGATTCAGTTAGAATATATTACAATGAAGATTATGAAATGATGGTAGAATATCCTTATAAAGAAGAAGTAGAAATATATTTATATACTATGAATTACAGTATAAAATATAAATCAGATGAACAAGACTTATGCTATAAAGGATTAGATGGACCAACACTTCAGTTAGTAAAAGTAAATACTAACGATGCTGGAAGCAAGTATGAAGGCATTTCTTTGATTTCTGGTACAAACATAGTAGCCTATATGGAAGATGGATCTTTCTGCTATGATCCAACAACAAAGAAATCAAAAATAGATACAAGTAAAATTGGAACATATAAAATAAGATATGAATATACAACAGAAGCTAACAAAACTCTTGATGAATCAAAAAATAAAAAGATAGCTGAAAGAACAATAACTGTAAAACCAAGTAAACCATTGGCAACTTTTAATATAGAATATCAGCAAAAGTCATCAGATTACAATTTCAATGTTTATAAAGCAAAATTAAACTTACAAGCATCAGATAAAGAAGGATTAAGTTTAAAATATTGCTTAGTAGCAACCAAAATAGATGATACACCAAGTGTAACAAGTTGTAATGGAACAAGTTCTTCTTTAAAAGAAAATACATGGATAAATAAGGACAGTAACGAAATAAATTTAAATGATTATGATATTAATATAGAAGAATTATTTTCTTTAGCAACAAAAGAAAATAAATTAAAAATATCCGTATTTGTAAAAAATGATTTCGAAGAATATACTGAAAAAAATATAGAATACAAATTAACTGTTGATGTAACAATAGTTCCAAACGGAGGAAAATATAAAAATAGTTCAAATGAAACTATTGAAGAAGTAAAATATGGTACACAACTTGGAAGTGATATGTTCAATAAATCATCATATTCCATAAGTAATGGTGAATTTGATGGACTTAATAGTAATAAAAATGGAAAAGGAACATCATATAATAAAGAAAGTATTATTACCCATGATTTAACCCTTTATGTTCAGTGGTATAAGTATTGTACTGATACTTATATAAAAGAGACTGTATGTTCTAAAGAATGTGGTGGTGGATATAAAATTAATAAACTTTACGATAATAGAAACAAAAATAAATATTGTAGAGACGAAAAAACAACAGAATCATGCAATACACAAAAGTGTTATACAACATGTGACGAAACAATTACTAAAAAAGTATGTGAAAAACATTCTGATTGGCCAATTCAATACCACGCTTATAAGTATGATAAATACGATAATACACTTTGCGAAGATTATTGGACTGGTGAAAGGTGTTCTTTAGATGGCGGCTCATCAGGCGGAAGTAGCGGTGGAAAAAATTGTGCTTGTAGAACTGCAGCACAACATTCTGGTAGTTGTGAATGCTGGAGTACTGGAGATCCAGGAACATCTGGTTATGTTGAAACTACATGGTTTGATAATAAAACTAAAGAATGGATGTGTTGTTGCGTACCTGCTGGTTGTGTTTGATAGTTTTATTAAAGTAAAAAAGCCCAAAACTAGTGGTTATACTAGTTTGTGAGCTTTTTATTTTATAAGTTAATATTTCATTGCTAACTAAATGTTTGATAATTTTTGCTTCTCCACTAGAGTCAATAACGCTTGTTTAGATCTTAAAACTTTTTATATAGTCATTTCGAAGATTATTATATACACAAGCAGTTCTTTTTTCAAAGGCTTTGATGTTATCTCTAATAATTGAATAAAACACCATCATAATTTTTTACCTAAAAATATTAAAAGTACTGAACAAATCAAAAGATTAAGAACTAGATTTTATAGTATCTAAAATGTAATTTTAATTTTAATTCAAACAAGTTAAAAACCAAATTTTATATTCATTTTAAATAAAATTTGATATACTCTTATTAGAGTAGGAGAAAGATATATGAATAAAAAAGGATTTACATTAGTAGAAGTAATTGTTTCACTTGCACTATTGTCATTAATAGGAGTAGCAGTAGGAATATCATTAAATAAAATATTTAAAAACCAAGAAGTAAAAAACTATGATGAATATGTAGAAAAAGTAAAATCTAGTGCTCTTTTATATGCTAATAACACAGTTGAAATAATTAATGATTTAAATAGTAATTATTCATATAAGATAGTAACAATAAAAGAGTTAGTTGATAAAGGATACATAAATAAGAACTTAACAAATCCCAAAACTAAAGAAAAAATAAATCAAGAAGATTCAGTTAGAATATATTACAATGAAGATTATGAAATGATGGTAGAATATCCTTATAAAGAAGAAGTAGAAATATATTTATATACTATGAATTACAGTATAAAATATAAATCAGATGAACAAGACTTATGCTATAAAGGATTAGATGGACCAACACTTCAGTTAGTAAAAGTAAATACTAACGATGCTGGAAGCAAGTATGAAGGCATTTCTTTGATTTCTGGTACAAACATAGTAGCCTATATGGAAGATGGATCTTTCTGCTATGATCCAACAACAAAGAAATCAAAAATAGATACAAGTAAAATTGGAACATATAAAATAAGATATGAATATACAACAGAAGCTAACAAAACTCTTGATGAATCAAAAAATAAAAAGATAGCCGAAAGAACAATAACTGTAAAACCAAGCAAACCTAATATCAAAAATTTTAATGTAACTTACCAAATAGAAAATATAGAAGATTCTGCTTTTAATGTTTATAAAGCAAAATTAAATTTACAAGCATCAGATGAAGAAGGATTAAGTTTAAAATACTGTTTAGTAGCAACGGGAGAGAATGATACACCAAGCGTAACAAGATGTAATGGAACAAGTGATACTTTAAAAGAAAACACATGGATAAATGTGAATAGTAATAATATAAATTATGATATAGATATAGATATTGATAAATTATTTTCTTTAGCAACAAAAGAAAATAAATTAAAAATATCCGTATTTGTAAAAAATGACTTCGAAGAATATAATTCTATGTCTAATCAAAGTATTTATGTTATAAGAAACAAATTAACATTAATATATTCTTATGGTTTAAATACCCCACCAAATCATGATAATAAAGAATATAATTTAGAAATTGGAACAAATATTACTGATAAGTTAAAAGAAGCAGAAATTAAAGATAATTCGTATGCTTTTGAAGGATGGTATACTGACAAAAATGGAAAAGGAACATCATATAATACAGAAACAACAGATAATAAAGAAAGAATTATTACCCATGATTTAACTTTATATGCAAAATGGTACAAATATTGTACGTACAAAGAATACGTTAAAACTGGAAAATGTTCAAAAAATTGTGGAGGAGGCACAAAAACAGTATACTATAATGATTTTTATTATTCAGACCATGAATGTAACGAAGAAAAAGAATGCAATACTCAAGCTTGTACTACAAAGCCATCATCATCAGGAGGAGGTCATGGAATGTGTAATAAATATTTGGGTCCTGGATATAGTGATACATATTGCAAAACAAAATATAAAAATGAATATGCATGGTACTCATCTTCACAAAATTGTCTAGAATCAGATGGGTCTAAACATTCTGGATGTTGTGTTACTGATACTTCTGGAGGTTGTTAAATAATATTTATAAATATGTATCGAAAAGAATGCGTTTAATATGTAAGCGATTATTCAGAATATAACACGCAAAATTGAAGAGTAATTGTATAAAAATTACTCTTTTTAACTTGTGAATAAGATTTTATTATCAAATATATCTTTTATTGAATTATATGAATTAATATCACCTTTTAATAGATGTTTTTATGACTGATAAAACATTTGCAAAATCCTGCGCTACATCCATGTTTCTAAATCCACTATATATTTTTGTTTTATTTTTAAATATTCTTAAATCTCTTTCACTTAAATTGGCATCAAATGAAACTTTAAAATCTTCTATGAAATATAAATGATTTTGTTTGTATTATTATATAATGGTTTTGTCTTAACTGTTCTATAATATGACGATTTTATTTTCTTCTTTAGCCATCTCTAAAATTTCATCATATTCATTTCTACATTCTTTAATTTTATCACTAGAAAATGTCTATGTTAGACCATATTGTTTAAAAAAAGTTGCACAATAAATGTGGAAATGATAACTTATGAATGAAGTAAAAGAAAAAATAAGTACTTTAAGTAAAGAAGAAAAAGAAGAATTATTTGAGTATTTAAAAAGAATAATAAATAACGAATTTAAATTTGAAGAACCCGAAATATATAGTCGCCATAAATGTAATTCAACAAGTATTGTAAAATTAGGAAAGTATAATAATATGCAAAATTAGGTAAAGATAAATGGTTAACATATGCTGAATGTTTTGTTGATTGTCTTTCATTAAGAAGATATGTTGAAAAACAAAAGTATGTTTAAAAACATCATATTTTATGAGACATAGAATATTAGAGTGTTTAAAACAAAATGATAGTCAATTTATAGTAAATAAAAATAATAAAGGGCAATTAGACGAAACCTTTTTGCCAGAAAATTCACAAAAAGTGAAAATTTTGTCACACCTAGAAAAGCAAGAAAAAGCGGAAAAGAGCCAAAATATATAGTCATTAATTATGAGAAAATTTGTATAGCAACAGTATAAATGATACAAAATAATGTATGTTTAGAAATATTTGGGAGGGGAAATTAACTAATGTCTTATTACAAAAAATATTAGTAAACAAAATAGAAAGTAGTTCAATAATATTTATAGATATGAGATCAAATTATAAAACAATTTTAAAAATGTTTATTGCGATATAGATATTATGACACTATAAGTAAATCTACTTAACCTATGATAAAATATATGATAGTATCAAATGCGATAAATCTGGTTACAGTGTGTATAATGGTAAATTTATTTTACACAAAAATATGTCAAGTGACATATTTTTTATTTTCTTTTAAGGTAACCTTATTGCGAATAATTCTTTATTGTAGTATTATAATGGTAGCAGGTGGCAGAAAGTGGAAGAAAGTGGTGAATGCTTATGCTAATGGGGGAATTTCATCATAATATAGATGATAAAGGAAGATTAATAATACCAGCTAAATTTAGAGATGAACTTGGTAGTGAATTTGTTATTACCAGAGGAATTGAAAAATGCTTATTTGTTTATTCTAAAGAAGAATGGAACAAAATAGTTGAAAAATTAAAAAAACTTCCATTTACTAATAGCGATGCTAGAAAATTTACCCGTTTTTTCTTATCTGGTGCCTCAGTTTGTGAATTCGACCGTCAAGGAAGAATAAACATCACTTCACCCTTAATTAACTATGCTTCTTTAACTAAAGAATGTGTAGTAATTGGAGCAAATGATCGCCTTGAAATATGGAGTGAAGAATTATGGAACAATTTCTTTGAATCTAATGAAGATAACCTATCAGAAATAGCAGAAAACTTATTTAAGGATAATTTATATGAAACATTATAGTGTACTAAAAAAAGAACTTATAGATGGATTAAATATTAATCCAGATGGAATATATGTTGATGCAACCTTAGGTTATGCAGGAGATTCAAGTGAAATTTTAAAGCGAATGAAAAGGGGTTTTCTTTTCGCCTTTGATCAAGATGAGGAAGCAATAAAATATAGTAATAATGTTTTAAAAAATATTAGTTCTAATTATAAAATTATTTATTCTAATTTTAAAAACATTAAAGAAAAATTATATGAAGAAAATATTTCTAAAGTAGATGGAATAATTTATGATTTGGGTATATCTAGCCCTCAAATTGATGAAGACTATCGTGGTTTCTCATTTATGAAAGATGCAGAGCTTGATATGCGAATGGATTTAAGTAATCCGTTAACTGCTAAGTATGTTGTTAATAATTATAAACAAGAAGAACTAACTAATATCTTTTACAAATATGGAGAAGAAGATTTTTCCAAAAGTATTGCATCAGCAATTGTTAAAGCAAGAAAAAGCAAAGAAATTAATACAACCTTAGAATTAGTAGAAATAATAAAAACAGGTGTTCCTTACAAATATTTTGTAACTAAACATCCCGAAAGAAGAATATTTCAAGCTATTCGGATTGAAGTAAACGATGAATTAAATGTTTTATCATCTTCTATAAATGATGCAATAGATATGCTAAAACCTGGTGGAAGATTATGTGTAATAACTTTTCATTCATTAGAAGATCGTATAGTTAAAAAAATATTTAAAGAAAAAAGTGAAGTTAATGATTTAGTAAAAGGTTTACCAATAATTCCTGATGAATATAAACCAATTATTAAATTAATAAATAAAAAGCCTATTCTTCCAAGCAATGAAGAATTAGATGAAAATAGTAGAAGTAAAAGTGCTAAATTAAGAATAATAGAGAGGATATAATAATTATGAAAAAGACTAGAAAGAAAGTAAAAATAAGATTAATTGATCGTTTAATAACTGCATTAATAATAATACTAATTGTATCTAGTCCTATTATAGTTGTATATTCTAAAAGCGTACTATCTAAAAGCAATATTGAATTAGAAAGAATGAAAAGTAAAATTGAAAAGCAAGAAACAATGAATGAAAGTATTAGCATGAAAATAAATGAAATTGCAAGTCTATCAAATATTCAAGATATTGCTAAAGAATATGGATTAACATATCAAAATGATAATATAATTGTGGTAAAATAAGTATAGGTGATGAAAAAGTGAAAAGAAATAGTAGAACTTTTAGTATTATTAAAATATCTAAGATAGCTACTATTTTTTTGTTTGTCATAATTATTGCTAAATTAACATATGTAGCTATTGCTTCTAAGGTAGATGGAATAGATTTAAATGCCTTTGCTTTATCACGTACAACAGCAACTAAAACCATTGAAGCATCTCGCGGAACTATTTATGATGTTAATAATGAGGTGTTAGCAACTAATGTTAGAAGTTATACAGTTATAGCTTATTTAGATGAGTCAAGAACCATCGATGAAGCAAATCCAAGACATGTTGTTGATAAAGAAACAACCGCTGAAAAATTAAGCCCATTAATTAATATGACACCTAAACAAATTTTAAAATTATTAAATACCAAAAACGTATACCAAGTTGAGTTAGGCCCTGGTGGAAGAAACATAACAGAGTTAGTTAAAGAAGAAATAGAAGCCTTAGATTTACCAGGAATAGACTTTATTAAAAGTACTAAAAGAGAATATCCTAATGGAGATTTTGCTTCTTATATAATTGGATATGCTAAAAAAAATGATGAAGAATCAATTATAGGAGAACTTGGAATAGAAGGAAAATATAATAATGAATTAACCGGAACTAATGGCAAAACAATTTATCAAAAAGATGCCTATGGTTATAAAATAGCTAACACTCCAGAAATAACTGAAGAAGCTAAAAATGGATATAATATCTATTTAACATTAGATTCTAATATTCAATTATATTTAGAAAATGCTATATCCGAAATTGAAAACTTTAATATTGATTGGGCAACTTTAACTATTGCTGATGCAAAGACTGGTGCAATTGTTGGATCTGCATCCAGTCCTAGTTTTAATCCAAATATTCTAAATATTACTGATTATAATAATCCTTTAGTAAGTTATACATATGAACCAGGTTCAACTATGAAAATATATTCATTTATGGCAGCTATTGAAGAAGGAATGTATAAAGGTGATGAATTATATGATTCAGGTTCTATTCAAGTATCAGATTATAACATAAGTGATTGGAATAAAGAAGGATGGGGAAGAATAACTTATGATGTTGGTTTTACTTATTCATCAAATGTAGCTGCTGTTTTATTATCTCAAAAATTAGGTAAAGAAAAATTATTAGAATACTATAAAAAATTTGGTTTTGGTTCTAAAACAGGTATTGAATTATCTAATGAATATGATGGTAAAATTAAATTTAATTATGAATCTGAACTTGCTTCTGCTTCTTATGGACAAGGAATTACAACTACGCCTATTCAAAATATTGAGGCTCTTACAAGTTTAAGTAATGGTGGAACAACTTTAAAACCATATATTATTAGCAAAATCGTTGATAATGAAGGAAATATAGTTTATGAAGGCAAACGTACTGAACTTAATAAAGTTGTATCAGAAACAACTGTCAAAAAAATGATGGATTTAATGGATGAAACAGTTAACTCAGAAGATACAGCCGTAACTGGGTATCGTTATCACACTGATAAGTTAACTTTAATTGGAAAAACAGGTACTGCGAATTATACTCAAAATGGTAAATACGTTACAGGAAAGTACAACACAATTAGGTCATTTGCCGGATTATTTCCTAAAGATAATCCTAAATATATTATTTATGTTTCTGTTAAAAAATTTCAAGGAGCATCAAGTAGTTTAGGAAACATTATTAAGAAAATGGTAGAATCAGTTGTAACTTATAAGAATTTATCAGATAAAGATTCTAATGTCGATGAAAGCAAAGTGATAAATCTTGCCTCTTATGTTAATATGACTAAAGAAGAAACTATAAAAAAATTAGAATCTCATGGTTTGTGTCCAATAGTTATTGGTGATGGAGAATATATTATTATACAATACCCTAATAAAGGTTTTTATGCTTTAGCAGGCAGCAAAGTATTTCTTATAACAAATGGTAATAATATTATTTTTCCTAATGTAATTGGATGGACGCATAATGAGATTGAAACATTTGCTAAACTATTAAACATCAAGTATAATATAAATGGATATGGAAAAGTACTAAGTACTAATTTACCAGAAGGGAGTATAATTGATTCAAATAGTGAACTTACTATTGAATTAGGTTGATATGAAAAACAAAATAAATAAAATCTTTAATTCTTATAAAATAATAATAATTGCTTTAATTTTATTTATAATATTTTTATTAATTTATAATAATAAACTTACATCTACTTATAAAACTTATATTTTTTCAGGAAGTAGTGATTATGTAGAAATAAATAGTGGAGTAATTAGTTTAAATTATAATATGAATTTATTTCAAGGTTCAAATATAAAATATAAAGAAAAAGACAAAAATATTGTAAGTTATGATATCGGTTATTATGTTTTAAATGGAGAAGAATATTTACCTCTTGCAACTAAGGCTGGAGAAGATGAAGAAGGATTATCACTTAAAGCAATTATTACAGGCATAGATAACTTTAGAATTATTGAACCTGCTAATGGTAATTATTACTTTACAAAAGAAAAAATAGAAGGTATAGAAAATAATTTATATTTTATTATTAAAGCAAAAGATAATAAAAATAATGAAATTAAAGATGTAATTAAATTAAAAGTAACAAAGATATCTAAATAATTTTGTTACTTTTTTATTTTTGCCAATTTTAAATAAAACTTAATAGTGTCAAGTAAGTGTACAACTTTTATAAAATAACAAGTAAATTAGGCATATCCTTACAATATATATTTATAGAAGCACAATAAAAGGTGTTTCCTAGTACGTACTAAAAATATTAATGAAAGGAGAAAAAGTTATGTTTAGTTTAAGAATTATATTAAAGTATTTAGCCCAAATTTTATTGTCATTTTTATAATTTAGTTGATAGAAAAGGATGTGATTTAAGTTGCAATAAAAGATTATAGAAAAGACAAGTATATGGTGCTCCATTTAAAGTTATTGAAAAAAATATTAAGATAAATAAAGTATTTAGCAAATATTTGTCGATTTAATAATATTTAAATTGAATAAGCTTATTTTATGGATATTATTATGCCAGATTTAATACTCATATTAAAAATATAAGTTTTATATTAAGTAAGAAAAAATGAGTAAAAAACTAAAAAGTATCAATCTAACTTAGGTTAATTTTGAACTATATTCCGGAGAATTTATGTAAGAAATTAATAATATCTGTTGTAATCCATATAGGACTTGATAAATTGTATGATAATCTGTATGCCAATGATGCTATAAGCGGCTGGGATATGCGATTTTTGAAGATCTTAACTTTGCTAAAGAAGAAGGATTAAATAAAGGTGAGAAAAAAGGCAAATGAAATGGAAAACATGCTTAAAGATGAAGTTAATATTTAAAAGATTTCAAAATATTCTAAATTATTAAAAGAAGAAATATTAAAGTTGCAAAATAACTAACAATATTTCTTCTTTATTTTAATCAAAAAAAGATTCTCAATAGAGAACCTTTAATAGTCAACTTGGTGACCCGTACGGGGTTCGAACCCATAAATGCATGCGTGAAAGGCATGTGTGTTAACCATTTCACCAACGGGCCAATATAAATGGTGGGCCTGAATGGACTTGAACCATCGACCTCACGCTTATCAGGCGTGCGCTCTAACCAGCTGAGCTACAAGCCCATTTGTTAAAATAAATGGTGCCCAGTTAGGGATTCGAACCCTAGACCCACTGATTAAGAGTCAGTTGCTCTACCAACTGAGCTAACTGGGCATTTAAAACTGAGTACCTACTCATTATAACATAAATTTTTAAAATTTCTAGTCTAAAATTCATATTTTTATTAAAAAAACTAAATTTTTAGCAAAAATTTAATGGCGGAGCAGGAGAGATTTGAACTCTCGCGCCGGTTACCCGACCTACACCCTTAGCAGGGGCGCCTCTTCAGCCTCTTGAGTACTACTCCATGCCAACAATAAAATTTTACTATAAAATTTAGTCAATGTCAATTTAATATACTTCAGTTTTTATATTTTCTAACATATTTTTTATAAAATATAAATAATCTTGCTTATTTTTTCTTTGTTCATCATTAATTGTGTATAAATTTGGAACTTCTACAATTGTAGCTCCTGCTTTAATTAATTCATTAATATTATCTTTTTGTTCATCTCCAGAAAGAACAAATATATTACTAACTGTTTTATTTTGAATTAATTTTTTAGCTTGACTCATATTTGTATTTGAATTTTCTTTATCTACAATAGATATAATATTAAACCCGTAATTTTTTAAAAAGTTAAATGTGTTATTTCCTACAATTAAAGTATTATTACTTGCGTTTTCAGCTATAGTTTTAAGCTCTACATCAATTTCTGATATTTCAACTTTTAAGTTATTATAGTTACTTTCAACCTTATCAATCATTTTTTGATTGGTAACATATTCTTTTAAGGTATTCTTAATATTAGATGCTATCATTAAAAAATTTGTAGGACTAAGCCATAACTCAGTTGGATCATTTTCAATTTCCAATCCTTTAGACACATCTATAATATCTAAATTTTTATTTTTGTTAAGCAATTCAGCCGCAATATTTTTTTCTTTAGATAATCCATTATAAATGAACATATTTGCTCTAGAATAATCCTTTATTTGTTTAGGAGATAATTCATAGCTGTTAATATCAACTCCTGAAGGATAAATCATATTAATTTTAGAATATTCACCATATAAATAATTTGTAATATATTCTATGGGATATGATGTAACATTAATGTTTATATTATCATACCTATCTCTTTTAAAACAACCAAAAGAACTAATCCCTATAACTATTATAATTAATATTAATTTAAATTTTTTCATTTTTTCTCCTTTACTGGGTCATATCCAAATTTTCCAAAAGGATGACATTTTAGTATCCGTTTAAGTCCCATAATACATCCTTTAAACGCACCATAAGTTTCAATTGCTTCTTTAGTATACTCTGAACAAGTAGGAATAAATCTACAATTATTGTGACATCTAAATGGAATATTTTGATATAACTCTATCAAATTAATTAATAATTTTTTCATAAGATAATTATAATAAAAAAATTAAAAACTTAATAGAGAATAAATGTACGCTATTTTATAATTTAATATACTATAAATTTTAAAATGATATATGTATACTAATAAATTTATTGCAGACAAACTAATCAATTAATTTATTAATTTTTTAAATAAAATCCTAATTATAGATAATCTAATATTATTTAATAATGATAAGAAGATAACAAAGAAAAAAGCCAATGTTGATTTTAATATTAGTTTTTTTATCTATTAATCTAGAAAATAAATTAAATATAGTTTATAATGTTTACAGGATAAAGGTGA
>CAKOQK010000011.1 GCA_934101225.1 uncultured Bacilli bacterium | reverse complement strand
TTATTAAAATCTTAAATTATCCACATTATTTGTATCATTGTATAAATCTTCAAATCGACTTTTCTTTTTATTTTTGCAAAGAATTATTATTCCAATAATAATCATAATGATAGAAACTATTTGAGCTATTTTTAAACCCATAATTAATAAGGCATCTGTTCTACTTATTTCTATAAAGAATCTAATTATACCATATCCTATTAGATATAGTGCAGACATTGTTCCTACTTTTCTAAATTTATATCTTCTTATAAATAAAAATATAATAAATAAAATAAAACATGCTATTGATTCATATAAAAATGTTGGGGTATAATATATTCCATCTATTTTCATATTATCAATTATAAATCTTGGAATATGTAAACTTTTTAAATGGTCAAAAGTTGTTGCGGCTCCATGGGCTTCTTGATTAAAGAAATTACCCCATCTACCTATTGCTTGTCCCAATAATAATGGTACACATATAACATCTAGATATCTAATTAATCTAGTTTTATACTTATTGCAATAGAATAGCATTGTTAATATTCCTCCTATTAAACCACCATGAATTGCTAAACCACCCTTCCATATCATAAATATTTCTTCTGGATGAACTCCATAATAATCTAAGTTAAATAAAACATAATATAATCTTGCACAGACATATCCTATAATAACGGCCCAAAAACACATATTAAAAATAAAATCATATTTTAAATTTAATCTTTTTGCCTCTTTTCTTATTAGAAATAATCCTATAAAAATAGCAACTAACATTAATACTGAATACCATCTAATTTCAAAGGCTCCAATACCTACAATAATTGGACTCATAACTATTCTCCTATTATATTTTTAGTAATTACTTTATCTAGTATTAAAGTAACAAATGAAATAAATAAAGCTATAAAAAATGGTAAAATCCAACCTTCAACCACAAAAGCATCACCCATAATTAAACTAGCTAATTTTAATATTATAACATTTATAAATGGATAAAATATTCCGGTAGTAACAATTGTTACTGGTAAAAATACTAATTTTAAAAAAGGTTTTACAGTTGAACTTAACAAACTAATTACTAAAGATGTTATAATAGCATACCCAAATGATTCAATATAAAATCCTTTAAATATTTTTGATGCTAATATTAACACAATAGAGTTTATTAATAATGTTAAGGCATATTCAAGTATAACATACTTAAAATCTTTATCTTTACTATATATCATTTTTCTATCACCTGTAATTATTATATTACAAAAATAGCAAAAAAAAAATGGTTACTAGAACCATTTTAAATAAATAACATTATTACTATTAATACTAAAAACATAATTAGAACAAATTTCCAAATATATTTAATCCAATCTTTAAATTTAATATCACAATATGATAGTCCCATCAAAAGAATTGCAGATGATGGTGCTATTAATGATGCTAAACCAAAAGTTGTTTGTAATATAATAGCAATTTGATTTACATTATCAGCAAATGCGTATTTTAAGAATGCACCAATTAAACTAACTGTATATTGATATTCAACAGTAAATAATGATGTAAATAAACCAGCAACAGCTGTTAATACAACATTAAATTTATTACTTAAACCTATAATCCAATCTACAATAGTTGGAATAACGGGATACATTACTGAGAATTCTAATACTAAGTATGAAAGTAATAATAATATTACTAATTTACCAAATTTTTTAAATCCTTCGCCAAATGATTCTAAATAATCATCAAGACTTAATTTGTAAATCCATTTTAATAATAATGTAGTAATTATCATTAAACCTTGAATACCAAATATATCCCAACTACCAAATGCAGTTGCACTACCTAAGATATAAGAAAAAATTGTTGAATCAAATAATTTATATTCTTGAATACTCTTTAAAGCAGTTTCAAACCATTTTATTCCAAATACATCATTCCAAGGTAAATACGCCATTATTGAAATAACCGCAAATATAACTAATAATGTAGCAACAGGCCATACAGCTTTCTTTTTAGTTACATCAGCTGGAATAAATAAATCTTCAACTGGTTCTGCTTCTTTGTTCTTAAGTGTTTTTCTTAGGTGTAAAATATTAAATATATTGAATATAATAAACGCTATTAAAAGAATAATTAACTTAATATACCATAGTGTATTAAATCCAAGCCCTAAATAGTTAACATTCATACCTACTATTTTAGTACTATACATTGAACCTACAGTTCCAACTAAGATAGAACCAACTGTTGAACTAAATGATGTCATCTTATCTAATTTCATTTCTTTCATTATTGAAACAACAAAAGGAACAGCTACTAATAATAAAATATATTCATTTGTTACAGCACTTAAAGCAGTAAATATAAATGATACTATTAAAGTAAATAATATTTCTTTCTTTTTAAATAATTTAGCTAATTTGGAAATTAATGCTTGATATCCACCAATTCTTGATAATACTTGATAAAATCCTCCTAACACGAATATAAATGTAACTAATACTGTAAAATAGTACATTCCAAGTAATCCATAAGTAAAGAAATCAAATAAACCAATACGAGTTATTTCAGTTACAGATATAGCAGTTCCTGAAAATGAACCTTGTGGAACAATCCAGGTTAACAATACTGTAAATAAAACCATAATTCCTGATACTTTAACTAAATCAAATTTTTTTACATCTTTCTTCATTTTTAACCTCCTCCTAATAATAATTATACCATGAATATTAAGAATATAAATCATTTTTTAATTTTTATTATTAAAAAATCTTATTTTTTATTTTTTTTAAAAATATTTTTAAAAAAACCCAAAATTCCTACTTTTTTATCATTATTTATATCATCAGTAATTTGATCATTAACTTCCAAAATACTACCAATTAAATAGTTAATAAGTTTATCTAAAGATTTATTAGAATCAAGCCTTTCATTTAAATTAGGAACATTACCTACAACTTTAAACCTAGTTTCATACTGAAAATTATTTAACTCTTCATCTTTTATATTACTTCTGTTAAGTACTATATCAACAGTTTTAAGCTTTTCGTAATTTTCTCTATTCCCCTTTATAACCTTATTAATTTTAGTAGTTCCAGGTTCAATTATATAAATTATTTTATTACATATTTCCTTTACATCAGTTCCATTCAAATCTACCACATATACATCAACATCTTTTAAAGTCTTAACAATATTCTCAAATTGAGTTTTAGACTTACAAGAAATAACTCTATCGTCATTAAAAAATGCTGAATCATTTTTAATCATTTCTACACCCTTAACATTTTTTAATTTACTTATTTCTTTTACAAGCATATACATTAAGGTTGTTGCTCCTGCATGAGGTAAGCCATTTTCAATACCAATTATAAATTTATCAGTTTCAAATTTATCACTTTTCTCTATTCCAGAAACAATGCTATCTGTTTTAAGAAAATCATATCCTTCCATATAATCTTTTACATCTTCAAATGTATTATTTCTCTGTAATAATCTATTTACAGCACTATCTGTAGTAGCAATATTATAATAACCTTTTTCAATTAATTTACTCAAAAAATGTTTACTATTAGCAACAAATCCATCATTAAGTAATAAAATTACATCACTTGGACTTCTAAAAAAATCCAAAAAACTATATAAATAATTATCATCATAATAATTTCTAATTGAAGTAATATCAACAATAGCTTTATCATAATTTACAAAAGATAATTCTCTATTTAAATCCTCTCTTGTAAAATCACCTACTAAAGTTTTGGTTACATTAATTATTAAATTATTAATTATATAACTATTATCATTTTTTATAACAATATACATTTAACACCTACTTATTATTAATATTATATTCCTCAATATATTTAACATAATAAATCTTTCCTCTTTTAATTACAAAGCAAAAATTATATGGAATATCATTACGCATATCAGGAATCTTTTGATTAATATTTAAAGAATATTGATCATTAATACCATTGCCCAACCAAATTCCAAAACTCTTATTAACACTTGATCTAAACCAACTTTCATTTTCTATTCTTCTTATTTTATCAATTGAATCTACTATAATAAAATTAAATACATCTAAGTCTTTTGTTTTTTCAAATATTTTAACAAATAAATTTTTGCTATCAGTATTTAACTTAGATAATAAGTTATCCATTCCTATTATCATACAATAACTTGGTTTAAATTTATCAAATATATTCTTGTCAAAACCACTTTCTTCATATTTACTATAAATAGTATCAATATAACTACTTAATTTTGTAATAAAGTTATCAAAATTACCATTAATATATTGATAATATTTAGAATTCTCTGAATCTAATTCAAACTCATCTGAATTAATAACCAATAAATTTCTATTACTTCTTTCAATAATTTGATTTATTAATGGATTAATAAACAAATTAGTAGTAAATAAATCTAATGTGCTAATTAAATTAATATTATACCTAGAAAAATCAAACGTTATAGGACGTAAAGTATTTTTATCAAGTCCAATTATTATATCATTTTTTTCCAATGAAAGATCAATTGCTGACTTATCTACTTTAGAAGGTAAAACTGGAATTTTTTTAGCCTTAATAGTATTCTTTAAATTAATACTTTCAATTTTTTCCTTAATATAATTGAACATATTATCTTCTTTAACCATTGCAGTTTGAAATTCATAAATATTATCAATTTTAATTAAACCTCTACCAAAATTCTTAGCAGGATAATTATTTCTTACACCAGGAATAATTAATGAATAATCATCATCATTATTTTGATTAAGCGAATAAACTAAACCAAAGTTTTGTTTTAATTTATAATTAACTCCATTAGGTGTATTTACTGTAATGATAAAATATAAACCATATTTATAACCTTCACGAGTTAATTTATTTAAATATTCACTATAATCCTGACAATTTTCATTATAATTTTCAAAATTATTAATAATAACAACTATATTAGGAACTTTTCTAGGGCTATTTTTAATAAAACCACTGTAAGATCCATCATATTTAGAAAATAATATTTTTCTATCATTTATAGTAGCAAATAACATTTTAAACAAATTTTCCATTTGTTCTTCACTACTTCCATTAACAATATCACCAACAATATTAGCATCTTTAAAACAATTTAAAGAACCACTACCAAAATCAACAATATAGTAATTTACTTCATTTGCAGAATATAATTCAAGTGAAGAATATAACAATGTAGATATAAAATTTTCTTTACCACTACCAGAAGCACCATAAATTAAAGTATTACCATACTTATACATAGGAACAGTTAATAATTTTTGTTCTTGATTATTAGGAACATCATACTCACCAACTACTGGATTAAGAATATATTCTTCCTTATTATAATTATATTTAGAAATTAGATCATCTATTATTATAATATTTGGAATTTTAGGTAACCATAATTGTCTACAACTAATATTTTGTTCTTTAGCAAGATCACTTAAATACTTAACAATGTTAGATAATTCCTCACCATTAGATTTAACTTGAACATTTAACGCAGATTTGGTCTCAATTTTTTTAACAACATAACCTATATTATTTATTAAATCAATAGAAGTATCAATATCTTTTCTTACTTCGTCTGAAGGAAAATAAGCTCCGCCAGCATAAGCAGCCTGACCAATGGTAAATACCTCATCATATCCAACCTGGAAATAAAATCTACCAGTATTTTTAAGAAATGCTGCATCTGGTTTTTTAATTACTTCATTAGAATCAGATGTATCTTGTACCTTAAGACAAACTCTAAATCTTGTGTTACTCCAAATTTGCGGATCAACTACACCACTAGGTTTTTGAGTAGCAAGAATTAAATGAACTCCTAAACTACGTCCTATACGAGCAGTTGATATTAATTGATCCATAAATTCAGGTTGTTGATTTTTAAGCTCTGCAAATTCGTCACAAATAATAAATAAATGCGAAATCGGTTCTTTAATTACACCTTGTCTAAACATTTTTTGATACTTATAAATATCAATAGTACCTTCTCCAGATATTTCACGAGCACTATTAAATAATGCCTGCCTACGCTTTAATTCAGACTCTATTGATGCTAAACTTCTATTTATTTCATTAGCATCTAAATTTGTAATAGTTCCAACTAAGTGAGGAAGTTTAATACCCGTAATATTATTTTGGAATGCTCCCGCAAGACCTCCACCTTTGTAATCTATCAATATAAATTGAACTTCATAAGGATTAAAATTAACGGCCATTGACAATATGTATGTAATAATGAATTCAGATTTACCACTACCAGTCATACCAGCAATTAATCCATGAGGTCCATGATATTTTTCATGTAAATCAATAGTTATTAATTCACCATTTTTACCAACACCAACCGGAGCAGATAAATTAAGAGTAGGATTATTATTTGTCCACCTCAAATAAGAATTAAATTGCTCAATTTTACCAATTCCATACATTTCAAGAAACCCAATTTTTTCAACTAATTTTCCTTCTTTATCATTTTTTATATCAATAGGTATATTAGCCATTGTACTTACACATAATTTATAATCAATAACAGAATTTAAATCAGCCATAAACTTAATTGTATTTCTTATATCCAAATTATTTTTCAATTCCCCATATTGATTATCATTATTAATTAAAGTTAAATCTATAAAAGAAGTACATTGATCTGGAAAATTAGTCATTTTTCTATCAATTACAAAAAGACTAAATCCATAATATTTTTTAGAATTTAAAATATTTGTAATCAAATCTATTTCCCTAATTTTCTTAAAACTATCTGTGATTATAAAATACAATTGTTGAAATTCTTCTTGATTACTAGATTTTCTATCTTCAAATATTCTATTTAAATAGTAGCAAACCTCTTTATATTCATCATTATTAGAAGCAAAATATCTTATACTTTTATCATCACTAAATAAATGAGGATCCAATTTAAGATAATTCCACTCATTTTCATGCTCTTCATCAGTCAAAATAATAATTTTTAAATCATCATAACTATGAAAGGCTTGAATTTGAATTAATAATCTTTTAACATAATCATGTAAATTATTAAAACCATATATACCACTAATGTAATTTTTTTTGAAAGAATAAGTAATAGGAACATTTTCTAATATTTTAGGCTCACTACCTAATCTTTCAACCATCTTTTTTAACTTATCCTCTTCTAAAGTAAATTTTTCTTCCGGATAATCAATATTAATTAACATAGGACAATTACCAGTTCCCAAATTAACAGTCAAAAAATCTTCATCATGAATTCTTCTTTGCCATAGTAAAGGATTTTTATTCAATATAATCAATGAACTTTCCTCACTAGTTAAATAATGTTGCTTTAAAAGGGCAATTTGTTCATTTTTTGCACTACTAATTTCTTCTATTTTTTTATCAATATATTTATTATATTTTTTTTGTCTTTTTCGTTCCTTTCTACTAGAATCAATTTTTTCATAAAATCGAGTTAATAAAGGCCACACAAAAATACTAGCAAACATTGTTCCACAAACAATTAACGAAGGAGTTGCTTCTTTTAAAGTTGTAGTACCATTAGTTATTCCACTTAAAGTATTATATCCCATCATAAGTGATGTCATTGACATAGTTATCATTGGACCAATAGTAAGTAAAAAAGGACTTTCCTGATTTTCTTGTTTAGCAGGTGGCTCATCAACTTTAATATTTAAAGTTTTTAAAGATGGTACAATTCTAGGCTTTTTATAAAAATAATCATTATCGTTATATATAGAACCATAAACTTCAGAATCAGAATCATTAAAACTACTGTACTGCGGCACTATATCACCAATAGGAATTAATTCAGTTTTAACACCTTCAATACTTAAATTATTAACACACAGAGAATAATTTAAACTAGAAGACATATTACCATCAAGAATTAGTCTTAAACCATATACAAAAATAACATCACCAATTCTTAACTGTGTTTTATTATATAACTTAACATCATTAACAAAAATATCCTTACTAGATTTATTATTAATAATAAATATTTTATTATTTTCTCTTTTAATATAGAAAGATACATCATCTAATAAATTATAAGAAATTAAATTTTTATTCTTAGATCCAATTGAAAAACCTTTATCAAGATATTCATTAATTTCATAAGTATTATATTTTTCTACTATAGAAGATGTATAAACAATAAAACTATCTTTATCATATTCATTTTTAATTTCATAAAAAGAATTATTTTCCAAATAAACAAAAGGTTGCATAACATTATCTTTTACAAAATAAGCATTTTTATTACTTATTAATTTCCATTTATTATTATCAGATTCAATCAAAACAATATTTCTTTTATTTCCATTATTATCAAAGCCATCAATCCAAAAAGAACCTTTAACAACCTCAGGTAATATCATATATCTAATACTATTATTACGAATTATTGATAGTCTCATTTAAATCACCCTTACTATAAAAAATTATACAATAAAATTATAAAAAAAGATAGAAACTTTATATCTATCTATTTAAATATTAAATTATTAATCTATTGTTTCAATTCTATTTGCATTAATTAAATCCTCAATACTAGAAGTATATGCAGTACGAGTATCTGCTGCCTCACCTGCGTTATCAGGAGTCTCAAAACATAATGTAAAATTTCGAGATTGTTCATTTAAACTATATCGAGTATTTTCATTATGTGCTTGATAATATAAATCATTTTGAGCGTCATTGTTATAATTATAGGATGTTTCAATTTCATGATTCATAAATGCAAGTTGTGTATCTAAATCTACACCTTGTAATTTTTCTAGTTTTTGCTGTTTATTAGTATAATTTTCAGGGTTATCTCCAATATATTTTAAGAAATCATTAACCCTACGTTCATAATCCCACTGACAAACACCAACAGAAGTTTTAGCATCATTTATTGAAGTAGAAAGAAATGCACTTTCAGCAGCCATGTTATTTAATGCAGCGACTGCAAAGTTATGAGTATATCCATATTTATTAACCAAAACAGAATAAATATGTAAGCACGCAGCTTCTGCATTGGGATTTCTTGGAATAAGATTATCATTAAAAGTGTTCGCACTTATTATATTATCAGGATCATAAATATAAATATTTTCAAATTTATGATTTGGATCATAAAAAAACCTTTTTTCAGATGCATGTTCAGCAAGCCATTCATCTGCATCAATAATTTCTCCATTCATCCACCAATTATGACCATCAAATGAAGCTACTTCTTCCAAAGCATTATAATCAGGTCCTCCACAAAGTGGTAATAATTTTTTATAAATTGAATCAGCCAAAAAAATAAAGTCGGTATTATCAGATCTCATTCTTTTCAACTTTCCACCAATATGACTAATTTTTGCTAAATAATCATTTATATTAGAACTATAATCTTCGCAAATTGGTGTAAAATTTCCCATTGATATACTAGAAATTTGATCAAATGCGTTTCTTGCATTTTCAAGATTTTCAGAATTACCTTCCAAACAATTTAAGCCTTTTCTAATTTCATTTATATCAACATTCATACTTTCCTCCAAAAATATAATAGTATTAATCTTATATTAAAATATTACCTAAACAATATAATAAATAAAATAGCAATATATGTTTTAATAATGCCATAATATGGAATTACTATATTATGGCAATTACTACAATTAAAATTTCAAAATTTATATAATAATATTAATAATCATATATTAATACACTAACTTAATAAGTCTTCAAAATTATTATATTTATCAATTAAATCATTAACACCTTTAGCACTTTCCCACGTTGCTCTATCATAACCTGCTTGAATATCTTTATCAGGAACATTATAGGGAATTTCATACATAGCACAAAAATCTTTTGTTAAAGATGTAAAATCAGCATCTTTTTTTCCTGTAATTCGTGCATATAAACCTCTTTTATCATCCCATTTAGTAGATAATTCATGATTCATAAATTCAAGTTGAGTATCAATATTATTAGCATCTAATCCATGATCAGTTGCATATGTAAATAAATCCGTTTTACGATCTCCAAGCCATTGGCATAATCCATAAGCAGAACTACTTCGATTTGAAACATCGGGTTTTACAAAACTTTCAATCATCATATTAGCCAAAATAGCTCTCGCAGCGGTGTCCGTATAATGAAAATTATTAATCATATAAGAATAAACATATAAAACATTTCTTCCTGTTTCCGGATTATTATATGTACCATCAGAATTAAAAAAATCATCATTTTTTACTAATTCATCAACAAGTATTTTATTATATTTAAAAGGAACTGAAGAATCAAATCCAGTTATGCCATAATAACCAGTATCTGGGGTTGTTGAAACAATAGGAACAGGAACATTTAACGTTACATCATAAATACTTTCTATTTTATCTTTACTTTGCGAATTTAAATTCAATTTCAATAAATTATAAATATCATCACCATAACCAAAGTGATCTTTTAAATATTTTTTTTGTTCTTCTTCAGTAGCCCCAAAAGTTCCATTTGACAACAAATAGGTTAAACGAATAATTTTATCTCTATTAAACTCTCCTGGAAAATAAACCTCTGTTCCAGTACCATCATATTCAACACCAGCAAGATTTAACAATTCTTTAAATAAAGAATTAGCTAAAAAAACAAAATCAGTATTATTTGATCTTAATTTAGCTAATTTTGTACTAATATGACTAATTTGTGCTAAATAATCATTTATATTAGAACTATAATCTTCACAAATTGGAGTGAAATTTCCCATTGATATACTAGAAATTTGATTTATAGCATTTTTTGCATTTTCAAGATTTTCAGAATTACCTTCTAAACAATTTAAACCTTTTTGAATTTCATTTATATTAACATTCATACTTTCCTCCTAAATCAATACTAATACTGAACCATTTTTTATATTAGATTGGTAAACAAATAAGTCACTATTTAATTCCTTACCAGTGAACTTTTCCAATAATCTTAAAGACAAAGCATCAACATTTTTTAATTTAATCAAATCAATAATATTTTTTTTTAAAAATCCAATTTTTTTATTAATTGGAATCAAAAAATTATAATTTTCACTTAATTTCGGTATTTCAACAGAAACTAAAATCTTATTCAATTTTTATCACTCCTAAGATCTTCTAATTGCTCTTTCTTTTGCAGCTCTCTCTGCTGCTTCTCTTTCTCTTCTCAAAGCATCAACATACTTAACACTAAATCTTTGATATGCAGCATCTGCTTTCTCAATTTCCGATTCTATAGATTGTACAAGATTATCTATAGAAGAATTTATATTTTCAGAACTTGTTTTAAGATTCACAACCATATCACCAGTTAATGTAGCTCCATTTTCTTCTTGATAACCAGAAACAAAACAACTATAAGCATTATTAATATTTTTAGTATACCAATTAAATCTTAAACCCGCATACGACAATTTAGATTTTAAATCACTATATATTTTTTTGTTTCTTTGCATCTTATGCATATAACTAAGATAAGTTGAACTAGACTTCATAAAATCACATCCTAAGAAATAAATGAAATATTAGATGTAGCCTTACTTAAATTATCAATTGCACTATCTAAATAATTTTTATACTTATCAGAATTATCTAAAAAATCATTAAATACTTGTCTAGCACGTTCAATATTTGCTCCTGCTAACCAATTATTAAATAATTCATCTCTTTGATTTTTAAATGTACTAATTAATTGCATATATGATGCTTGAATTGATTTCAAATCATTTAAATCAGATGTAAGTTCACCATAGCTTGCCTGATATTCTGCAGTATTTTCAATATGAGATAATTTATCAAAATCAGTTCTAGTACTTAAATGTTCTCCAACATTACCACTTCCACCATGATTTGCTTTTCTTACATTTTGAATTGAAATAATTCTGTCGGCTGCATATGATATTGAATTAACTGAATCTACTATTACATTTCCTAAAAAAGTATGTAAATCAATTAAATTATTTATATGTGCAGATGCATCTGAAGAAATCCAATGTACTTTTAAATTTGTAATATTAGATTTTAATTCTGACATTAAATCTGATCCTTTCATATCCATAGTTTTATGAAGATTTTCACATTGATCATAAGCTAAATCTACATTTTTCACATTAATATCCATAATAAATTCCTCCTTTTACAAAATAAGACATAAATGTTTGCTTTACCGATATCACTATCGACTATAATAAGTATAACAATACTTTTTATTTTTTTTCAAGAAAATATACATAATTATGTAAAATTTAAGTAAAGTGCATTTATATTATTGATAAATTTACATATTAAATACAAAAAACTTATCCAAAAAGATAAGTTCTATAATCCTACATAACCACCAATTCCAAAAGGAATACCAATCACGTAAAGTAACAAAATAAGAATAAGCCACATAACAAGCGTACAAAGTGAATATGGAATCAAATATTTAATATTTCCAAATAATCCTTCTTCCTCATTTACATTATATAATTCCATAAACGCTAAATAAATAATGAAATAAGCCATTACCGGTGTTAAACCATATGTAACGCATTCTCCGGCTCTAAATACCAAAGTAGCAAATTCAGGACTAAGTCCCTCATTCATAAATGCAGGAACCACTGTTGGACTAAGTATAGCCCATTTACTTAAAGTACTAGGTAAAAATAATGTTGACAAAGCACTAAATATAAATGTCATTATAACTAATACAATACCACTTAAATTACTACTATTTATAAAGTTCGCAAACAAACTCACTACTAGATTACCTATATTACTTGATTTAAAAATAAATATCAAACTAGAAGCAAAGAAAATAAATACTAAAACATTTCCTATTTTATCTAAACTATAACTTAGAGAATCAAATACTTCCTTAGCGGTTTTAATTTTTTTAGTTGCAAATCCATAAACAAAACCTAAAATAAAGAATAATATTACAATTACAAATACGTATCCCTGACTAAAGAAACTATTGTAACCAAATAATTTATCAATATAATACTTTTGACTATAATCTAAAAAATTACCACCAAGTGGAGCATAAGGAATAATATTATAAATAATTATTATTATATAAATAACTCCAAAAAATAATGAAATTAATAATCCTCTTTTTTCTTTTTTGGTTAAATAATCTTCTGTCTCGTCCATAAGTTCATAATGTCCCAACATTGGAACAATGATCTTCTCAGTAACACTAGAAATAATTAAAGCTAGTACAATTGACGCAATAATCATTACAAATATAAGAGAAAATACTCCCATACTATAATCCTTAGTTAATAATGAAGCTGCCTGATTAGTATAAGCAATTACTGCAGTATCAATACTACTCATAAAAATATTAATACCACTTCCACACGCAATTGAAGCAAAAGCACAAATAATTCCTGCCTTTGGATGTCTCTTACCATACTTAAATAATAACGCCGATAAAGGTATCAAAATAATATATCCTAAATCTCCAGTAACAGAAGAAAGTATACAAACAAGCGATAACACAAAAGTAACAATTTTTTTATTCGTATTTCTCGTTAGTACATAAAAAAGCGAATCTAAAAATCCTGTTTTATCCATTACTCCAATCCCCATTAACGTAATAATTAACATAGAAAGTGGAATAAATGACGCAAAATTTGACACTGCATTACTAAATATAACTTTTAATCCATGTAAACTAAATAAATTTTCACTTGATACTAATTCTCTAACATAAGTTCCATTATTAGTAATTCTATTATAAGTAGTAGTAACATTAAATAAATTAAGCACACCACTTAAAGCAACAATTATAAACATTAAAATACAAAATGAAATTATTGGATGTAACGCTAATTTACCTTTAATCTTTTTTATCCTCTTCATTAATAATTCTCCTTAATTTTTTTTCAAACTCCAGTCTATCCATCATTATTTCATGATTACAATTAACACATTTAATTTTTATATCCACACCTGTTCTTGTTATCTTCCACAAATTTGTTCCACAAGCATGGTCTTTCTTCATAATAACTAAATCATTAACTTTATATTTCATTAATTTTCATCCAAATCTATATTTAATAATTCAAATATTCTATTTAAATCTTCTTCTGTGTTAAATGGAATTACAATCTTACTATCTAGTACACTAACTCTTAATCCTAGCTTTTCCTTTAAAGCATTTTCATAAACACCATATTTATTTATTTTAATGCTTTGTCTAGTAATAGGTTTTCTCTTTGGAATAGATTCATCAGTACTACTAATAAGTTCTAATTCTCTAACCGAAATTTTTTCCTTAGCAACCTTATCAGCAAGTTCATTAATTACATTTTCATCATCAAACTTAGATAAAACTCTTGCATGTGAAGCACTTATCTCTTTATTATTGATTTTTTCCTTAACAGGAGTAGGTAAATTTAAAAGTCCTAATGCATTAGTAATATAAGAACGACTCTTACCAAATTTTTTAGCAACTTCATCTTGACTCATTCCAGTAGTTTCAATATATTTCTTAAACCCCTCAGCAAGTTCTAAAGGAGATAAATCTTCTCTTTGAATATTTTCTAAAATAGCAATATCCATCATTTCTTGATCAGTAAAATCCTTAACAACAGCTGGAATAGTTTCCAAACCTGCAATTCTACTTGCTTTTGTTCTTCTTTCACCTGCTACTAATTCATAACCTTTAATACTTTTTTTAACAATAATCGGTTCAACAACACCATGTATTTTAATTGACTCAGCAAGTTCATTTAAAGCATCTTCATTAAAATATGTTCTAGGTTGATATGGATTGCTCCTAATTTCTGATAAATTAATTTGTTTAATTTCATTATTATTATTCGCATTATCAACTATATTTTGTTCAAATGCATCAATATCAACATTTTCACTACCAAATAATTGCTCTAATCCCTTACCTAAGGCTCTTCTTTTATTCTCCATCTCTTTCAATTACCTCCTTAGCTAAATTCATATATGCAAGTGCTGCCCTACTATTAGGTTCATATTCATTAATAGGCATTCCATGACTTGGTGCTTCAACTAATCTAATTAATCTAGGTATTATAGTATTAAAAGTTTTATCTTTAAAATATTTCCTAACCTCTTCAACTACCTCATATCCTAAATTAGTTCTTGAATCTAAAAGTGTTAAAAGAACACCCTCGATTTTCAAATTTGGATTTAACCTTGTTTGTGTCATAATAATTGTATTTAATAATTGACTAATTCCCTCAAGCGCAAAAAACTCACATTGTACAGGAATAATAACAGAATCACTAGCAACAAGTGCGTTAGTCGTTAACACACCAAGTGAAGGAGGACAATCAATAATAATATAATCATAATTATCTTTTACTTCACTTAAAGCATTTCTAAGCTGTTCATTCTTTTTAAATTCAGAATCATTATGTCCTTTTTCTAATAATTCATAGTCAATACCTGCTAAATTTATAGTAGCTGGAATAATAGAAAGCAAGTCAAAACTTGTTTTCTTAATTGCCTTTCTAATTGGACTATCACCATTAAGAACATCATAAATACTAGCCTTAATTTCGCCCTTATTTACACCTAATCCAGTAGTCGTATTACCTTGCGGATCTAAATCAATAATTAATGTTTTTTTGCCCAATTTTCCTAATGAAGCAGCTAAATTAATACTAGTAGTAGTTTTGCCAACACCACCCTTTTGATTAACTAATGAAATAACTTTTGTCATATTACCACTCTTTTTCTATCACTTTTTATTTTATCATATATAGACAAACTTGTGTAAAAAAACTGTTCTTAAAACCAAAAAAAGAACATTACTTTTCAGTTTTGTCCTTTTTCTTTTCAGTTTTAGTTATTTTATCTTCTTTTGTTTCTACAACTTCTTGATCATCTTTTGGTAAATGACCATTAGCAACTAAATAATCTATTTCCTCTTTTGTTAAAGTTTCTTGTTCTAATAAACTTTCTGCAATTAGTTTTAATAAACTCATATTTTCTTTAATTATTTTAGTTGCTTTTGCATGACATTCATCTATAATTTTACGCATTTCCATATCAATCTCATTAGCAACTTCATTAGAAAAATTATGTGATTTATTATAATCTCTACCTAAGAATACACTACCTTCTTGTTGTTCAAACTGTAATGGTCCTAAATCACTCATACCATATTCAGTAACCATTGCTCTAGCAATTTTAGTAGCCTTTTCAAAGTCATTATGTGCTCCAGTAGTAACTTCACCAAAAACTAATTCTTCAGCAGTTCTACCACCAAGTAATCCAGTAATTTCTTCTAATAAATCAGTTTTAGTTGAACAAATCTTTTCTTCACTTGGAATCATCATATTATATCCACCAGCTGCTCCTCTTGGAATAATTGTAACTTTTTGAACCACATTTGCATGTTCTAATTTAAGTCCAATAACAGCATGTCCAGCCTCATGATAAGAAACAAGTTTTTTATCATTTTCACTATATTTTCTAGAAACTTTTGCAGGTCCCATTAAAACTCTATCAGATGCTTCATCAATTTCAGCCATACCAATAGAAGGTAAATTCCTTCTAACAGCTAAAAGTGCTGCCTCATTAAGTAAGTTTTCTAAATCTGCACCACTAAATCCTGGTGTTCTCTTAGAAATATTTTCTAAATTAACGTCATTACCAAATACTTTATTTTTAGCATGAACTTTTAATATAGCAAGTCTTTCCTTTTGATCAGGTAAACTAACAGTAACTTGTCTATCAAATCTTCCCGGTCTTAAAAGTGCCGGATCTAAAACATCAGGTCTATTAGTAGCAGCTATGATAATAATACCCTCATTAGCGCCAAATCCATCCATTTCAGTTAATAACTGATTTAAAGTTTGTTCTCTTTCATCGTGACCTCCACCTAAACCAGTACCTCTTTGACGGCCAACTGCATCTATTTCATCAATAAATATTAAACATGGAGCTGTTTGCTTAGCTTGTTTAAACATATCTCTAACACGAGATGCACCAACACCAACAAATAATTCCACAAAATCAGAACCACTTATATAATAAAATGGCACATTAGCCTCACCCGCAACAGCTTTAGCAAGTAAAGTTTTACCAGTTCCCGGAGGCCCTACAAGTAATACACCTTTAGGAATTCTAGCACCCATTCTTTGAAATTTCTTTGGATTCTTTAAAAAATCAATTAACTCAGCAACTTCTTCTTTTTCTTCAGTTAAACCAGCAACATCACTAAAATGTGCTTTAGCTTCTTCACTTAATTTAGCCTTACTTCTACCAAAATCCATACTATTATTATTAGATTTTCCTAATTTAGAAAATAACCATAACATAGCTCCAATTAACATAAAAGTTGGAACAACATTTAAAATAACAGCAAGAATATTATTATTTTCCGGATTTTCACCAGTAATAAGAGTTATACCATCACTTTCAACATACTCCATAACTTTATTAACAACAGCATCTGATAATGGTGCATTAACCTTAAATGATTCTTTACTACCATATTCTTTAAGCGAACCAGTAATATAATACACACCCGCTCCACTCTTAGCAGTTATTTCTAAATCTTTAACATCCTTCTTATCTAATTCAGAAATAAATTGATCATAAGTAAACACATTAACTTTATATTGTGATAATTCATAGAATGACATAATTCCAACAATTATTAATAACAATACAAAATACGGCATACCTTGTTTAACATAATTATTATTTTTTTTCATTAATACTCTCCTTTTTTATATACTTGATTATTATATCATAATCTTCATTAATTTGCCTATCAAATTTACTCTTTTTAACACCAGGTATCCACAAAATTTTATTATTATCATCACACACAATTGGATATCTGTCCCTATCAAGCCTATTAATCTTTGCCTCACTTAAAATTTCACCTACTTTTTTAGTTCCATTTTTAAGTTCCATTTTATCTCCATTAGTCCTATTTCTAACATGTATAGGAAGCTTAATATCTTTAAAATTAAGCCTAATAAGATAATTACTCTTAACTATATCAGTAAAATCCACTTTAAATATTTTCCCTAATTCTAAATTAATTTCATTATTTAATTCATAATTATAATTATTAATATTCTCTTTATTTTTAATTTCAATTTTATTATAAAACTTATAAACTTCCTTATTTTCTGGCAAATTTATCACTTTATTAGCCTTACCGCTATAAATTAGATCCATAACTAATCTAACATGTTTATCATTTATCTTGCTTATATCGTCATTATATATTTCGAACAATATTTTTTGTACTAATAATTTAACTATAAACTCAGGTAAATTAATTACCTCATTTATATCTAAATATTTCTTTTCATCATAAAGTACACTCTTATAACCAATTACCTCCTCATCAACATAATTATAATAATCAATTATATTATTACTAAACTTTATGAATTTTTTATGAATTTTTGGATTAATCTCTTTAAACTCAGGAAGTATCTTATGTCTATAAATATTTCTTGTATGAACAAGTTCTAAATTAGTTTTATCAATTGCATAAGGAATATTATTCATTTTATTATATTTTTCAATATCATTTTTAGTAACAAATATTAAAGGTCTAACTAAATTATATTTATCAGTTTTAGTAAAAACATTAAATCCAGCATACCCTTTAAAAGAAGAACCTCTACTAATTCTCATAAGTACAGTCTCAACTAAATCATCACCATGATGTGCTGTAAATAAATAATTAGCATCATATTTTCTTACAATTTTCTCAAAAAAATTATATCTTTTAATTCTAGCAATATTCTCAATATTGCCTTTAGGATAATCATCAATAACATACCCTTCAAAAATTAAATTATTCTCAATACAATATTTTTCTAATAATTCATATTCCAAATCAGATTCACTTCTTAACTTGTGGTTTACATGAGCAACTATCACTTTAATATCTAATTTTTTCAAAATATCCAATAAACACATTGAATCAGGGCCATATGAACAAGCAAGTATTACTTTAGAATTAATATTTAAATTTTTTATATAATTAATAACCTCTTCCATAACGCCTCCAATTCAATATGTAGTTTATCTTAAATACCAAAATTTGTAAAGCACTAATAAATTGTTGTAAAAACGGTTATCCGTGCATAATTAAGGTCTAAATTAAGTAAAATACAAATAAAGAAGTAAGGAGAAACGAAAAAATGAAATTTAAAGAAGCAGTAAGCAAAAGAGTAATAGGAATATGTGAAGAAAGAGGTATTACACCAAATAGATTATCTGAGATGTCAACAGTTCCATCTTCAACATTAAGAGATTTAATTAATTGTCATATTAATAATCCAAGTTCTTATGTAATATATCAAATATGTAAAGCCTTAAATATTTCTTTAGAAGAATTCTTTAATAATGAATTATTTGACTTTAATAATATAGAAGACTAAAAGATATTAGCAAATATCTTTTTTATTTTTATTAAATTTAATCAAACAAAAACCTCATAAACACTAGGTTTATAAGGTTTAAAAGAAACATATTTCCTATCGTTTGCTAAATTGTGGAGCTCTTCTGGCTTTTTTAAGACCATATTTTTTACGTTCTTTAACTCTTGGATCACGAGTTAAGAATCCATTAGCTCTTAATACTTTATTATAAGCATCATCTCTAGTTTGATCAGAATCCTTATCATATTCTTTTAATGCTTTAGCAATAGCAAGTCTAATTGCACCAGCTTGTCCAGAGAATCCACCGCCATTAACTTTAACAGCAATATCAAAAGTATTTTCATTATTAGTTAAAACTAAAGGTTGTTTTACATCAAGAACTAAAGTTCCATAAGGCATATATTCATTAATGTCTTTTCCATTAACAGTAATTATACCTTTACCAGCAGTCATTCTAATTTGAGCAACTGATCTTTTTCTTCTACCTGTAGCAGTAATTTCTTTCATCATTAATCCTCCTAATCAATAGTTATAGTTGTAGGTTTTTGAGCAGCATGATTATGTTCACTACCAGCATACACAAATAACTTACGGTACATATCTCTACCTAATGGTCCATTAGGAAGCATACCCTTAACAGCTCTTTCTACCATTTCAACTGGATATTTTTCAATCATAGTCTTAGCGTTTCTTTCTCTAAGTCCTCCTGGGAATCCAGAATGATTGTAATACATCTTATCATTTAATTTATTACCAGTTAATTTAACCTCTCCAGCATTAATAATGATAACATAATCTCCACAATCAATATGAGGAGTAAAAGTAGGTTTATTCTTTCCTCTTAAGATATGAGCAGCTTTAGTAGCAACTCTACCTAAAGGTTTACCAGCAGCATCAATAACATACCACTTACGGTCAACAGTTTCTTTTGTTTGCATAAATGTTTTCATATTTCTTAATTCCTTCCTTTATCAATTACTTTAATTATCACCCACATAAAAATCAGTAACCAATAAAAATGTACCAATATGAATTATATGAAATCCCTAATTAAAAGTCAAGTCAAAAAAGTTCTATTTTCCAGATTTACCAAAATTTCCATCCAAAAAAAGACTATAAATAGCCTTCAACATCATTAATTATATCCAAAGCATTTAACTTATAAAGCATTTTATCATAATTTAAAGCCTCTTCCATATATGTTTGTTCTTGTTTATTATCTTTATTAAGATAAACATTTAAATATTTTGCATTACTACTTGTTATAATTCCAGTACTTTCTAATCTTTTAATAATATGTTTATAACTTACCCTATAAACCTTACTAAAAATATCAATTTCCTCAAAGCTAATTTTCTTTCTAGATTCACCAAACTCACGAATTAAAGCTTTAGCTGGAATTAAAAGAGATAAAGCAAAAACATCAGTTAATTTAGATTTATCCTTCTCATTAGAAATAATTAATAACTCCCCTAAAAACTTTGCAACATTAAATCTTTGTGCATAACCATTACTTTCCTTTGGAACAATTATAACCGGAACATTATTAATAGTTTCATAAAATCCCACAAAACCAGAAGTAACACTATCTTTATCTAAAGTCATAACAACAATATCATGTTCTTCAAGTAAATAAATCAAATTATAAATTGGATCATTAATAGGAAGTTGAAAAAAAATTCTTAATTTAGTAGCTAAACTTTCTGCCTCATTAACAGTATTAATAATATGTACCCCAAATTTATTAACTAACTTTATATTAGATTTATCAAGTAACTCAAAATAATTATCAACTTTACTTTGAATTAATGACTTTATCTTATCACTTTTAGCATCGCTTGTTCCAACAGCTAGTTTTAAATTAGTAAATTTAATTTGAGAAGAATTATCTACTTTTAAAATATCATCCAAACTAACCCCATACACATCAGCAAGTTTATTTAATTTATCTAAAGAATGATTTACTTTATTTCTTTCATATTTTAATAAACCCGGAGCAGACAATCCAACTTTACTACCAGCCTCAGTTAATGATAAATTACATCTTAATCTAAATAATTTTAAATTATCTCCTATACTTTTCATATAACACCTGTTAATATCTTTCTAATTAAATTCTAGCAAATTAACTAAAAAAAATCAAATCAATTTTTTTTAAGATTTTTAATTTACATAACAAATATATTGTGTTTTAATAATTGTAAAGGGTGGTAAATAATGTACGAAAATAAAATGAATTTAATTAATAATTTAGCTAAGGATTTGATATATTACTTTAAATCTGAAAATAATGTAACTTTATATAAACTTAAAAAATATTTAACCAACTCCAATAACTTAAATATTGATATAAATGATCTAATTAACTTACTAGAACTAAACGGAATTATTTATTTTTATAATGATAAGTATAAACTATTTAAAGAATATACTAATATAGAAGAATTAGAATCAAAACTAAGAGAAAATGAAAGTCTAATTAAAGCTGAACTAATTAGCAACTTTAATATGAATTTAAATATCGAAACTATTTCTAAACAAAAATTATTTTCATACATTTTAAATTACACTAATTTTAGTAAATCAATAAATAATATTTTAATATATTTAAAAGAAAATGATATTATATTTCAAAAAGAAGACTTTTTATATATAACATATAAAGAAAATCAAGAAAAAAACTTAATAAAAAAACTTAAATCAGAAAAAATTAAAGATTATACTAACTTAATAAACTTTATTAAAAATACTAAATCAATTGAAATAGATGACTTCGTACTAAAAATAATTGAATTAACTGATATTCAAAATAAAGTTCATAGTTTAATTAATATTCTAGTTAATGAAAACATAATTTATGAAAAAGATGACGAATATATAAATTTGCATAATAACGAAATTATTAATTTAAAATTTAACCAAGTAATTAATCAAAATTTTATACAAGAAATAGTTTCACAAATCAAAGAATTTTATGCAATCAAAAAAGAATCAGATAAATCTGAACTTATTAAATTTATTAAAAAAATTACACCACCAAGTGCAATTTTAACCGATAATTTAATTACATTTTTAGAAGACGAAGGTATTATTTATGAACTAGATGGTATTTATAAGTTAATGCCTTCAGATTATCACATTGGAAAAATCCAAAATAGCGCCAAAGGAAATCCATATATTGCTCTTGATGATGGAACTAATTTAATGCTAAATAAAGAAACTATAAATGGTGCCTTACCAAACGATGATGTAATATATTATCTAAACACAAATAAAAAACCAAAAGAAGGAAAAGTAATTAAAATAATTGAAAGAACATCATCTCCCATTCTTTGTGAAGTAAAAGAAAAAGAAGGTCAAAAAATATTAGTTCCTCACAACGTTAAAGGTATTTTAAACCTAAGAGTAAATAAAAATGAACTTAAAAATTTACTAAATGGAGATTATGTATTGGTTAAACCAGATAAAGAAAAAATAAATGACGGATTTAACTGTCATATAGTTAGTGATAGAATCATATTAACAGATACTAACCTAAGCCCAGCCCTTGCTTTAATTGCAATTGAACACGAATGCAATCCTGACTACTGTAAAGAAGTATATGAAGAAATCAAAAATATTCCTGATGAAGTATCTGTTAGCGATATTGAAACAAGAAAAAATCACGACCTTAGAAATAAAACAATCTTTACAATTGATGGAATATCTACAAAAGATATGGATGATGCAGTTGGAATTGAAATTCTACCTAACGGAAATTATCAACTAACTGTTAGCATTGCCGAACCTAATCATTACGTAAAAAAAGGAACAGCAATTTATAAAGAAGCAATTAACAGATGTTTTACAATGTATTTATTAAATACAGCTATTCATATGTTTCATCCTAAACTAGCAAATGGAATTTGTTCATTAAATGAAGGGGTTGATAGATTAACTAAAAGTGTAATTATTGAAATAGATCAAAATGGAGAAATAGTAAATTCTAAAATTTGCAAATCAGTTATTAATTCTAAAAAGAAAATGACATATGATGATGTTAATAGTATTCTTGAAAATCAAATAGTACCAGAAGGATATGAAACATTTGTAAAAGATATTCTTCCTATGAAAAAAATATCTGATAAAATTTGGGATAAAAAAGAAAAAGAAGGATTAATTGAACTTAATGCAATTAAACATGAAGTGAGCCTAGATAGTAATAATAATGCTGAGCTAGTAGAAGAAGAACGTGGCCCAGCCCAAAAAATGATTGAAATTTTCATGATACTTGCTAATACTGAAATTGGAACAGTTCTAAAAAATTCACCATTTCCAGGCATATACCGAGTTCATGAAGAAAGTAATAAAAGAAAAATATATGAATTAATTAATATTTTAGAAGATTTAGGAATTCATATTGATAAAAAAGAAATTGAAAAAGATCCAAGGATAGCAAAAAAAATTATAAAAGAAGCTCAAAAATTTAATAATTCACAATTAGATCTTATTTGTAATTTAATTCTCCAAACATTTAAACGTGCCAAATATACATCAACAGAAGGAATACACTGGGCACTAGATTTACAAATTTATACTCATTTTACAAGTCCAATTAGAAGAATAGCCGACTTCATAGTTCATGAATGCTTGGATGATTTGCTTAAACTATATGAAACAGATGAATTAATAATAAGAGATAACTACAAACCAGTAAAATATGAAACAAATATTCCTAAAAAAGAATATACTTTAAAGAAAATGGAAATTGATGGAATAGCTAGAGAAGCAACACGTAAAGAAAGATTATATGATCAAGCTGAAAATGAGGCTGAAAAATTAATTCTTTTAGAATCATTAAAAGATCAAATTGGTAAAAGCTATAATGCTACTATTCAAAGAATACTTGGCAATTACATATTAGTTAAAACTGAAGAAGGAATTGAAGGAATTATTTACTTTGAAAACATAAATGGAGACACATTTGATTTAATCTCTAAAACAAAAAAACAGTTCTTAAGAGGACGTTACACTGGAGAAACATACAAAATTGGTAATGAAGTAAATATCACAATGATTAACATAGATGAATTCTCAGGTGATATTGAATTTAACTTAAATTATAAACTAAAAAATCTTACATCAAGAGGAAAAGTATTAACTAACAAACCAAACAAAAAATAACCTATGAACCAAATCATAGATTATTTTTTTATTCATTAATATTTAAATTATGTCCTTTAATATAAGAAATAAATTTATTTTTGAAATTAGCAAGTTCTTCATTACTTAAAGTATGATCTTTAGATCCAACTACATAACTAATAGTTATGTTTTTATTTTCTCCATTATCATAAATATCTTTTAAACTTCTCTTTATAATTAAGTCATCACTAAATCTATCAAGTATTTCTTCAACATCATTATATAAAGTATTATTTTTTACAGTAATAGTGTAATCAAGATTTACACTTGGATACTTACTTACATCTTCATAAATATATTGTTTATCATCAATTTCTTCAAATAAATCAAAATCTATATCAGCACAAACATAAGTCTTTTTCTTACCAATCTCTTTAGCAATATTCTTATTAAATACACTAATCTTTCCAACTACAACATTATTTACAATAACATCTAAAGTTAAATCTTTAATATAATATTCTCTATTTAAACCAAGTTCGAATTTAACATCTACATTTTTAACTGACTTAAATAAATACTTAACAATATCTTTTAACTGATAATAAAGATTAGCCTCTTCATTCATACTATCACATAATAATATATTTAAATGTCTTTTTGACTTATTATCATCAATAATAGTACCTATCTCGAATATTCCAAATTTATCATAATTATTTGAATTATTAACACTTGCTTCTAATAAGCTTATATTTAAATCATTTCTTAAAATATTATCATCATTTTTACCTAATAATTTAACATTTTGAACATCAACATTTATTTTCTTTAAGAATGAAGTCTTATTCCATAAATAAGAATGAATCTCATGTAAATTATATTTAGTAGCAAGTAAATACTTAACCTTATACTCTAAATCATAAGTTTTTTCTGGATTTCCAAAACTCATAGCCATCTTAAGTGGTACATGTTCAAAATTTTCATATCCATACATTCTTGAAATTTCTTCAATTACATCAGCTGCAATAGTTATATCTTTTGTTGACCTAAATGTTGGAACAGTTATTTTAAACTCATTAGGTGTATTCTTAACAATAAAATCTAAAGATTGTAAAATATTTATAACTAACTCATCACTAATATTAAATCCCATATATTTATATAAATAATTTTTATCTAATATAATCTCATTTTCTTTTTGAATTGTAGGATATACATCAGTAATACAAGAACCATATTCTGCATCTGGATTTTCATCAAATAACAACTTAATAAATCTTCTAGCTGCTGTAATTGCCATATTTGGATCTAAACTCTTTTCATATCTTGCACTTGCTTCAGTTCTAAGACCTAATCTAACAGCAGTTTTTCTAACAGTAGATGCCTCGAATGTAGCAGACTCTAACACGATTGAATCAGTATCTTCTAATATTTCACTATCTAATCCGCCCATTACTCCGGCAATTGCAAAATACTCACCATCATTCTTAATCATTAAATCATCTTTAGTAAGTTTTCTTTGAACTCCATCTAAAGTAGTATAAGTATCAAAATCATTAGCAAGTCCAACCTCAATATCTTTAACAACTCTTGAATCAAAAGCATGCATAGGTTGACCAAGTTCAAGCATAACATAATTAGTTAAATCAACTAGTAAATTAATAGAACGCATACCAGCATAGTATAAAAATATTTGCATCCACATTGGCGTTTTATTATTAGTAATATTTTCTATTTTAGTACCAACATATCTATAACATAATTTCGGATTATCTATTTTAATATTTAAAGGTTTTTTATCAACAATAGTTCTATCAAGTTCTAAAGGTAATAAATCATGTCCGGTAATTGCTGCAACTTCTCTAGCAATACCATAATGTCCCCATAAATCAGGTCTATGTGTTAAAGATTTATTATCAATCTCAACAATTATATCCTCAATTGGAAATAATTTTTTAATATCTACACCTACTGGAGTATCTTCCGGAAATTCGATTATTCCAGAGTGATCATCAGAAATACCTATTTCTTTTCCACTACACATCATACCATAAGACATGATACCAACTAAAGGTCTAGGTTCAATAGTAATACCACCAATATGACCACCTACTTTAATACAAGCACCTATCATTCCCACTCTTACATTCGGAGCACCACAAACAATTTGTAATACTTCATCTCCAACATCAACAGTTAAAACATGTAATTTTTTAGATTCTGGATGATTAACGCAAGTTAAAATCTTACCAGTAACTATTCCATCAATGTCTTTTCCAACCTCAGTTACACCTTCAACCTCAGCGGTTCTAATCGTAAACTTATTCCATACATCTTTAAAATCAATAGAATCACTATCTTTAATATGTTTTTTTAATATATTACAAGAAATTTTCACTTTTAAACACCTACTTTACATTAAATTTTTCTAAGTATCTTAAATCACCTGAATTTAATACTCTTATATCACCAATTTTATATTTCATCATTGCAAGTCTTGTTAAACCAAGTCCAAACGCAAAACCTGAATATTTTGTACTATCAATTCCGCCTTCTTTTAAAACATTTGGATGAATCATACCACAAGGACATAACTCAAGCCAACCTGAATTTTTACAAGTAGGGCAACCCTTACCATCACAAATAGTACATGAGCAATCAAGTTCAAATCCCGGTTCAGTAAATGGGAAATATCCCGGTCTTAATCTAACCTTAACATCCTTCTTAAATACTTCTTTAAGCATACCTTCCATAGTATAAATTAAATTAGGTATTGAAATATTTTCATCAATAACCATTCCTTCTAGTTGGAAGAAAGTATTCTCATGACAAGCATCTAAATCTTCATTTCTAAAGCATCTTCCTGGTACACATACTTTTAAAGGTGCTCCATATTTTTTCATACCTCTTACTTGTACAGCACTAGTCTGAGTTCTAAGAAGCATACCATTATCTAAATAATAAGTATCTTGCATATCCCTTGCTGGATGTGTTTTAGGAATATTTAAAGCCTCAAAGTTATAATATTCACTATCCATTTCTGGACCAGCCATAACCATAAATCCCATATTTTTTAAAATGTCAGTAACTTCTCTACCAATAATTGTAACAGGATGCAAAGATCCATAAGTAACATCTCTATTAATAGTTGGATCAAACTTATCACTATCACCATTTAAAGCATTATCTAAACTATTACTAAATAACTCTTCTAATTGTTTCTTTACTTTATTAAATAATGGTACAAATTCCTTCTTTTCTTCTAAAGACATATCTTTAATACCAGCCATATACTCACTAAGTTCACTTTTCTTACCTAAAAATAAAGACTTAATATTTAAATAATCTGCCTCAGTTTTAATTTCTTTAGCTTTTTCTTCCGCATTCTTGACAAGTAAATCTAATTTTTCCTTCATAACTTTTCCCTCCAAAATAAAAAGTTCACTAATCTAAGGGTGCAAAATACTGCACGGTACCACCTTAGTTTATGAACTTTATTCATACACTTTAATAGGTTAACGCCCTAAACGATTAACGCTCCTATACCGAAATTCATTAATTACTTATATTTATAGATAATCTCAGCTATTATATCTACTCTCTTTAAATCCATAATTAACTACTTATATATATTCATCGCATTACAAAAACTATTCTATCATTTAAAATTTTATATTTCAAGAACTTTTATTTAATTACTCACCACTTACTAAATTATATTATTTAATAATTTTATATCCAGATTCTTTTAAAAATTTCTCTATTACCTTTCTTGAACACCCCTTTCCCTTTTTTTCAAAATATTCATCACTCCACTCATAATATACTATATTTCCCTCACGTCTAAAATTTTTTTCTAATGAAGGATCAATTTGTTTGAGATATAATTCATTATTTGATTCTGTTTCCATATAACATGCAATAGCTTTATCATTTTCAAAAATATAAGTTGTACGTAACACAAATTGATTTGCATAACCTACAAATTCTGCTTTTAGTTCATCATATATAACTTGACTTCCATCTTCCACACTATTTTCATCATTTATTTTATTGTTAGAACAACCAACACTAAATAATAAAATAAAAACAATTAAAAATAAAAAATTTACCCAATTCATAACACATATTACCTCTATAAACATAATATCAAAATTTAAGTTAAAAATCTTTAAATTGTTAATTATCTATTAAAAAACAGTAATATAAAATCACCAAAATTAGAAAAATAAAAATATTTTAAATAGCCTATTTTGCTAGCGATTTAACCACAATTTAACATTTTGACAACTTTTTTTGCTTATTTTTTAACGTTTTGACAACTTTTTTTGCTTATTTTTTAACGTTTTGACAAGATTTATGTATATAAAACAAAAAAGTAAACAACTAATGCTTACTTTTCCTCTAATTTAGACTTCAAATACTCTCCAGTAAATGATTCTTTAACTTTAACAATTTCTTCTGGTGTTCCTTTAGCAATAACCCTACCACCATCATCACCACCATTTGGACCAATATCAATAATATAATCCGCACATTTAATTACATCTAAATTATGTTCAATAATAATAACTGTATCTCCATTATCAACAATACGTTCTAAAACAACAAGTAGTTTCTTAATATCATCAGTATGTAAACCAGTAGTTGGTTCATCTAATATAAAGACACTCTTACCAGTTGGTTTCTTTTGTAATTCTTTCGCAAGTTTAACACGTGCTGCTTCTCCACCAGATAAAGTTGGTGCACTTTGTCCAAGTTTAATATAAGGAAGTCCAACATCTATCATAGTCTGTAATTTATTTTTAATCTTAGGTACACTATCAAAAAATTCTATTGCCTCACTAACTCTCATATCAAGTACTTCCGCAATATTTTTTCCTTTAAATTTAACATCTAAAGTCTCACGATTATATCTAGTACCATGACATACATCACAAGGAACATAAACGTCTGGTAAAAAATGCATCTCAATTTTCTTAATACCATCACCTTGACAAGCCTCGCATCTACCACCTTTAACATTGAATGAAAATCTACCCTTATCATAGCCTTTCATTTTAGATTCTTTCATCTCAGCAAATAAATCACGAATATCATCAAATACTCCAACATAAGTTGCCGGATTACTTCTAGGAGTTCTACCTATTGGTTCTTGAGAAATATCTACTACTTTATCAACATTTTCAAGTCCTTTAATACCCTTATTTTTTCCCGGTATTATCATTGTTCCATAAACTTTAGCCCTTAGTGCTCTAACAAGCGTTTCCGTAACCAAACTTGATTTACCAGATCCAGATACCCCTGTAACCAAAGTCATAGTTCCAAGTGGAAATTTAACATTTATATTCTTTAAATTATTTTGACTAGCGCCTTTAATCTCAATAAATTTTCCATTTCCTTTTCTTCGTTTTTTAGGAACATCTATTTTTAATTCACCAGTTAAATATTTTCCCGTTAAACTATTCTTATTTCGCATTACCTCTTCAGGCGTTCCAGCTGCAACAACCTCTCCACCTTGATCACCAGGTCCCGGTCCAATATCAACTAAATAATCAGCAGCTCTCATTGTATCTTCATCATGTTCAACAACAATTAAGGTATTTCCAAGATCTCTCATTTCTTTCAAGGAATTAATTAATTTATCATTATCCCTTTGATGTAAACCTATACTTGGCTCATCTAAAACATATAAAACACCAGTTAATTTACTACCAATTTGAGTAGCTAAACGAATTCTTTGTGATTCACCACCTGATAATGTACTTGCTTCTCTAGCCAAAGTTAAATAACCAAGTCCAACATTATTTAAAAAACTTAATCTATTTTGAATTTCTTTGACAATTAAACTAGCAATATTTTCTTGTTCTTTAGTAAGTTTTAAATTATCAAAAAAATCTATTAAATCTCTGATACTTTTTAAACACACTTCATAAATACTTAAATTATTAATCTTAACAGCTAATACATCATCAGATAATCTAGCACCATGACATTTCTTACAAGGTAAATCAACCATATATGAACTAAGCCAATCTCTTATCCATTTACTAGAAGTTTCCATATATCTTCTTTGAAAATTATTAGCAATTCCTTCATAAGTGTCTGTAACATATCTCTTATTACCATTCTTACTTACATATTCAAAATCAAATAATTCATTACTACCATATAAAATTATATCTAATTCTTTTTTACTAAGTTCAGATATTTTCTTATTTAAATCAATATTATAATATTTACAAACAGTCTCAAGTTCAGTTAAAGCAATATTTTGATCTAAACTAAATCCTTTAATTGCTCCCTCATATACTGATTTATTTTTATCAGGAATAAGTAAATCAATACTAATATTTTGTTTAACACCTAAACCTTTACATTCAGGGCAGGCTCCATATGGGGCATTAAATGAGAATAATCTAGGTTCTAATTCAGGCAAACTAAAGTTACATTCAGGACAAGCATAATGTTCACTCATTATAAATTCTTCACCATCAATTACATGTATTAATACTTTACCACTTGCCATCTTTGTACTAAGTTCAATTGCTTCAAAAATACGACTTCTTTCATCCGGATTAACAACAATACGATCAACTACCAAATAAATATTATCTTTCTTATTTTTTTCTAATACAATATTTTCAGATAAGTCATGCATTTCTCCATTAACTCTTACTCTAGTAAATCCTTTTTTTCTTAAATCATCAAACAAATCTTGATGAGTACCTTTTTCACCATGAACAATAGGAGCAAGTATTTCTAACTTAGTTCCTTCATCCATAGCTAAAATCTTATTAGTCATTTCTTCAATACTTTGACTAGTAATTGGCACATGATGATTAGGACAATATGGAGTTCCTACTCTTGCAAATAACAATCTTAAATAATCATATATCTCTGTTACAGTTCCTACTGTACTTCTTGGATTATTATTAGTTGTTTTTTGATCAATCGAAATACTAGGAGATAATCCTTCAATAGAATCTACATCCGGTTTATCAGATCCACCCAAAAATTGTCTTGCATATGCACTTAAAGATTCAATATATCTTCTTTCTCCCTCTGCATAGATAGTATCAAAAGCAAGGCTACTCTTTCCTGAACCAGATACACCAGTCATAACAATTAATTTATTTTTAGGTAATTCTAAATCAATATTTTTTAAATTATTTTCTCTAGCACCTTTTATTACAATTTTATCCATACTACCTCACTTCATTTCAGTAGTATTTTACCACAAAAATTATAAAATATTAAAAAAAGATAGAAATAAATCTACCTTAATTATTTAAATCAATATATTTTGCCATTATAACAGGTTTATTTCCACTTATTGTTGAATATTCACCATATACTTTAACAATATCTCCATCAATGAAACCTTTTTCATAAGTTCTATCTTCAAAATGAACTGTCACAAGACTTTCTAAACCATCTTCAAATAAATTTAAATCAAGTGTAATATCCATATTATTATATAGTCCATCGTTATATCCCTCTACTTTAACAACTTGTCCAACTACAGTAACATCTTTGTCTAAATATGTTTTAGGAATTCTAACTAAATCTTCATAACTTACAAAAGTACATTTTTGTGTATATGATTCATAGGTTTCTTTAGAAATAATATGTGTATTAACAAAATAAAATAATAATATTAAAAATAAGAATACAACACCTATCATAACAAAAAATAATATATCCATTGAATTTCTTTTATTTCTTCTTCTACAATTAGGACAAATAGTCATTCCCTTATCAAAATATTTTCCACAATATTTACATTTTTGTGTATTAGTTAAATCTTCCACTTCATTAACAGCAGCATCTTTAACATCTTTTATAACTTTATCAACGTCCTTCTTTACTGTTTTCTTAACTGTTTCGTTTAAATCTTTAACTTTTTTAGTAGTTTTCTTTTTTAACTTTTTACTATCTTCAATCACTTTTTTAGCATCATCTTTTTCCATTTTATCCTCCATATCCTTAATATAATTATAGACTAAACTAAAATATTAATCAATCTATAATTACTCTATTAATAGGCACAAAATGTAGAAAACAAATATATAAAATAATCAAAACAATAGTAAATAAATTAAAATAGAAAAAGGTCGAAACGAAGTAAGATGAAAAAAGCAAAATATTCTTTCTAAACAAAACATAGAAAACAGTAAAGAAAGATATTACAATAAAGCATATTAATTTTTATTTTTAAAAATAAATTTACCAACACAATAATTTATATAAGTAGTTGAAGATGAAGAAATAAATTTAGAAATCATACTCGGAAACATAAATATTTTTAAACAAACAGTTAAAACAATACTATCTATAACAAGTCCTATAGTTCTACTTACAAAAAACATTACAAATCCTACATTATCATTATTATCAGCCTCATAAACAAATTTTTTATTTAAGAAATATAAAATAGTAACAGTTACTATAAAAGTAATCACATTTGCTAATAAATAATTAATATGCAATATATCATTTAAAAAGTAAAATAAAGCAAGTTCAATAGTTCCAACAATGCAATATTTTAAATATTGTTTACTAAAAATATTTTTAATCATCTAATTCTCCTAAATAATCATCTAAGATTTTAAATAAATCTTCACTATTTTTAGTTTTACATATTTCATTTTTTATATACGCACTTTTTGGCATTCCTTTAATATACCATAATGCATGCGTTCTAATTTCAAGTATTGCTTGTTTTTCAGAAGTCGAATCTACTAATAATTTATAGTGTCTTTTAAGCATTTCTATTTTTTCTTTTGAACTTGGTCTTGAAGGAATAACTCCTGTCTCTAAATAAGTTACACATTCATTAATAAGCCAAGGATTACCAAGTACTCCTCTACCTATCATAACTGCATCACATCCAGTATATTCAAGCATTTCTTTTGCTTTTTCAGCACTTGTAACATCCCCATTACCTATAACAGGAATTTTTACTGCTTCTTTAACTTGTTTTATTATATTCCAATCAGCGTTTCCACTATAACCTTGTGCTCTAGTTCTTCCATGAACTGTTATAGCACTAGCACCAGCTTCCTCAATAACTTTAGCAACTTCTACTGCATTAATACTTTTTTCATCCCAGCCACTTCGTATTTTAACAGTAACCGGAACACTTACAGCCTTAACAACAGAACTTACTATTTCTTTTATTTTATCTGGACTTTTTAAAAGAGCACTTCCAGCTTGTGATTTAATAGCTACCTTTGGTACCGGACATCCCATATTAATATCAATAATATCAGGATGCATAGCATCTTCAACTAACTTAGCAGCCTTAACAAAAGAATCAACATCACTACCAAATATTTGTTGAGCAATGGGCCTTTCCATATCATTCATTTTTAACAAATCAAATGTCTTTTCACTTCCATAAACTAATGCTTTATCACTAACCATTTCCGCAAAAATAAGTCCAGCTCCCATCTCTTTAATAATTTGACGATAAGCTGTATTGCTTATTCCTGCCATTGGAGCAAGAACTATTTGATTTTTAATTTCTACATTACCAATTTTCCACTTCATAAAACATCACTACACTATAATATTATAAAGTCTTTTTAAATTCAACAATATCACCTTGATGTAAGTCATATAACACTTCTTCATCTTTATCAATATGCATTTCTATATAAGAGTTATCCAAAATCTTAATTTTAGCGTCTAAAAGTTTAACACCATTTTTAAATACACCAACTACTTCTTTATTTAATAAATTCATTTTAATTGCTGTCTCAGGGTCCATATGAATATGAGCATCAGATCTAATAAGCCCCTTATCTAATAAAATACTTCCCCTTGGTCCAATAACAGTTACTGATAAACTATCATCCAAATCACCACTTTGTTTTCTAGGCGGAACTACTCTTAATATTTTTGCATCACTATCATCAATTTCAACTTGATTATATTCTCTTAAAGGTCCAACAACTCTAACATGATCAATTCTATTATCATTAACCATTATATCAACAGTCATATTACTAGCAAATTGCCCTGGTTGATTTAAATAGTTTCTTACAGTAATTTCCTCATCTCCAAATATTTTTTTCCAAACATCTTCTGTCAAATGAACATGTCTGTTACTAATTCCAACTGGTATATTCATATATTATCATCCTCTTATATAAATTAATTATACTATCTAAAATAAAAATAAGAAATAATTAATTATTCATAACATCAATAATTTTCTTTTCAGATGCTATACATACAGGAATCAAACTAGCAATATAACATAGAAATATACTTAAAAAACCAATAATTAAAACATTAGAAAAACTAATAACCATAATTTTATTAATATTAACATAACTACTAACATAATCATTTATCTTATTACCTATTAATATCAACATCACATTTGAATAAACAAATGAACAAACACCTATCAATATATTTTCTAAACAAAATAAATTTTTAACATCTTTATTTCTAAAACCAATACTTTTATAAACACCAATATCTTTATATCTTTCTATAACTGAAATATAAGAAATAACAAATATCATAATAACTGAAACAATCAAACTAATAACACTAAATAATATTAAAACAATACTAATTCCATCAACTATCTTTTTCGAATTATTAACTATATCTTCCGCATTATCTAAAATATTATAATCCTTTAATTTATCTTTAATTATATTTTTAGATTCCAAATCACTTGAATAAATAAAGATATCCGTTATCTCATTATCAAATAAATTATTAGAATAAATTATCCCACTTAAATCCTTAAAATAATCATTATTAGATCTAACAACACCACAAACTTTAAGTTCCTTCCCATTAACATAAAATATATTGTTAATAAGTCCCTTGTTTTCCACATCTAAATAATTATAAACTTTTTCACTTATTGAATTATCTTCATCATAAAGAATTAATACCTCATTATCATTTTCCGGCCATTTACCATCTAATATATAAAAATAATTGTTTGAAGGATTTACATACGACACACTTTTAAAGTTATAATCAATATCTCTATAATAACTAACAGCTTTAACATACTTTTTATCTATCTCATTAATAATATTAATTAGCTTATCATCTATAACATTATTTATAAATGTTCCTTTTTTCACATTTATTCCTTTGATATTTTCTAACTTACTATTAAAATCATCAACATAATTACTTTTACTAATAATAATTGGATAGTTAAAAAATGATGAACCATTTAAATTATCTAATTCTTTCTTAAAACCATTTCTAATTGATAACACTAACCCTAAACTACATAAACCAATAGTAAATGATAAAACAACTAAAACATTTCTTATCAATTTATTTTTTATATTCTTAACTGCATATTTACATAATTTACTTATTGTTAATTTAACCTCATTTTTTTGCCTTAAATTAAAGTATGATCTAGTCTGCTTTTTTATATTTACTTCTATTTTTCCATCAATTAATTTTATTATTTCATCAGCAAACTTATTAGCAAGTTCCATATTATGTGTAACTACAATAACCAATTTTTTCTTCGATAAATTTTTAAGAATCTCCATAATCTTATAAGAATTATCTAAATCAAGTGCTCCAGTTGGTTCATCTGCTAAAATAATTTTCGTATTTTGCACCATACACCTAGCAATAGCAACTCTTTGCTTTTCTCCTCCACTTAAAGAAGAAACCTTACTATTTTTTAAACTACTTATACCTAACATTTTAAATATTTTATTATCAAAACTAGGACTTCTATTTCTTCTAATATCAATTGGTAATAAAGTATTATCTAACGTACTATAATAATCAATTAAATTATAATTTTGATTAATATAACTAACAACCTGATTATGATAATATGAACTATCAAATTTATTAATGTTAACTCCATCAATTAAAACTTTACCACTATCAGCCTGTTCTAATCCACCTATAATATTTAAAAGCGTAGACTTACCACTACCAGATTCCCCAACTAAACAAATAAGTCCTCTATTACCAAATTTTAAATTAATTTTTTTCAAAACATCTCTATCATATTTTTTGCATATATTTCTAAGTTCAAGCATAACATCTCTCCTTACAAAAAGCATTTTATTATACTTAAAATTATCTTGCAAATAACAAATTTTTCAAATTATTTAACCAAAATTACCTAATTTATTAACCAAAATAAAAAAATCTGTATATTTTTCTATACAAATTTATTATTTTCTACAAAAGAAATAAAAAACTAAAAAACAAATAATAAATAAAATACCACCAATCGAAAGAACAATCTTCTTCTTATCATCTAATTTCTTTATCTTAATAGTACTAATAAATGATAATCCCATTAAAATCATAAAAATAGAAACAATTTCTGGATAAAATCTAAATTTAATTCCCCATAAAAATACATAAACAATTGGATAAAAAATAGCAATAGAAGTAATTGGCATTCCAACAAAACATTTTTTATCCGCTTTCTTACATATATCAAGAGTATTAAAATAAGCAAGCCTAATCATCCCACATAAACTATAAAATATTAAAGCAACCCATCCAAAATAATAATTCTTTGGTAAAATGTTAATTGTATAAACTAAAGGAAAAACACCAAATGAGATTAAATCAGATAGTGAATCAAGTTGTACACCATATACACTCTGCATTTCACTAGACTTTCTTCTTCTTGCTAACTTTCCATCAAATGCATCACATATCCCAGCAATTATTAAACAAAATATCGGAATAACTTTACTTCCATTAATTGATAAAATACACCCTAAAAGAGCCATAAAAGTACCAGTCATGGTTAATAAATCGCAATCCCTATAAAACCCTATAAACTTTTTCATATTATATTCACACCTACTTCTTAAACACTAGTAATTTACTAATTAAATAATTTCCAATAATAACAACAATTTGAACAATTAACTTAGCTATCATATCATTCATATTTAATGACCTAACAAACAAAATCATTAACAAAGTATCAAGAATTAAAGTTATAACCCTACTTCCTGTAAATGAAATAAACTCTTTTAAATAATTCTTATTTTTACTATTAAAAACTATAACTCTATTAGTAAAATAAGCAAATAATACAGATACAATCCATGATAACACATTAGATACTACTAAATCAAAACCACATGCTTTAGCAAATAAAGCATAACTTAAAATTGATATAACAGTTGTACAACCACCTATAAATAAATAATTTATAACTTCTAAATGACTTCTGTAAAATCCCCATAACTTTCTAAAAATAGATTTTACAAAAGATGGTTTATAATCATAATAATTAATTAATTTTTCTCCCTTAACCACATAAGCCTTATTAGCAAGCTCCAATATAAACTTATCATTATAAGGATTATCACTATAACATTCATCTAAAATATAATTTATATATTTTTTATTATAATTATCTACTTTTATCTCTCTACTATTATTTTTTTCTCTAAATTTTCCAGTTTTTAAATCTACATCAGATGCAATTAAATCTTTAACACCTAACTTATCACAAGCAGGCTTAAGTAAAAAATAAGGACTAGCAGAATTAATAATATCATTCTCATGATTTTTTTCTAAATAAAATTTCTTAATATTTTTATAATGTTCATCCCAAAAATCATTTACTAAACAATATACATCACTAACATTATTTAAAAAACTAAATAATACCTCTTTAAACTGAGTTATATCAATAATTCCAAAAAAATATTTAATAAAGGCACCTATAATCTTTATTATATCCCTAAATTTAATATACTTATGTTTATAACAATATTTTATAAAGTCAACAGTTGAATCTCCATTATAAATGGTATCATCAAAATCATACATATTTATTTTCATTTTTCACCACGATATAATCATAACAAAAAAAACACTAAATTAATAGTGTTTACAAACCATTCATATCTCATCGATGCAATTATTTCTAATCCATTCTTTAATATTAGTCATATCATTTGTCTTATAATAATTAATTAATAATACAATAATATATTAACAAAATAAAGTTTTTGTACAAGCAATACAAAAACTTTACAAAATAAACAACTTTTTGTATTGAATACACTAACTATTCAACACTTTTTAGCAATTTAACAATATCATCAGCTTTACTATCCCAACTATTTAAATTAGCTTCTTTATTTAATAAA
>CAKOQK010000010.1 GCA_934101225.1 uncultured Bacilli bacterium | reverse complement strand
ATAAAGTTAAACTAAAGAAAAATTGTAAATTAATATAAAAAGAAAAAAAGTGTCTTCACTACATTCAAAGAGTTGCTCTAATCAGGACACTTGCAACTAAACCAGATTTAATCCTTTTAGATGAGCCATTATCAGCCTTAGATTATGTAACTAGATTAACCATAACAGATGAAATTTATTCTATTTTAAAAGAAATGAATGTAACTGTTATCTTAATAAGTCACGATATAGCTGAATGTGTCTCATTTTGTAATCGTATTATTGTCCTATCTAAAAGACCTGCCATAATTAAAAATATTTATAATATTAATTTAGAAAAAAATCTCATTCCATCCCTAAATAGAAAAGATAAAAATTTCTATACATATTATGATTTAATATGGGGTGATTTAGATAAATGAGTATTAATCAAATAAATTATTTAAAAAAAATAAAAAGAAAGAAAATAATTATTTCTATCATTCAAATTATGTTACTAGTTTTATTTATATTAATGTGGGAAATCCTTAGTAATAAAGAAATAATAAATAGTTTTATATTTTCTTCTCCAAGTAAAATAGTTAAATGTATAATTGATTTATATAAAAATAATAATTTATTCTATCACCTATATATAACTTTAAAAGAAGTTTTAATATCTTTTATATTAGGTACTGCTATTGGTTTTATAGGTGCAATTATATTTTATTACGTTGATATTTTAAAAAAAATATTTGATCCCTACTTAAATTTATTAAATAGTTTACCAAAAGTATCATTAGGTCCACTATTAATTATATGGTTAGGAGCTAATACTAAATCAATTATCATGATGAGTTTACTTATTAACACTATTGTAACTTTAATAACTATTTACAATGGTTTAATAAATACAGATGAATATAAAATAAAAATGTTTAAAACATTTAAAGCTAATAAATTACAAACTTTATTATATTTAATATTACCAGCTAATAAAGAAACAATAATATCAAGTGTTAAATTAAATATATCCATGAGTCTAATAGGTGTAATTATGGGAGAATTTCTTGTAAGCAAAGCTGGAATTGGTTATTTAATTCTTTATGGAACTCAAGTATTTAATTTAAATCTAGTAATGTCTGGTATAATTTTAATAATGATTATGTCATTTATTATTTATGAAATAATTAGCATCATTGAAAAAAGAGCTTAAAATAAAAGAACTGATAAGAAATTTCTTACCAGTTCTTTTTTATTTCAATCATAAATTTGTCAAAGTCAGATTCAAATAATTAATCATAAATAATTCATTAAAAAAATTCCATTTTTAGTTTTTCTTTGTCTAATACATTTTCTTATAGAATATTATTTTAATATATTATCGCTCACATTTTAAATTCTATTGTTTTTTTAACTATTGACTTTGAATCCAACAACAATAATAGTATCTAAATTATAATATTTTGTTTTACAATTTTTTCATTATTAGCAGTATGTAAGAATTCCTTACATACTGCTTTCTCTTTTAATTTTCTTTTAAATATAATAATCTTCTTTTTCTTCTTCATTTTTAAATCATATTTTTTAGTCTACCAAGATTATTTAAACATCTAAATTTAGATTTATTTTTTAAGCCGTAAATTAAATAATTAGCTTTTTTCCAAACATCACAATTTTTTAAACAAAAACCTTTAGTTATAAGTTCTCTCCATATAATTTACACTAATGTATTTATAGGCGAATTCTAGCAAATATAGTTGGAATCAGTTATTTAATTAAAAATATGAATTTATTTTCTTTTTTAATTTAAATAATGTATCTAAACTTTATAATTTTAAATATCATTATTCGATTCAATATTTTTAGTTTCCAATAATAATTCATCAAAGTCAGAAATATAATTTTGATCTTGTACAATTCGATATTTCTCGTACTCTTCTAATGCTAATTTATCTGCTATTTCTCTTTTTATTTTTCCGTTATCTTTTAAAATATTATATTCGTTTAAATTCAAAAACATTTCTAATTTATCTTTCCATTCTTGCATAGAAATAATATGACCTAATTTTACTTGTCTTTCAGCAAAATCTAAATACATAGATACCAAATTATTAAGTTCTTTTAACTCTTCCTCAAATAAATAGTTTTTAGCAACTACTACATCTGTCTCTAAAATTTTACCATCAGGAGAATTTTTCCAAGTTTGTAATCCCATATATTCTTTTTTAGAATCAACTCTATTATATATTATTTCTGGAGCCGTCATTCCTGTAATAGCATAATGTAATTTGTTTTGAACATTCTTGTAAAATTCTTTTGTAATTTCACTATTCTTATCATAATCATAACTACATTCTTTATAAATATCTGTAATCTTTTGATAAAATCTTCTTTCACTTGCTCTAATTTCTTTGATTTTAACTAATAATTCATCAAAGTAATCCTTACCAAATTTTGGACCATTCTTTAATAATTCGGTATTTAAAACGTATCCTTTTTTTATATATTCTTTTAATGTATTTGTTGCCCATATTCTAAAACTAGTGGCTTCTTTAGAATTAACACGATAACCAACTGCAATAATTGCATCTAAACTATAAAAAGTTGTATTGTACATTTTTCCATCTGAAGCAGTTACTCTAATTTTTTGAGTAACTGAATCTTTATTTAATTCCTCACTTTTAAATATATTCTGTAAATGATAAGTAATATTATTCTCTGCAACATTAAATAGTTTAGACATTGTTTTTTGTGTCAACCAAAAATCCTCATTATCATATAAAACTGCAATTTGAACATTACCGTTTTCACTTTGATATAAGATTAAATCTTTTAGTCTTTCCATCTTCATTACTCGTTCTTCCTCTCGTTAATTTTATTATTAAATATGCATTTCGACATCCATTTGATTAATAAATTTTTCTAAATTATCTAAAAGCTCATCATATAGAACTATTTGTATATGAGCATATGAATAATTTAAATCTCTTAGTGCCTTTCTTATTTTCAATTTAACAACACTTTCAGTCATATTATTTTTTTGCATATATTTTTCTATATGCTCTTTTCTCATTAAAGAATTTGTAGATCCAATAACTAACATTCCTGTTGCAGATTCAGCACCTTTAACTAATTCTCCGCTTTCTTGCGAATATGGTAATAACATTAAATAATTATTAACTTGTGAAATAGCTGTACTTAATTTTGATGTAGGTACTATATTATCATGTGAATCATCAACTTTAAAAAGAAATTCATCTGATTTTTTTAATTCCACTACATCTAAAAATCCATATCTATTTATAGTTAACAAATCTAAGTTACTATTGGTATTTCTTAGTTCTGAATTTAATGTAAGTGCAGCTTGTGGAATTTGTTGTTCAATAGACCCAAATAAAAGATATGATCCATACATTTCAAAATAACGTTGCCAAGCATATTCTTTTCCTATATGCTCTCTTTCTATTCCTAATTTCTTTTCCACACCAGATTTTTTTACTAATAAATCTCTTCCAATTTGTATTATATCTTTTAATCGATCCTTGTTAATATCAGTAACATCTTTCAATGATATTTTAATTTTTCCGTTTTTAATTAAATTTGGAATTAAATGTGCAACTTTTTCTCTGTCTTTGTCTTTTAATATATTTGAATCAATACCAGTAGATAAAGTCTTAACAACATTTACTATATCATTTGATGAAACTTTTTCTTTTTTATATAATCTCTCTATTACTGTTTTTAATTTTCTAACATCATTTGCTGGTTTGACTACGTCATTTTTAAAAGATTCCATATAAACAATAACTGTATTTGTTTTTTCATCATATGTCATTTCACCTGTACCTACCTTGAATAATAATCTTATTTTATTGTCTATTTTGTCTTTTAATTCTTTAACACCAGCTACATTAAATAATTTAAGTAATTCATCTTTAAACATAGTAGTTATGCTTGTATTATCAGCATTTTTAAAATAGTGTGATCTTTTAAATATATTTTCATCTTCAATAAAAGGAGTATCTTTAAACAGCACAATTATTTCTCTATTTACTTCTTCATATTCATATATTACTGGTTTTTGTTCTGTATTCATTTAATTTCTCCTTCATTAATAACACTAGTAATTTTCTTAGTAATCTTTGAAATATTATAACATTTCTTTTAACACTTTCAAACACTATATGCTATATTTGTAAAAATTTTTTAATATATTCTTCCACACTATTTAAACATCCAAATTTATATTCATTTTCAAGTCATAAATCAAGTCATTATCTTTTTCCAAACTTCAAATAGTTATAAATTCTCTCCATATAATTTACACTAATGTAATTGTAGGCGAGTTCCTAGTAAGCAAAGCTGGAATTGGTTATTTAATTCTTTATGAAACTCAAGTATTTAATTTAAACTTAGTAATGTCTGGTATAATTTTAATAATGATTATGTCATTTATTATCTATGAAATAATTAGTATCATTGAAAAAAAGCTTAAAATATAAGGACTGATAAGAAATTTCTTATCAATCCTTTTTAATTGAAAAACTTTTTAACATTACATTTATTACTTTATTTTTTTATCATTGTTTAAAGTTAACGTTTTCCCAGTATTTTCTAACCCTAAATAATAACGGTAAGATTTATCTAATATATCATCATATAACTTGTTTGAAATTTGATTTATATTTTCTTTTTTTATTATGACTATTGCAAATAAACCATATTTTTTTAAATACTCTTTATAAAATTGTTTATTCCATATTTCTCTTGGACCTAATGCAGCTAATATAGCAGTTATTGGATTATCTATTGAGTTTAAAAATTCTACTGATGGTCTTCTATATACATATTCAATTGTTCCTTTGCTTATGTCCTTATTAAAATCATTATATTGCATATCTAATCTATATTTTTTACAATATTCTTTTACCTTTTGTAATTCTTGTTTATATCTTTCAGATGCTTCTAATTCAGTTTCTTCAAAAGGAATATTAAATTCTGCATATTTACCTTTTGTATATAAGTATAATTTCATCCAATCAGTTCCAGAAACAATTCTATCATAAATTGAACTTCCTGCCGTAAAGAAAAAATCATCTCCATTATTATTTAATAAAAAATGAATAAATGCACCACTTTTTACGCGAGTGATTACATCTTGTGTAATTGTTTTATCATACGGAACACCTGCAAATAATATTTTTTCTGTTAAAGATGAAAAATTATCTTTAGTAACAATTAATTTAATAGGTTCTACCCTAACCCATACTTTACTACCATAATCATATTCGCAACCATTTGATAAAATAGTTTTTGATTTTTGAAAGAATGTAGCGGTTACTCTTACATATTTTTTACCATCATATTCATATTCTTCAACAATTCCTTCACTACTTGTAGGAAAATATCTATTTGTTTTATTTAATTTATTATTCTTAAATAATTCTTCCAATTCTTTATGTTCTTCTTTTGTTGCAATTGTTTGTGGAAAATCCATAGCATCTGCAACTTTAATACCATTCACTTCAGGAACATTTATAGTTGAATGGTTATAGGTTTTAAATATTGGTCTTATACCTACTGATTTATCATTAATATTTCTAATATTAGAACTATTATTTCCTGCAACATAATGGTATTTACCAGTCCTTACCTCTTCCAAAAAATTTTTTTCTTCAATTCTTCTCTGAATATTTTTTAAAATTACAGCTGTTCTGCCTAAATATCTATCAGGCACTTCTGAATAAATATATTCTCTAGGTATAGGAGCCAAAGATGCCATACTTGCTCCAATAGTTGCTTCAAGATATAAACTTGTTTTATGTTTTAATGTCCACAATTCACCATCTTTATTTAAGTATAGTTTTTTATCTATTGCTAATATACAAGGATCTTCTATTTCACTAATTTCTTTTCCTACTGAATATCCATAAAAATGATATTGTGTTTTCTCTTCTTTTAATTTATATACAGTTACACTTCCTGGACCATCATAATAACCATCTAACGGTTTCCTTGATTCAATTGGAGTATCAGTCCAATAATATCCCATTTTTTTCTTATCATCAGATTCAAAATACTCTGCCCCCATTAATATAGCATAATCTGTAACTTCAGCTGCTGAGCCAAATGAATTTATTTGAACATTGTTTTTTTCTTCTATTTTCTTTAGTTCAATAGTAAATTCTCCAACTGTAAATGTTGAACTTGATGAAACTTTTGCTTCACCAGCAGATAAATGTGATACACCATATCTTTCAGCATTATTTTTTCTTCTTCGATTATATTCATTAGAGCATCTGTACTTTATATCCATTCTCTTTTTTTGATTAAAATTTGTTTCCATATTTCCCCCTAACAAAAATTCACAAGAAGTATAATATCAAAAATAATACTTATCTTCAAGAACTTTTAGCACTTATATATCCTTAAAATTCTATTTAAATAAGTCCATTCACTATTAAATCTTTTGATTGTAAATTATTATTTTTACCTAATAAAAGATTTTCATAAAACTTAACTAAATAACTATTATCTTCCCTAACATTTTTTTCATTATTAAAATAATTGCTTCTTACTAATGCATTTCTAAAATAAACAGATTTATCTTTGAATAAAGTATTATCAACTTGATATCCTAAACTAACCAAATATTTTATAATAAATATAGCTGTTGTTCTAGTATTACCTTCTCTAAATGGATGAGTTTGCCATATTCTTGAGGAAAAATCTGCAATATTATTAATAACTTCAACAATATTCATTTCTTTGTAATTCTTAACTCTTTCTAAAGAAATATCATATTCTAGTGATTCTTTTAAAGTTTTACAATCACCATACAAAGCTGAATCATTATTAAGTATTAATTCATGTTTTGAAAAATCTATTTTTCTAAATTGTCCAGCAAAATCGTATATATCTTTAAACAAATATACATGAATATATTTTAGAAAATCCACTGATAATACAAACTTTTCATCTTCTAAAAGTTGCACTATTCTTGTTGATACTAAATCACATTCTAATTCATTATGATTTATAGCATTTAATTTTGCTTTTTCAATATAATACTTTTTTAATTCGTATTCAACTTCGTAAATAGTTTTTTCACCATTTACATTTTCTTCTGATAATTTCTTTAAATATTTTGAGGGTTTTAAACTATCTACTTCTTGAAGACCAATAGCAGCATCCCATTGTAATTGTTTTACATAATTTAGAGAGCATTTTTCTTCTATGTAATTATTAACACTTGAATCTAAATCTTTTTCAGACATAGTTAAACCTCCTATTATTTTTCTATTTCAGATACTTCTTTATTTAATATATCTAAATAATCTCTTTCCGCTATTGTTAAATGATTTTGCATATATTTATCATATTCTTTATGAGCCTTTTCTAAAGCCTTTTTATGAGATATTGTTCCAGAATTACTTAAAATATCTTTTCTAGTCATTTTTAAAAAAGTATCTAGTTCATTTACCCAATCTTGCATAGTCATTGGACGCCTATCTAAAGCATTTAATTCAGCTACATCTAAATAAGCTGATACCATTCTATTTAAAATATTAAGTTCTTCTTCAGTTAAGTAATTTTTTGCAATTTCCGTTTCACTTTTTGTTGGATATTTTCCTTTAAAATTGGTAAGTCCTAAATTTTCTTTTTCAGAATCAACACGAGTAAATATCAATTCAGCAGCTGTATGTCCATGAGTTGCATAATGCATTTTATTTTGAACAGTTTTAAAGAAATCGATAGATAATTTATTTTTAGGATCATAATCAATACTTGTTGCATATATGTCTAATACTTTTCTCCAAAATATTTTTTCAGAAGATCTAATATCACGAATTCTAGCAAGTAATTCTTCAAAGTATGGACTTTCCCCATTATTCTTTAGTCTTTCATCATTTAAAGTAAATCCTTTAATCATATACTCTTTTAATACTCTAGTAGCCCATATTCTAAATTCAGTAGCCTTTTTAGAATTTATCCTATATCCAACTGCAATAATTGCATCTAAATTATAATGTGAAACATTATATTTTTTACCATCTTTGGCAGTTGTCAAAAAATCTTTGACAACTGAATTTTTATCAAGTTCTTCTTCTTTAAATATATTATTTATATGATAACTAACGTTCTGCTTTGTAGTTCCATAAAGATTAGCCATTACATCTTGACTCATCCAAATATCTTCATTTTCAATGCTAACATCAACTTTAACATTTCCATCTTTTGATACATATATAATCATATTATTTTTCATAAATTAACCATCCTTCCCATATTATTTCCAACTTCTTTTCCATTTTCTAAAATATTACTAATAAATTCATTCATTGTACAATCATATGTAGGATTAGTATATTCATAAATATGCAAACAATTTAGAATTTCTTTATTTATGACATTTCTTTGTTCATTATATTCAATATGTTTATTTCTTTGATAATCAATAGCATCTTGATATGTTTCAAATTCATATATTCCTCTATTTTTAAAATCAGAATGTTCAAAATAATAGTACTTTCCATCTTTTTCAAACACTAAATATGTATGCATTGAATATGAATTATTAAAAGGAAGCTCAAACATTATATAAAATGTTTTAAAATTGTAGTTATGATTATTAAACCAATCTCTTTCTAATTCAACTTGGTCAAAGCAATGTCCATATCTAACTTTAATTAATCTTTCAGGACTAGATAAACGCCAATTTGTTTGACACCCTTGTTGAAATTCTTGATTATTCCAAGGACCATATATTTTTTCATTATCATCAACAAATCCATATTTTATATTTTCATCCATATATTTTAATAATTGTTCTGGTGTTTTAATATCATTATATTTCATTAGTATATCCTCCAAGTAAATAGTACCAAATTTATATATAAAAGTCTTTAATTTTAAATAACTAATTACAATAAAATTTACTATTTAAAACAATTAATGCACTATAAATATCAACAATTCTAAAACATTATAATGCAAATCAATTCCTTATAAATGTATAATTATTTTCTAGCTATAATAACAACTTTTAAGTTAATGACATTATCTACACATTTTATTCAAGTATGCATTAGTTGTTAAGTTTTTCTTAACAACTGAATTATAAATTATTTTGTTTTCATAAGCCAAACATTTCATAGTAAATTTACACCATCTTAGCATTACTTACACATATTACTTTTAAAATTTAAATTATAATCTCCAATATAAATATCTTTATTACCATCTATCGTATTACATTTAATTAATGTAATATTCTTATCTTTATTTTTAAATATAATTGTTCCACCATCTTTTAAAATAGATTGCTTATTTAATAAGTTAGTAATATTTTCAATTGACTTATCCACTACCTCAGTACTATTAATTATATTTTTTCTTAAAGATGTTTGTTTTTTATTTTCAACAATAAATAATTCACTAACGTTTTCTGCTAAATAGATAGTTCTATTATCAAATTTTAAATATTCTTTAAAATTAATATTTTTATCATTATTTTCCGAAGATACTTTTAAATCAATATCTAAACTATTAGTATTATAAGGTCCACCTTGTTCAAACTTAATATATTTAGAATCAATATTAGCTTTTTCTAAAAATTCATTTTGTTTTAATTCACTATTATCAATTAAGTTAACTACAATAATATTATTTTCTTCATCTAAATAAAAAGCACCTAAATTAGATCTATCTACACTACTATCGCCAAAATAATTACCAACCGCACTATAAGTATCTTGTAAATTTGTTGGTTTTTGTACACTTTTATTACCACAACCAAACGTAACTAAAGTTAAAATTAAACATAAAACTAAAATACATATTTTTTTCATTTAATATCCTTTCTATAATTCTTAGCACTACTAAATTACAACACAAGCATAACATATTTTTTTAAATAAAAAAATTAATTTAACAATAATATACTTAAAAAGTAGCTCATACGGCTACTTACTACTCGCTTCTTAAAGCATCAACTGGATTCTTTTTACTTGCCATCTTAGATGGAATAAGTCCTGCTATAACATTTAATAAAACACTAAGTAAAATCATTATAACACCTTGTATTAAAGGTAAACTAAAATTAATATCGACTTTAACCAATGTTTTTAAAATAATATTAATTGGTATAGATAATAACACTGATATACCTACACCTAATACTCCAGCAATAACACCTTCAATAATAGTTTCAGATTTAAATACTCTTGAAATATCTTTTCCACTAGCACCAAGTGCTTTTAAAATTCCAATTTCTTTTGTTCTTTCAAGTACACTAATATAAGTAATAATTGCAATCATTATACTAGAAACAATTAAACTTACACTAACTACACCAATTAAAACTGCACTTACTCCACTTACAATTGATGAAAGTTCAGTAAGAATTATTTTATTTTCATCACTATAAACTATTTTTTTATTTGTATTACCTTTATCTAATTGTTCCTTATTATAGTTATCAATATATTCCTTAATTTTATTTTTAGAATCAAAATCTTTAGGAACAATACTAATGCTTTCTGGATTATCTATATCTAATGAATTTAATAAAAGCATATTTCTATCATAAGTAGAATAAATATTATCGAATTTTTCTCCAGTAAAGACATCTATTTCTTTATTATTAGTCTGTTCTTTAACTATTTCACTATCATTTATATGTTGAACAAATTTTTTAAATAATTCTTCACTATAATATATATATGAATCAGCATATTCACTATTGTCATCTTCACTAGTATACTTAAGGATACCAACAATATTTAAATCAATTCCTTTTGTAATTAAATCATTCATATAATCTTTATCATTAAGTTTACTTACGTATTTTTCACCAACTTTTTGATAAACATCAGTATTATAAATTAACTTATATTTTAATTTTAAAAATGTATCATATGAATATGTAGTAGATTCTATTTTTTCATTTTTATTAATCAAATCTGAAACATTGTCTTTATCTTTAAGATATAAATAATATAGTACTGAATCATTAATTATTCCATCACTAGGAACTAATAATACCATATCATTTTCAGTTTCTGGATAATTTCCAGCCACTAATGTATATTTATCATTTTCTTTTAAATATTCAAAATTAATCTTATTAAATTTAATACCAGAAAAAGAATTTTTTAACCCATCATCTTCATTAACAAATTCTATTGATGGTTCAGTTATTTTAACAAAATCATCTTTATATTTATAATATATTGGAAGTGTATAATCATATTCATAATCTACATTTTTTGCATATTCTTTAATTGAATTATTATTTTCAATATACTCTTTAAAGGATTTTAAATCGTTTTTAACATATAATCCATCTTTTTTAGTAAAACTTGATACTACATCATCATAAGAACATATATCACTTTCACATTTATTTTTATCTGAATTAGAGTTACTATAATAATTTTCCATATCAAATGTGCTTTGTGAAATCGTTATAGGAAAATCTTCAAGAGTTTCTTTTTCAAATTTATTAATGTAATTTTTTAATCCTGAATTTAAAATTAATACTAAACATATTCCTAGTATTCCAATAGAGCCAGCAAAACTTGTTAAAAATGTTCTTCCTTTTTTAGTTAACAAATTTTTTAAAGATAAACTAAGGGTTGTTAAATAAGGCATATTTGTCTTATTAAATTTAATTGTTGTTCCATCATCTCTATTATCTATTTCATAACTATTACTATCTCCAACAATTTCTCCATCTTTAAGCTCAATTATTCGATCTGAATATTTATTTGCTATTTCTTTATTATGAGTAACCATAATAATTAATTTATTTTTAGATATTTCTTTTAAAATATCCATAATCTGTACACTAGTATTTGAGTCTAATGCTCCCGTTGGCTCATCTGCTAGTATAATATCTGGATTATTAACTATCGCTCTTGCAATAGCTACCCTTTGCATCTGTCCTCCAGATAACTGATTTGGTTTCTTATTTATATGATCTTTTAAACCAACCTTTATTAAGGCATCTTTTGCTTTTTCTTTTCTTTCTTTTTTGTTAATTCCTGATAAAGTTAAAGCAAGTTCTACATTTCCAAGTACACTTAAATGTGATATTAAATTATAATTTTGAAATACAAACCCAATTTTATAATTACGATAACTATCCCAATTCTTTTTGGTGAAATTTTTAGTGGATAAATTATCAATAACTAAATCTCCACTATCATAAACATCTAATCCTCCAATAATGTTTAAAAGAGTCGTTTTTCCACTACCACTAGCACCTAAAATAGATACAAATTCATTCCTTCTAAAAGTTATATTTATATCTTTTAAAACTTGTTGTTTTTCTTCACCTACTATATAACTTTTATAAATATTTTTTAATTGTAACATCCTTTTTACTCCTTAATTATTTATTTTTTGTTTTTTTAGAATCATAACTTATGTCTGCTATAAACGCTAGTGTAGCTATATCAACTATAATAAAAATAATAGGAAAAGTAATTAAAAGTATTTTGAATATAGTGATAGTACAATTCTCAACTAATAGGCTATCTCTAATTGCTGTTAAAAATTCTATAACTTGATCTAAATTTTTAAGACCTAAATACATACATATCATCATAACTATTGTTACTAATAATCCGTAAAGTAATCCTTTTGTTAATAAATTACTAAATTGTTTACTAATATTAACATTTGATTTATGATTGTTTAAATCTTTTTTCATTTTATTTCACCTCCTCATATAATATTTTTTATTTTACTTACTTATTTTTTAATTCTTTATTATAAAGCACACATTGTTTAAACAAATAATTAATGACACTAATTGCAACTGCAAAAAACGCTAAAAGAAAAATATTTACATTATTTATAAGAATTAAATCAATAGAAAAAATTATATCATATATGCTTATAATAGCATTTACAATTTTTAATTTTTCTTCAGTAAATAAATCATTTGTTGTTTTAACATTATTAGATAATTTTATGATATATATGCATGAAATTACCATTAGAATAAATATTGCCAAATATGATACCGTAGGAAGAATTAATTCAAATATTAAAATTTCTTTTATAGGATGATTTAAAATCATGTCGTTTAAATCTTCATTAGTATAATCATTTAATCTAGACAAATAAGTTGTCACAGTAGAATCAGATAATATTTCTTGTCTTGTAGACTTTTCAATTTCTAACGCAGAATATGTACCTAAAAAAACTGTTGTTAATATCGCAATTGATGAAGCGAATATAAATAAATAAGCTATAATTTTTATATAAGCAAACCAATTAGTTAATATCTTTTCTTTGCCATTTACTTTTTCTTTTTTCTTTACCACACTACTTCAAACTCCTTTCGCTATTTTAATAATAACATAGTAATTATTAAAAATAAATAAATTATTTAGAAATTACTTTATACTTCAATCTCTCTATATCTTTTAACGCCATAACTGTTAAGAATCAATATTAAGACGATCATCATAATTATTAATCCAATCATAGATAAAATCAACATATTATTTATACTAACTTTTATATAACCAAATAATGTAGCTAGACATAAAGCACCTATTATAATTGCAATAACCATTCCACTTAATACAGATATCATTGAACTCATACTTTGCTTAACAACTTCTGTATCACTTGTTGCATCCATCTTAGGATATTTTAAATTAATAATTAACCCCAACACTGATGAAATAGTTGGTGCTACTAAACTAACTAGAATAATTAAAATATAATCTATTATTTCTAATTTAAAATTAATAAAGAAAATAACATCACATATTAACACAACCGGAATAATTAATAAATTACTAAATATAACTTTAGATAATAATATTTTTTTAGTATCTATCGGTAAACTCTTTGAAATATTAAAAGTTTTTCCTTCAATAGATATACTTGATGAAGTAATACTTGTCATAAATGAAAGAACTAAAACTATTATGAAAAATACTTTAGGAGCCATACTATAAAGCCAGTTTATATCTAATCCCGGTATTTCTCCACTTAAAATATATTCAATTGTTTTTTCGAAATTAGTACATAATCCAATAGTTGCTATAACCATTAGAACTAATCCAAAGAATGTATTAAAAACATAAACAGTTGATGAAAAATATCTTTTAATATCTTTAACGACTAAAGCTTTCATTATCTTCTTTTGATCATATTTATATTCTTTTTTATTACTATAACTATTAACTCTAGATTTATTAATAACCATAAAATAAGATTTATTTAAAATATAAACAAACAATAAAATTGGTAATAAATTTATAATCAAATAAACTACTAAATTTAAGATATTAAAATTATTAACTAAACTAATATATGCACCAATTGGATAATAAATTTTAGTTATAATATCGTTTATACTAGATGCATTACTTGCTATATTCTCTATTAATCCTTCACTATTATTTGAAAAATAAAGAATTACAAAAAACATTATAAATGTACTAATAATTTGTACTAATTTTTTAGCTTTAAACTTAATAGAAAATCTTTTTATTAAATATCCAATTAAACTAGAAAGCACAATTGGAATAATAGGTATCATTAAAATCATAATTAATGTTACAATATAAAATAAATAATTTACTTTAATAAAATAAACATAAATAACAATAGCCGGTAATGTAAATAATAGACCATATATTAACTCATATAGATACATTTTAAGGAATCTAATAAATATTAAAGTTCCTTTACTTATTGGCAAAGACATTAATAAATCATTATCTTTAGCTTCAAATAAAATATTTTGGGATTTATAAATACCTTGTATAAACACAAATATAGTAGGTATAACAAGTGCCATTCCTAACATTAAATAAGTTAAATTTACATTTTGTAAATTCTCAGCAAGCATATAATAATATGTTCCAAAAGATATCATTAGTGTTAAACATAAAAAGATAAATAAAAATATTTTAGAAAATTTATTCCCATTATATTTATATTTAAATAAATCCATGTCTTGTGAACATACTGCTTTAATTAAAGAATATAGCTTTTTCATTAGTTTTCTCCTAATTCTAGGAATACTTCTTCTAATGATTCATCTCCCATTATTTCTTTCATCTTACCAACTTTAACTATTTTTCCTTTTTTAATAATCGCAACACGATCACATAATTTTTCCGCAACATCCAATATATGAGTTGAAAAGAAAATACACTTTCCTTCTTTACACATTTCTTTCATAATATTTTTCATATCAAATACTGCCTTAGGATCAAGCCCTACAAAAGGCTCATCCATAATTAATACTTTTGGATCATGACTTAAAGCGGCAATAAGCGCAATCTTTTGTTTCATACCATGAGAATAAGTCGATATTTCATTATTTAGTTTATCTTCAATTTCAAACATCTTAGCATATTTAATTATATTATTCATTCTAACACTACTAGGAGTTTCATACATGTCACAAATAAAGTTAATAAAATCAATCGCTTTCATATTCTCATATAAATCTGGATTATCAGGAACATATGCAATCTCTTTTTTAGCGTTTACGGCATCTTTAACTATTGACTTTCCATTAATAAATATTTCTCCACTATCAAAATTGTTTATTCCTACTATTGATTTAATTGTTGTAGTTTTACCAGCACCATTATGACCAATAAATGCAAAAATCTCACCATCATTAACTTTTAGGCTAATATTATCAACTACTTTTACGCCATTATAACTTTTAGTTAAATTTTTAATCTCAATCATTTTATTCATCCCTTTTCTCATATCTAATTTTTTCATCATAACCATGATATAAATCATAATATCTTCCAAAATATTCTCCATCTATTTTATCAAACCAAACATATTTAGGATATTTTTTATACTTCTTTAAATAATTCATCTACCATCACTATAAATATAGTATCATACTAATAATTATACATAAACAATTATTTTAATTAATTAAACTTTTTAACAAATAAAACCATTTAAAAAACTTTTTCTAATAATTAACGAATTTTCATTAACGGACATTTGTTTAAAATGTATAATAATTGTTACAAGCCAAAATAGGTAATATATTTAAATTTATACAATAAAGGAGGAAAGTTATGAAGAATGAAATTGTATTATTTAAAAATCAAAATGTAAAACTTGAGGTTAATATGAAAGATGAAACTGTATGGTTATCATTAGATCAAATGGCTAAATTATTTGGTAGAGATAAATCCGTTATATCTAGACATATTAAAAACGCATTAGAAGAGGAACTTGATATCTCAACTGTTGCAAATTTTGCAACAGTTAAAAATGAAGGCGGCAGAAACGTAACTCGTAATATTGATTACTACAATCTCGACATGATAATAAGTATTGGTTATCGTGTTAAAAGTCAAAATGGTGTTATTTTTAGAAAATGGGCTACTAAGATTTTAAAAGATTATATGATTAAAGGTTATGCTGTAAATCAAAAGAGATTAGAATATCTTTAAAAAACTGTTAAATTAATAGATATTGCTGGAAGAATAGATACAAAATTAAAAGGAAATGAAGCCCAAGAAATAATTAAAGTAATTAATAATTATTCTAACGCTTTAGATCTTCTAGATGATTATGATCATAAAAGAATTATTAAACCAAATGGAACTAAAGATAATAAACAAATCGCATATGAAAATTGTTTAAATATTATTACTAAACTTAGATTTAGTAATGATAGTGATTTATTTGCTCTTGAAAGAAATCAAGGATTAAAAGAAATTATTGGAACTATATATCAATCATTTGATGGTAAAGATTTATATCTTACTATAGAAGAAAAAGCTGCTAATTTTCTATATTTAATTATTAAAAATCATGTTTTTATTGATGGAAACAAAAGAATTGCAGCTACTCTATTTATATATTTTCTTGAATTCTATAATATCTTATATTTTGAAAATAAACAGATTATAGATAATAATACTTTTGTTGCAATTACACTTTTAATAGCAGAATCTAATCCCAAAGAAAAGAATATACTTACTGATTTAGTAATGAATTTTTTAAAAAACAAATAATATAAAATATATCAAAAAAAGGGCTTAACCCTTTTTAAATTTCCTTAATATTTTTAATATCTAATACTTCATTAATACTGGTTTTCTTATTCCCTACTGAATAAACAGTAACCAAACTATTATCATAATCAGTAATCCCTATTTTAGTAAATAAACTTTGTAAATCACTTTCACTTAAACTATCTATGGCAATTAATTTATAACTATCATCAATCATTTTACTTAATTTAACATAATCTAAAATGTTATCATAATTATAATTATTTGAAACTAACACAACCTTTTTCTTACTTTTACCTTTATAAATAGATAAAAATTCCTTAACATTAATATAATATTTTTCATCAAAATTAATTTTATATAATTCATTATATTCTTGCTCACTTAAATTATTATCATTCATAAATTTATGTTCATAAGCAAGTTCTTTACTATTATAAAGAGTCTTCTCTTCACCATTAATAGTTACAACCAATTTTTTATCATCATATGTTGCAATATATAACTTATTATTTTTAATACTACAATCTAACTTAATAACATTAGAAGAATTATTATATTTATAAGTGTTACAATCTTTATATCTTTCTTCATTATTACTGACATTTTTAAAACTAAATCTATTATTTGCTAAATTAAGAACATACATATCATTATTTTCTAACAAGTACCAATCATGTCCACCTAATTGTTCACTAGGCATATCACTAAAATCATATATAAGAATAGCACCAACAAATAATACTGCTAAAATAAGTATGAATATAAAACCTTTTTTCATAAATACCTCTTATCTATTATCTAAATATAAAATATAAAATTACGATAACACTAAGTATTATACGATAATATCCAAATATTTTAAAGTCATTTGTTTTAATATATTTAAGTAGGTATTTAATTGCCATTAAAGAAACAATAAACGCAGTAATCATTCCAACTAATAGTATAATTATTTCACTACTTGTAAAAGCAAAACCAAATTTAACTAATTTAAGAAGTGATGCTCCAGCCATAACCGGAATAGCCATATAAAAGGTAAAATTAGTAATAGTTGTCCTATCAAGTCCCATTTCTAAACCACCAATAATAGTTGCACCACTTCTACTAGTTCCAGGAATAATAGATAATACTTGAAATAAACCAACTTTAAATGCATTTAAAAATGATACCTCTTTTATTGTATTTTTCTTTTTATGATTTTCAACTATTATAAATAAAACACCATAAATAAACAATGTTATTGCAACAGTCCATGGATTATAAAAATGTTCATCTATCCAATCATCAAATAACAATCCAACTATCGCACATGGTATACATCCTACTAATATTTTACCCCATAATATAAAAGTATTCTTAGTATCTTCTTTAGTTTTATTAAATCCCCAAGGAAATAAATCTTTAAAATAAATAACAACAACAGCCATTATAGCACCGAGTTGAATAACTACCTCAAACATTTTCCAAAACTCACTTGATACATCTAATTTAATTAATTCATTTGCTAAAATCATATGTCCAGTACTACTTATTGGAAGCCACTCAGTAACACCTTCAATTATACCTATAATAATAGTCTTTATAATATTTAAAAACATTATTTTTCCTTCTTTCTTTGAATTTTATATAAAATTTTTAACTGTAATCTATATGGTAAAAATCTAGAAAAGAATATTCCAAGTTTCATCATCATACCAGGAACAATTATCATTTTACCTTTTAATGCTTTATCAATTCCATATTTAGCAACATAACCACTACTTAAACTTCTTGTATTAAATCCACCACCAGCTACACTATTAAAATTCGTATTAACCGGTCCTGGACACAAAGCACTAATGGTAACATTAGATTTTTTAATCCTTAATTCTTCATTAATTGCCATTGTAAGTTTAAGAACATAATTCTTAGTTGCATAATAAGTGTTTAAATAAGGTCCAGCAAAAAATCCCGCTGATGATGCTACATTAAGAATTTTACCTTTATTATATTTAACCATATCCCTTAAAAATAGCTTAGTTAAAATATGTAAAGCCTTTATATTAACATCAATCATTTCTAATTCTTTATCTAAATCAGTTTCATCAAAAAATCCAAATAATCCAAAACCTGCATTATTTACAAGTAAATCAATTTTTTCACCCTTAACTTTTTCATACAACTTATAAACATTAGCATCAATCGATAAATCATAATCATATATTGCTTTTGCGTTTTTACATAAATTAGCAACCTCTTGAAGTCTTTCTTTATTTCTACCTACCAAAAAAACTTCATATCCTAAACTATCTAAATAAATAGCCATATTTTTACCTATACCTGAAGATGCTCCAGTAATTAATGCTTTCATTCTATCTCTCTCCTATTCAAATAATTAATTCCTAATAATAATACTACAAATCCCCACAAGAAACCACCTATTACATCAGAAAAATAATGTACTCCCAAATATATTCTACTCATACCAATTAAAATAACCAGTAATCCAAGTAAAGAAAGAATCACTATTTTATTATTTAAACTAATTTTACTATTATAAATAAAATAGCAAATTATCCCATATAAAACAAAAGATATCATTGAATGTCCTGATGGAAAACTAAAATTATTCTCACTTACCAACCATAAACTTATATCAGGTCTTTCTCTTTTAACAATTACTTTTAATAATAAATTTACAAATAAACTACACGCTGAAAAGAAGACTATTCTAAAACATTTATTACTTTTCTTAACAATTCCATATATAATAGCTAAAACATTAAGAATAACAATAAATTTAACACTTCCAAAAAAAGTAATTACTTTAAAGAAGTTAGTAAAAAAGTCACATTTTAAACTAATTAACAAATTATATATCCAATTATCTATCACTTTAAATTGATTAGTTACAACTAATAATGTCCAAATTAAAGTTATAATTATTAACAAAATTATTAAATACTTATATTTTCTTTTCATAATTAAAATTATATAACATCAATCATAAAATATCTATATTTAATACAATTCTTGACATACACCACTATTCGGTTTATAAAAACAATGGTTTTTATAACTGCCAGCAAAAGGTTGATCATACCAATTTGGGAGGCATGAACTTTTTCCAGGAGCATAAAACCATAAAGCATGAGTTGCCGGATAATAATATTCACCTTTTAAACATCTTTCAGCTAATTTTTTTTCTTTTGTTGTTGCAGAACCAACATATAATGAACTATTGACTCCACTAAATCCACCAGGATTTTGATTAACTACTCCACTTATACTTCTAATATTTTTAAATGTATAACAAGAAGCTATTGCTCTATTAACTATAACATTTCCAACCATAAGCATCCCTAAATTTCCTTCAGCTAGCGCCTCAGCCCTCATAAGTCTAGCCATCATATCAAGTTCCTTACTTGTATAATTAATTAACATAATAATCACCATTTTATTATATGTTTTAACAACAAAAATATTGAAATTATCTAATTTTATGCTATAATTAGTTCATACACACAGGGGTGTGGTATAATGGTAGCATAGGAGTCTCCAAAACTTTTGATGGGAGTTCGATTCTCTCCACCCCTGCCAAAATTTGAATTTAAAGAAACTATTAAGAAATTATCAAATAAATTTTTTAATAGTTTTTTTATTTAAATTAACAAAAAATACAACTAATATAATATTTACTTACCCACAATACATCAATGTATTTCATTTATACAAATTTTATTAGAAATAAATATTTATTATATACATATTAAGTAATATAATTAATCTCTAAACCTTTAATCGAACAAGCACAAACAAAATGCAAAACAAAAGGTTGCATTTTCTAACTTTTTGTGGTATGATACACATCAATTTAAGGAGGACTATATGACTGAAAAGGATTATTTATTATTATTAAAAAAACAAATTCAACCCAAGAGAGTTGTTTGTGGATTTAATGAAGATGCTTATGGAAATGCTGTTGTCACAACTGGTATTCCTAAACAATATAAAGAAGAAGTTATAAGTTTTGAAAACAAAAAAACAGTAAGTTATGAAAGTTATATGAATAGCCAATTTCAACAAAATGCCAAAAAAGTAAGATAATTTTTACGAGGTTTCTAAAAGTATAAACATTATTTAATGCTTTTGCCATCTTTTTTTATAGAAAATGAAAATGTTAAAAGTATTAATATAGAAAAAAATATTAGGTATTTCAAAAAAACTTTCTACACTCGACCAAAGTGATATAGTATAATGGTAAAACGAGAATTTAAATTTCTTCACACATGCCAATTTTTACGCATAAAGACGTTATTGAAAAATGAAATAATTAATTTCTTAATATCGTCTTTTTAATTAGCTAAAAAAAGATACAATTTAACATAGTATCTCACTTATTATACATAAGTTTATATTTGTGTATTATTAGTTCCTTTTTATTTTTATCATAACACATGGCATATATTTCATAAATTCCAGATTCTTCGGGAATAACATTATATTCATTAGTAGTTTTATTATATACTGAATAATATAAATCTTCTTTAGCCCTAAACTGAGAAGGTAATAATATTTTAAGTTCAGATTTTATTTTAGTACTTAAAATCCAATTCTTACTATTTTCAATACTACTAACTAAATTACTAACATCTTCTTTATCATAATAAACATTAATAATAGAATATTCCTTTTTATCATCATCAATATAATTTCCCCAATAATGAATTTCTAACTCCCCACTACTAGGTATATTTGCATCAATATAATTCTTATAATCATTAATTTTACTATAGTCTTCACTAAAAGTTGGCATCAAACAAAATGAACCATAAATTAATAATAAAAAAACTATTATAAATCCACCAACAATATTTTTAGTACAATTTATTCCTTTATTTTTATATTTATAACCAAGCACTATTGATGTAATTGGAATAGGTAACCAACACCAAAATACCCAAGTGTTTCTTAGAAAATTAAACCCATGTTGAGGATTTAATTCATCAATTACTGAATATAACCATAAAGCACCCCATAAACTACCAATAGTTAAAATAAATAGAAAAGTCATAAAATAACTTATTGTTGATGTATTAATATTACTTATATCTTTAATTTTTGAAGTATCGCCTAATTTATTTTCTAAATTTTTAAACTTACTTCTTATAAAATTAATTAACTCTAAATCACATTTGTCCTTTTGTAAAATTATAATCATATTTTTAGCAGGATATTCTAAATAAAAATTAGTATCGTTTTCAACACATCTACTTATTTCAGAGTAATTAATAGTTACAGATGATTTTTTACCCTTATGTATAAAGAAATCATCATAAAATTCGTTTTCGTAACTACTTTCTACTATCCCCTTTTTTACCCTATTATTTTGAATTTTTTCTGCTATAGGTTCTAAACAAATTTTATAATGAATTAAAATATATATTTCAATAAAAATGAAAATGATAGAAAATTGTCTATTCTTAAAAATTAAAGTAATTAAAGCCACAATAATCAAATTTAAAAAAGTTCCACCACAAATTAATACCCAATACACTCTTTTTGGAAAATACTTTACCATTTTCTTATATTCGTATCCATCAGCAATACTTTCACATTTATATAAGCATCTATTCTTTTTTTCTTTATTCATACTTACCTCACTTACATTTCCTAATAAACCTATCTAATTGGATTATACCACATATATTTATAATCCCAAAAATTACTTTTATTTGACACTACTTGTTCTTTAATATATAATAACTAACTAAGAAACAGGGGTAATTATGGAAGAACAATTAAATGAACTAAATGAAATTATAGAACTAATAAAACAAAATATTGAAAAAGTAAAGAATATTGAATATGGTGATGATTACTATGCAATTAATCATGTTATAAAATTAAAAGAAAAAACTTATTTTGAAATAAAAGAAAAAGAAGATATTGAATTAAATAAAATAGATATAGCCTTAAGAAAATTAGATTATTCTAAACAAAAAACAAATAATATTGAAAAATTAAAAAGTTTAGATAAAGTAATAAATATTTATACTACCAAAAGAAATTTAATTGATAATAATAGAAATACTAGACTTAATGAATTAGAACTTTTAAAGCAAAAAAGAAAAGAAATATTAGAAGATGAAAAATACTTTTATCAAACTAAACAATTAATTATTGATATTCTTAATTCATTTATAAATAGTATAAAGTTAAATAATTATTATTATGTGTTTACAAATTTTAGAAATTACACTAAATTTACAGCTTTTGTTGATAATAAATTACCTATTCATCCAAGAGTCTTAGAATATTTTAAATCACTAGGTTTAACATTAATGTATGAGAGTTGTATTGCTTTTGATTCAAGTTTAGAAACATTAATAAAATTATTAACTACAAAAAATATTGAATGGATTTTAATAATAAATCCAAACTTTAAACTAGAATTAGAATTAAATAAAAAGAAAAAGAACTAAATAAGTTCTATCTTCTAGGCATTCCTGCACGAACATTATCTAATTCATCAATAGACATTTCATCACGATCTTTACTTAAAGCCACTAGGGCTTCTTTTTCTTTTTTTAATTTTTCAATTTGCTCTTTCCTGTACATACTTTCATTACTTAAAGCAATATTCTCACCTTGTTCATGAGAAACACCAGCAACAACTTTATCTAGAGTTTCTAAATCTAATTCTTTGTTCATTTTTCCTCCATCTATTTTAATTATACATATGATAAATAATATTTATATAATTTTAATTCTAAATTTACAATTTCTTTACAAAAGACTATATTATTTTTTAACATTTTTTATTTATTATACAGTTATTATAATATTTAGAGTTTTTGTTTAATTCCGTATTAACATATTCAATTCCGTATTCTTCAGTTAATGTTTTCTTATCGCTAAATAAGTTTGTACCAAGACCTAATCTATCTCCCTCAATTGTTGCACCAAGAGCTGCTATTGTTGTTGGAAAATAATCCATTGTTGAAAATATTCTATTATTCGTGTTGTTTGTACTTTCATTACTATTAATAAATGTATTAAATACTGTTCTATTATTATCTGATATATCATTAAAAGAATAATTATTCATACTTAAATGATCACCTGCAATAACAATTGTCGTATTATCATAAAAACTTTGTTTTTTTAACCATTTAATAAATTCATTAACTTGATAACTAGAACAGGCAACTGAATTTAAATAAATATTATCACTTACTTCTTTACAAAAATCACTTGTATAACCATCCATAAAATGAGTATCAACTGTTAATAAGGTAAAATTAAAAGGTTCATTATTTTTAGAAATCTTTTTTAATTCTTTTTTAGCATAAGTAAATAACTTTTCATCTTCCATACCCCAAAAAACAAAATAATCTTTATCGATAATTCCATCATCCATTGCACTATAATAATCATAAATTTTATAATTACCATGATTTTTATAATAAACATCTCTACCAGCAAAAGCAGCATCAGAGCCAAACATAATATAATTTTTATAACCATTATTTTCTAATATTTCACCTAGAGAATAAGCACCAGGTACTATCTCATTATAATAATTAAGTAGTAAATTACCATTAAAAGGTGTTTTTAAAGGAAGTCCAGTAGTTTGTGCAACCATGGCTCCAATTGTCCAAGTAGCTGCTCCAACCACATAAGCACCACCTAAATTATCTGTATTAGAAAAATTTATATTCTTTTTTGCTAAACTAGATAATTCAGGTATATAATTCTTATCGAAACTTCCACCACTATCCTTATCAGCATATGTCATTTCCATAGATTCTAAATAAATATAAATTAAATTTCTTTTTTTATCTGGAAATTCAATAAAAACATCCTTTGGACTTAAATAATTTTCTTCAATAAAATTGGATTTTTGAAATTGATAACCCATAAACTTAAAAAAATATAGCTTAGATCCCATATACCAAAAAGAAATAATAAATAATAATAATGGAACATATTTAATTAATTTATCAAACTTGAAATGTAACAAATTAAATTTAATATTCTTCTTAAATAAATTTATCTTAACAATTAAATCATAATCCTTTCTTAAGTTTCTTATACCAATTACCACTAATAAAACTAAAATAGGAATTCCAATATTAATAAGAATAAATTTAAGTATCATCCCATTACCAGTTCCTTCTAAAGGAGAAGTTATTGTATAAAGTATTTCATCAAAAGATGTAAATGCACAATTAGCTTCAGCCCATAAAGTAACAATAAAAAAGAAAACACTTAAAAAAAGTAAAATATAATTAATAATCAATTTATGTCTTTTCATTTACTTCTCCTAATTAATTTAACTTCAACATTCTTATTTATAAATACATAAATAAATGGTAATAAGATAGCTAATAATAAAGACAATATCATGAATTTCATAATAAAACTAATAGTTATTAAATCACTGTTAAATAAAATATGAGAATCTTTACAATAAAAATTTAAAATTATAAATATAAACATATTTATTAAAAAAGTATATATTAAATATAGTTTAATCTTTTCTTCTTTATCTTTAACTTTTAATTTATCAATATGGATACTACTAGCAAATACGCCAGGAATAAATAAACAAATTAATTTCACAAACACGGCTCCTCTTCTTGTTAACAAAAATATATCATTATTTTTAAACAAAATCAAAAGATTACCATATCAGTAATCTCTATTTATTATATTTATACTTTTCATATAATTTCTTAAATCTATTATAATGAACTATTTCTCTTTGTCTTAAGAATAATAAAATATTTATTAATTCAGGATCTTCTGCAATATCTATTAAATGTTCATAAGTTGCCCTTGCTTTTTCTTCTGCTGCCATATCCTCTGCTAAATCAGCAACTGCATCACCAATTGAAGCAAAATAAGAAACTGTAAATGGTACTCCATTTGAATTAATTGGATAAATACCGTAACCATTCTCTACATAATTACTAGTAAGCCCATTCGCTTCTAATTCCTCTTTTGTAGCACCATCTAATAATTGATGAACCATTACACAAATCATTTCCGCATGTCCAAACTCTTCTGTTGCAATATCATTTAAAAGTGCTCTACCTTCATCAGTTGGCATGGAAAATTTTTGACTAAAATATCTTAAAGCAGCACCTAACTCCCCATTTGCTCCACCATATTGAGTAATTAAATATTTAGCCATTTTAATATCTTTTTTCTTTAAATTAATAGGAAAAGGAAGCATCTTCTTATATTTAAACATTTCTATAATCTCCTTCCCAAGGCCATTTACCACTATACCAAGTATACCTACCCTTTAAATCATCATTTAAATCTAAAACTTCATATTTTTCTTCATAATCTTTAACTAATACTTTTAATCTTTCATTGTAAACCTTAAATAAATCATATAATTTCTTATTATTAGGTTCTAAATCAAGTTTTAAATTTAAATCATCAATAGCAAAACAATATTCTCTAATCTTTAAAAGCATAGCATCTTTATCACAAGTAGGTTTAATCTTATAAGGTTTATAATTTTTATATGGTACATATTCATCTAAAAATAAATTACCTAAAACAAGTCCTTCGTCTGGATTAAGAACATCATCTCTATCTAAATTAAAATAACTTTTAAGTACATCCTCATTTTCTAAATTAAATAACATACTAACCTCCTAAAATAGTGTATGTTTATTATAAAAAATGGTTATAAAATATTTAATTAACCATAATAATTAATGAGGTACTATTATGATTTTACTATGTCTAAAAATATTTACAGCAAGAATTATTGATGTTTCATTAGGAACAATTAAAACATTTTATATATTTAAAGAAAAAAGATTAACATCTTTTATAATATCTTTTTTTGAACTTATCATCTGGTTTTATGCAGCTAGAACTGCTTTATCTATGGAAATAAATTCAATATTTATTCCAATATCATACGCTTTAGGATATGCAACTGGTACTTACTTAGGTACATTTATTTCTTCAAAATATATCAAAGGCCACCTAACTGTAAATGTTATATCAAATAAGATAACTAAAGATAAAATTAAAAGGTTTAAAGATAAAAACTTTGGTATTACTTCTATTAAAACAGAAGATAATAAACACTTACTTATTATTGAAATCGAAAAATCAAGATTAAATGAACTAAAAGAAACTATCTCTAAAATAGATGATAGTTCCTTCATTATAGTAAACGATACAAGAATAGTTCAAAATGGTTATATTAAATAATTAAACGTAGTCTTTACTTCCTATTAAATATTTTCTTAATAAATCAAAAGGAATAACTGTAAAAGCAAGTCCTAAACATATTAATAACTCTTTTAAGGTTAAACCATAAGTTCTAAATAAACTACCACCATGATATATAAAATATATTTGAATAACACTAACTAGAGTAAAGATAATAATAAATACTTTATTTCCTAATATGTTAGAAAATAAATTTAATCTACTAGTTCTAGCATTAAATGCATTAAATATTCCTATAAACACAAATAAAGTAAAGAATGCAGTTAAAAAATATTTATTATCAATATCAAATCTAATTAATTCTTTAAATATAGGTAACTTTAAAAATAACATACATAATAAACTAGAATATAAACCTGTTATTATTATCTCCCCATACATATATTTATTAATTATATGTTCATTTTTATTCTTAGGTTTTTCTTTCATATATTCTAAACTTGGATTTTCATAAGCAAACGCTAAGGATGCCAAAGAATCCATGATCATATTTATCCATAGCATTTGCATAACTGTTACAGGAGTACTAATTCCAATAAATGGTCCTACAATTGATAAACTCATAGCACAAATATTAACTGTTAACTGAAATATAATAAATTTTCTAATATTCTTAAAAATAGTTCTACCAAACAAAATAGCCATACTTATTGAACTTATATTATCATCAAGAATAACTATATCAGCAGCTTCCTTAGCAACATCAGCACCACTTCCCATAGCAAAACCAACATCGCATTTTTTTAAAGCAGCTGCATCATTAATTCCATCACCAGTCATACCAACAACTAAATTTAATTCTTTAAATATTCTAACTAACCTACTCTTATCAGTAGGTTTTGCTCGTGCAACTATTTTAAGCCTATTTACTAGTGCTTTTAATTCATCATCACTCATTAGACTCAAATCAGAACTAGTTAAACAAACATCACCATCTTTATATAAATCAAGTTCTCTACCAATATACATAGCAGTATCTAAAGAATCCCCTGTAACCATTATTAAATTAACGCCAGCACTTTTTATTAATTTAACTCCATTTTTAGCATCTTTTCTTATCTCATCTTTAAGTAAAATACATCCTAGATAAATTAAATCATCTGATACTTTACTTTTATAAGCAAGAGCAATAACTCTAAATCCTTTATTCATATATCTTGAAACAATATTATTAACTCTATTTTTATCTATTAATTCTTTTTTAGTAAAATAACTATATTTACATCTTGGAATAATTACATCAGGTGCACCTTTATAATATACATACTCTTTAGTTTCGACACTAGAATATTTTTTATCACTACTAAATGCTTCTTTTCTAATTATTTTATCAACTGGCTTATAAGAAAAAAATCTAATTATTGCTTTATCAGTCGCATTACCATTAATAATATTATTTTCACTAACAATTGCATCATTATTTAAAACACAGGCATTTCCTACTAATCTATAATACTCACTATACTTAGTTATCTCAATTTCATCATTAAACATTTTATTTTCATGAGTAACTACTCCATAAAGTGATAACTTTCCATTAGTTAGAGTTCCTGTCTTATCAGATAATAGAACATTTAAAGAACCTGCTGTTTCAATGCCAACCATCTTTTTAACTAATACATTCTTTTTAATCATTTTTTTCATATTAGTTGAAAGAACAAGTGCAACCATTAATGGTAATCCTTCGGGAACTGAGACCACAATGATTGTAACTGCTAAGGTAATAGCATAAATTATATGATTAATTAAGGAAGGAATATTACTAACATACTTAATAATTAAACTTAAATTAAACTTATTAGCAATAACAATAACTGAAAATAAATAAGAAAAAAATACTAAAAAAGCTCCAATATAACCAATTGTACTAATTATTCTAGCTAAATGTGTAAGTCTTGTTTTTAAAGGACTATTTTCACTTACATCAGACAATTCCATAGTTATAGCTCCATGCATTGTATTTTCACCAACTAAAGTAACTTTCATAATGGCTTCTCCACTAGTTACTGTTGTTCCTTTAAAAATTTTATCGTTTATTTTCTTTTGAATATCCTTACTTTCTCCACTAATACTTGCTTCATCTAAAGATATTTCTCCATCAACTAATACTCCATCTGCCGGAACATAGTCTCCACCATTTAAATAAATAATATCTCCTACAACAACTTCACTAATCTTAATAATTTTTAAATTATTATCTCTTTTAACTTTACATTCTTTAATATTATTTTCTTTAAATAGTCTATTAAACGCTTTATTAGAACCATATTCACTTAAAGTACTAATTAATGTTGCAAAAAATATTGCTATAAATATCCCAAGTGTCTCAAACCAACTCTCATCCGCAAATATGAACACTAATTTAATAACTAAAACTATTAAAAGTATTCTAATCATTGGATCCCCTAAAGATTCAATTAACAACCTAAAAAAAGTATTTTTATTTTTAACATTAACCTCATTACTACCATATTTTTCTCTACTTTTAACTACTTCTTCATTGCTTAGTCCAGTCATTGTTTCCTCCAATTAAATATATGAAGAAAGTTTTAAAATATTAAAAAAAGAGTGAATAACACTCAATTTAAAAATAATTATTATAAATAATTAAGACAATAAAATTATGTTAATTTCTTAATTAATAATGTACGGTTTGTTTAATGTGCATTTTCAAACTATTTTATACATTTTTGAAAAAAAGATTTAATTGTATTTAATTAAACCTTTATCGACTTCCTCTAGGGCTCTACCTAATTCTTTTTTATTATGATATTCATTTATTGGAAGTTGGTAGTGTCCAGTTTCTTTCATTTGAATACTTCTTTTTGCAACGATATGAACTAATTTATATTTTGAATCAACATAATTTAGTATTTTATCAATTGACGGATATAGCATATTTATCTCTCCTCTATGTTATAAATATACTACATTTATTAATTAAAGAATATATTTTAATGTATAAATATACACTTATTTTACAATCCTTATTTATCTACATTTACAACTATCATCATATACGTTACATATTTCATCTTCTTCAGAACAAGTAAAACATGGTGTACAAGTATGATGATATATGTGATGATTTATAATTCTAGTGTGAATTGGTTTTACATGTTTAACCTCGTGACAGATTTCACGATGACACACTCTTTCACATGGACATTCATAAATTGGTGCTTGCATATCAGGATTCATCATTTGATCATTCATCATGTAATCGTCAACACATCTTTTTTCTTTCATAAAAAATACACTATCCTTTCTAGTGTATTTTATGTATATTTTTATTTTAGGTTATCTTTTACTAAGATATTTTCCTTTATATTCGTTTTCAACATAGGTTGCAGAAACTTGCTTTTTTTGTTTCTTTTCTTCTTCTAAAACTTTATATAATTGATAAGAAGCAATTGGTAACCCTAAAGCACTTATTCCACAAACAGCTTCCATTAATTCAAGAGGAAAATCATCTCCTGTTTTTGGAACATCTGAAGGATTGGTTGGTTTATGTGGTTTTGTAGGCTCAGTTGGATCTGGTGTATTTGAATGATGTGTTTTCTTTTCAGAACTACATCCTTTATTTGTACAATGATAAATTATATCATATCCATCTTTTGTTTCTACTCTTGTTCCACCATCCCACTTATGTCCAGGAGCTGGAATTGAATGATGTTCGGTTTTAGTAGCTCCACATTTAGAACATTGATATACCTCATCATAAGATCCAGCTACAGTACATGATGGAGTTTTTTGATTTGTTACGTCAACTGAAACATATGAATGATCACATTTTTCTTCTTCATTTTCATTTTTGTTTTCATCATCATTATCTTTGTTGTCATCTTTTCCATCGTTGTTATTATCATTGTTGCCACTATTATTTCCATCATTGTTATTATCATTGTTGCCACTATTATTTCCGCCATTGTTATTATCATTGTTGCCACTATTATTTCCGCCATTGTTATTATCGTTGTTGCCACTATTATTTCCGCCATTGTTATTATCGTTGTTGCCACTATTATTTCCGCCATTGTTATTATCATTGTTGCCACTATTATTTCCACCATTGTTATTTGATGGTTTATCATCTGGCACTAAAACACTTATTGCATGATCAATATCAACTTTAGTACTCATGTCTACTTCAGCAGCATATGCTTTTGTTTTAGGTAATAATACCATAATAGATGCTAGAGCTAAAGCATAAATTCTTCTTTTTGTTTCTCTTTTAATTTCATTAAATTTCATTTTTCAAAACCCTCTTTCTTTGATTACGGTTTATATTATAGCATATAATTCATAAAAATGCAAACATTTTTTTGCAATATTTTTTCAATAATATTTTAAATGTATAATTAATATACTACAAATATAACATTATATCTTATTATATTTTATTTCTTTAAGACCTTCTAATTTTAATCTTATTATCTCATTTTCTAATTTTTGACGTGATTCTTCTAAATCAGAATCTATTCCTACTTTAAATGGAGTACCAAATCTTAAATTTAAATGATTATCTTTAAAAGTATATTTACCAGAAACGGCACATGGAACAATTGTGGCTCCTGTTTTGGCTGCTAGTGATACTGCACCAAATTTAATTGGTAATAACTGAGAAGATGCATACTCCTTTTTAGTTATAATATTATTTTCAAGTAATTGTTCCAAATATGGATAAATATTTAAGGCATTTTCTTTATATTCTTTTAAGTTAATACGTTTTTCATTTAATAATTTATCTAATAGATTTAATTCAGATATACATACTTGATTATTCTTTAGTGTTTTAATAAAATCTTTATAACTTAATTCATCTTGGTATAGTTCATATAATTTTTTGTTTATTTCTTCTTTGCCAAATACTTGATTTCTAGTTCCTTCAGGAAATAATCCAACAATGTATCCATTTTTAAGTAAATTTATTGCTTCACTTTTAGCAGTTTCATCATGTATTTCTCTATCTACTCTGATACAGCCAACTGTTTTAAAGAACCATCCAAATTTTCCATCTAAGTGTTCTTTTTTAGCCATGTAATGGATCATTCTTTTAGTAGATAAAAGGGCAGTATTTTGATCAAATAAATGAAGGTGATTAGAACAAATTATAACTGGTCCTTTTGTTGGAATAACTTCTTTATTAAAAATTATTGGATGATAATATAATTTATATATTGGTTTTAGGATTGTTAAAAATATTTTATATCCTATTTTATGAGGCTCTTTCATCTTTTTTTCCATACTTTCTAGTGCATTCTTCTTCTAATTTTTTAAAGTTAACTTTACCTATTAAGGTCTTAGGTACACTCTTAATATAATTATAACGATAAGGCATTGAATATTTAGCAATAGATTTTTCACAGAATTTTTTAATATCATCTGTTAACTCAGCACTTTCATTATAATTATCTTTTAAAACGATATTAGCAATTGGAACTTGTTTTTTATAGGGATGAGGTATTCCAACAACTACGACATCTTCTATAGCAGGATGTTCTCTAATTATTTTTTCCATAACTGATGGATAAACATTATAGCCATTTGTAACGATCATTCTTTTTAATCTTGATTTAAAGAAGATATATCTATCTTTATCAATGTATCCTAAGTCTCCAGTATGTAAATATATTTTACCATCTTCATGCATTTTTAAAGTGTTTTTAGTCTCTTCTTCTTCATTTAAATATCCTAGCATGACTGATGGACCATTTACACATATTTCTCCTACTTTATTATTTCTAAGTTCTTTAGTTGTTCCTTCTTTACAAATAACGATATTCATATCAGCTAATGCTTTACCTACACAATTTTCTTTAAAGAAGAATCTTGGTGTTAATGAGCATGCTGCAGTTGATTCTGTTAATCCATAACCTAGTCTTATTTCAGCAATAGATCCATGTTCTTTAAAATAATTATTAACTTTATCATTTAATTCTTTAGTTAAAATATCTCCACCACAGATAGCGTTTTTAACGCATTTTAAATAGTTTGATTTATCTTCATTATGAGTTAATGCTTCAAACATAGCTGGCACACCTATTAGAAATGCTGGCTTATATTTTTTGATTAATCTTATAAAATCACTTTGTTTAAATTTAGGAACAAGTACGCAACGAAGTCCGTTAATTAATGGAGTATGTACACTAACTGCTAGTCCAAAGCCATGGAATATAGGTAAAATTACTAAGGCTGAATCACCTGTTCTAGCACCTGTTTGATTAGAACATTGTTTAGCAACAGCGTTAAATCCTAAATTAGATAAACGAACTCCTTTTGGTTTACCTGTTGTTCCTCCGGAATATAGGATAACTGCTTCATCTTTGGCTTTAACGGGATAAATATATTCGCCAAAATATGATTCTCCTAAAGTCATAAATGATTTCCATGAAAGCAGATCTTCATCATTTAATTTTAATTTTTCTTTTTTATTAATATAATTTGTTACATCAGTATAAATATTAATTAAGTTGCGATAAGCAAATGACATTTCTTCTGTTACATTTGAAATAATTATTTTCTTAGCACCGGCTTTACGAGCAGCTTCTATTACTTTTTCAGCAAATAAATCAACTGTTAAAATATATTTACTTTGGGCGGCATCGATATAATACTCTACTTCATTAACACTTGCTAGTGGGTGAATCATGGATGCAACAGCGCCAATTAAATTTACAGCATAAAACATAATGATTGCTTCTGGCATATTAGGCATACAAATTGTTACTTTATCTTTTGGTTCAACACCTATCATTTTTAAACTTTTACCACATTTGTTAATAAGTTCATAAAATTTCTTATATGTTATATTATTTCCATAGTATTCTAGAGCATAATTATAGGGATAATCTTTAACTATCTTTTCTACTTCATTAATCATTGATCCTGTTGGATATTCTAAATGGTTAGTAGAGTCATCTCCTTTTTTTAATTCAATGGATTTTTCTTTATTAAATATCTTTTTTAAATAATTCATTTATTTATCACTTACTTTCTTAATTAAATCTATTACTTTATCTTCTAAAACTTTCGTTTCTTTTTCAATATCTTCAGTTTTGGGATAATATGCTTCACCAAATATTATTTTTAATTTACCTCTTTTATACATTCTATTAATGGCAAAGGGAACTATTTTAGATTTTGCTCTAATTGACATTGCTACTGCACCTTTTTTAAATGGAATTATTATATCTTTAGTACGATTTATAGTTCCTTCTGGGAAAATACCTACTAGTTGCTCTTTATTTAGTATATTAACACAAGTAGGAATAACTGATTTATCATGAATACGACGGTTTACAGGGATTATTCCAACGGCTTTAAAGAAATATTTTTTTATTCCTTTCATTAATTCATCTTTTGCAACATATCTTACTGGCCTTTTAGTACCCATTCCAACTGTTATAAAATCTAAGTTATTAGTATGAGTACCTGCTAGTATACATCTTCCTTGTTTGGGAATATTTTCATTGTTAATAATAACTGGTTTATAAACAATTTTAAAAATTAAATAGACTATTGGTCTTAATATTTTATATAATATCATCTTATTTATCACATAGAATATTTTAACACAATTTTAGCATTAATAAAAGGACTAACATTTATGTAGTCCTTATCTATGTGAGTCTAAGATATTTAAGGGTAAAACAAGAATAAAGAAAGGTTAGAAAGAAGAAAGATTATTATCATAAACTCTAATATATGGTATTCGAAATAATTTTATTTGAATATTATGATAGCCTATTTATTATTCTTTTTTAATAAATCACGTATTTCTTCTAAAAGAATTATTTGTTCATCTTTTTTTGGTGGTTCATCTTTTTTATCTTCTTCTTTTTTCTTTCTTTGAAGGCTATTTATTAATTTAATAGCTACAAATATACACCATGCTACGATAAGAAAATCAATAACTGTTTGAATAAAGTTTCCATAATTAATAGTAGCATCTTTAAATTTAATTGATAAACTGGTAAAGTTAATACCACCAATAATAATTCCTACTAAAGGCATAATTATATCATTAACTAAAGATGAAACTATTTTACTAAATGATCCACCAATTACAACACCAACAGCTAGGTCAACAACATTACCACGGGATATAAATTCTTTAAATTCTTTGATAAATTTTTTATTTGATTTAGCTAATTTTTCAGTTGCTTTTCTAATGTCTTTTTCCATTACTTTATTTTTCCTTCCCAAAGCCCATGTTTATTGCATAAAGCATAAACTTTAACTTCTTCGCTATAAGGGAAAGCGAAAGCGATTTCATCTTGTGGAGTAAAGTTATATTCAATTACTTCATTATATCTTAAGATATATATTTTAGATATATAGTGGTCTTCTTCCATAACATGATCCATTGTTATATAAAGTGAACGGTCTTTTTTTATCGCATTAGGAACATGGACATTGTTTTCTTCATAAAGTGGTTCTAATACTTTCATTTCTTCTCCACAACAAGTTATAGTATTAGTATTATTTAAAACTCTTACTGTGTTTCCACATTTTTCACATTTTTTTATTATTAATTCTTCTATTTTAATCATCCTTTCGTAATTATTGTAACACTTTTAAAATAAATATGGTATACTTTAATGGTAATTAAGTCCTCGTAGCTCAAGCAGGATAGAGCAATCCCCTCCTAAGGGATAGGTTGGCAGTTCGATTCTGCCCGGGGACACCAGATTTGATTGATACTTAAAATATTTGAGCTTAAATAATAAATGCTAACTAGAAATAGTTAGTTTTTTCGTTGTTTAATAAAGGAAAGTGATTGAGTTATGACAATAGAAACTAAAGAACTTAAAATAAGCGAAGAATTAAAAAGAAAGGTAGAAATGGTTTGTAGGTTTGCTAATGTAAAATAATATACGAAAAATTATGAATATGATGATAAAGATTTTGATATTTAAAAAACGAGCAACAGCTCGTTCAATAAAACTAAAATTCCATTTTAGTAACACACTACGCTATTGGCAAAGCCAATAACGGTGTGCAAAGGGAAATCCTTTTTGAACCCTTTTAAACATAATTTTAGCAAGGCAAAAAATTATATTTAAATTTTCAAAACCTCGTAATGAAAATAAAAGAAAAAGCCTATCGTAATTTTCACTTGCAAGCAAGCAAAACATGCCACGGCTTTTATTATTAATGAACTATTATAATGTTTTTATCTTACATAATGTTCTTTTAGTACTTTCATTTAAAACATCATCATCTATTGTAACTCTATATTTTTGTGCTCTCCAATTATCTATACTTGTAAAAAATTCTTGAAGATATGGGAATTTTTCACTTAAAGTTCTTGAATCAAATATTCCATTATATTCTTCAACAAAAACACATAAAAGTTGTAGCGCCATATTTATTTCATCTTTACTTTTAAATGATAATTTAGAAATTCTTTTATAAGATTCATCTTTCATAACTACAAAGAAAGAATAATTTTCTTCTGGAATAGTTCCTTCAATATATCTTCCATATTTTTCGTTAATTTCATTTATTTGAGCACCACTTAATGCTGAATATCCTGGTCTACAAATATCTTCATTAGTTAATGGAGAGTGAAAAACCATACCTTTATGTACAGGAATAGTAAGTGTTAAAATTTTACATACATAATCATCATTTTCTTTTTTTGATATTATAGTTGATATTGCTCGTGACAACTCATTAGATAAATTAAACTGATTATAATATTTATATTCCATATTTTTTCCTCCCTTTGTGTTTTAATATTATACACAATTTTATAAAAAAGTCAATTTTTGTTAATCCTTTTGTTAATCCTTTTCATCTTGCTCTTGTTTAAAAATAATTATGTTTATGGTATATCTATATTAGTTATTACTACCTATAAATTTATGTCTAGTGGTTGTTATACATCCACCGAAAGGGCACCATTAATAAAAATAATTCATATAATAAAAAGGAACATTCATCTTTACATGATAATATTGTTCCTTTTTTATTATTTTAAGAATGTTCTTCATAACTTAAATTGTTATTGTCATAAATGTTAGTTATTTCAATGTATAATGCTTGTCTTCCCATTGAATCATAACTTTTATTAAATTTCTTTCTTGATACTTTAATTGCTTTTTCATCTTTTAATGGATCGTTAATGTAATAATAGTTTTTATCCATACCAACTATTACAATAACATGGGCATTTTTAGGATAAGTATAGGTTCTTGATTTATCATAACTAAACCATTCATAAATATCTTTGGCTTCACTATAATCAGTTGTTGTCCATACTAAAACAGGATTACCATTTTGAACATATTCTTCTAAAGGTAATTTATCATCAGAAGTATAAACATGACCTACTGTATCTTCGGGAAGTTTATTTTTAAAAATGGTATACAATGAATTTTTTATTACTGGTAAAAATGTTCCCCATCCTCTGGAAGAATCACTAGGATCTCCAGCATAATATTTACTAGGATCTGGTCCATATCTAAGACCATCTTTTTCATAAACTTCTTCCTTTGGTAAATAGTTATCAACATATTCTTTCATGTCAATATTAATACCGTAATGTTTTAATAGCATTGTGGCACTAGCTACTTCACAACCATTAGGATAATCTGGATTTTGCTGTACTAATGGAAAATTGTTAATAATATAACTATATTTTAAACTGCTATAATATTTATTTAATATGTTTTCATAATCATAAAAGCTATAATTGTTATTTTTTTTTGAAAGTATTAATTGATTAGTATAATAATCATCTTTTAATGAAGGGATTATAGCTTGTTTTAATTTATCTTTTTCTCTTGAATATAATCTAAACCATATATAATTATTAGATATTATTCCTATTATTATTAAAAAAAGGATTAAAATTTTATATTTCTTTTTCATGTACATCACACCTTGATTATAGCAAAGAATTAAGATTGAGGAATATTTATTTTATATTCTTGGTATTCTTTACGTAAATTTTATAAATTTTATTAGTTGAAATATGCATACTTAACTTATATAATTATTTTAGAGGTGTTTAGAGATTATGGAGGAATTTGTAAAGAAAGTTTATTCTAAGGCATTGCTTGTTATTGGAATAATTATATGTCTACTTGGAATATTAATTGGAGGATTATTTTACTGGGCATTAAGTAATCAAGATGCTGTTTATTTAGATAGAGTTACAGAAGAATTAACTTATGCTAAGGTCGATGTTGATTTACTTGATGATTATTTTGCTACTCAAAAGGAAGATACTAAAGTTTTAAAATATTATTTGGCTTATGATAATCAGAAAAAACCTTATGTTGTAGTTTTAAATGATACACATTTAAATTTTTTAAAAGATATTCAAAATTATTCTTTAGGACTAACAGATATTAAGCCAGAAGCATTAACTATTTATGGACAAGCTAAAAAAATAGAAGATAAAGCTTATGAATTATTAAAAGATTATTTAAGTGATGATGAATATACTTATACAGTAGATCAAGTTAAAAATGCGGTTGGTGATTATTATTTAGATACATATTATAATCCAGATGAAGATATTAATTTTATGTTTATCTTTAGTGGAATATTTGTTATAGTTGGTTTAGTACTTATAATTATTTATGTAGTTAAACTTAATAAGAGTAAAAAATTATTAGAAAAATATAGTGATAAGATAGAAAAAGTTTTAAATGATGTAGATAACGGCAAAGGTATTCATAATAAAATATGTAAGGTATTCTTAAGTAATGATTATATTGTTGGTTATGATACAGGATTATCTGTTATTGAGGTTAAAGATTTATTATGGGTTTATCAATTTGTGATGAGACAAAATGGAATTGTTACAAATAAGATACTATATGGTGTTAATAAATTAGGTAAAAGTATTACAATTACTAATGTTAGTCCAATAATTCGTAAACAAAATAAAGCATTAGAAGAATTATATCAAGATATGATGAATATGTATCCTGATATATTATATGGATATAGTAAAGAAAACAAAGATAAAGTTAAGGAATTAACTAGAAAGAAATAGTTATTAGGAGATATTAATTTATCTTCTTTTAATTTGTGTTCACTATTCGTTTACATTTAATTTCATTAAAAAAATAGTCTCTTATTAAGACTACTTCTCAAATTCTTTTCTTAATGATTTTAATTTTATCGGTTCTGATTGAACGTTGACATAATCATTAATTTTTTCTTCTTCACTTCGTATCGGATAATTGATTGAAGAAGTTACAACATCATTTGTGTTCATTTCTTTAATTTGAACTTCTGATTTTAAATTTTCTAATTCTTTAACTAACACTTTTAATTTAGTTTTTGATTTTGACATTTCTTTTGATAATAATTTAATTTGATTATTATTATATTTAAATGATTTTGCTTTTAGATTTGTTACGATTTCAAACATAAATATTACTGCTAATAAGGCAATAGAAAGTGTATATAAGTGATACTGTAAGGAATTTATTAGTACTAATATAAAGTATATTGTTCCTAAACCATACATAAATATTTTAAATAAATTAACTAACTTTTTCCAAATAATTTCATATTTTAAATTTTTTATATATTCTGCTCTACTTTCAATTTCATTTTCTTTTTCTAATATAGCTGTTAATTGTTCTTCATTAGCGTCAGTTTTAATTAGTATATTATTATCGTTGTCATCTTTGATTAATCCTACTCCAGTTGTTTCATTTAATTTAAAATTATTATGCATCTTATTCCCTCTTTTCTTAATGATTTTATAGTATCATAATTGTTCAAAAAAAACATAGTATATACTTATTAAATAAATTAATCTTATAAGTAAACGAATATTCACAATTTTACTCTTGATTATCATATATTTATATGTTATTTTATTTTTTAGGAACATTTAATTGTTTAGGTGATTACCTCTACTCTTGTATTAGAAAGAGGTGGTTAATGTGAATAAAAAATTATTATATTTTATAATATTTAATTTATTTATTATTATTTTTATTTTATTCTACATTATTATTAAAATGAATGTGTTAAAATAAAAACACCATAAACACGGGGGTTTTGGTGAATCCTTTATAAGGTAATCACTTAACATTCCAGATTAAGTGTTCCTTTTTATTTTATGTAAGCCTCGCTTACATATTCATTATAGCAAATTATATTTTGAATTTCAATCATAACATGTGCGAATATTCATAATTTTACTCTTGATTATGATGTATTTAAATGTTATTTTATTTTTTAGAAACATTTAATTGTTTAAGTGATTACCTCTACTCTAGTAATAGAAAGAGGTGGTTAATGTGAATAAAAAATTATTATATTTTATAATATTTAATTTATTTATTATTATTTTTATTTTATTCTACATTATTATTAAAATGAATGTGTTAAAATAAAAACACCATAAACACGGGGTTTTGGTGAATTACAAACTTTTAGGTAATCACTTAACATTCCAGATTAAGTGTTCCTTTTTATTTTATGTAAGTCTTGCTTACATATTCATTATAGCAAATTATATTTTAAATTTCAATCATAAGATATACGAATATTCATAATTTTACTCTTGATTATGATGTATTTATATGTTATTTTATTTCTTATGGAACATTTAATTGTTTAGGTGATTGCCTCTATTCTAGTATTAGAAAGAGGTGGTTAATGTGAATAAAAGACTATTATATTTTATAATATCAGGCTGTTGACAAAAGAAATTTTTGTTAATGGTCTTTTTATTTTAAAAAAAATATAGTAAAATTAAATTGCGAGA
>CAKOQK010000009.1 GCA_934101225.1 uncultured Bacilli bacterium | reverse complement strand
ATTAAATTATGTACAAGTTATATAAAAATAAGAAAAAATATAAATTTAAAGAATCATTTGATTTCTTTAGTTATCCTATTACATTAAATAATATGGAAGTATCTATAGTAGATGAAAGAATAATTAAAATATTTATTAAATCTAATATTAATTTTGATTTTTCTAAATTAGTTTCTAAAATATTAATTTTTATTGATAATGAGGGAAACGATACTGATGGAACTCTTATTTTAACTGAGCTAAGTAATTTAAGTAATATGATATTTAACTTATATGCGGATTATTTTACTAAAACTGAACTTAATTATTACATGCGAAATATTAGACTTTTAGTACAAGAAATTAAAAAAATAGAGCTTAAAAAAATGCAACAGCCTACAAATGAATTGCGCTCAAGAAGATCTAGATAAGTGCATTATTAAAGAATTAAATCATTTGTAAAAATAGAACATGTTTTCGCTTGACGGGGGGCTTTTAGAGATATAATTTCACTATGGAATATGGTGATTTTATATGAATAGTAAAGAAGAACAAATCAAAGTATATGTAATGATAGGAACAATAGTGATGCTCCTAGTGATATTTTCAGGAATAACATATGCTTTTTTTAGTGCGAGTAATAATAAGGGAAGTACTTCAGCAATAGAAGTAAAAAGTGGAAAGATGACAATAAGTTATGCAGATGGCAAAAGTAGTTTGTTAGTATCAAAAGATATACAACCAAGTAGTAAGATAATAATAGATAAAACATTCACACTAACCGGAACAAATACAACAAGTGGACTTGCCATGCCATATAAAGTAGGAATAAAGTATAAATCCACATTTTCAGATGGACAATTACATTATTATTTAAAGCGAACGAGTGCAAATACAAATATAACAAGCACGTTAGTAGGAACAACAAATCAAACAATACCAGGAAATACCACTGAAACTGGTTATACTAGTGGAATAATTAAAAAAGGTAGTAAATATTTAGAATTAGTAACAGGAGAATTTAAAGCAAACACATCAAATCAAACAATTACCTTTAATTTAAAAATCCAATTTCCCGATACCGGTGAAAACCAAGATAGTGAAAAAGGAGCTACATTTAATGGAATTTTAGAAATTAATCGAGAAACTCCAATTCCAACCACATTTGCAGATGATTCCTGGGAAACAATTGCTAAGGTGGTTAAAGCCGGAGAAGGTGATGCTTATCCAGTTGGATCTCAAAAAGAAATAACAATTAATAATAAAAAATATACTTTGAGGGTTGCAAATAACACTAATCCTGCTGAATGTAGTAATATAAATTTTTCAAAAACGGCTTGTGGTTTTGTGGTAGAATTTACGGATATAGTAGAATTAAAGGAGATAAATAGCACGGCAACCAATATAGGAGGATGGGAAAAATCAGAAATAAGAACATATTTAAATAATTCTTTCTTTTTAAAGTTACCAACAAATTTACAAGATGCTATTATTTCAACAAATGTTATTTCAGGATATGGTTCAAATGATACTGCAAATTTTATTACTGATGATAAAATATATTTATTAAGTGCTAGAGAAATACTAACAGATGGTAAAACTAATCATATTTCCCCTACAGATAGTGCATATAATTTAAGTAGACAATTAGATTATTATTCTATAAATAATGTGACAACTAATAATTTTAACTTATTAATAAAAAAATATGATGGAACAAATAATATTTGGTGGTTACGTAATTCATCTATTGATAATTTCGTATATATTAGCAATTCGGGGGATTGGTATAGACATTTAAGTCCAAATACAAAGCAAGGAATATCTCCTGCATTTAGAATTGGGTAATTTATAGTATAGATCTAAATAGTAAATATTTAGATTTTTTAATAGGTTAAAAATAAGAAAAAATATGAAATTTAACATTTTAATTTACATAAATTACTTAAAAATACTATTAATAAAAAATATCCGTGATATAATAAAGATGATATTTATGATATCAAAAGGTGATATATGGAATAAAAAATACGATATATATAGTTTTATATAATTAAAAATGTTTATGAAAATAAGTAGTAGTTAAGAAGAAAATAGAATATTAAGAAACTATTATCTTCTTAAAGAAAGTATAAATAAAATAATGGATAATAATATATTAGATGAAGAAATAATAGATTTTAAAATTGATAAATAGTTAATTTATATAAATATATGATAAATGAAAATAAAAAAGTTATTTATTTTCAATTTTGATTAACTATTATGAGAAATATAATTTTGAAGCATGTGTTGATTATGTTAGTGTTTTCTATAATTTCTTTGTTCAAGAAAAAGAAGATTTATTATTAAATAAATTTATTTGATGATAAAAGAGTTACAAAATTAAAAAAATATTATATAATGATTTGGGTGTGAGAAGTATGATAATTATCGTAAAAACAATTTATTACATATTATTCTATATTACACTGATTTATGGCTTGTATTTTGCCGTAAGTGGGTTTTTAGGAATAATTAAAAAAAGTAAAGTAAATTTTAAAAAGAGTAGAAAGAAAAGTTTTTTTGCAATTATAGTTGCAGCTAGGAATGAAGAACAAGTTATCGGTAACTTAATAGAAAGCTTAAAACAATTAGATTATCCAAAAGATAAATATGGAATTTTTGTTGTTCCTAATAATTGTACAGATAATACTGCTAAGGCGGCTCTTGATGCTGGAGCGACAGTAATAGAATGTAATAAGCCTACTAAGACTAAAGGTGATGTTTTAAAAGTTGCGTTTGATAAATTAAAAGATAATAAAGAAATTGATGCATATGTTATATTTGATGCTGATAATTTAGTTCATAAAGATTTCTTAAAACATATGAATGATTGTTATAATTCTGGATATAAAGTAGCAGAAGGATATCGTGATAGTAAGAATCCAAAAGATAATTGGATTAGTGGTAGTTATACAATATTTTATTTATTTCAAAATATTTTCTTTAATCAATCAAGAATGGCGTTTGATTCATCGGCATCTATTAATGGTACTGGATTCATGATTAGTAAGGATATTATTGACCGTGATGGATTTGAAACATATACTTTAACAGAAGATGTAGAGTTTACTGGACAATGTGCTTTAAAAAATGAACAAATTGCATTTGTAGAAGAGGCTATAACTTATGATGAATATCCAATTAATTTTGGTGCATCATGGAAGCAAAGAAAAAGATGGAGTGCCGGTATTATTCAGTGTATGAATAGATATAGTGCCAAATTATTTAAAAACTTTCTTAAAACAGGAAGACTTGCAAGTTTAGATATGTCCTTAGTATATTTAGGCCCACTAATGCAAGTTATTTCATTCTTTAACCTTATATTACTTGTAATATTTAAAATAGTTGGTATACAATTACATGATATATTTTCTTACTTTTTTGCCACTAATATCGTATTCTTCTGCGTTTTACTTGCAATGGGTATCGCTATAGAAATATTCGCATTACTATATAAGAAAAAAGACCTTAAAGGAATGACAGCAACAATTATATTATTTTCTATATTTTTATTAAGCTGGATTCCAATAAATATTTCAGTATTTGTTAAAAAATACAATAAATGGGAAGCAATAAAGCATACCAGAAGCATTAAAATAGATGAATTAAAAAAATAAGTATAGAAACTATTAGCAATTAAAATTAGCTAGTAGTTTTTAATTACATAATTATTACATAAAAATTACATTACAATTTTTAACTAATTTGTGGTAAAATTTAATCATAAAGGAGTATATATGAATGATTTATATCAAAAAGAAGTAAAAGAAATTGTACTAAATGAAATCGATAAATTATATGAAGAAATTCCATGGAAAAAAAGTTTAATAGAACCATCAGAATTTATGGAACATTTAATTAAAAGAAAAGCCCAACTAAATTATATAATGGATCATTTTGAACAATATGTCGATTTTGTAGCTGAACATCTAAGCGAACAATATGATTTTTATTCAGAATCTAACATTAGAATTCCTATTCAATGGTAGCAATTGATATAACTTTAGGGAAAAGAATTAGTAATGCATTATTAGAATATCATATAGATAATAATGACCAAAAGTCTTATTTTGAAATGCAAGCAAAACAAATAGAATGGATGTTATCTCGCGTAGATATTGATAGGACATTTGAAAGTTTCAAGAATATGAATCAAATTTATTTAAAACAAACAGTAAAAATATAATTTAATAAATATAAAATTTTATTTTAATTGTACCTATAGCCGTCAAGTGTCCGAAACTAGAAATTTATAAATACCTTTGTTCGCTTGACGGGGGGGTAAACCGGGTTATAATTTCACTATAAGGATATGGTGAAATTTTTATATGAATAAGGGCAAATCTATAATTTGGATATTATTTTCAGCGTTAACGTTTCTTATAGGCATAACTATAACCTATGCTTACCTAGCTATTAGAATAAATAATAATGAAACAACCAGTACAGTCGCATTTGATGCTGGAACAATGGAAATAAACTATGAAAATAATTCAGGTAATATCATATTAAATAAAATAATACCAGGAGCATCAGTAACTAAGAAATTTACATTAATCGGAACAAATAATACTAAAATAAATAATAACAATACCGATAATAATATGTATTATAAAATTGGAATAGTAATAGATAATAATACCTTTAGTGAAAGTTCATTAAAATATAGCCTAACTAAAGATAGTGCCTCAACAAATAATGGTTTAATCGCCAATAACCTTACCGGCGATGTCCAAAAAATTGGAACAAGATATATAGCAAGCGGATACTTTGCCGGTGGAGCAAGTAACGCTAAACATATTTATAATTTAACAATATCCTTTCCTGAAACAGGCAAAGATCAATCAGAAAATCAAGGAGCCTTGTTTTCTTGCCATATAATAATTGTTCAAGACAGACAAATATATGATTATTCTAAAACCGGAGTTGAATTTATAACTAATTTATATAATAGTGAAGATTCAGCCGTACATGGCTTATTAAAAGATCCCACAGTAGATGAAAATATCAGATATAGTGGAGCAAATCCTAAAAACTATGTTGAGTTTGGAAACGATGGCGAGTTATGGAGAATCATCGGTATCTTTAATGTAACTGATTCAAGTGGTAACACTAGTAAAAAACTAAAGATAGTTAGAAATTCTTCTCTTGGCTTATTTTCTTGGGATGCAACAGGAAATAACGATTATGGAATAAACGATTGGACAGATGCAGATTTAATGAAGGAACTAAATGGCGATTATTTAGATACAACCTTAACTGCTAATAAAACCAACTGGTATAATTCATCTTGGGATTCAAGTACAAATAAGCCAGTATTTAGACAAACAGGAACATTTAATTATCAGTATACTATCAAAGAAAAATATCAAGCAATGATAAGCGAAAGCGTATGGAATATTGGCGGAAATAATTATAACCCAAGTACCGCCCCAATTGGTCTTTCAACCATCGAACAATATAATGCTGAAAGAGGAAGTATAACCTATCAAAATAGTAGACCAACTACCTGGACGAGAAAAATAGGCCTAATATATGCCAGTGACTATGGATATGCATCAACTGATGTAGAGTGCCGCAATAACTTAAGAGCAGGGCAAGTTTATAATGCCGAAACAAATTCTTATGATTATACAAACGTAAAATGTAAAAATAACAATTGGTTACATAAAGAATCTTGGTATTGGACATTTTCGCCTTACTCCGGTGACTCCTCCCACGTGTTCGTTGCGCTCGGTGAGGGTTTCGTTGGCACTGACCACGCGTTTACCTCCTATGGGGTTTTTGCGACCACATATCTAACATCGGATACCCGAATTATTGAAGGAGATGGCACATCATCAAATCCATACAAGCTTGGATAAATACCTATTAAGACGATAATGAGCTAACTCACTATCGTTTTTAATTGTAAAAATAACATAAATATTTTATAATTTAATTATGATAAGGGTTGGTAAAATGAATAAAAGAGGACAAGCATTAGTTGAATTTATTATTATTCTTCCAGTTATAATTTACATAATCATGTTTATAACTGATATGATGCTAATTTTTTCTTATAAAAATCATTTGGAATCAGATATGAATGAAACAATAACTTTATATAAAGAAAATAAAATTGATGAATTAAATAAAATAACTGATGCAACATTAACATATGAGGTAAAAGATAATTATGTTTATTTAACCTTAACTAAAAATTACAAAACAATAACCCCAGGACTTTCTAAAGTTTTAGGAAAACCTTATAAAATTAAAAGTGAAAGGGTAATACTAAGTGAATAAAAAAGGACAAAGTTTAACAATATTTATTATCATTTTACCAGTTATTTTTATCTCTCTTGCGTTTACCTATGATTATGCTATTATCATAAATGAACAAATGAAATATGAAAGCGTTACTAAAACTATTTTAAAAAGTACCCAAGATGAAGAAGAAATAAAAACTTTATATCAAAAAAATGGTTATAGCACTAATAATTTCAATTACAAATTAGACGAAGATAAAATATACATTCAAAATAATTATAAATTTAAAAGTACGTTTGGCAAGATAATAAACATTAAAAATTATAATATTAAAATAAATTATGTTGTTATTAATACAAATAATGGTATAATTATAGAAGAAAATAAAGGTGGTTCTTAATATGGCTAGAGGTAAAATTGTATGTATGTATTCAGCCAAAGGTGGAGTTGGAAAAACAACGACACTTCTTTCACTTGCTGGAACATTATCTAAAATGGATAAAAAAGTTCTTATCGTTGATTTAGACCTAACAAATGGGGCAATTGCTTTTTCCCTTAATAAAGACGTTACTAAAACTATCTATAACTTTGCTGAAGATTACTTAAATAATAAATATGAAGATATGGATAAATACATAACTAAGTATGATGATAATATCTCATTTATAGCATGTCCTAAAGATCCAAGACAAGCATCACGTATAAGTATAAAATATATAGATATTTTGTTAGATAAATGTGTGTATGCATATGACGTAATATTAATAGATACAGCAAGTAGTCTAAATGAAATAAATGTCTTTGCATTAGATAAAAGTGACTTAATTTATTTTGTAACCACAAATGATTTCGTTTCTCTTAAGAATCTAAAAAATATTCTTAACATATTCGAAGAAAATGAATTAAAAAAATATAAGATAATTGTTAATAATAGTTTTATACCTAATAAAAATTTCTTTAGTAATTATGATTTAAAAAATATATTAGGATCAAATATTGATTACGTAATTAGTTCTAGTTTCCATGTTTCAAAATTAGATGAACTTGTTTTAAATGGTGAATTAATAACTTATAAATATAGTAAATTTAAAGATGAAAAAGTCTTTGAATTAATGGCAAACGAAATAATAGGAGGTAAAAAATAATGAAGAAAACTTTATTAGAATCTTTTGATTTTACTCGTCCTAATGATTATCAAGATAGTATGGTATCTGATTATGAAGTATTTCCTGATAAGAAATTATTAGATAAATTAAGAAAAATAATAATAGAACACTTAGTTGATACTGAAATACCTGAAGGAATTGAATTAAGTGACTTTATAAATAATGAAGTAGATAAATGTCTTGAAGGATATGATCTAACAAATGTTGAAAGAAATCATATCTATAATTTAATTGAAGATGAAGTAAGTGGAAATGGTCCTATTACTGAGCTATTAACAGATGATAATATAAGTGAAATAATGGTAAATGGACCTAAAGATGTTTATGTAGAAATAGATGGTAAAATAGTTAAAGACACTAGTGTTTCATTTATTAACAATGATCATATTATTAGAACAATTCAAAGATTAATTGGACCTCAAGGAAGAACCATTGATTCATCAAGCCCAATGGTTGACTCAAGATTAAAAGATGGATCACGTATTAATGCAGTTATTCCTCCTTTATCAGTAAATGGACCAGTTATGACTATTCGTAAATTTAAAAGAAATATGACTCATATTGGTGATTTACTTAGAGTTGGTAGTTTAACCAATGACATGGCTTTATTTTTAGAAGGAGCCGTAAGAGGAAAGTTAAATATAATTGTTTGTGGTGGAACTGGTAGTGGTAAAACAACTCTTTTAAATATTTTAAGTTCTTTTATCGGTAATGATGAACGTATTATAACAATTGAAGATGCTGCTGAATTAAAATTAGAACAAGAACACGTTATTAGTTTAGAAACAAGAACAATGAATTATAATAATAGCTCTATAGTAACAATTAGAGATTTAGTTATAAATGCCCTAAGAATGAGACCAGATCGTATCATTGTTGGAGAATGTCGTGGCAAAGAAGCATTTGATATGTTACAAGCTATGAACACAGGTCACGATGGATCACTTACAACTCTTCATGCAAATAGTCCCGAAGATGCCTTAAATAGGTTAGAAACCATGGTCTTAATGAGTGGAATTGATATTCCTGTTAAAGCCATAAGAGAATATATTGATAATGCTATTGATTTAGTAATTAATATTGAAAGAATGCATGATGGTAAAAGAAAAATAACCAATATATCTGAAGTAGTAGGTTTTAATGGAGATATAATTAAATTAAATACTATCTTTGAATTTAAACAAAAAGGTATAACTAAAACTGGAGAAGAAAATGGAGAATATATTAAAACAAGTAAAAAACCACACGTTTATGACATATTAAAACCAAGAGGAGTAGATACCCTAGATAATATCTTTAAATAGAAAGGAAAATAAATATGAGCTTAAGTATATTAGTCAAATTAATTCTTATCTTACTATTATTATTTATAATTATTTATACTATTAAACTTAATAAATCTTTAAAATTAAGTTCTAGAATAAATAAATATACTATAAATAATAAAGATAAATCAATTAGTGTTGGTGACTATTTCTACAATAGTTATTTAGAGTTTAAAAATATTTTAATTAATATCTTAAGTAAATCCGCTTATTTTAAAAATAAATCTAAAAAATTTAATAAATATGTCTATAAAGATAATAATGGTATTTCAATTATAGCTACTAAATTTTGTATATCAATGATTTGTGGAATCTTATATGTTTTATATAGTTTATTTCAAAATAGCTTTAATATAATGTTTTTATTATTAATTATGTTATTAAGTTATTATACTTATAATGTTGTTTTAAATATAGAAATAAATAGAAGAAATAAATTAATTGAAAATGATTTATTAAAGGCTATAGTTATTATGAATAATGCCTTTAAATCAGGATACAATATAACCCAAGCAGTTGATATGGTTGTTAAAGACTTATCAGGCCCAATTAAAGAAGAATTTGCTAAAATAAGTTATGACTTAGAATATGGTTTAGACTTAAAAGATGTTTTTGATAGATTTTATGAAAGAGCAAAAGTAGAAGATATTAAATATATAACTAGTACATTATCTCTACTTAATTTAACTGGAGGTAATCTAGTTGGAGTATTTTCTAATATTGAAAATTCATTTACCAATAATAAAAGATTAAAAGATGAATTAAATAGTATGACCGCATCATCTAAACTAGTTTATTATTGCTTACTTGCTATGCCTATATTATTAACCACTGTCCTTTTAATAATTAGTCCTGATTATTTTGCACCATTAATAACAAATCCAATTGGAATAGCAATAATATCATTAATTATTATTTTATATATAAGTTATATTTTAATTATAAAAAGAATATTGAAGGTGGATTATGAATAGTTTAGTAAGTCGTATATATACAAAAAAAACTATAAAAAGGATAAAGGAAAAAAATAAATTATTTGGTTTATCTCATAATTATAATGTTGATGAATTATTATTAAGTCATTTTATTATTTCATTATTAATTTTTCTTATTTTAATATTAACAAAAATAAACATAATAGTTTCTTTAATTATAGTAGTTATTTATTTTAAAACTATGGAATATTTCTTTTTTGACTATCCCTTATTAAAAAGAGCTAAAAAACTTGAAAAAGAATCAATATTTTATTTTCAAATATTAAGTTTGAATTTAGAATCAGGTACTAATTTAGGCAATGCAATAGAATTAACTAGTAACAATATTGATAATGATTTATCTAAGGAATTTAATAAAGTAATGGAAGATGTCTCATTAGGTAAAAGTTTAAATGAAGCACTTGATGATTTAAAGCTAAGAATACCTTCTGATACTGTAAATAATATTATCCTAAATTTAGTAGAATCAAATATCTATGGAAGTAATATTGTTGAATCATTATCTAATCAGTTATCTTATTTATCTGATAAACTAATACTAGATACTAAAGCTAGAATCAATAAGATGCCTATAAAAATAAGTTTAGTTAGTGTATTTATATTTATTCCTTTAATTCTATTAATAATTATATCTCCACTAGTCATTAATATTATAAATAGCTAATTATATTAAATTACTTTTGAACTGTTAAGAGGTCTCCTTTTAATAGTTTTTTAATGCAAAAATTTAAAAAAAGTGCTAAAATAACGCACAAAGGGATTGATATAATGAGTTTATATAGAGATTTTTATAATAAAGAAACTACTGCAACCATTGGAGGAAGTTATCGAAAGTACTGGTTAGAAATTCAAAATTTAATATTAAGTTTAGAAAATAAAGGCATAAACGTTGTAGCCCCTAATAAAGAATGGGAGCCAAAAGAAGATGATGAAGGAAGCATTAAATTCAAAGGCGAAGAAGAAACTGATATAGCTAATTTAGAACTTAACTTTTTATACAATATGATATCATCAGATATATTTGTAATATGCAATCCGAATAATTATATAGGATATATGGCTTATTCAGAATTTCTTTTGGCATATTACGTCATTTTAAATAAAACATTAGAATCTAAAATAAAAAGAGAAATATTAAATGCTTTAATTAAACATAAAGGACAAGAATTTTATGATAGACATTATCAAGAATATCGTAATTTACTTATTGGCAAAGATTTTATTGATGAAATAAGAAAAAGAGGTCAAAAAGTAAAATTAAATCATATTTACTTTACTGAGGCACCAATTGGTTTAAATTATTTCGATGAAAATGGATTAATTAAAGAAAATTTTGCCAATGAATTTTTCTCATCAAGTGAATTTGCAAGAGATAGAGAATATTACAACTCGGGACTTTTTGATATAAATGATGGAGAAGGTAAATATAATAAAAATATATATAGTAACAGTTGGCCTAATTTTGAAATGTATATTCATATAATGCAAAAACAAATAAATTTAATTCAAGATGGTATAAAAAGAGGAATAGTTACTATAGGCACTAATGATTTAATAAAATCTTCAAAAAAGACATTGATTAGAAAAAAATAATTATTGCGATAATTATTGTAATTTATAACTAGCTATGTTTAATTATGAAAATATTTGATATACTCTAATAGGAGGGTAAGATGAAAAATAATAAAGATCCTTTTAAAACTGTTAAACCATTATATGATTATAATATTGAATATGATATATCTAAACTACCAAAAACGCTTCAAGAAATTATAACTGAATTAGAAAAATATGATAAAGAAGGCGATTGGTTTAATTACGACATAAAATTTGATATGCTAGAAATTGAGGCAAAATCATATTTGCTTAGAAATCATATAACGGAAGGAGATTACAAAACATTATTAAAAAAATATGGAGGATTATATGATTAAATTAGAAGAATTTGACAATTTCAATTTAAGTGGTATTAGTTATGGTGGCCATGGTGGAAGCAAAAAAGGTATTCTTATTAATGGTGAAAAATGGTTTTTAAAATATCCTAAATCTACTAAAAGCATGAATGTAGAGGGACTATCTTATTTACTACGCCTATTTCAGAGTATTTAGGATCACATATATATGAATCAATTGGTTTAAATACTCATAAAACGAAACTAGGTATTGCTAATGGAAAAGTTGTGGTAGCATGTAAAGATTTTTTAAGTTCAAAAGAAGTAATTTTTGATTATAATTCAATAAAAAATGAATATGATGAAAATATAGAAAAAGAAATTGAAAAAATTTCATCTTCTTCATCTATTGATTCAGGAAATAATTTAGAGGAAATTTTAATAATCATGGAGAAAAATTCATATTTCAAATCCAATATAAAGTTAAAAGAAAGATTTTGGGATATGTTTGTGATAGATGCTTTTATAGGTAATAATGATAGAAATGAAGGTAACTGGGGATTAGTTGTAGATAGAGAAACAAAAGAATTAAGAATTGCTCCAGTTTATGATAATGGTGCTGCATTCTTTAATAAAGCAAGTGATACAAAATTAAATATAATTTATAATAATGAGTTTAAATTTAAGCAATCTGTTTATGAAAGTGCAATATCTATATATAGACAAAATGGTAAACCTATAAATCCTTTAAAATTTATAGAATCTATGGTTAATAAAGATTGCAATGAAGCTATTTTGAGAATTGTTCCAAAAATAAATCTATTAGATATTCAAGCAATATTTAATGAATTGCCAGAAAAATATAATAAGCTACCTGTTTTGAGTAAAATTCAAAAAGATTTTTATATGAAAGCTTTAAAATATAAATATGAAAAAGTTTTATTACCGATTTATAATAAATTAACATCTATAAATAATACTAGGTTGTAATAAACTTAGTTTTTTCTTGCATAAATATTTACTACATTCATACATTTTAATTGAAAGGAAAATGAGAATGGAAAAGAAAGAGATAATAAGTAGCATCTCAACTTGGGGAAATGGAGAAATATATTTAGGTGTTGTTGGAGCAGTTAGAACTGGTAAATCTACATTTATTAAAAAAGTAATAGAGAATTTTATTGTACCCAATATTGAAGATGAAGATTTAAAGAAAAGATGCATAGATGAATCCCCACAATCAGCTCCCGGTAAAACAATTATGACCATGGAACCTAAGTTTATTCCATCATCAGGAGCAAATATTAAAATAGATGAATTTACTACCAATGTTAAACTAATAGATTGTGTTGGCTATGTAGTTAAAAGTGCAAATGGTTACGAGGATGAGTTAGGAAACCCTAGAATGGTTAAAACACCTTGGTATGATGAAGAAATCCCATTTATGGAGGCCGCTGAAATTGGTACTGAAAAAGTAATTAAAGATCATGCTACCATCGGAATAGTCATGACAACAGATGGCTCATTTGGTGAATTTACTAGAGGAGAAATAACTAGTACTGAAGAAAAAGTTATAACTGAACTTAAAATGATTAATAAACCATTTATTGTTATTTTAAATACAATTCATCCCGAAAAAGAAGAAACAAGAAATCTGGCTAAAAGTTTAACTGATAATTATGATGTTCCTGTTCTTCCTGTTAACGTTGATAAAATGAATGAAAAGGATATGTATGAAATTTTAAAAACAGCCCTATATGAATTCCCAATTTTAGATATTGAAATTAATATTCCATCATGGGTTCATATGTTAAATAATGATCATCCAATAAAAGAAGAATATATAACTAAATTAAGAGAAAGCGTAGATGGTATAAGCAAACTTAAAGATGCTGATAAAATAATTAGTTATTATCAAGATAGTAAATATATAAATAAAGCCTATATTTCTAATGTTAATACTAAAACAGGCGTAGTCACATTAAATTTAGATTCATCAAATGAATTATATAATGAAACTTTAAAAGAATTACTTGGAGGTATTACTTTAAACAAAGGAAATCTTCTTAAAATATTTATGGATTATTCTAGTGGTAAAGATGAAATATCAAGTGTTAAAGATGCCTTAAAAATGGCTAAAGCAACAGGCTATGGTATTGTTTATCCAAGCTTATCAGATATGAAGCTATCTACTCCAGAAATAATTAAGCAAGGTTCTAAATATGGTGTTAAATTAAAAGCCCTTGCTAGTTCAATTCACTTAATGAAAGTCGACGTAGAAAGTACATTCGAGCCTATTATTGGAACTGAAATGCAAAGTAAAGAATTAATAAACTATATAATGAAGGATTATGAAAAAGATCCATCAAGCATTTGGAAAAGTGAAATATTTGGCCGTAGTTTAGATGTCATTGTTAAAGAGGGAATAGAAGCCAAATTATCAATGATGCCAGAAGCAACTAGATATAAATTATCTAACACAGTTACTAAAATAGTTAATAAAGGATCAAATAACTTAATAGCAATAGTTTTATAAAGATAACATTTTAAAGTGTTGTCTTTTTTATTTTTTAAATACAAAAATATGATATATTTATATTAGTTAATTTAAGGAGTCTAAAAATGATAAAATTAAATGAAGGCGATACGCTTGCTATTAAGATTGAAAATTATAATAAGGAATTTGATGGAAAATATTTTCTTTTTATAAAAGCAGAAGATTTTAGCGAAAAATATGGTAGTACTACATCTAAAAAGTTGTTTAGAGCCAAAATAATAGATTCTATCGATAATATAGATTTTAGCACTATAAATAATTTAGAGTATATAAAAAAAGAACTTATCTTATGGGAAAGAAGATTTTATCCATATATTGGACTTGAAACATATGATGATGCAGAAAAAAACCGAAAAACAATATTTTATCCCGATGAATTTAATTATTTATATACTTATATATTTGAACTAAATATTACCAAAAAAGATTTAGATAAATTTATATACTTAGGTAATTACAAAGTTGATTTACCAAAAGAACTAATACCTTCATGGCCTGCTTTAACATTTATACATATTGAAAAATCAAGGGACTTTATATCAAAGTTAATAGATAATTATTGCTGGTTTAATTTAAGAAAAAGTATTTTTTTCACTGAAGAAGGAATAGAAAAGTATAAAAAACTGGGTAAATTGATTAAAGATATATCTAACAATGAGCCAAAAGAGTTTAAAAGAGATTAATATTTAGATAATTTGATAATTTTGTTAAGTAAAATCGTATATTTTTTTAAAAAATAGCCCTTTTTTATTGCATTTTGTCCCTAGTTTTGGTAAATTTTATTTGTAGGGTAATTTACCTTATAAAATTAATAATAGGAGGAAGTCAAAATGACTAAACAAGAATTAGTAGAATTTATTGCTACTGAAGCAAATATGAGTAAAGCTGAAGCTCTAAGAGCATTAGATGCAACACTTGCTGGTATTACTGAAGCACTTAAAAAAGGTGGTAAAGTTTCATTAGTTGGATTCGGAACATTTGCTGCTAAAGAAAGAGCTGCTAGAGAAGGAATTAATCCTTTAACTAAAGAAAAGATTTCAATCCCTGCTAAAGTTGCTCCAACATTTAAAGCTGGAAACAAATTAAAAGACGCTTTAAATTAATTTGTTAAAGAAGCTATATGCTTCTTTTTGTTTTGGTTAATACACGAACATAGGTATATAAAACATTAAAAAACTCTTGATTTAATGGCAATTTTATGCTAGAATATAGTCAATTTCGAAAGGGGAGTTTAATTATGAACAATAAAAATTTAGAAATGATTAACAATTTTATTAATGAAAATTTTGAAGATAGTGAATCAAAAGCATTTAATAATTTAGAAAAACTAATTTCATTTATATTGGATAGTAAACTTATATTTAATGTGGAAAAAGAATCAAGTGATATTATTGATATTGAAATGTTAATTAGAAATAACGAATTGTTTAAAAAGATGATATCTACTGTTTGTATTCCAGAAAATATTGATAAGTTAAAATCAATGAATGTTTATTTTGTTAATTTAATGATTAAAGCTTATAAATATTATTGCCTAAATAGTAAAGAAACTGCTGAAACAGAAGAAGATGAAGAAGAATATGAAAATTTAGATAATTTTGATTTATATGCATCAAGTGAAGAAATGGATTCAATTGCTTTATTTATAAAAAGTATACCTTCAAAATTGTTATCAAAAGAAGAAGTAATAAAATTATATCATGAAATTGAAAATGGAAATAAAGCCGCATTTGATGAACTAGTTACCCATAATCTTAGATTAGTTGTATCAGTAGCTAAGCAATACAATAATCGTGGTGTAGATTTATTAGATTTAATTCAATCTGGAACAGAAGGTTTAATAAGAGCAGTTGAAAAATTTGATTACAAACTAGGTTGGAAATTTTCAACTTATGCTAGATGGTGGATAAGACAATCAATTACAAGATGTATTGCCAATGAATCAAGAAACGTTCGAATTCCAGTACATATTAGTGAACATTTTTATAAAATAAAAAAATATTCAAACGAATTTTTCGAACTTTATAATAGATATCCTAATACAGAAGAAATATCAAAAGCATTAAATTTAAGTGAAAGTAGAGTAGAAGAATGTATAATTTTAATGAATGTATCAGTTTCTTTAAATCAAACTGTTGTTGGAAAAGGCGATGAAGCAGATGACACTGAATTACAAGAATTTATAGCCGATGAAACAGCCAGTGCTGAAAGACAACAACAGTTGCTTTTCGAACAAGATTTTAATTATGTTTTAAATAATGAAACAAATTTAACAAAAAGAGAATTAGAAGTAATTAAATTCCGATTTGGTTATTATGGAAAAAAATATACCTTAGAAGAAGTTGGAAAAAATTATGGAGTAACTAGAGAAAGAATTAGACAAATTGAAAATAAAGCTTTAAGAAAATTAAAAAAGAATAGAAAAATTCAACAATTTCGTCAATTTTAAAGATATTAGCAGAATATTATATTATTAAATGAAGAAAATGAATAATACTGATTCAAAAAATAGAGATAAATTAATTATTGCATATCGTTATGGAATTAAAGATGGTAAGTGCTATACTTTAGTACAAGTAAGCAAAGTATTTGGAAATAAATAGAGAAAGAGTTAGACAACTAGAAAATAGGGTTTTAAAAAATTAAGTTATAATAGAATTTTTAAGAAATTTAATAATCTTTAATGAAAAAAGGTGATTATATGAAAAAGGCAAATAGTAATAAATATAAAGAAATTAAACTAGTAATTGACTTTATTGATGAATATCAATTAGATATTTTGTCAAAAGAAGAACAGACTCAATTGTTTATATCAATGGAACAAGGTGATTTTGAAGCAAGAGAACAACTAATTTTACATAATTTATGCTTAGTTATTTCTATTGCTAAAAAATATAAAGATAAAGTATATGATATTTCTGAATTGTTTAATGTAGGATGTCTTGGCTTAATTAAAGCAATAGAAAAATTTGATTATAAAAAAGGATATTGCTTTAGCACATATGCTAAACATTGGATAGAAGGCTATATTAATAGATATTTAATTAAAAATTATTTTAACTTTAATGTTCCTATAAGATATGTAACTGAGATCATAAAAATTAAAAAATATATTCTTAAATACTATTCATATTATGGAACAAAACCAAGTGATAGTGAAATAGCCTCTAAACTTAATATAAGTGAAGATAAAATAGTAGAATATAAAGAATTATTAGATAACCCAATTTCTTTGAACAAAATTATATATGATAAAGAATTAAGCGAAGAATTTATTCCGGAATATGAATTAATTGAAAAGATTCCTGAAGAAGATAATTGTATTGAAGAATATGAAAAAAAATATATGAATGAATTATTTAGAAATTGTGTATTTAGTGAATGTAATCTTACTGATAGACAAAAAGAAGTTTTATGGTATTATTTTGGTTTTGAAACAGGTGAACCAATGGATTGCAAAGAAATTGTTGATTTATTAAAAATATCTCGACAAAGGGTTCAAGAAATAATGCAAAGAGCTATAGAAAAACTTCAAAATGAACAAAAAATAAAACAATTTAACTCTAAATTAATGATTAAAAGATAAAATCATTTATAAACTAACTAAAAATTATAGACATTAAATAAAATATTTGTTATATTAACTATGTTTGTAATTAATTTATAAACCGCACTGAAAAGGTAAAAAGATGCATGGCACACCTTAAAGGCGAGTCCTAAAAAAGATGGGAGGAAAATTAATGAAAGCTATATTTGTTACAGGTGGTAAACAATATTATGTTGCTGAAGGTGACGAAATCTTTGTAGAAAAATTAGATGCTGAAGCTGGTTCTACAATTGATTTTACTGATGTACTTGCTGTTGGTGAAAAAACTGGAACTCCATATGTTAAAGGAGCTAAAGTTGTTTGTGAAGTAGTAAAACATGGTAAACAAAAGAAAATTTTAGTGTTTAAATATAGACCTAAAAAGAAATATCGTCTAACTAAAGGACATAGACAACCATATACTAAATTAGTAGTTAAATCTATAGTTGGTTAATATGATAAAAGTTATTTATAGTAATAAATGGATGAAAGTATCAGGACATGCTAATTATGCTGAGTATGGCAAGGATATAGTTTGTGCTAGTGTATCAAGTTTGATAACATGCACTGTTAATAATATAAGTGCTGTTGATTCATCATCACTTACGTATGAAGATGATGGAAAAATAGTTTATTTAGAGATAATTAACAATAATGATATTTCTGATAAATTATTTAATAACTTAATATTAATGCTAAAAGATTTAGCAAAAGATTATCCAAAAAATATTGAAATAGAAAGTGAGAAATAAAAATGTTATTAATTAAATTAAACATTCAACGTTTCGCTCATGTTAAGGCTCAAGGTTCTACTCAAAATGGTAGAGATTCTGTTGGTCGTAGATTAGGTGCTAAATTAGGAGATGGACAAACTTGCATTGCAGGTAATATTATTTATCGTCAAAGAGGTACTAAAATCTATCCAGGAACAAACGTTGGAATGGGTAAAGATCATACTTTATATGCACTTATTGATGGTGTAGTAAAATATGAAAGATTAGGAAAAGATAAGAAAAAAGTAAGCGTTTATAGTAAGTAATGCTTGCTTTTTTCTTGTTAAAAAAATAAATTTATGATATTCTTTTGTAGAGACTATGGTGATGATATGAAAAAGAATTTTTTTAAAAATCAAACATTATTGTTAGTGTTTTCCATTTTAATAGGGTTTGCTACAATAATTTTAGGTGTTGGTTATGCCTTTTATGTTTTTGATATAAATATTTCAGATTTAAATTCATTAAATATCGTTAAATCAATGAAAGTAGATTTAGATATTAATCCAATAAGTGGTTCTTTAAAGTTATGTCAAAGTTATCCAATAACAGTGAGTGAAGGATTAAATTGTGAACCATATATCTTTTCTGTAACAAATAATAATAATGTTGATTTAACAATGTATTTAAATTTAGAATTATATAATACTAGTACACTTCCTAGTACTGATATACGCATTGCGTTTGTAGAATGTGAAGATTCTTCTTGTTCTAATAATGATTATACAGACAATATTTTAAGTGATACTGTAAAAAATTTGGATGTAGCACATGAAGGAACAACTGGTTATTTATTGAGTACAGAAAGTAGTTTTAAAAAAAATGACATAAAATATTATAAAATTATTATATGGCAAAATGCAGCATCAACATTACAAAATCAAACATTTAAAGCATCAATAGGAGCTGTATCATATACAAAAGCAAATTCTAATTTAACATATAATATTTATTATGCATTTAATGATGAGCTTTCATTTAGTACTGATCAATGTAATTCATTAAATGGATATGAACGTGTTGGTAACTATTGCAAGAAAAGTTATAACGTAATATCTAAAATAACTGATGTTCCGAATAATAGCGTTGAATATTATAAAGACGAATGGACTACAAAATATAATAAAAAAATAGAAGTTGGAACCAGTAAGTACGATTTATATAAAGATATTTATGTTAATATAAATCAAGTGCCTGAATTTGATTTTACTTGTTCTTTTACATCTGAAGTTGGCACTGATGATCAATTGTATTTAAAAGCAAACAATAACCCACCTGAAAATTTCGAAAATGTTTTAAGCTATTATGGCTGGTCTAGTACATATGATGGTGAAAAATCAACAAGTCGTTTATTGGAGTTGGGAACATATACATATTATATTAAAGATAAATATAATTCAAAAAATAGTTGTAGTATTGATATTGTAAAATCGACAAAAGGGACTGGAACTAATTGTTCTGCTCCTTATACTTGTCCATCAGGTACTTCGAATGCGGGTAAAGTGAAGTGTTGCCATAGTGGTTCATACGTAGGAGGAGATTGTGGATGTAAGATAGGAACTTATGATGTTTATAACTGTGATGATGGTTATAGTCTATGCAATAATTCGAATAAAGGATATTGTTGTAAGCAATAATTATAATTACAACAAATTCTAAAGAATTTTAAATGATTGTCATACAAAAAATTATTAAGATATTTTAGAAACTATATTTTTTAATTATTATGTAGATAAGCAATAAAGGTAAATTTTGTTGATAGAAAAATTTAATTGATGAAATCTAAAAAGCAATGTTTAAAATGAACTTAACTTCGTTTTTCCTTGCTTTTAATTTTTCATATTCTTTTTAATTTTGAATTGTTTTTGCTTCTCTTTTAACTAGAACTTTACCAAGATTTTCTACATTTCGTGTATTATATTATAATTAAGTGTTATTTTACTAAAATTTCTATTTATCTTTTAAAAAAATTAATAATTACTACATAAAAATTTAAAAAAATGAAAAACATATGATATACTAATTGATGTAAGGATTTGATAAGATGGAAGAGATACTTAAAAGAATACATGAATATAGTCTAGAAGAGATAATGGGATCTCGTTTTGCAAGATATTCAAAATATATAATTCAAGATAGAGCAATACCTGATGTTAGAGATGGATTAAAGCCAGTTCAAAGAAGAATTATATATGCTATGTATCGTGATAAAAATACATATGATAAACAATTTAAAAAGTGTGCTAATGCGGTTGGTAATGTACTAGGTAAATATCATCCTCATGGCGATTCATCTGTTTATGAAGCTTTAATTAGAATGAGTCAAAGTTGGAAACAAAATCATATTTTAATCGAAGTAGATGGAAATAATGGTTCTATTGATGGTGATGGACCAGCTGCTTATCGTTATACCGAATGTAGACTTGCTAAAATTAGTGAAGAATTACTTAAAGATATTGATAAAGATACAGTTGTTATGGCACCAAACTATTCTGATACTCTAATGGAACCAACTGTGTTACCAGCTAAGTTTCCTAACCTTTTAGTTAATGGAACAAGTGGTATTTCAGCAGGATATGCAACAAATATTCCACCACATAATTTAATTGAAGTATGTGATGCTGTTATTAAAAGAATAGATAGTCCTAATTGTCATGAAGATTCTATTTTTGAGATAATAAAAGGGCCTGATTTTCCAACTGGTGCAATTGTTGAAGGAATTAATGGAATTAAAGAAGCATTTAAAACCGGTAGAGGCAGATTAATTGTTACTAGTAAATATACCTTTGAAAAAAATAAAGGTAAAGAACAAATAGTTATTACTGAAATTCCTTTTGAAGTTAATAAACAATTATTAGTTAAAAAAATAGATGATATTAGATATGATAAAAAGATAGATGGTATTGCTGAAGTAAGAGATGAATCAGATAAGGATTCTTCAATTCGTATAGTTATTGATATTAAAGCAGGTGCTAATAAAGATTTAATATTAAAATATTTACTTAAAAACACTGAATTACAAACAACATATAATTACAATATGGTATGTATTGATAAAAGAAGACCTAGATTACTTGGTATAATCCCAATAATTGATGCCTATATTGAACACCAAAAAGATGTTATTACTAAGAGAACTAAATTTGATTTAGATTTTGCTTTAAAAGAAATGCATATAACTGAAGGCTTAGTTAAAGCTATAAGTATTTTAGATGAAGTAATTGCTTGTATTAGAGGAAGTAAAAATAAACCAGATGCGATTACAAATTTAGTTAAAAAGTTTGATTTTACCGAAGAACAAGCAACTGCAATAGTTATGTTACAATTATATAGATTAACTAATACCGATATAACTATTTTAAATGAAAAGTTAGATAATTTAAGAAAGATTATTAATGAACTTAGATTAATCTTAAGCGATGAAAATAAATTAAAAGCAGTTATTAAAGAAGAACTTAGAAGAATTAAAAAAGAATATGGAATGCCTCGTAAAACAGAAATTAGAAGTGAAGTTAAAGAAATAAAAATTGATGAAAAAGAATTAATTCCTAGAGAAGATGTAATTGTTATTTTAACTAAAGATGGTTATATTAAAAGAGTTTCCTTAAAGAGTAAATCTGATGATGAAGATACTCTTGTTAAACCTGGTGATTATGTTATTTCTTATTATAAAACTAATACGATTAATAAGCTATGTGTTATTACTGCTAAGGGAAATTATTTATATATTCCTATTCATGAAATACCAGTATGCAAGTGGAAAGACTTAGGAAAACATGTAAGCAATATTGTAACTATTCCTTCAGATGATAGAGTAATATCTTCCTATGTTATTAATGAGGAACAAAGTAATCCGATTATTTCGATATTTACTAAGAATGGTATGGTTAAGAGATGTAATTTAAATGACTTTATAGTATCAAGATATAATAAACCATATACTGCTATGAAACTTAAAGATGATGATGAAATAGTAAGTACTAGTTTAAATAAAGAAAATGTGATGATTGTTACTAGTGATGGATATTATTTAAATTATAACGTTAATGAAGTGCCAATAGTTAGTCCTAAAGCAGCTGGTGTTAAGGGAATAAATTTAAAAGATGATTTTGTTGTTTTAGGTACTACTTATAATGATAGTGATGAATATTTAGATGTATTTACAAATCAAAAGACAGCTAAGAGAGTTAAATTAAAAGATTTGAGTTTCCTATCAAGAGCTAAAAGAGGATCTAGCCTACTTAAGAAAGTTAAGTCAACTAAGTATGAAATATCCTTTGCGTTCTTAACTAATAGTAAAGATGAAATTGGATATATTACGGGAGAAGATACAAATCTATTAAAAAACAGTGATATTCCAATAATGGATGTCCAATCTACAGGAAGTGTTTATACTAAGTTAAATGTAAGTAATGTATTTGTTATTAAAAATATGAAAAATATAGATGAAAATTCTTTTGTAGTAAAACAAGAAGAAAATACTAATCAAGAATTAACTATTGATAATTTCATTGATGACTTTAAATTATAGAATTATAAGACCACTTAATTAATATAATATATTAGGTGGTTTTATTTATGGATAAAAAAGAAGAATTTAAAGAATTTATTAAAAGTAAACCAGAGCTTGTTGATTACGTAAAAAGTAGGGAATATACATGGCAAGATTTTTATGAGGTTTATGATTTATATGGCAAGGATGAAAGTGTGTGGGAAAAATATAAGGAAAAGAAAAGCGATAGTGAAGGAAATGAACGAAAAAATGCTTCTATTACGGAATTAACTGATTTAGTTAAAAATATAAATATTGATAATGTCCAAAAATATATTAATAATGCTCAAAAAGCGATTAATGTTATTAGTGAGTTAACAGCTAAAAAACCATCTTCTAATGTAGTTCAAGATGTTGTAAAAACACCAAGAGTTATAAATAAATTTTTTGGTGATTAATGAGAGCAGATATATTAATCAAAATAAATGAAGATGCTAAGTTAAAAGAATATATAAATAATAATTCGTATTGGTATAAATATTTAAATAGAGGACCATCCTATTATAAAGAATTTTTTGATTCATATAAAACTTTTAAAAGAAATGATAAAATAAATAAAACTAATAATATTTTAGAAACAGTTGACACTGTAAATAGTATTTTAAAAATATTAAAGTAAAGTAATTGACATATTTTTTCCTTTTATGTATAATAAAAATATAAAGTAGAAAAGAGGAAAGATTATGAAAAAATTAAATAAGAAAGGTTTTACATTAGTTGAATTACTTGCTGTTATCGTGGTACTTGCATTAATTATGGTACTTATACTTCCAAATGTTATGGATTCAATGAATTCAGCAAAACAACAAACATTTTTATTATATGCAAATAGAATGCTTGATGCTGCAATGAGTAGACGTGCTTCAGATGAGTTAGCAGGAGGCACTGTTCCAACTTGTTATGAAATTAGCTATTTAAATAATGGTAATACAAACAAATATAAAGGTTTTGTGCAATATGTAAAAGATAGTAGTGAAAAATATGTATATAAAATAAGCATGTATAATGATAATTTTCAAATAGGCTTTACTAACATTACTAAAGCAGAAAGTGCAAATACAATTTATGATAAAGCAGGAGGTGTAACTTCTGCAGATATTGAAACAATTAAAGATAATTTAAAAAATAACAAAGCAACATTAAAAACACCACCAACTTCTGCGGATCTAACAACAAACGCCTATAAAACACCAGATAACTGTACAAAGTGAGTAAGTGTAAATATTAATTATTAAAATCCAAGGTTTAAACTTTGGATTTTTTATGTTAATATATTATTGGTGATTAAAAATGATAATAGGTTCACATGTACACTTTAAAAATAAACAAATATTAGATAGTGCTTTAGAAGCAGTCCAATATAATGCAAATACTTTTATGTTTTATACTGGTGCTCCTCAAAATACTATTAGATCTTCAATAAAGAAAGAATATTTAGAAGAAGCTAAAAAAATAATGGCAGAAAATAATATAGATATTAATAATGTTATTTGTCATGCACCATATATTATAAATTTAGCAAATAACTTAGATGAACATAAATATGAATTTAGTAAGGAATTTTTAAGAAAAGAATTAGATAGATGTGAAGAATTAGAAGTTAAATATCTTGTGTTACATCCTGGTTCAAGTGTTAAGATAGATAGAAAAATTGCAATAGATAATATAGTAAGAGCAATAAATGATATAACCAAAGAAGATGATAAATGTATTATTTTATTAGAAACTATGGCTGGCAAAGGAACTGAAATTGGATGTAATTTAAATGAAATAGCATATATTGTTAAAAATGTTAAAAATAAAATAGGAGTATGTTTAGATACCTGTCATTTAAATGATTCGGGAATAAACATTAATAATTTTGATGATTATTTAGATGAATTTGATAAACAAGTAGGAATAGATAAAATTAAATGTGTTCATATTAATGATTCTAAAAATGAAATTAATACCCATAAAGATCGTCATGAAAACTTTGGTTTTGGTACAATCGGGTTTGATGCTTTAATGAATGTAATAAATAATTCCAGATTAAAAGATGTTCCTAAAATTTTAGAAACACCTTATATTGAGGATAAACCTCCTTACAAATTTGAGATAGAAATGATAAAGGAAGGAAAATTTAATCCTAATTTAAAAGATGATGTTATAAATAGTTAATATATTCACTAATTAATTTGTTTATTTTTTCAGCATTTTCTTTAGAAAATCTATTTTCATAATCTTTAAAATTATATTTGTACTTATCTTTCATTATTTCTTTATAGTGTGTTTTAATAAAGTCATAAGTAAAGTCTAATTCTTCGTTAGAAAGTCTTATGTCTTTTTTTAATGCAAAATTTATTATATCTTCTTTTCTTAAATTATTCATATAAATATCAACAATATTCATAAATTCACCCTATATATTTTATGTTTTAATCCATAATAATATTATGAAAAATAAAATAATATATCTATTTATAATAGTAGTTTTAATATCAGTGTTTCAAATATATTCTTATAATATGAATAACAAGTATGAAGCCGAAGAAGGATATGTTTATGGTTTAACTGCGCCTAGAGGAAGAATATTAGATGTAAATGGGAATATATTAGTTGATAATAAACAAGTTAAGGTTATTGTTGCAAATACTTATGAATTAAGTGAAAAAGATATTATTGAAAGTTGTAGTAAATTAAAAAATATAATTGATATTGAACCTAATATAAGCATCAATAAGTTAAAATATTATTATTATATTAATAATAAAAATTATGTTGATAGTTTAGTATCTAATGAGGTTATAAACAAATATAAAGAAAGAAAAATTAGTAGTAAAGATTTATTAGAAGAAAAAATTAATTTAGTTACAGATGAGATGATTAGCGAACTTGATAAAAAAGAAGCCTATTTATATTATTTATTTACTAATGGTTATTCTTATGAAGATAAAATAATTAAATATGATATTAGTGATGAAGAATATATTAATATTAATAAAGCAAAAATTAAAGGGATAAGAACTGACATTACTTGGGAAAGAACTTATCCTTATGGTGATACTTTAAGACTTGTGTTTGGTAATGTTTCTAGTAGTAAACAAGGTATTCCTTTAGAATTAAAGAAGCATTACTTAAATAAAGGATATAATTTAAATGATAGGGTGGGAATAAGCAATTTAGAATATATTTATGATGATTATTTAAAAGGAACTAAGGCTAAATATAAAAGAAAAAATGGTTATTTAGAATTAGTAAATAATTATGAAAAGGGAAAAGATCTTGTCTTATCTATTGATATTAATATTCAAAAAGAAGCTGAACAAATATTAGAGTCAGAGATGATTCTTGCTAAGAAAGCACCTAATTCGAAATATTTTGATAAATCTTATTTAATAGTTAGTGATCCAAATAATGGAGAAATAATATCTTTAGTAGGTAAAAAAATTAATAGTAATAACACATTTGTTGATTATTCTTATAATACAGTATTAGATTCATATGCGGTTGGTAGTGTAGTTAAAGGCGCATCTATTTCAGTAGGTTATAAATATAATTTAATTGATGAAAATTTTAAAGTTAGAGATGCTTGTGTTAAATTGTTTTCCCAAAGAGAAAAATGTTCTTGGAAAGATTTAGGCTATTTAGATGATATTGAAGCCTTAAGAATGAGTAGTAATTATTTTCAATATTTGATTGCGATTAAAGCAACTGGTAATGAATATGTAAGAAATATGAAATTATTGGCTAGCGATGAAGATTTTAATAAATATCGTAATGTATTTAAAGATTATGGTTTAGGAACTTTAACTAATATTGATTTAAATAAAGAATCTAATGGAGTTAAGGGAAATATTGTATCAAGTGATTTACTTCTTAATTATTCAATAGGCCAGTATGATACGTATACTCCTATTCAGCTTGCTAGTTATATTAACACTATTGCAAGTGGAAAAAGAAGAAGAATGTCTTTACTTAAATATGTTTTAAATAATGATGGAAGTATTTATTATGAAAATGTAAATGAAGTATATAATGATGTACCAGTTAGTGATTATTATTTAAATCGAATTAGAGAAGGCTTTATGGAAGTAAATAAAAGTGGAACTGGGTATTATTATACTAATCATAAGTTTACGTCAGCTGGTAAAACAGGAACAGCAGAAGCTATGTTAGGCTCTGTCAGCGTAATAAATACATCATATGTTATGTATGCTCCAATAGAAAAACCTAAATTTTCTTTAGTTATAGTAAGCCCAAATATTAAATATCAAAATAGTATTAGTTCTTATAAATATCCAATAAATGCTCATGTTGCTAAGAAGGTTAGTGAGAATGTTTATAATAATTTGAAATAAAAACTAGTAAATAATTCATAATAGTGTTATTATATGTGAGGTTTAAAGGAAGTGTTATTATGAATTATATTAAAAACGTTTATTTGGAAGATGATAATCATAAATTAGTGTTAGAAATTAGTGATAATTTAATGAATTTGATTAAACCTTTTATAGGAAATAAAAACTTTGTTTATTTAGGTGAATATCCTTTAGTTATTACAGATAGTATGACACAATCAAAGTTAAATAAAAAAGGCGGTAAGCATATAACTAATGAATTTTATAATATTCCACAAAATTCATTAAGTGGGAAAGTTAAATTTAATAAGTATCCTGTTATAATGTATAACAATATTAAGTATATATGTGTAAATAGTTCGGATAATAATAAACGTAATTGGCTAGAAATTAGACCTGTTAAGTGGAATATTAATGGTTCTAATTTAGAATTTGAATCTAGTTTATTTATTCAATTCGGAAAAGTTTTAAATGAAGATACATTAAAAAATATTATTACTGATATGTTTCAAGGAATCAATAATTTTAATGTAATTAATGAACTTGCTAGATTAAATGACCAAAATTTAAAAGATTTTAATTTATATTCAATACTAAATAATTCTAATTTAAATTTTAATTCATTAACTAGTGAAGAAACAATAATTATCGGTTTAGTGTTAGGCTTATTTAAAGGAAGAACTTTTAAATTTGAAGAAATAGCTTCATTATTAAATATTAATATTGAAGAAGTTTTATATAAATATAAAAACGGAATTAATAAATTAGAAATTATCATTAATAAATGTTTAAGTGAAGAAAGTAAACGTACTGAAAAATCACTTATAATGATTAAAGAAAAAAATAATTAGAAAAGAAATATTAAAGATAAAAGATAACTAATATTTCTTTTTTATATAATAGGAATTTCATACATAAAGAATTAATATTTAACAAATGTATGATATTTTATTATATATTATTTAATTTAGACGTGGTATAATTACCTAAGAAAGAGGTTTTATATATGGCAAGTAGAAGTGAATTAAGAGAAAAAATAATGACTATTATTTATCAAATAACTTTATATAAGAATAATAAAATGAGTTATAACGTTGATGAAGTTATTAAAGAAAATGTTGAGATAGATAATGAGTTTGTTAAAGATATGGTTTATGGAGTAGTAACAAACTTTGATGAACTTACAAATATCGCCAATGAATATTTAAAAGATTGGACAATTGATAGACTGGATTTAACGGGTGGAGCTATTCTTAGAATGGCTATATATGAAATAAAATATATGGATACACCTAATATCGTAGTTATTAATGAAGCTTTAGAACTTGCTAAGAAATATAGTGATGATGCAGTTAGAAAGATGATTAATGCTTGTTTAGATAGGATTATTAACGAGTAATGGAAAGAAGATATATTACAGTAGGTACTTTAAATAGATATCTTAAAAATAAATTTGATACTGATCCTAATATTCAAAAAGTTTATTTAAAGGGTGAGGTATCTAATTTTAAAGGACATACTAGAGGACATTTGTATTTTACTTTAAAAGATGAAGAATCAAGAATAAATGCGGTTATGTTTTCTTTTAATGCATCTAAGTTAAATTTTGCTCCTGAAGATGGAATGAAGGTTCTTGTTTGTGGTAAGGTTTCATTATATCCACCAACTGGACAATATCAAATTTATGTAGAAGAGATGACTAATGATGGATTAGGTAATCTTTATTTAATGTTTGAGGCTTTAAAGAAAGAACTTAGTGAACTTGGTTATTTTAATGAAGAACATAAAAAGAAGTTACCAAAATATCCTAAAAAAATTGGAATTGTTACAGCACCAACTGGAGCAGCTATTAAAGATATATTAAGTACAATTAAAAGAAGATATCCAATATGTGAAACTTTATTATTTCCTTGTTTAGTTCAAGGAGATCTTGCTAAAGATGATATTGTAAGACAAATTAATAAAGCAAATGAGTATGATGATATTGATTTATTAATAGTTGGTCGTGGTGGTGGATCTTATGAAGATTTGTGGGCGTTTAATGAGAAAGTAGTTGCAGATGCAATTTATAACTCTAGAATACCTATAATAAGCGCAGTAGGTCATGAAATAGATTTTACAATTGCTGATTTTGTTGCTGATTTAAGAGCACCAACACCAACTGGCGCTGCTGAAATGGCAGTACCTAATATGAGTGACTTACTTAATTTAATTACTCAATATAAATTAAGAAGTACTAATATAATTAATACTAAAATTAAAAATTATCAAAATGTTTTAGATAAAGTAAAATCGTCTTATGTTTTAACTAATCCACTTAATATTTATGAAATTAAAGAACAAAAATTAAATGATTTGATAGACAGGTTAAATAATTATATTACAAATAAAATTGAAATTAATAAAACTAAATATGAAAATTTAAAGAATAATCGTATACTATGTAATCCGGAAGAATTATTTAAAGAAAAATATCATAAATATAATTTACTATTAAATAAATTAGAATTACTTAATCCTTTAAGTATATTATCTAAAGGATATTCAGTAGTTTCTAAGGATGACGAAATAATTAAAGATAGTGATAAATTAAAAGTAGGAGATAATATTAATATAAGATTATCTAAAGGTAAAATAAATGCGAAAGTTGAAGGGATAGAATAATTATGGAAGATAAAAAATTTGAAGATTTAATGAGTGAACTTGAAATGAATGTTAAAAAATTAGAAAATGGGGAAATTGATTTAGATTCATCTATTGAAACTTATAGTGAAGCTATGAAGCTTGCTAAAATATGCGGGGATAAATTAACTAAAGCAACCGAATCTGTTAATAAAATATTAATGGATAACGGCGAAGAAAAAGATTTTAAAGTGGAGGAATAAATATGAAATATTGTTCAAATTGTGGTAAAGAAATAAAAAGTAAGGATATTTATTGTTCAAATTGTGGTAAAAAAATAGAAAAAGAAGCTAAAGAAATTAAAAATGAAGAATTAAATAATATTAAAATTAATAAAAGAGATATTGCTACTCAAATTATTTTAACAGTTATTACTTGTGGAATTTATGGTCTTTATTGGATAGCAGAAATTACTGATGATATTAATAATTTAAGAGAAGATTATACTACTTCAGGAGTTACAGTTGTGTTATTATCAATATTAACTTGTGGATTATATTTAGTTTATTGGAATTATGATATGGGTAGAAAATTATATAATTTAGGACAAGAAAATGGCAAAGATATTAATGATAATTCAATAATTTATATGATTTTGTCAATAATTAAAGGCGATTTAATAAACTTAATTTTAATTCAAAGTGATTTAAATAAATTTGGAAACTAGATTAAAAAAAGTAGTATTAATAAATATAGGATTAGTACTACTCTTATTTTTATATTATAAAGTTTATATTACCTTTAATGTTGGCGTACCATGTATATTTAAACTAATTACAGGACTAGATTGTCCTGGATGTGGTATAACCAGATGTTTATTTTCTTTAATTAATTTAGATATTCAAAGTGCTTTTAATTATAATGCTTTAGTAACTATTTTAATAATTCCTTTTACAGTTTATTATCTATACTTAAACTATTGCTATGTTATAGATAAACCCAATAAGATTAAAAATATTGAACATAACATTAGTTTTATAATTCTAATACTTATGATTTTATTTGGAATTTATAGAAATATTAATTAAAAAATTGAAAAATAAAAATATGCTGTTTACTTGAAAATTTGCTAAAAATATGTTATTTTATTTCATCTGGAGGAATAATAATTATGGAAATAAGAGATAAATTTATTGATAAAAATGGAATATTGTATCCTAATATAAGTGAAGTAGCTTATACATCAGATGATATATTTGGTCAATTAGGAACGCTTGTTAATGAAACTAACAGAGAAGTAAATGATAATTTTAAACGAAGTAGCATGGATATAAATGATGAAGGAGTATATATTTATAAATCTTCTTTTGATCCAAATATTGCTTTAAGAATCTATAAATGCTTTTATGATCCTAATTTTAATGGATATCAAGATGAAAAACTTATATCAAAATTGCAGAATTTTCAAGAACGAGTTAAACGTACTTCTTTTCCACTAGGTGTTGTTACGTTAGATGGAAAAATTATCGGTCAAAAAATCCCTTATTATGAAACTTCTAGTCAGTTATATGAAATAAAAGAAGAAGTAACTATTAAAGAATTACTAGAATTATATCGTAAATGTTTAATTATCTTGTCAGAACTTCATAGTAAAGGAATTGCTTATATTGATATACATGCTAAAAACTTTTTAGTTGATGATTCACTAAATGTACAATTAATTGATTTTGAGCCTGACCTAGTTAAGTTTGATGATAAAAATGCTTTAGCAAAATCACTGTATAATTTTTATAAAATGATTAATCTTGTAAATAAAAGAATTGGAATCACTTCTTATTATGCTATGCCTGATAGTTTAGAAGATGCATTTATTAATTTAGATAAATTAGAAAAGAAATTAAGATAAAAAATACATTAAATATCCAATAAATGGATGTTTTTTTATATCTTTTAAGCGCAAAATAATATTGGTGATATAGATGAAAAAATACTTAATTTTGTTAATATTAACGCTCATGCCTTTAAATATTTTTGCTTATTCAGATAAAATTATACCAGGAGGGCAAACTCTTGGAATCGAAGTTAAAAATAATGGCATAATCGTTATTGGATTCTATAGAGTAAACGGTAAACTTAATAACAATAATTTAAAGGTAGGAGATATCATAACTAAAATAAATGGATCAAACGTATATAATATTGATGAAATGGTAGATTTAATTTCTAAAAATATTAATGATAATAAAGTTAATATGACAATAACAAGAGATAATAAAGAAATAAATAAAGAATTTACTTTAGAAAATATTGATGGAAATTATAAGACGGGTTTATATGTTAAAGATCGTATTACGGGTATTGGCACATTATCATATATTGATCCTGAAACTAAAATTTATGGGGCATTAGGTCACGAAATAATTGAAACTACCACAAATAAATTAATTGAAGTTAAAACAGGTTCTATCTTTAAAACATCCATAACAACCATAGATAAATCAGTTAAAGGAATGGCTGGAACTAAAAATGCTAAATTTTATCCAAATATTAATTATGGCACTGTAACAAGCAACACTAATAAAGGAATTTATGGAATATATAAATCTGATATAAGTGATAAAAAAGTCTTAGAAGTAGGTAAGCACCATGATATTAAAGCAGGAAAAGCCTATATTAGAACCGTTATTAATGGAAATAAAGAAGAAGATTTTGAAATAGATATAGATAGAGTCAATAATAACGATATTAAAAATATTCATTTTAAAATCATAAGTACAGAACTTTTAAATAAAACCGGTGGAGTTGTTCAAGGAATGAGTGGCTCACCTATAATTCAAGATAACAAAATAATAGGAGCAGTAACTCATGTAATTATTGATAATCCATCTACTGGTTATGGTATTTTAATTACCAATATGTTAGAAGAAGGCGAAAAACTTTTAAAAAATTATAATAGTTAACTTTATCTTTGCCATTTATTATGATAAAATTATTAATAGTAGAAGAGGAGTAGAAATTGTATGAACGTTTATAAAATGAATGAAGAAGAAATTGAGAAGTTAGCATCAGATTTTAATAACACTGTAATAGGCAAAAGAATTTGGTTATTTTCCATGATGCCCCAAGTAGTTGGATTTTTAGCTCTTATGCTTTATTTAGTCTTAATGTTATATGGAATAAGTAATCCTTTAGCCAAAGACGTCATCGTAAATTATATTATGGCTGATATAGTAGTTTTAGGACTTGCCCTTACTTTATATGGACTTGCAAAAATGTTTTATTGGAAAGAAGTAATTAATTACGGAAATGAACTTTCTAAAATTGAAGCTATGAAAAAAGAACTAGAAGTAAAAGTTAAAAAAACAAAAGATAAAGTAACAAAAGACATTAAAAAGAAAACAACTAATGTTAAAAAAGCAGTTAAAGCCGTTAAAGATAAGAAGTAGAATAATACTTCTTTTTTTGATATACTTAATATGTGATGAAATGTGGAATATAAAGTTAAAGATCGATTAAATAATCAAATTATTATTAAAGAAAACAAAATAAATATATTTTTATATACAACTAAATTAGGTCGAATTATTCTTAAAGTAATCGTACTACCTTTTATAAGTAAAATAGTTGGTTTATATCAAAACTCAATTTTTTCTAAAAATATGATTCCAAAATTCATTAAAACTAATCATATTAATATGAATGATTATGAAAAGAAAGATTATAAATCTTTTAATGAATTTTTTACCAGAAAAATAAAAGAAGGTAAAAGAAAAATAGATGAAGACAAATATAATTTAATAAGTCCTTGTGATGCCAAGCTAAAAGTATATAAGCTTACTAAAGATTTAGTGTTTAATATTAAAAATTCAAAATACACTTTAAATGATCTTATAGATTCTAATATGAAATTAGATATGGATAATGCGTATGCTCTCGTATTTCGTTTATGTGTTGATGATTATCATAGATATTCATATATAGACTCAGGCTATCAAGAAGAAAATAACCACATAAAAGGAGTTTTGCATACAGTAAGACCAATTGCTACCAATAATCTAAAAGTCTTTACTCAAAATGAAAGAGAGTGGACTATCTTGCATACTGAAACTTTTAGCGATGTAATTGAAATTGAAGTAGGTGCCTTAATGGTAGGTAAAATAGTTAACGAACATAGTAATTATGAATTTAGAAAAGGTGAAGAAAAAGGTTATTTTAAGTTTGGAGCATCAACTATAATTTTAATAATTAATAATATTGATATTGATGATGATATCTTACTTAATAGTGCAAATGACATTGAAACAATTGTTAAATTAGGTGAGAAAATTGGTAGAAAATGTTAAAACAATAAAAAAGCATAGAAAAATAGTTTGAATTAGTATAATTCGTGTGTTATAATACTTTCGTTAGGTGAAAAAAAGGAGGAATAAAAATGGCAAAGAAAAATGAAAATCGTGAACCAATTGCGTTAAAATGTACAGTTTGTGGTCATTATACTAGACCATCTGAAAAGAATAAAGCAAACACTCCAGATAAATTAGAAATTAAGAAATTCTGTAATAATTGTCGTAAAGTACAAGTTTTTAAAGAAAGCAAATAATTAAAAGGTAAGGAAATAAAGTTATGAATGTAAATATTAATGATATTAAAAATGGTATGACTTTAATATTAGAAGGTAAATTAGTAACTGTTGTTGATTTTCAACATGTTAAACCAGGAAAAGGCCCTGCTTTTGTTAGAATTAAATATCGTGATTTAAGAACGGGATCTACTATTGAAGATACTTTTAATACTAACTTAAAATTAGAAAAAGCTCATGTTGAAAAAATGCAAATGCAATTTTTATACAAAGAAAATGATAACTTTGTATTTATGAATACTAATGATTATTCTCAAATGGAAGTTTCATCATCAATAATTGGTGATGATGCTAAATTCTTAAAAGAAGGTTTAGTTATTGAAATTCAAATGTATGAAGGAGAAATTCTTGGAATTGTTCTTCCTGAAAAAATTGATTACAAAGTTACTGAAACAACTGACGCTGTTAAAGGAAATACAACTAATAATGCTATGAAAGATGCTACAATTGAATCAGGTTATACAATTAAAGTTCCGATGTTCATATCTGAAGGAGAAACAATAATTGTATCAACTAAAGATGGAAAGTATGTATCTCGTGCATAAATAAAATAATTCTCACTATATGTGAGTTTTTTGTTTTATTTATCAAAACAGTATGTTATTATAAATTCAAAAGGAATAGTGAGTATAAATTGAGCATTTTAAAGCAAAAGAAAATGATTCCATAAAAATTTATATAAAACTATAAAATATTATATTTGTTAAAGAGGTGTATGCAAAATGTTATTAAACATTTTAATATTTATATTAAAAACTAACTTATATATTTCGGTAGTTTGTAATATAATTACAAACTGTATTATTTATCCTTATGCTGAATATAAGTTAGAAAAAGAAGGATATACTATTTCGGAAAATGACAATATCCTTATAAATTTTTTAAATTTAGTAATTAGAGGTTTAATATTTTTTATCCCAATTATTAATTTAACTACTACAATTAACTATCTTTTTAATTTTGATTGGTTTTATAAAGAATTGAAATCTATATATAGTGATAAACATATTGATAATAGCAAAATAATTGCGGATGAAAATGAAAAAGAAGATAATAAAGATATTGAAAATAAAAATATTGAAATTATAAAAATACCTGATTTAAATATAGATCAATCTGAATTTGATAAGATGTCTGAAAAGGAACAATTAGAATTTCTTAAAAAATTTTTTAATGATAATCGTGAAATAATAGAATCTGAATTATTAATAGATAATAACGAGAAAAAAGAGGAAAGTAAAAAGTTAATAAACAAAAAGAAAAAATAAATTTATTTTACTAAATTTAAATATATTCTATAAAATAATTAAAGATTTATAAATTAACAGCAAATTTTGTAAATAATATAGAAAATAATAAAATATTTTGGTTGTACCATTTAAATTTAAGTGATATAATATATTTGACTTTGAAGGGAGGGAATAATAATGACAAAGGTAGTAGCTAGAAATGGTGAAGATATTGATAAATTAATCAAAAGATTCACAGTTGGTGTAAATCGTAGCGGTGTCCCTTCTGAAATGAAAAAACATAGAGCTTACGAAAAACCAGGAGTACGTAGAAGAAACAACGAAAAGGAAATGCTTAAAAATTTCCGTAAGAAAAATCGTAAAAAAAGAAACGCTTAAGAATTAAATAGAAACTAGGTAATGAAAATGTTTGAAAAAGTAACAAAAGATTTAACTGAGGCTATGAAAAATAAAGATGCTTTTAGACTTTCAGTATTAAGAATGCTTAAAAGTGCTTTAAAAAATGAAGAAATTAATAAAAAAAGTCCTTTAACTGATGATGAAGTTTTAGCAATAATTAAAAAACAAGTTAAAACTAGAAAAGATTCAATGAATGAATATGCTAGTTATAATCGTATGGATTTAGCTGATTCATTACAAAAAGAAATAGATATTTTAAATGCTTATTTACCAGAAGAATTATCTGATGAAGAATTAGAAAAAGTAATTACTGAAACAATTGCTAAATTAAACGCTGATAGTGTTAAACAAATGGGATTAGTAATTAAAACTATATCTAGCGAATATGGTGCTAGATGCGATATGGCTAAAGTAAGCAAAATAGTTAAGGAAAAATTATCATAAGTTGCAAAAATGCAACTTTTTTTAATGGAAAAACAAGTAAAAGTAGTATCTTTGTGTAATATATAATTATAGAGGAATTAAAACATTTAACGACAAAATATTTAGAAAATAAGTCGTATATTATTCTTGGTGATAATAAATGAAAAAAATAATTCCTTACATACTAGCAGTTATACTTGGCTATTTAATCTCAAATCTTATCTTTGATTATCAAAATATTAAGATGACTGGCTTTCAATTAGGTGTATATAATAACATTACACTTGCCAAAGAATATAGTAAAAAATATCCATCATCAATCATTATTAAAGATGATGATGTTTATAGACTTTATTATAGTATTCTATCTAATAATGAGACAATATCTAAAATGGAAGATTACCTTAATAAAAATAATATTGCCTTTTATAAAAAAGAAATATTAGTAAAAGATAATGGATTAATAAAAGCCTTAAATAAATATGAAAAAAGTATGATTGAAGTAAGTGATGATGCTTTTAAAGCAATCAATGAAGTTATTATGGAAAGTTATGGAGGTGAAGTATGAAAATAAAAGAAATTCCTAAAAATGAGCGTCCTAGAGAAAGATTGTTAAAATATGGAGTAGATAATTTATCTAATGAAGATTTAATTTCAATAATATTAGGAACTGGAACTAAAAATTTAAATGTTAGAGAATTAAGTATTAATGTTTTAAAAGAAATTAAAAATTTAAATGATTTAAGTGATTTAAACGTTCAAGAACTAACCAGAATTAAAGGAATAGGAATAGTTAAAGCAATAAATCTAGTTGCCGCTATTGAACTAGGTAAAAGAGTAAGTAACCTAACAATTGAAAATAAGTTATCATTAAAAAACAGTACCTTAGTTAATAAATATTTTTCTAATCTTATTGCTAGCTTAAAACAAGAAAATTTACTTGTTATATTAGTTAATAATGCTAAAAAATTAATTGACTATAAAATCATGTTTAAAGGTACTGATATGGCTAGTTTAGTAAGCATTAAAGAAATACTAAATTATGCCCTTAAATTAAGAGCATCAGGCATTATCATAATGCATAATCATCCATCAGGTAATTTAAGTCCATCAGATGCAGATAAAATTCTAACCAATAAACTAATAGTGGCTGCAAACGCGGTTGAAATTCCATTATTAGATCACATTATAACTAGTGGCAAATCATTTTATAGTTTTTTTGAAGGTGAAATAATCTATGAAAAATAAATCAATCTTTTTTCTTATTTTATTTATAATAATTATATCTTGTAATTCTATCTTAAATCTAATTAATAATACATTTAAAATATTTCTAAACAAAGATAATACCTTAGAAATAAACTATTTAAATAATGAAATAACTCGCTTAAAAGAAGAATATAATAAATTATTAGATTTTAAAAATAACATTAATATCGATGAAACATACATAATTACAAACGTATATAAAAATAATTATGGATTCGATAAATTAATAATTAATGGTGATAACTATAATTTGTATGATGAAGTATTAACAAAAGAAGGATTAATAGGTTATATTTCTAAAATAAATAATAAGTATTCAGAAATAAGTTACATCTATAATACTAAAGTACCAGTAAGAATAAATAATAACTATGGTAAAATTATTTCAAGTGATAAAGATAATAATATAATTATAAGTGAAATAGATAACGCTAACCTAAATGATTCCGTTTATAGTGTTAACAATTCTTATATTGGCAAAGTAATAAAAATAGATAATATGGATTTAAATACAACAATAACCGTAAAACCAATAGATTTAAAAAATATTGATTATGTTCTAGTAAGAAGCGTTTAATATGTTATTAGATTTTCTATCAGTTAATTATTTTAATATCTATTTAGTATCTATAATTATTTTTATATTTATTATAAACGATAAATTAATGTACTATATCTTATTATTAGACTTAATTATTAATGGTATTCCTTTTATATCTATGATTATAATTATTTTATATTATTTAAATAAGTCTATTTTAAAAAGAATAAACGCTTGTTTTATAAATAAATACATATTATCAATAATATATTATTTCTTATTTAGCATTATTCTATATAGTATCTTTAATAAATTCAATTTATATATAATCAAATATTTAATTAATAATTTACCATTAAACCTAATATATTATTATATAAGTTTAAAAATAATAGATAGAAAGAATGAAATTTATGAATAAGAAAAAATATGTTAAGTCTTTATTTATAAGAGTATTAATAAGTATTGTTTTATTTCTAATTGTTGGTATATCTATAAATCGAAGTGATAAATTTCTTTTATTTTATAAAAACAATGTTTACGATAAAAACTTAAATTTTAGTAAAATAAGTAATTTTATTAATAAACACTTTGGTAAAACCTTTTATGTTGATGAAAATGTAACCTCAGTTAATAAAGAAATAAAGTATACTTCTTTTAATACATACAAAAATGGTGCCGTCCTAAATGATATTAACAGCGTATATCCTTTTAAAAGTGGAATAGTAGTTTTTATAGGTGAAAAAGAAGAATATGGCAGCACTATTATTATTCAAGGAATGGACGGAGTAGATTATTGGTATAGCAATATTACTGATATTGGAGTTAAGTTATATGACTATGTTGAAGATAAAAATATTATAGGCCATGCTAAAGATAACAAATTATATGTCTTATTTATGAAAGATAATAAATTTTTAGATTATAATGATTATTTATAATTTAGAAATATTATCTTTTTATTTAGAATAAATTATTATATGAAAATAAATATCCATCCTTTAACAATTATTTTAACCTTAATTACTTTCTTATGTGGTCGTTTTAATTATTTTTTAATTATCTTAACAATTATATTATTTCATGATTTAGGTCATTTATTTATGATGAAATTATTTAAAATAAAAGTATCTAAATTAACAATCTTACCATTTGGAAGTATTATTGATAGTGATTTAAAATATAATGAAAATACTTTTAAAAAAATATTAATTGCAACCGCTGGCGTATTATTTCAAATTATTTTGTACATAATATTTATTTTTTTATCTAAACAAGGATTTATAACTTATTTAACATATCAAATTTTTCTTAAATACAACAAATACATTATCTTATTTAACTTATTACCTATTATTCCTTTAGATGGCTCTCAGTTATTATCTTATATATTAGAAACCTTTTTACCATTTAAATTAAGTATATATTTAAAATGTATTATAAGTATAATTTTATTATTTTTATTAGTGATAACAAGTAATCCATCCCTAGATTTATTAAATATAATTATTTTAAGTTTTTATAAAACTTATGAAGAACTTTTAAATATTAAAATAATTTATTATAAATTTTTACTAGAAAGATATCTTGAAAGACCTAATTTTAAAAAAATAAAATATGTTCATAATATTGATCAGATTTTTAAAAATTGCCTAAATTTTATTGGAAATATCAAAGAAATTACACTTTTAACAAAAAAATTTAAAAAAAACAAGTAAATTGGGTATCTTTGTACTAAATATATATAGAGGAGGTAAAAAATGGAAAAGATATCATATTATAAAAAATATTTAATATTAGCATCATGTCTTGTTCTTTTTGTCGTGGCAGGAATTGGTTATTTTATGTTAAATAATAATGATTCAGTTATAACTGAAGTTTTAGCAGAAACAACAAGTCCTACATCAGCGGTTAAAGAAGAAAATACTAAGCTATATTTTGATATCAAAGGTAGTGTTAAAAAACCGGGTGTATATGAATTTACCGAAGGTGATAAAATTATCGACGCTATTAATAAAGCTGGCGGTTTAACTAAAAATGCAACTACAAATAATTTAAATCTTAGTAAAAAGTTAACTAATGAAATGGTTATTTATGTATTTAGCAAAAATGAGTTAACAACTACAAAAGCTTTAGAGCCAGTAAGCAATGCTTCAGAGTGCAAATGTGAAACTATTGAAATTAATAACTGTGTTGATAAAAATACTACTAATGAATCAACGAATAATGAAACATCTAAAATCAATATCAATACTGATAATAAAGAAAGACTTATGACTATCAGTGGTATTGGTTCAAGTAAAGCAGATGCTATAATTGAATATCGTACTAAAAATGGTAATTTTAAAACCATTGAAGATATTATGAATGTAAGTGGAATTAGTAAAACAATCTATGACAAGATTAAAGATACTATTACAATCTAATGTAATATTTTATTGTCTATTAATAGTTACCATTTTATATGTTGGTATTAAAGTAATGATAGGCTATACCAGTAAGATTAATGTAAATGAAGATTTTACTGGTATAGTAACTACCATAATTAAAAAAGAAAACTCCTTTAAATTAACTATTAAAGGTAAAGAAAAATTAATAGTCTATATAAATAATATTGATAATCTCGAATTAGGTGATAAAGTAGTAGTAAGTGGGGAATATGTTCTACCTAAAAAAGCAACTATTCCTAACAATTTTGACTATCAAAAATATTTATATAACAATCATATATTTTATATTATGTATGCAAAAGAATTAAAAATAATAAAAAAGAATCAAAACATTATATATAAGGTAAAAAAACATATTTTAAATAAAACAAATAATTATAAAAACAAAGGTTATTTAAATGCCTTTATAATTGGTGATAAAACCGATTTAGAATTTTATAAAACCTATCAAAATAATGGGATAAGTCATCTATTTGCCTTAAGTGGTATGCATATTAGTATGCTTTCATTAATAATTTATAAATTAGTAAATAAATTTAAACATAAAGATCTAATAGTTATTATGTTTCTATTATTTTATGTAACTTTAACTAACTTTTCAGCAAGTATCCTAAGGACAATAATCTTTTTTATTATCCTTAAATTAAATAAGAAACTAGATTTAAATATAAGTACCAAAAATACCTTGATAATAACCTTATCCATAATAATGATTTATAACCCCTTAATTATTTTTGATATAGGTTTTCAGTATTCGAGTTTAGTTACATTTGGTTTAATAGTAAGCACTAAATATTATAAAAAGAATTATTTTTACAATCTATTTATAACATCATCTGTAGCCCTTTTATTTAGTTTACCAATAACTCTATACAATAATTATGAATTAAACTTATTATCTATTTTAAATAATTTAATAAATGTTCCTTTAATTACATTTATTATTTATCCTTTAAGCTTATTAACATTTATTTTAAAGTTTTTAGAACCTATCTATAACTTAACTATAAATTTACTTGAGTTCATTAACAATTTAAGTAGCATATTTTCATTAAACATAATTATACCTAAAGTTAATATTATCTTTTATTTAATTTATTATATTTTTATTTATTTATACATTGAATCTAACAATAAGAAATGTATTTTAATAGCTTGTTTATATCTTCTATCATTTAAATTAAAACCATTTATAGATTATAATAATTACGTTTATTATCTTGATGTTGGTCAAGGTGATTCATCTTTAGTTATATATAATGATGAGATAGTAATGATTGACACTGGCGGCATAAGTAATTATTTTGTTAGTTCAGGAAGTATTAAGCTTTTGAAGTCACTAGGTTATTCTCATATAGATTATTTAATATTAACTCATGGAGACTTTGATCATATGGGAGATAGTATTTATTTAATAAATAATTATAAAGTGAAAAATGTAGTATTTAATTGCGGAGAGTTTAATGAATTAGAAAAAGAATTAATCAAAGTATTAGATAAAAAGAAAATAAAATATCACTC